>NZ_JAJGMW010000039.1 GCF_020782115.1 Leeuwenhoekiella parthenopeia | reverse complement strand
TTAAACCTCGTTAGAACCGCATTTTTTAAGAACTTCACCGCCTTCGTTGCCGAAAAAGCGGAGGGCAAAGATACTACCCTTTTCCCCTTACTAACAAACTTTTTTTTTAAGTTTATTTTTTAAAGCCTTTAGATGAACGTAAAACCGATTTTTATATCCGATTTTGGAGGCGCAAATATAGAACGATTATCTAACCCCGCAACAGCTTTATCCCACTTTTTGAAATATTTTTTACCAAAGCCTAAATGCCAATCACTTACAACCAAAAGTTTTTTTAAAGTTTTCTAAAAACCCTGCACTCTACCCCTAATTACTCCTAAAACAAAAAACTTAAAAACCAACAAATCATCCCGAATTCCCGTAAAATTGCGTTGAAATGCAGAGGCCGCATACTTTAAACACACCATTTATAAGGAGGACTGCAATCAAAGTCGATTTAAAGCAACGCAAGCAAAGCGCTAATGAGCAAAAATCAAGACTGAAACGTGCACACAAACCCTGAAAAATGGCCTTAACTTAAACCGGCTTAGCGATGGAGCGGCATGTGTGAGCTCTTTTTTACGACCGCAGCGAAGTGAAAAAAGCGAGTAGCGACAGCGCGGTGATTGCCCAAAAGCAATCAAAGCCCCATAAAAAAGAACTGCATACGTTTCATCTATTCTGCAATAAAGGAGTTTATTCACCTCAGCACTCCTACCTCCTATTTATAATCAGATTCACCCGGTTTCTTAATTTCATATTGAAGCATTTTATAACCCAAATCTCCATTTGCAGACACCGCTTCAATCAGCATAAGCATAGTACCCGTATTATCAGGATTGTAAAAGCTCACCTCAGCCTTACCCGTGTCGCCTATAGGCAATTCGGGATCCCAGTAGAGCGTACTCCGCAGATCGGGTTCGCTCCGATTCAGATCCTGCCGGGTTTCATATTTAGGAGTATAAAATGCTTCGGGTTCTGTAAAGACCTGTACCCGCTGTTTGATAATTCCTTTAGGACGCTCTGCCGCAAACAAACCGTTGCCGCCATAAGTGTAAATCGCAATAACGTGACCCCAGGGAGGGGCTTCCAGCGGACTCGCGTTGGGATAAGCCTCCAGATACAGACTGCTAAAGTTTTTGGCCATTTCAATAATCTCAAAACTTTCAATCTCACTTACCGGCAAGTTGGGTATCAAATCGTAATTATACCCCAGAACCGGCTGACCATCTACCAGCACCAAAGTCGTATCTGAAAGACTCACCTCAGCTTTAAGCATTCCTCCTTTTCGTACAATGCGTATTTTATCCGGGAAATTAAAGAGCAACACACTGTAGAGACCATACGACCACTTTTTTTCTTTGGCCTGAATCGCCTTGCCATCTATCACCCGATCTGGCATGCCGTATTCATCGGCTACCACCTGACGCTTGGGAGTCATTTTATAACTGTTTACCAAAACTTCATCAAGGGCTATATCTTCATCACCAAAAGGCATGGCTTCACGCAGTACCGCCTGTTGTTGGGTCTTTTGCCGCGCAGCCAAGACTGCTGTGGTATCGGTTAGTGCCAATTGCGCCTCTTGCCGCAGGTTAACATCCGGTTTTTTATGCGGGGTTAAAAACAGGGTGTAGTCTTTATTGGTTCCGTTTTCGGTTGAAGTCTGAATCAGCAGATTCTGATAGCCCCCGGATAAGGCATCGATAGTAAACCGGAATCGCCCCAGGCTGTCAGAAACCTGTTCCTGAATAAACAGCTCTTCATCAAAGCTCATCAACGCCAGCTTTACCCCCTCGCGCCGTTTGTTTTTGTTTAAGGGGGCACTTACCGTACCTTCCAGAAGCAACACAGGCTCCGGTTGAAATTTACGTATTGTAGTTATCGTATCGTATTTATAGCTCACCCAACCCTGAGTGAGCAGCAAATCGTCAAGCGCTTCGGTATGGAGCGAATCGTTTTGAACGTAAAAACCAGGCTTTTCGATATTACCCCGCAATTCAGACTGTATCAAGAAATAAGACAGGATGTTCTCCCGGTAGTTCACGGTTTCGCCCAACTGCGAAGCATCGGTCACGAGTATAGAGGCGTTTGCCAGCTGGGGCCTGGACCGGGCATCTTTAACCTCCAGCTTTACACGCACGGCCTCCCGGGGGGTATATTCCTTTTTGGGTAGATCAACGTCCAGTTTGAGCATCTCCTGTTGATTCTCATTGAAATAAAGACGCCGGGACATAGTAGCTCCCTGTTTATCGTGCAGGGAAACGGCCACGATACCGAAGGGAAGTTTGGTTTTAGGAAAAATCACGGGCAGTATGCCTTCCTGCATCGGTTCCTGCAGTTTATAAAGCAGATGCCCCCGGCTGCTGAGCTGTATGACAACCGTATCATTTTTTAAAGCTGTAGACAGAACATTGACCTGCAGGCTGGTTCCCAGATCACGTAAAACCAATGTAGTACCTTTATCCTTTACCCGGGGCAAGGCTATTTTTAAGGCGGAAGCCTGACCACGATCTATCCGGGCGTAATACGATAGCGTATCGCTCAGCGAGGGCAGTCTAAAACTCCCCATACCCAGAACATTACTTTTAAAACGGACGAGTTCTTTTCCGTTTTCATCTACGATGCTGCCCGAAACCTTTCTTCCCAAACCATCGTACCCCAGCGCTTTAAACCCTACCTGAGACGGAATTCCTGCGATAAAATCTCCACCTTCCGGAAAAAACTGCACATCAATACCGGTCGTATCAAGTACCAGGGTTTGAAAGTGTTCCTTGCCGGTATCCGTTTGGTAATTGATACTCAGCACATCGCTGTCTGCAGTCAGGGGATAGTCAAGCACATAAAAGTCGCCTTCTTTTTTTCGTACAGTCAGGGTATCCTGCTTTCCATCCAGAGCTAACCTAACCGCAAGCTTTCCAAGGTGTAAACTGTCAACCGCAAGTGGATCTAATAAAACCCTCAAATTGCGGGAACCCGCTGCATCGGTTTGGGTAATCCCGGGAGCATCAACTTTTGAGACGGCTTGCGCATCGGCTGTAAATACAGGCAGTCGTTTTTCAAAGATAAAGTCTGTATCAAAATTCTGATTCCATTGCGTATAGGCTCTTAATAAGTAGGTCCCCTGTGCAAGCGAATTTTCCAGATTAATCGTACCGGAGCCAATACCCTGATTGAGGCGTATAAGCTGCGATACCACAATCTCTTCAGACGGACTGATCAAATCAATGTGCAAGACGCCACTCAGGTTTGAAGGCCTGTGCAAGGGGCCTGCTAAGACCACTGCTTTAAACCAGATCTGACTGCCAGCAGTATACACCTCGGCATCGGTTTGCAGGTAGATCTTTTCCGCATAGCTTAAGGTATTTACCTGACCGGAAACAGACGTTACACCTCCCAGAATCAGAAGAAGCAAAATGCCTGGTATACCTTTACCGAAAAAAAGAAGTTTCATAGATCAGGCTGATTAGGAAGGGGACATCTAAAGTTAAGAAAACCAATTAAAAACACTTAGTCATCAGTTGTCAAAGTCCATGAACTGGTCGTTCAATTTATAGCACGGTATGGATTTTTTTCATGATTTCTGTTCAACATCCAAACGCATCAATCCTTAATCTTCCTTCCGCCTGCTGCAACCTGCCTGCTGCAACTGCTTACTGATTTTGTAGTTCGTATTTTCAATTTTTTATCTTTCACTTCTCACACACGAGCTGGGAGCTCCAGGTTAAATGATGTCACTTCAAGCCAGTCACCCTGAGCGCAATCGAAGGATTTCTTTGGAGAAGCAAAGCGAGGCACGAGGTTCACGAGCTCCAAAACCAATAAGCGACAGCCAGCTAAAGAAAATGAACAAAACAATCCATAGAAACTTAGCCAATTTAAAATTAAAGTTCTTTACTTCTATGTATGTTCCCTTTCTTTTGCCTTGATGCAAAAGAAACAAAAGATCAAGGCTCACAAGACGATATCTAAATTTATCGTTCACTGCACTGCATGCGCTTAACTCGTCCGCTATCGCGGCCTCAAACAGAACCGCCTGCAACGTTCCGCTCACATTAAATTTTACTTTACATTCTCGTAGACCGTCCCTTAGACCTGAACTAAAAATAGCATTGCCTCCCTCGATTTTGTATAATTCCAGAGCTTTGCCAATTCATATAACAAGACTTACGGGTTCCGAATTACAAAAGAGAGGTTCTAACTTTTATGCTTGTTTCCTTTCTTTTGTCTTGATACAAAAGAAACAAAAGATCAAGGCTTATTTTTACATCCTTGAAAACTACGCAAACTCCTTATCGTGCGGATGGCAAACCGCTGCGCTAGGCCATCCTCCACTCCCACCCCTGCGGCGTTTGCTTGTTTTACTACAGATGTAAAAAGTAGGCCGTTTTTAAAATTAGAACTAAGAATTTATTCTTTGGTCTTCTTTTTCTTCAGTATAGCAGGAAGTTCCCGTTAAAAATTTTCGAAGTCTTGGAGAAAATTTAGGGACTTACTGCGGTTTTGCCCCTTAGGGCAAAAATACGATCGTTCCATTTTACCCCAATAGCAATAAAAATAATAATAGCAATAAAACAATTAATCCCGCTGATACGTCTTCCTTCTTAAAACCAGCAAGCGCTCCTCCGCCATGGCTTCCGCCTGTTCGATAAAACGGATACACAGGTGATAGCTATCGTTACAATCGTCATAACTAACCTTACAAAAGGTACCGTACCGCAAATGCTGCTGGGCGTGGGTGATCAAATACAGACGGCGACGGGCTTTAAAGGAAGTAGTCTCCAGCAATTCCTGAGGAAAACCTGTAAAAGTCCGACACAGATCTAAGAGGTAGGTTAAGGAGGTATAAGCCGGACTGTACTCCCAAAACAAACGGATCAACCCCAGGCAGGTTTGTACAAAAGCCTCATGATACAGGTGTAGTTGTACCAACTCATCTTCGTGCGTATCCAGAATGCGGGTGATTTCTACTAAATACTGAGCGCGGTTGAGGCGGATGTCCCAGTACTTTTTAAGCTTGCGGAATTTATCAGGATAGTAAAAACAACCGGTTTTTAAAAACTTCCGCAACTGTTCATCTTCTTCATAAAGCAGCTTCCCTTCCCCGATCACCCGTTGCAGAAAATTACTGCCAAAATCAAGCGCCTTATAGGCCTGCTTAAAGGTCTCCAAAATAAAACGGATGCGTATACGCCTACCGGTATGGTTATACACCCGGTCGGTGAGTTGAGACGGACTCACCCCGACGGCTTTATAGGTTATAAGCACTACAACAGCATGACTCTGATGCTCGCGTACCTCCTGCTGCGCAAACAAGTTGGCTTGCCGCAACCGGCTGTACTTCTCCCCAAAGACCAGGTAGGCCGAATGCACCCGGTAGGTTTGCTGCAAAAAGAGAAGCGCTTCCTGCAACCCGCCCTGTAAGGGGGTATCCCGGTCTGCTCCCTGAGGCCGGTCTTCAGGCTGGGCTACAACAAGTGTATGATGCGACTCACATGCACCCAGCAGCTGCCGCGCTGCGGCATCAACCAGACCAAATACCCGCTCCATCGCGATCTGCACCTGATAGCAGCTGTGCCGGTCCAGCGTTTCATCAGGATCAAAACCTTCGGTGGCCCAGGCATCCAGCCATTCCAGACGGGTCGGCTCGCTTTCGTTAGCTTCGCGTTTGGGAAATAGTACCCGCAATTGCGGCAAATAACGGCTTAAGGCTGCTACCTGAGCCTCCATCGAAGTATAGGCTCGCTCCTCCCCAGTAAAAAGTCTGCTGCTCAGGTTAAGACAGGCTTTTAAAACTTCCGCAAGTGCCAGTACCGCAGCAGGATACTGCTCCTGCTCAAATAAGGCTGCGGCCGTATCAAAAAAAGCACAGATCCTTGCTGTATCACGATCCAGCAGCTTAGCGGCCTTTACTCGTAATGCATCCAATTGGGCTTCCGGGCTAGCATCCCGTTCCGGCTGCGGCCCTGCGGTATAGATAAGCTCCCCAAACCGGTAAAACCGTAAAAAATACAGGGCTCCTCCCTGCAAACCCGTTCGTACCTGTTTTACCGTATAGCCTTGCAGCAGAAACCCGGGAAACTGCACCTGTAATGCAGGCAACTGTTTCCGTAAATCATGTAATGCTGCGGTATCCTGTACCACAATCAGCAGATTGTAAAGGGCCCGGGGCGATTGATGGACTTCAGTAAGGTATAGTGCCTTTATCCCGGTCTGTTTAAGCAGAGCCTCGGTTAACGGGTTAAGCGCATCCCGAAGCGCGAATTGGGGCGGAAGTTGGAGTTGGGTATTCATAAAATAGCTTTTTTAAATTCTTATATAAATGCAATATGTTCCGATTTTCGGAATAAATGTACTTCAAATAAGATAAAAAACCTACTCAATGTTTCGAAAAAAGGAATTATTTATCCGAAAAACTAACTTTATGTACTTAAAAAGAGAAAAAAATAATGACAGCTCTAGGCCTATACTTTTCAAAAAAATCAATAAACAGATCAGAAGTTGCACGCAAGACAGGTATCAACAAAACCCGCTTAAGTGAACTTTCGAATCAGGAAAAAACACATCTAAGAGCTGAAGAACTTTACCTCATCGCCCTGGCGATAGACGTAGATCCCGGAGAGATGTTTATGGAGTTACATCAGGATTTAAAATTGCCGGAGAACAAATAAATCTAACTCCGTATTCCTTATACGAAAGCAGTAAAGCGCTTCAAGTGGAGGTATACCAACTTTTGAAGTTTTAATAGATACCTGCTCATCTAATCCCATGGTTCTTGTGCAAGGGTATCTAAAAAAGCTAGAACAGTACATTTTTACGTTTATACAATTTTTGTAAAACATTTCACTTAAACTGAATAAAGTATTTAAATAGCCTAAATCCGGAAAATAAAAATTAAACTTTATGGATTGGATAAATGTTATTATCGGACTCTGCCTAGTTATTTTAGGTTCACTTTGGTTGGTATATCAGTCAGAGAAGACAAAAAAGTACAAAAAGGATAAATCTTTTGTTCAGTTGTCCACCCAACCAAGTCAATATATCGGAATTCTCATTTTAGTTTTGGGAGGTTTAGTGATGATTTATAGAGCCTTTTAGCATACTCACTCACAAAAAATTAAAAACGTTTTACAACACCTTATAAAAACAATGCTTAAATCAGTTTTGAATCAAAAGTTCGTGCTGGCTTGCTTAGCTTATTGTCCTGGGGACAATTACGCTCGCCCGCTCGCACAGTTTTTATACGAGACCTTACCTGCAAGCTTAAAATGACATTCGAAGAATTTAAAATATTGCATCAAAAAATCCCCGGTTCGTGCGCGACTATATCGTGTACACGGCTATTTCAGCGTGGCGACAGTGCATAACCGAAAAGTAAAATAAAAAATCAATCTTGATTTCTCTTCGGAATAGTCCCGCGGACGATTCCCCGCCGAAATCATAACCAAACCGCTGGATTGCATTTAAAGAAAATGACCTCTAAAGAGTACATAAAAACCCATTTAAAAGACATTAGAAACATTCGTGTAACAATGCATGAGCAGGAATGGGATTTCGAAATATGGCCAAATGACAAGTTAGACGAATGGAATGAAGAATATAATGTTGAGGAAAATATTCCTGGATATTATGCCATTGGTTCAGACGGAGGATTAGAAATGCTGACGGTTGAGATCTTGACCGATAAGGTTTACTCAATACCCTTTATACCGATGGACGCAAATGACCGAATAAAAGTATCTGACAACTTTAGGGATTTGATAAAAAAAACTAATAAATAAAAAACGCACGCCGTCAATACATATAGCTTGGGGTAACTGCTGCCAGCAAGGTTTTCCCCCGGTTCGTGCACGATTGTATCGCGTACCTTCAGTTTATATTATAAGTATTGGATTAATCTAAACCATAGTCAGCGTACACCATTAAATTCTGAACGCTCAAAATCCCTCCAAACCTCCCCAGGGGAGGCTTTTCCTCATCCCCCGCCCTTCTCCCGAAGAGAAGGGAGCTCATTTTAAATTGACTAGGGACCTATATAACTTGTGATTTGTACTCACAGCTTTATTTTGCAAAGCACAGCCCTCTTGACTCCTAATGCTCCATTCTGAAAACGGCCCACTAATTCGGAATGCAGCATGCTGAGTTAAGAGTTATTTTGAATTTTCAATTTTAAACCTTGAAACCGACTCCACACGCTGAACTTTAAACCGATTTCTTACCTCTTAATTCCTACTTCTCACCTCCTGCCACTTGCCTCCTTACCCCTGTTCGTGCGCGATGGTATCGCGTACCCTGATTTTACATTTCAAATAGGCCTCTAATTAATCTAAACACCTCCCACCCTCCTGAAGCAAGTCTTTGATGGAGGCCTTAAGCCGAAAGCAAATGTATCGAGAACTGTCAGTTCGAGTGCCGGACGAGGCTTGAGGCCGAGAACGGTTTATCGAGAATCCTTTTCAGTAACGCACATTCTAATCAGCAAGACTTCTTGATACCATATAAGCGATAGACCGGTATAAGGAACGCCTGGTGATGCTTTAAAAGTTGATTAAAGCCATTTAACTCCTCAGATAATATAAGGTAACTCCACACTGAGTCCACAGTGAACCCACACTGCAACCACACTTTGCCACACTTTTAGTGGGTGAGTGTTGATTCATAATGGAGTGGACGGAGGAACATATAGCAGAATCCGGACTTTTGGATGGTCTTATCGCAGCCTAAGAGTCTAACAGCACATGGCTTAAACCAACTTTTAAAAGGCTTAATCCTATAAAAGTAGCTTTGTATAGCTATAATAGGATTTATTAATAAATCTGTATAGCTAATTTAGGAGGGGGCATCGAGTATAGCAAAGCCTACTCAAAGGCATAGCAAAGCCTAGGATAGAGTATGAAGAGAGTATGAAAACGGGTTTTGACAAGATGGAATTTAAGATTTTATTAACATTCCTAAGAGACATAAATTATTTCTCTCTTAAAAAAACAGTAAACGGTATGTAAAGTAGAAATCGGAAAGTAGAAAATAAGAATTAGTAGTTACTAGTTGACTAAGCATAAAACGGTAAACGGAAGGGGAAGTGAATGGTTAATTGTTAATTGTTAATGGTTAAAAGTCAGAGGTGAGTGGTAAGAGGTGAAAAGTTGAAAGCGGAAAACAGAAAACCACAAACAGTAAACGGAGGGATAGTGAGAAGTAGACCCTTCAATACTATGCTCCAGGGTCGCATCACTCAGGGTTCAGTAAGCAGTCTCAATCGGCAGTTTCCAGTCATTTCGAAGGAGCCCAAAGCGACGAGAAATCCCATCTGATTTAGGTTGCAGATTCTAGGTTAGAGGTGAAAAATAGAAATTGGAAATCAAGCAACAGAAAACCACAAACGGAAAACAGAAAACCACAAACCAAATACGGCAAAAAGTTTCTGTACATTTAATTACCCAATAACATACCGTATGACCATACTCTACCTCCACGGACTCGAAAGTAAACTCAGTGATTCTAAAAAAGCGGTATTGGAACAATACGGCAGCGTACTGGCGCCTGATCTGGATTATCACCACAATCCTGATGCGGTGCAGCAGATATATGAGACCTATAAATCCCAACCCATAGACTATGTGATGGGAAGCAGTATGGGTGGTTTTGCAGCCTTTCACCTGGGACGGGCTTTTGATAAACCGGTATTACTCTTTAATCCTGCCCTGGTCAAACGCTCAGTGCCTCAAAATATACCGACGTTTAAAACACAAACTTCAGGATTTGGACAGGTGGTTTTGGGCGAAAAAGATACCGTCGTAGACCCGGCTGATACGCTAAGCTTTTTAGGTGACCAACTTAAAGCCGGTTTTGATTACCAACTACACCTCCGCGCCGAAATGGGCCATCGTACCCCGCTGGACGTGTTTGAGGAGGAAATTGGGTTGTTTTTTTTAAAAAAAGAGAATAATTAAATAACCCATCCGGTTCTAGATGGGTTATCAATAAATCAATTATTTTCTCTCGAATGATGGTATTCTTCGTGGTCAGGGTTTAACTGGTTACCGTGATTCACATCATCAGGATGATTTAATAAATTATTATCTCTTGTACTCATAATATATCCTTTTTATTTTTTGCTATTTTTTGCAGCAGCAGAACTTGCCCGCGCGGCAAAACTATTACTAGAGACATTACCAGATTTGCTACTCTTAGCTGTTGCTGAATTAATGCGTGCCGCAGCAGCTTTAGACATTGGATTTGATTTTCCCATAACTTTAAAAATTTATATGAATTAGGAAGAACTATTCTTCCTTTCTGATACCAAAACTAGACTTATCGATTATCCTATTTTACCATTTGTGACAAAGCGGTTATATTTGGGATTTTATAGAAGGTTTTTGTGAAATCGCAAAAACACTACAAGCCTTAATCCCCAGATGTACCAATACCGTTCAAGTCTTCAACAAGCCCTCGAGGAAAACGAAATGCTTCATGTATTTGTAACTATTTTAGTTTTCTTACTCCTATTATTTTTCATTCGAAACCTGTATAATCTTTACCGAAAAAGATCCTATCGCAAAAAATTGAGGAAACTCGAAAAGGATTTTCATACAACTCAGGAAACCGTTGAAAAACAAGAAAGAATACTGGGAGAGTTTGAAGTTTTAAAGGCCGAAAAACAAAACCTACAAAACAAACTCAGGGAGCAAAAAGACCAATTCTCTAAAAGGCTGCACGAAAAAGAAGAGGAATTGAAAAAACGCGAATTCAATCTGGAATACCAGCGTAACGCTTTTGAAAAATATGCCGGTTTTAAAATTGTAGATGCCAATAATTCGCGTCTGGGAGCACACTTTCTAAAAAATGTAATTAGTCATATTTACGAAGATCTGGAAGAGATACATTCAGCTCAAATCTCAAATGAAAAACTGCAGGTAGAGGCTAAAACCCTTTTACCCATTAAAGCTTTAAAAGATATTTTTACGTTGCTTGACTATACGGTAGCGGTAATCCAGAGAGATACAGTACCTATCAAGGAAGAAATTAATCACATTCAACTTTTTATTGAGGTAATCAACTATCTCAAGCCTAATACTGCGGTTGACTTAACTGTTAATCTACCTCAGCCAGATCTGGAATCACTTCAAATACGTCCCACTTTATTCTTCCCGTTTATTGAAAACGCACTCAAGCATGGTGATTTAAACAGGGATGATAGTAAAATAACCATTGAAGCAGAGGTAACATCTGATAACAGGCTCACCTATACTGTTCTAAACAGTTGCGAGCGCATTGCTGCACCTAAAAAAGAAACGGCCGGAAAAAGTGAATTTGGTTTAAATGCACTTAAAAATCTTTTAGACACTTATTATCCCAAAAATGAATTAGAGTCCAGGCGCATTACCCATAATCTTTATCTGTCAAAACTTGTTATTCCCGTTAATTGATGATTAGATATATACTTGTAGACGACGACCAAAAAACGCTTGAACGTGTAAAAGCTAAAATCGATACCATTGCTATAGATTTTGAACTTGAGCATATCTCCAGTTACAGCAGCTCCAAGCAGGCTGCTGAAACTGTAAATCCTGATGCTTACGATTTACTTATCGTTGACTTTGAAATGCCTGTGTTTAACGGCCTTGAATTAGCTGAAAAAATTGGCTCCGGGAAAAAAGTGATTTTTCTTACCTCAACACAAAACAATGAAAAG
This sequence comes from Leeuwenhoekiella parthenopeia, assembly GCF_020782115.1. Classification (GTDB taxonomy): domain Bacteria; phylum Bacteroidota; class Bacteroidia; order Flavobacteriales; family Flavobacteriaceae; genus Leeuwenhoekiella; species Leeuwenhoekiella parthenopeia. Next base: position 6,244 of record NZ_JAJGMW010000039.1, on the reverse strand, counting down.
CGCGTTATAAATGCTATTGATATTGCAGGTTACCTTACTAAACCTTTTGATATTCATGAGTTTGAGAATATCCTTAAAAAGAAGGTTATTGGTTCAGGACACTTGCCAAAAGCGGGAGACTATACATTTCTCAATTTTGGGGTACATACGCATATCAATATAGCCGCAGATAAAGTCTATTACATCACAAAACTTAGAACCGTTGATGGCAAAAGAGCTAAAAAGAATTGCGTGAATATATACGGCAAAAACGACGAACTTCTTTTTGAAAATATAGGCCCTACAACTATTGAGCAATTATCTCAGGATCTCGAAGATCAGAATTTCTCGAAAATTAACCAGAGTGTACTGGTAAATACCCGGTTTATTAAAGAACGGGACAATCTGAATCTCAGTTTATACGATTGTAAAGAATTTTTCAGTGTTTCCAGCACTAATAAAAACGCTTTACTAGCAAATTTTAAACGGTTTATCAAAAGGTTTTAAATACCTCCCCCACCTCCGCACCGAAATGGGACATCCTCCCCCGCTGGAAGTGTTTGAGGAGGAAGTGAGGTTGTTTTTAAAAGATAAATGAGAAAAGTCGCCTTATATAGGATATTCCACCACCCAAAACCTATTAAAAATAAAAAGTATTGAGGATTGACATTATAGCTTTTGTTTAAAATTAAACGGGACACCAACCTTAAACCCAAATAGTAAATTATTATCATTACCATTTGGAGATTTGCTTAAATCGGACCGATCTGCAAATAATTGTAATGTGGCAAAATTCTTCTCTTTCGCTTTTAAGTTCATAAGCAAACCAAGCCGCATACTGTATAACTCTGCATCTTCTCCTTTGCCGGGGTCAAAATTAATATTGCTATATCCAACTTGACCAAAAATTCCATAACGTTCAAAGGGGAAATAGTATGCTTCCAATCCTAATTCACTTAAAAAGCCAAAGTTGTATTCATTACCTTTTTTATTGTAATTTCCCTCTTTAGACTGAGGTGTCGATACAACACCAGAACTAATAGTGTCTAAGATTCTTGCTGGGAAGTTATAGGTTCGGTTTTCAAACTCACCTAAATTTGAACCTCTTCCCAAATTGACGGTTAACCTTGTAAAAAAAATTCTTGGCAACAAAAAACCTTTCTTAGACTGGTAGAAAAAACCAAATTGTCCTTCTATCCCAAACAAGTCACCAGGCGTATCAGTAAATTGTCCTGCAAAATCTAAAGTATCGTTAGATTTATATACGTTTTTTATGGTTTCACGGGCATAATAAGGAGATGCACCAGCATAAAAAAGTCTTTTACTGTTCCAATACGGTTGTGCTATTTTATGCTCTTCTAATACTAATTTCTCTGAAATAGAATCCATTGCAGAAACTGTCTTATCATAAAGGGATATTACTTTATTTATGTCATACGTCAGGTCATCATAGATAGCAATTGGAACATCGACCGTAGTGTCTTTCGTTTCAATAGTTACTTTAAAGGCATTGTTTTTAGGTACTCCCTTAAGTTTTTTAGCTACAATATAGCTTGTATCAAGAAGGATTGAATCACGATCAATTAGAGTTCTGTCTAATAAATACTTATGGTTGTTTAAAAGATCATCACAAAACTGATCAAGTTCATCATTGAGTATATGTTTTACGGGAATCCCGGCATCTTCTAATAAATAGGTTGTATAATAATAATCTTTTAACAGCGCTGCTATTTTATATTGTTTTGCCTTTTCAATTGTATAAAATGCTCTTTGTGATGCAACACTTGTCCTTGGTGAATCATATGAGCGCCTTCCCCAAAATGGCCGGTAGAAATTCAATGCAATTTTAGCTTTTTTACTACCATTCTGTTCATCTATAAAATAAATACCCTCATCTGTTGCAGATAAATCGCCTTTGACTGAAAGAATAAACCAATCATTCGAGGTAACTATACCACTTAATGCTATATTTGATTTACTTTCATCAAAAGCTGCCTCAAGCCCCTCACTTGGGGCACTACCGCCAAGTAATAGGTACGATACATCTTCAAAGATTAATTTATTAAAGGAATACGATGAAACTAGTTTATTTGACTGCAATTCAATTGCCGTTTCATCAGGTTCAAAATCTACTGTACTATTAAAAGTAAGCGCATGCTGACTAAATGCACTCACTGTAAAAAATAACATTGCCCAGTTTAATACCTGTTTCATACCTAACATTTTAGAATGTTAAAAGTAGTTAACTGATCATTCATTAAAAGTACCTAATACTGGGTATTTTTTATTTTACAACAAAGTCTCCGGCTTTAGACAGGAATTCTAATACCATTAATCAATACTATTACGGAATTCATCAATCCGTTAATCTCAAATTCCGCTATATTTGAAAAAATGTCAAATTCTTCATGTCTAAAGAAAAATTAAGCCTTTCCCAACTTGAACAATACCTTTCAAAAGCAGCCTGGATTCTTAAAGGTCCGGTAGATGCTTCTGATTTCAAAGTTTACATTTTCCCATTACTCTTTTTTAAACGCCTCTCTGATGTTTATGACGAAGAATATCGTGTAGCCCTAGAGGAGTCTGATGGTGATGTTGAATATGCCTCATTACCCGAATTTCATCGCTTTGAAATTCCAGATGGCTGTCATTGGGATGATGTTCGCAATACCACTACTAATGTGGGGCTAGCTATTGAAAAGGCTTTGAGAGGTATTGAGCAGGCCAATCAACAGTTTCTGTACGGTATTTTTGGTGATGCGCAATGGAGCAATAAAAACAAGTTAGGCGATCGTCTCCTTGTTGATCTTATTGAACACTTCTCACAGTATACTCTGTCTAATAGCCTGGTAGATGTAGATATACTAGGCCAGGCTTATGAATACCTCATCAAACACTTTGCTGATTTAACCAATAAAAAAGCAGGTGAGTTCTATACTCCAAGATCTGTAGTTCACTTACTGGGATTAATTCTTGATCCTCACGAAGGAGAAAGCATTTATGACCCTGCGTGCGGGACCGGAGGGATGTTACTAGAATGTGTAGATCATTTAAGAGCAAATAATGAAGATTATAGAACTTTGAAACTCTATGGTCAGGAAAAGAATTTGACCTCTAGCTCTATTGCCCGAATGAATATGTTTCTTCACGGGATGGAAGATTTTCAGATCGTACGTGGTGATACCCTTAGAAACCCTGCATTCTTTGAAGCAGATGGTTTAAAAACTTTTGATTGTGTTATTGCCAATCCTCCTTTTTCCTTAAAAGATTGGGGTGCCGAAAACTGGATTGAAGATCCTTACGGCCGCAATATAGCCGGTGTTCCTCCTAAAGGAAATGGAGACATGGCCTGGGTACAACACATGATCAAATCTATGAACGATACCGGCAGAATGACCGTGGTATTACCTCACGGTGCCCTATTTAGAAAAGGCTCAGAGGGAAAAATTAGAAAAAAACTACTGGAAGAAGACCTACTCGAAGCCGTAGTAGGTTTGGGTCCTAATATATTTTACGGTACGCAACTGGCTGCCTGTGTTTTGGTTTTCAAGCAAAACAAACCCGCTGATAAAAAGAAAAAGGTCCTGTTTATTGATGCATCAGAACAGGTGCGTGTAGGGCGGGCTCAAAACTACTTAGAAGCGGAACACGTAAATCAAATCTTTAACTGGTATCGGGACTATAAAGAAGTTGAAAACTATGTAAGTATAGCAACCTGGGATGATTTGGTAGAAAATGATTTCAATCTTAATATCCCGCTCTATGTAGAAAAAATCATCGAAGATAATTTACCCAGTGTTGAAGAAGCTTTGGCTGATTTAAAGCAAGCCTGGGAGGAAAGCCAGAAAGCTGAAGAACAATTTAAATTTATATTGAAGAAATTTATTTAATGACAAATCACGAGTTCATAGACAAAATTATAGAAGCATATAAACAATCAAGATCTTTAATTTACGGTAATGGCGGCTATCAGATAAAACGTGGGATGAGCCATTCTAGCTCGGGCAAAGCAGAAGATTTATTTAGCGTATTTATTGCAGAAAAACTCGATTCTAAAGAGCTTGAGTTTTTTGTTGATCAGGGAATTTCTTTTAGAACAATAACCCAAAAAAGGGCTAAACTTTTTAAGCCTGATCTAGCTATTTTAAAAAACGACACCCTAACGCACTATTTTGATTTAAAAATGGATTTAGGTTGGAATAGAGATTTAGAACAGTATTTAGTGGCAAAAAATGATTTTATTAATAAGCTAAAGGAATCGAACGATGTATGGTATAAAACTCACATTGAAGGAAAAGGCTCAATCAAGGTTTCTAAAAAACTAACGTATCAAATCGTAGTTCTCTCTGGAGCAAATGGCAATAAAGCTGCACATCATAGAAACGTTGACCTGGCAGCCAGTTTAGAAAATGTAAACTTATATGTATTAACATCTGGTGGTCATCTTAATTTCTATACTCCAGAGGAAAAAGAAAAAGTCATTTTTAATGATAATGCTTTTGACAAACTAATCTCTGATACTAAAGCAACTCTACTATGACCCAAAAAGAACTTGAAAAATACCTATGGGGAGCTGCAACGGCATTAAGAGGCACCATAGATGCCGGTGATTATAAACAATATATTTTCCCTTTGCTATTTTATAAGCGTATCTGTGATGTATATGATGAGGAGTTTGAAACCGCTTTAGCAGAGAGTGATGGTGATTTAGAGTACGCGGCTTTTGAAGAAAATCACCGCTTTCAAATCCCCAAAGGTGCACATTGGAATACCGTACGAGAAACTACAACCAATGTAGGTGTCGCGTTACAGGACGCCATGCGAGCTATTGAAACCGCAAACCCAGATATGCTTTACGGTATTTTTGGAGATGCGAGCTGGACAAATAAAAACCGACTCAGCGACGAAACCCTCATCAATCTTATAGAGCATTTTTCGCAACACAAGCTTAATCTGGCCAATGTACCCGATGATCAATTGGGTAATGCCTATGAATACCTCATCAAAGAGTTTGCAGACGATAGCGGGCACACCGCAGCTGAGTTTTATACAAATCGTACTGTAGTTAAACTGATGACGCTTATTATGGACCCGCAACCCGGCGAAAGCGTCTACGACCCCACTTGCGGCTCGGGCGGATTACTGCTAAATTGTGCGTTGCATTTGCGTGACGAGGGTAAGGAATACCGCAGTTTAAAACTCTACGGGCAAGAAATCAACCTCATTACTTCTGCCATTGCGCGTATGAATATGTTTATGCACGGCATAGAAGAGTTTAGTATTGTACGCGGTGATACCTTAGCGAGACCGGCTTTTTTAGAATACGATACACTTAAAACCTTTAATGTTATTCTGGCTAATCCGCCCTACTCGATCAAATCCTGGGATCGTAAGAGTTTTATTAACGACCCATATGGTAGAAATCTTTGGGGTACGCCGCCACAGGGTTGTGCAGATTATGCTTTTCAACAGCACATTCATAAAAGTCTAGATAAAGTAAACGGACGTTTTGCAATTCTTTGGCCCCACGGAATTTTATTTAGAGATATGGAGGCAGAAATGCGTCGTAAAATGATTGCTGAAGATCAAATTGAAGCTGTTATCGGTTTAGGTGCAAACCTGTTTTATAATTCACCAATGGAGGCTATGATACTTATAGGTAATACTAATAAGCCAAAAGAAAAAAAAGGTAAAGTGTTATTTATAAATGGTAAAGATGACGTAGTTGACAACAAAGGTTTGGCATATTTAACCAAAGACCATATTGATAAAATTTATAAGGCATATCTAGATTTTACTGATATTCCTCATTATGCTAAAGTAGCTACCACAGAACAAATTCTTGATTTTGATGGTAATATGAACATCAATTTCTATGTAAAGAAAGATAATTCAGATAGTGATATTTCATTTAAAGAAGCATTTAAAAAATGGAGTATTGAAGGGCATAAATTAAATAAAGCAATGAATAATTTATTTGAAGTTCTTAGTTAGATGAGTGAAGTATTAGAAAATATAGTTGAGGACCTACAATTAGATCGAAGTAATTGGAAGCTAACAAAATTTGGAGATGTTACTATCCAACAAAAGAAAAAAGTAGATCGAGAAAACACCCTTTTAACTCGTTATATTAAAGTGTGAGCATCCCCCAAAAATTAGGACAGTAATTTAAGTTCCAAAATAACTTTAAATTTACTGTTTTATGACACGAAGAAAATTCACACCCAAGTTCAAGACCAAAGTGGTTTTAGAAGCTCTCAAAGAG
>NZ_JAJGMW010000038.1 GCF_020782115.1 Leeuwenhoekiella parthenopeia | reverse complement strand
TCTTACCGTTGTCGAACTCCTTTAAAATTTTTGCAATCTGTGTAGGTGTGAATTTACTGCGTCTCATACTGTTTAAAATTAAGAATTATTATACTTCTAAACAGTTCGGTTTTAGGGGAAGCTTACAAAGGGAAGTATTAAAAAACCTATTTGTCCTAATGCACTCTTAAAGATTGCAGAGTCTGTTTTTTTGCAGACTAATAAATAGTTTTTACCGTAATCTTTTGATCGCGAAATTGAACCTGATCATTTTGTTTTTTACCGGTTAGCAATTCGCCGATAGGTGAAGCGCTGGAGATGCAGTAAACATTTCCGGTTTCCAGTTTGAGTTCGCCAAAAGGAATACCTATGAAGTAAGAAGCTTTATCGGTTAAAACGAGGCTGCCTTCTCCAATTATTGAATTTGGACTTAGACTCACGCGGTTTAAAGCCTCTTTTTGACGTTCGGTCTGATCTATTTGCCCCTGAGTACGCTCCATTTCCTGTTGAATCATCTCAACACCCGTTTCATATTTATCCCCTGCACTGCTCTTACCACCCTCGCTTTCACGGGATTCTATTAATCCGTCGCGGGTTTCCTTCAATTGGGTAAGCCGTGCATTTAGTCGGTTGTGGAGTTCCTGAATGAGTTGCTTCTTTTGCATACAAGGGTTTTTAAGGCCGGCGAAATTAGGCTAAAAATCCAATACGATAATCTACTTGGGTAGAAAATATTTTATCCGAATCGAGATATTTTTAGTGTTGTTTTAATCCTTCTCCCGAATGACGGTTGTGTTTGAAAAGCGATCGTGCAAGCCATTTTTGGTGATCAAAAATGAAAGCCGGTCAAAAGGAATAAGCCTGCAAAGCGTGCGAATGATGATGGTTGTAGCATCGGGTTTTGCCCCCTCTTTAGTCACCACAATAGTTTTGGTAACATACTTTCCTGCTGTTTTCTGAAAATAGAATTCACTTAGGCCGTAATAAGCCATAAAAATCACAAACATCATAAAGTAACCGATGCCTAAAATCAAATCACTTTCTGTGGTTACAAAAACCGAATCAAGAGCCAGACTTCCTGCCAGTACCAAAACAATGTAGACTACAAAATCGATACAAAAATTGGTAAAGCGCATCGTTGAACTGCTCACATAATCATGAATTTCCTGTACCGCGGTATTTTCCTGTGCCACTTCTTTGACAAGTTCGGCCATTTTGAGTTTGCCTATGCCGCGTTTGGAAAGCTCGGCTTCAGCAGCTTTAACCGCTTCCGGCTCGTATTTATGAACTTCTACCGTGACAATGCGTACAAGTTCTTTATCGGAAAGGTTTTTAAATCGTTGAGCGTAATTATTCATTCAATTTTTTTGAAAGCTAAAATACGACAATGACGAAAATAGCCCGATTATTAATTTTAAATTGGATTTTTTAATCTTCAACAACGTCTTGTTTTTCTAAGTATTCCAGAATACTTTCAACTTTGAGTTCCAGATCATCATCTGCCATAGTATTCAATAGGACGGTGTTGTCCTTGTCAATAATGATGGTGGTTAAAGGTTTAGTTTTGGGGTAAAATTTTGCGCGTTTATTATCCTGTAAAAGCTTGTAGTATTCAGAGTTGTGGTAAATATTCCCAACTTGTATAATGTTTTTCCCATACGGTATTGTTAATAGGGAAACCTCGTTGGAATAATTTTCTTCAATATTAGACTTGATACGTAGCAGTTGCAATTTTTCATTCTCATCATTAGAATCGTTAATAATAATTTTGATCTTATCGGAATCATTCTTTAAGATAGTATCTACGTAATCATCAGTTATTTCATAGGACTTCAGTTCATGACCCGGTGAGAAGAAAGGAAGGTCTATTAATTTACCATAATAAAGATTAACTAAGCGTTTTCCGGTAAATTCATCAGGATTATAACTACACGAGCACTTATCTATAAAAACATCCTGACTGATTAAATCTGCACTCGCTGCAAGTTCCAAATAGGTGATAAAGAGCGGCACATAATATAAATTGTCAATGGAATTTTGAATGTATGTATTTATATCTTCATATTCTTTCTTCAAATTCTCGTAATTAAAATCTGTATCAGATAGCCTTATTCTTTCTTCAAAAACTTCTAATTGGGATACATAATTTATGATTTTTCTATCGTCAGAAGATTGAACAATGTTTTTAGGTCCTAATCCGTTACTGAGGTTCCCTTCAATGTTTAAACCATTATAATCCACGAGTTTTAAAACCCCGAGGGTATCAGGCTTTGGTAAATCTAAAAAAGGATTATCATCGTTATCTCTGGTGGTATAGATTTTAAGCAGTTCACCTTCATAAAACATCAAATACTCGGGTGGGGTCAAATCCATTTTATTCAGAGGAATTGAATAAGAATGTCTATAATTAGATTTACCAATGCGCATTTTTTCTAAATGTAATACCTGATTTTTATAATCTGTAATATTTAGATTCAATACAGGCTCCTTGCCGGTATAAATTTGATAGCCTTCGGGCTTAAAATCACAACTGGTTATGACACTAAGGAGCACTAGAAAGGTCCCTAAGAATAAAGGTTTTGAACGTTTTAGAATTGAAATCATAACGGGTTAGGATTTAAGTTTTGCTTCTACAAGAGATTTATATGAGTTACTCACCGGGATGGTATGTTCGCCCAGCTGGAGCGCTCCGGTTTGCAGTTTTTGTACTTTGTTCAGGTTTACTACATAGGAGTTGTGCACGCGTGCAAAATGCGCTTCCGGCAGCAGGTTTAAGAGCTCTGTAAAAGTCATTCGAGGACTCAGTTTTTTGGTTTCCATAAATACATCCAGGTAATTGCCGTCGCTTTTGATGTAGTTTATTTCAGCCGTTTGTACCAGCACCTGATCATACCCATCCCTAAGCAGAATGCTTTTGTGCCCACTGGTGAGGGTGTGGCGGGCAAGGGCTTTATCAATAGCACGGGCAAATTGTTCGAGTTCAAAAGGCTTTAAGAGGTAATCTACAACTTCAAAGGTGTAGCTCTTCACTCCATATTCGGCATAGGCCGAAGTAATAACAACCAGTGGCTGGCGGTCAAGCTGGCTCAACAAATCAAAGCCGGATAGTTTTGGCATATTAATGTCCAAAAAGATCAGGTCAATTTCATGGGTGTTCAGGAAATGTAGGGCCTGAATGGGATCATTAAAGGCTTTGACCAATTCTAATGCGGACGTTTTTGCTGCGTGATGCCGTATAATGCTTAGGGCTTTGGGCTCATCGTCTATGGCTATGGCACGTATCATAAGGTGTTGATGTATAGGTTTACTTTAAACAGGTTTTCGGTTTTTTCGATCTTAAGCTCATACCGGTTGGGGTAGATAAGCTCCAGGCGCTCGCGGGTGTTTTGTATGCCTATCCCAAAACCTTTTTCGCGGTAGTAGGTGGTTTGTTGTGGGTTGAAGCTATTTTTACAGCAAAAATGAATGCGTTTGTTTTCAACCCTAAGGTCTATATCGATACTAGAGATTTTATCTGGGTCAATGCCATATTTAAAAGCATTTTCCACAAAGGGAATCAACAATCCCGGACTGATTTGTACTCCTTCTAAATTATCAAGGGAAGTATTGACCTCCAGTGGAGAGGCAATGCGCAGTTTTTGAATGTTTACATAATCTGAAACATAACCTGCTTCCCGCTCCAATGGAATAAATTCCTGCTGCATATCCTGCTGCATATAGCGCACCAGATTTGCCAGTTTTGCTGTAGCGCTGGCCGTGACAGTAGCGTCTTCTTCAAGCGCGGTTGCATAAAGCGTATTTAAGGTATTAAACAAAAAGTGCGGATTAACCTGGGATTTTAATAGTAATAGTTCAGAAGTAGATTTGCCAAGTGCTTCTTTCGTTTTTTTAAAGCGGCTGATAACTAGATGGCGAATACCTCCATAAGTTAAACTTAGCGCTATACATATCAGGAATGCTTTTGAAATCGGTATAAGGAAATCAGAATAAAGATTAAATTCTTTAGGTGGAACTTCATCCCGCAGGTAAAGCATTAGTAAAATAGTTGCGTTGTAAATAAAATAGCACAGCATTAAGAATAAAATGGACTTGGCATATTTTTTTTGCTTAAAAAGAAATACTGATAGTCCAAATACTCCAGTATAAAATAGAGCAATAAAGAAAAGGAGTACAGTTAAGGCCTCAAAAAAGGTACGATCAAAATTAGTAGGTAGTTGGAAGGCTAAAAATATCAATACAGCAATGAAATTAAGAGTGAACTCAAGATTGATATACTTCTGAAATCCCTTCGTAATAATTTTCCATCGGAGTAGTCCAAAATGCAGCAGAGATGCACCCAGTACCACAAGTAAGCGGGGTAGTGTAGCTAAAATCCAGGTTTTGTTAAAGAATAAGGGAGCCTCATCAACTTTAAATACAGTATGCATCATCCGGGCAGCATTAACCGCACTGGAATAGTAGAGAAATAAACCAGCAACTATAAACAGAAATGGGACGGCTAGTAACTTTCTTTTTTTAAGTAATGAAAGAACTCCAAAAAACAGATAAAAAGTTAAAACATCTATACTTGCAAGGATGAAAGGCGCAAAAATGTGATAGCGATTAACATACCATTCTGGAAAGAAATAAAAGAGGTAACCCAGTCCCAGTATAAAAAACAAGCAGTGAATAATAATTTCCCGTGGAGAGAGCCGAAGCCTTTCTTTTTTATCAAACAGTGATCGCAGAACCATAATTTTTGAATTTGTTAAGGCTAAAGTACTGGCTGCATTTTAAATAGGTATAAAAATGGGATGCTTCGGTAGATTGATGTTTTAGATAAGATTTTCTACCCCCCGATAAAGGAAAAAAGCGGGGCATACAGGAATAAAAATTAAATATCTATCGCCGTGGTATTGTAGATTTCCTTTAGTACAAAATAACTTTCCAAAACCCCAATATTGGCGATACGAGATAATTTTGAACGTACAAACTCGTGGTACATATCCAGACTTTCCAGATGAATCTTGAGGAAGAAGTCTACTTTACCCGCCATATGATAACATTCCTGCACTTCCACAAGTTCTTTAATTTGCTGCTCAAAGGTGTCGATAAAGCCCTCGTTATGATAGCGTAGCGATACCATGCAAATCGCGGTCACCGGGCGGTTTAGCATTTTTTTATCGAGCAGGGCTACGTAGCTCTTGATGTAGCCTTTTTTCTCAAGCCTTCTGATGCGCTCATACACCGGGGATGCGGTGAGATGCAGTTGTTCTGCGATTTCTTTGGTGGTCTTTTTGGCATCTTCCTGTAAAATGCGCAAAATTTTTAGATCGGTTTCATCAAGTACTTCCATAAGCAGCAAAATTTACTGGTAAAGGGGTTCTGGTTTTCGGCTTTTAAAATAAAAATCTTTAAAACCTATTAATCACAGTTAAAAATACTTAATTATTAGAGATTAGCAGTAATTTAACTTGAAAGACAGCTGTGTTTGGTAATTTTATAGTGAAAATAGAGGTTATGAAAGCACAAAAAATTCTTATTACAGGGGCATTCGGTCAGTTGGGGACCGCCCTCACTCAGGCGCTTATTTATCATTACGGCGCCGAAGCGGTAATCGCTACAGATTTAAAGGTACAGGACAACTTTGGCTGTGCTACCCAAACCCTTGACGCTACCGATTTTGAAGCGATTGATGCGGTTATCAGAGAACATCAGGTGACCGAAATTTACCATCTCGCAGCTATTTTATCGGCAAAAGGGGAGCAGGAGCCTCTTAAAACCTGGGATTTAAATAATTCAACCCTTTTTAATGTCCTTGAAGCTGCACGGCTTAACGGCATTAGAAAAATATTTTTCCCGAGTTCGATAGCCGTATTTGGTCCTGATTCGCGCAGCGGCAGTACTTCAAATGACTTTCCTTTAAATCCAACTACCGTTTACGGCATTAGTAAAGTAGCGGGCGAAAACTGGGCAAGTTATTACAACAGCCGTTACGGGATGGATGTGCGATGCCTGCGCTATCCGGGATTGATCAGTCACGAGGCGATGCCCGGAGGCGGTACTACAGATTATGCGGTTGCTATTTTTCACAAAGCCGTAAATCATGAGAATTTTGAATGCTATCTGAAGCCTGATACGCAATTGCCTATGTTGTATATGGAAGATGCCATCAATGCAACTTTAAGAATGATGGAAGCTCCCAGACGTTCCATCAGACGGGTGGGTTATAATATTCAGGGTATTAGCTTTTCGCCCGAAATGATTGCTGAAGAAATACAAAAACACAATCCCGATTTTGAGGTGACTTACAAGCCCGATTTCAGACAGCAGATTGCCGAAAGCTGGCCTATCGCTTTAGATGATACAGCCGCCCGGATGGACTGGGGCTGGGAGCCGGAATATGATTTAGAGCGCATGACCGAAGAAATGCTCTACCGTCTGGAACAAAAAAAGAGAACTAATGCGTTAATGCACGCTTAAAAAAAGAATTCATGTTTACATCAGTACGATCAGAAATACAAAACGAATTAGAAGAAATACGCGAAGCCGGTCTTTACAAGGAGGAGCGCATTATCACCACGCCACAAAGTGCAGCTATAAATACGCAGCAAGGTAGCGAGGTGCTCAATTTTTGTGCAAATAATTACCTCGGGCTTTCTTCACACCCCGATATTATTGAAGCCAGTATAGATACGATAAAAAGCCATGGCTATGGGATGTCATCGGTACGCTTTATTTGTGGAACGCAGGATATTCACAAAGAACTGGAGCGTAAAACTGCCGAGTTTTTAGGGATGGAAGACTGCATTTTATATGCAGCTGCCTTTGACGCCAATGGCGGACTTTTTGAGCCCATTCTTACCGCAGAAGATGCGATCATTTCAGATGAATTGAATCATGCCAGCATCATAGACGGTATAAGACTTTGTAAGGCGCAACGCCATCGTTACAAAAACAATGATATGGCGGCTTTAGAGGAAGAACTGAAGAAAGCTTCGGGGGCCCGCAGACGATTGATCGTTACAGACGGAGTATTCTCTATGGATGGTACGATTGCACAACTCGACAAAATTTGTGATCTGGCCGAAAAATATGACGCTATGGTAATGGTAGACGACTGTCATGCCACAGGATTTATTGGTGAGAGCGGTAAAGGAACTCATGAGTATAATAAAGTAATGGGTCGTGTTGATATCATTACGGGTACTTATGGGAAAGCCCTTGGCGGTGCCTCGGGCGGTTTTACCGCAGCTCGCAAAGAAATTGTAGCTATGTTGCGTCAAAAATCAAGACCGTATCTGTTTTCAAATACATTAGCTCCGGCTATAGCAGGTGCTTCTATTAAGGCATTAGATATGATAAGCGCTTCCGGTGACTTAATTGCCAAAGTGCAGAACAATGCGAAACGTTTTAGAAGCGAAATGACCGAAGCCGGTTTTGATATTATCCCGGGAGAACATCCTATCGTTCCGATTATGTTGTATGATGCTAAACTGGCGCAGGAGTTTGCAGCCAGATTACTAGATGAAGGTATTTATGTAATCGCGTTCTTTTATCCCGTTGTGCCTAAAGAAAAAGCGCGTATTCGCGTGCAGCTTTCTGCAGCTCACGAAGATGAGCATATCACAAAAGCCATTGCAGCTTTTACCAAAGTAGGTAAAGCACTTGGTGTGATTTAATACACCAGACAAACACATAAAACTATAGACCCGGCTAAGGCCGGGTTTTTTTATTCAATACACAGAGTGGTCAATACTCGAAATCATAAGTTTTAACTTTAAAAGCAATTCATTTATCGCTTTTTTTAAAGCTGAAATGAAATTTGTAAGTAAAATAGTATAAATGAAAGATTAAATTTAGGATTAAAGAGTGTTGTTTTTTTGCTGAAAAAAATTATTTTAGATCATACAAATCAACTTAAATCCCTGCTTATGTTAGAATCTTTACGTTTGAAAGAACTTTTTGATTACAAAGTTCTCGACACTCCCCCCGAAAAGGAACTCGACGACATTGCGTATCTGGCATCAGTAATTTGTGAGAAACCCGTTGGTATCATTAGTCTTGTAGACAAAGACCGCAATTGGTTTAAGGCTAAACATGGTACCGATATGACACAGACAGACCGTATGGGATCTTTTTGTCAGCATACCTTCGGGAATCACGATGAGGTTATGATTATTAATGATGCCACTACCGATGAGCGTTTTAAATGCAGCCCGCTGGTGGTTGAAAATCCCAACATTCGCTTTTATGCCGGTGCTCCGCTCTTATCTGAAAAGGGCTATGTTTTAGGTGCGCTTTGCGTAATAGATACCATCCCCGGCGATTTGGCTCCCGAAAAGGTAAAGGCATTGAAGTTACTTGCCGAAAAGGCTATGGATTATTTAAACACCCGTAAAATAATCCTGAATCAAAAAAATGCGCTTGACGATAGCGCTCAGGTTCTTAAAAATCTCACAGACGACGCTCCGGGAGTGTTGCTCAAGTTTCAACTGAGCCGTCAGCATTTCAACCTTAACTTTATAAGCAAAGGTGTAGATCAATTGGGCGAAAACCTCTCGGCTGAATCGCTGGCGAAAAATCCGCAGTTGTTTCTTGACGTGATTTATGCTTCAGATAAGAGGATGCTAAAGCGTACACTGGCTAAAGCAGCGATTTGTCAAAAACCTTTTGTACTCGAATTTCGAATAGAACATCCGGTAAACGGTTTACAGTGGTATTTAGCCAAAGCCAGTGCTCAGAAAGATCGTAACGGGCCGGTATGGTATGGTACAATTCAGAATATAACGCAGCAATTAGAGTATCAAAAGGCGATGGAGCAGATAAGTTTTGACATCTCTCATATTCTGCGAAGCCCGGTTACCAATTTGCTGGGGCTTTCTAATGTGATCGGGATGGAGCGCAACACGCTTACCGAAGCAAAATTGCAGGGATACAGCGAGTATATACAGACGGTTTCAAATGAACTCGATCAATTTACCCGCAATTTGAACGCAATTTATGAGGAAAAGAAAAGAATGCTTTTTGGCCGTAATTAGGTTGTATAAGAGCATTTATATAAAAATATACCCGTCCTTAAAGGCGGGTATATTTTTTAAGCGAAGATTCTCTGATTATGAGTTCACCATCCAGGTTAACTTCCTCAACATTAAGAGCCTCATTTTTTTTCTGAATACGGTCTAGCATAAGGCGCATAAGCTCTTTAGCCATAAGTTCAATAGGTTGTGCATAGGCCGATATGGTAGGGGCGTACATTTCAAAGAAATAACTATCATCAAAACTGATGATTCCCAGGTTGCTTACCAGATTCGAATCGATCTGATGCAGGGTTTTCAAACCGCTTTGCGACAGGTAGTTTGTGGCAAAAAATATAGAGTCGAGTTGTGGATGGGCTGCTATAAATTCCTGAATTTTTTTACGTGAATCTGATGCGCGATCGGGATCATACGGCAAGGTGAGGATGTATTCGGTAAGACCTGCCTCTTTTACGGTAGCCCGGTAACCGGCTAAGCGGTCTAGCATTTGATTTTGATTGAGATCTATCGTGATGAAAGCAATATTTTTAAACCCCTGTTCAATGAGGTGTAAGGTGGCATTGCGGGATCCTTCATAATTATTGAGCAGGACAGAGTCGATCTCAATACCTTCTATTTTACGGTCAAAAAGCACCACAGGAGTGCCATTTTGCTGCAGATCTTCGACCGCTTCCTTAATACCCGGTGGAGGTACAATGATAAACCCGTCTACCTGCCGTTCTTTAAATACTTCTATATGCTCACGTGTACGTTTTGCATCGTTTTCGGTACTGCAAAATAAAACCCGGTAATCGTGTTTGTAGGATATGTCTTCAATGATGCGCCCTACCTTAGAAAAGAAATGATTGCTCACATCTTCAACCATAAAAACGATAATGTGGCTGTTACCCGTGCGTAAACTCCGTGCAATCAGGTTGGGTTTGTAATCTATCTCTTTCAGATAATTTTCAACACGCTCGATGAGTTGTTTGGAGATTTTTTTTTCTTCACCCTTTCCGTTTAGGACGAAAGAAACTGTTGTAGTAGACACATTTAATACTTCGGCAATATCCCGTAGGGATGGTCGCTTTTTCTTCATAGCTGCTTTCTTAAACGATTTAGTTTTCTAAAAGTACCTAAAAAATACGATATCCGAAGCGACTTAAGTACAATATCGATTAAGGGATAAAAAAAGTAAATGGTAACAAAATTCGGGCATAAATGTGATGTCAGACGCCATGCCCAGAGGGGTATTTATCTTAGTTTTTGCAGGCGCCGAGCTTTAGTTTAAAGCGCTCGTCAAAAACGAGGGTTTCGGTATTGACAAAGGTTGTCATTTTTCCGGCTGATTGCAGTTCGCCATGACCTTCAATCAGATTAGCATCTTCAACCTTAAAGGCAACTTCCCGGCTAGATTGCATACCTTCAGAAACAAAGGTATACGTGCCTATGATAATGCCATTTTCAAAGCTTCCGTTAAAGCCTCCCGAGTTGCGGTCTTTTTCGGCCCAGTCATAAATTAAAGTGCCCTGAACCAACGGGTCAACCCGTGTGATCTGAAAGGTGATTTTGGTTCCGTTTTCTGAAAAGCCGTAACAGCCCGTCTGCACCGGAAATGCATCAGAATCTGTTTTTTTTGTTTGATTGCAGCTTCCGAAAAGAAATACGGCAAACAAAAGAATCAAGGCTTTCATAGTAAAGATTTTAAGCGGTAAAGTTAGGCAGGTCGCCAGTGTCTGCCTAAGTTTTGGCAAAATAATTTTTAAAAATGCCCTGTGTTGCAGGTGTAAGGTGAGCCGTGTTTTACAGACTAGTTTACTATGCAACATTCCAGTTTAAAGAATACTTCATTTTCAGTTTTAGACTTAGTTCCTGTAACTGAGGGAGCTACCCGCAGAGAAGCTATAGATCGCAGTCTTGATCTGGCGCAACATACCGAGCGTTTGGGTTACAAACGCTTTTGGATATCTGAACATCATAATATGGAAAGTCTGGCCAGCGCTTCGCCGGTTCTGCTTATTTCTCATATTGCAGAACACACGAGCCGTATTCGCGTTGGTTCTGGTGGGGTAATGCTTCCCAATCATGCACCTTTAATAGTGGCAGAACAGTTTGGAACCCTGGCAACCCTTTTTCCTGGCCGAATTGATCTGGGACTGGGTCGTGCGCCGGGTACAGATCAACGAACGGCAATGGCCTTAAGACGGTATCAGCAGGAAACCGTACAGGATTTTCCAAATAATATAGAGGAGCTGCAGCTCTATCTTTCAGAAGAAAACAGCACCGGCGCAGTACGGGCAATTCCCGGTGAGGGCCTTGATATCCCGTTGTATCTGTTGGGCTCAAGCACCTTTAGTGCGCAATTGGCGGGTAAAAAAGGTTTGCCTTATGCCTTTGCCAGTCATTTTGCACCCGCACAGTTGCACGAAGCCCTGCACCTGTACCATCAGCATTTTCAGCCTTCCGAACAGCTTGAAAAACCCTATACGATGGCTTGTGTAAATGTGATTGTTGCAGAAACTGACGCCGAAGCCCAACGCCTTGCGACCAGTGCCAAACGCTTTATGCTGGGTGTTATCCGCAATACGCGTAAACCGCTTGCGCCGCCGGTTGATAGTATGGAAGGGGAGTGGCTGCCTCACGAACAGGCACAAATAGAGCATATGATGCGCTACAGTTTTATAGGTTCGCCGCAAACAGTGGCTGCCGGTTTGGAGCGGTTTAAGGAGCAGACGCAGGTTGATGAGATTATCGCGATCTCTCACATCTACGAGCATCAGGCACGATTAAAATCGTATGAACACCTGAGCAGCCTTTTTAAGGCAGAAGTATCTTCGGTAGTTTAGATTTCGTAAAGTTCAAGTGGAAGACCGTCCGGGTCTGCAAAAAAGGTAAAGCGTTTGCCGGTAAGATCGTCTGTGCGTATGGCTTCGGTAGTGACGCCTTTTTCATTTAAATGCGCAATCATGGCTTCCAAATCACTCACGGCAAAAGCCAGATGCCTCAGTCCGCAGGCTTCAGGTCGAGACGGGCGTGCAGGCGGATTGGGAAGCGAAAACAATTCGATTAGATACGTTCCGTTAAGCGCGAGGTCTAATTTGTAGGAGTTTCGCGCTTCGCGAAAAGTTTCCGCAAGAATGCTAAGTCCGAGAACTTCGGTATAAAAAGCTTTAGATGCTTCATAATCAGAGCAAATAATGGCGATGTGATGTTGGCTTTTGAGCATAGGAGCATGTTTTAAAATCACCAAAGGCAATCGATATAATCGGTAAGCATATGAAAGAGGAGTCCTACCGCAACGATCCGTGCCTGAGGGATAAAAAACATGGCGCAATAGGCTCCAATTGCCCAGTAGGAATGTAGCGGATGAAAGCCAATGCTGCAGCGGTTGGGGTCAAAAATGGGATCGGCCAGCAAATGATCGAGGTCAACAAGCATGGTCAGAACCATAATGATCCAGGCTTTTTTCCAGTTTTTGCGAAAAAATACACAGGCGATTAACCCGGGCATTAAAAAATGTAAGCTGTAATGTACAAGTGTCTGTAACACAAAATTCTATTTAAACATATCAAGACCCGGGATGTCCGGCATACCAGCCTTGGCTACCGCAGCCAGTTCCTGCTCATAGCTTGCCTTTGCGCGGCTTAGGGCTTTGTTAAGCGTAAGGATCAGATAATCTTCCAGTTGTTCTTTGTCTTCCAGCAGTTCATCCTTGATGTTTATTTTTTTCACTGCACCGGCAACGCTAACGCTTACTTCAAGCAAGCCGTCGCTGCTTTTTTCATCAATATAAACCGTTTTCAGACGTTTTTTGGTGTCTTCGGCCTTTTGCTGGGCTTCTTTGATTTTGCCCATCATACCCATCATATCTCCAAACATAATCGTGATTTTAGAATTGAAGCACAAAAGTACAATTTTGAGCAGGGATCTGCCTTCGATTTTAGTCAAGTTTAATAAGATAACCCGTATTTTTGCAGCCTTAAATGATTTGATCAAAACCCTATTTTGAATACGACACTTACTCCGCCTATCGCTTTAAAGAAGCCCTACAAACTGGAAATGCACGGCGACGTGCGCACCGATGACTACTACTGGATGAACGAGCGCGATCATCCTGATGTGCTGGCTTATTTAGAGGCTGAAAACGCCTATTACGAGCAGATGACGGCCCATACCAAACCTTTGCAACAGCAGTTGTTTGAGGAGATGAAAGCCCGCATCAAGGAGGATGATGAGAGCGTACCTTTTAAATACAACGGTTACTGGTATTATACCCGTTTTGAAATGGGGAAAAACTACCCGCTGTATTGCCGTCGTAAGGATACGATGCTTGCGCCCGAAGAAATCATGTTTGACAACAATGAGATGGCTTTGGGATTCTCCTACTTTAAACAGGCAGGATATTCGGTTTCTGAAAATAATGAACTGGCCGCTTTTGGCACAGATACCGTGAGCAGACGGCAGTACACGATTCAGGTAAAAGATCTGAAAACCGGTGAGCTGTATCCCGAAAAGATTGAAAATACTACGGGTCGCGCGATCTGGGCAGGCGATAATAAGACTTTCTTTTACACGCGGAAAGACCCGCAAACCCTGCGCAGTAATCAGATTTACAGACATACGCTGGGGACTTCGGTAGCCGATGATATTCTGGTTTATGAAGAGCTTGACGAGACCTTTGATGTAGGTATTTTTAAAAGTAAGTCACGCGAATTTATCTTTATTGGTGCCTCAAGTACGCTGACTTCCGAATACCGCTACACCCGGGCTAACGGGCCGGATTTTGATTTCGAAATCGTTCAGGAACGTACCCGCGGACTCGAATACGGGATTTCGCATTTTGAAGATTATTTCTATTTGGTGACCAATGCAGACGGTGCAACCAACTTTAAGCTGGTTAAGACTCCTGTTTCCGCTACGGCGAAAGAAAACTGGGTAGAGGTCATTCCGCATCGCGAAGATACTTTGCTTGAAGATATCGAGATTTTTGAAGAATTCTTGGTGGTCGAAGAGCGTCGCGAAGGTTTAAATCAGATCAATATCAAACGTTGGGATGGCAAGGATGATTATTATCTGGATTTTGACAGCGAGACCTATACCGCGTATACGGGCATCAACCCCGATTTTGATACCATTTACCTTAGATATGCTTTTAATGCTCTAGACACTCCTGCTTCGGTGATTTCATTTAATATGGTGACCAAAGCGAAAGAAGTATTAAAGGAAGCTGAGGTTTTAGGTGGGAAATTTGACAAAGCCAATTACGAGTCGCGCAGGCTTTGGGCAACTGCCGATGATGGGGTGAAGATTCCCATATCGATTGTCTATCGCAAGGGCATCAGTCTTGACGGAAGCAATCCGCTGTTGCAATACGCCTACAGCAGTTATGGGATTACGACAGACCCTTCGTTTTCTTCCTCACGACTCAGTTTGCTGGATGCCGGTTTTGTTTTTGCCATTGCTCACGTACGCGGCAGTGAATACCTGGGCAGAACCTGGTATGAAGACGGCAAGCTGCTTAAAAAACGCAATACTTTTACTGATTTTATTGCCTGTTCGCAATTTCTGATTGAAACCGGTTATACTTCGTCATCAAATCTCTTTGCATACGGTGGGTCTGCCGGGGGCTTGCTGATGGGGGCGATTATCAATATGGCGCCGCATTTGTATAAAGGCGTAATCGCTTCGGTACCTTTTGTAGATGTGGTGACTACAATGCTTGATGACAGCATTCCGCTTACGACATCAGAGTATGATGAGTGGGGCAATCCCAATGATCCGGAATATTATGAGTATATGAAATCCTATTCGCCTTACGATCAGGTAACGCCAAGGGAATATCCCAATATTTTGGTCACTACGGGTTATCACGACAGTCAGGTGCAGTATTGGGAGCCTGCGAAGTGGGTTGCCAGGCTGCGCGAAAACAATCTGGCAGAGACTAAAATCTTTTTTGAAACCAATATGGATGCAGGTCATGGCGGGGCTTCAGGACGTTTTGAAGCCTTAAAAGAGACAGCAAAGGATTATGCCTTTTTAATGGATTTAGCGGGAAAATCCAAGTAAATCCAAAAATTTCCCGTAAATTTGCAAGGTTTTAAACGATGGTTTTAGGAACCGCAGGAATAGCGTACTCGAAACGATAATTCTTCTATGAGAGAACACCTAAATGTTTACAATGATGTCCTTGAGCTGGTGGGTAACACTCCCTTAGTACGACTTAACCGAATTACCAAAGACTTACCCGGCACCTATTTTGCTAAAGTAGAGGCCTTTAATCCCGGTAATTCCTCAAAAGATCGTATTGCTCTCTATATCATTGAAGACGCAGAGCGAAAAGGAATCTTAAAACCGGGCGATACCATAATTGAAACGACTTCAGGAAACACCGGCTTCAGTATTGCAATGGTCAGCATCATAAAAGGCTACAAATGCATACTGGCAGTAAGCTCAAAATCTTCTAAAGATAAAATTGATGCTTTACGTGCGATGGGAGCCAAGGTTTATGTTTGTCCGGCAAATGTAAGTGCAGACGATCCAAGATCGTACTATCAGGTAGCTAAGCGCCTGCATCAGGAGCACGAAGGTTCCGTCTATATCAATCAGTATTTTAATCAACTCAATGCAGAAGCACACTATGTTTCTTCAGGCCCCGAGATCTGGAAACAGACCGAAGGACAAATTACGCATTTAGTTGCCTGTAGCGGTACGGGAGGAACCATCTCGGGAACCGCACGCTATTTAAAAGAGAAAAATCCCAATATTCGTATTTTAGGCATTGACGCTTACGGAAGTGTGCTTAAAAAATACCACGAAACCCAGCAATTTGATCAAAACGAAATCTATCCGTACCGCATAGAAGGTTTAGGTAAAAACCTCATTCCTACTGCGACCGATTTTGACGTGATTGATTATTTTGAAAAAGTATCAGATGAAGACAGTGCTCATACGGCACGTCGCATCGCCAAGACTGAAGGTTTGTTTGTAGGCTACACCAGTGGTGCGGCGGTACAGGGAACCCTGCAGCTTGCTGAAAGCGGGGAATTTGATAAACATTCAAAAGTGGTGATTATTTTTCCGGATCATGGCCGAAGCTATATGAGCAAAATCTATAGCGATGACTGGATGAACGAACAAGGATTTTTTGATACCGAAAACGAGATCAGCGCAGAAAAGATAGAATTTGTGAAGTAAGCGCCTCCGAAAATAAACAAAGAACCCAAAAATAGGTTAACAAGAATGAATGACAAGAGCTGAGATGCTTTTGGTTGAAAATTGATGTATGAAAGATTTATTTGACAAAATTTACAAAGACAAAGGTCCCTTAGGAAAATGGGCAGAACAGGCAGAAGGTTATTTTGTATTTCCTAAACTGGAAGGGCCTATTTCAAACCGCATGAAGTTTCAGGGAAAAGATGTGATTACCTGGAGCATTAATGATTACCTGGGGCTTGCAAACCATCCTGAGGTGCGTAAAGTAGATGCCGAAGCAGCTGCAGAGTGGGGATCTGCTTACCCGATGGGTGCCCGTATGATGAGTGGTCATACCTCATTACACGAGCAACTTCAAAAAGAACTTGCCGCTTTTGTAAATAAGGAGGCAGCCTATTTATTGAATTTTGGTTATCAGGGTATGGTGTCTACTGTAGACGCTCTGGTATCTAAAGATGATATTATTGTTTATGACGTAGATGCACACGCCTGTATCATTGACGGGGTGCGTTTGCATATGGGTAAACGTTTTACCTACAAGCATAACGATATCGACAGTATCGAGAAAAACTTACAGCGTGCAACCAAGCTTGCCGAACAAACCGGAGGAGGTATTCTATTGATCTCTGAGGGTGTTTTTGGTATGCGTGGGGAGCAAGGCCGTCTTAAAGAAATTTGTGCCTTAAAAGATAAGTATAACTTCCGTTTGTTTGTAGACGATGCACACGGTTTTGGTACTTTGGGTAAAACCGGAGCCGGAGCAGGTGAGGAGCAGGGTATACAGGATAAAATTGACGTATACTTCGCAACTTTTGCCAAGTCTATGGCAAGTACCGGAGCTTTTATCGCGGCCGATAAAGAAATTATAGATTACTTAAAATACAACCTGCGTTCGCAAATGTTTGCCAAGTCGCTTCAAATGCAATTGGTAATCGGAGCTTTAAAACGTTTGGATATGTTGCGCACGATGCCCGAGCTTCGCGAAAAGCTTTGGGAAAATGTAAATGCACTTCAAAACGGATTGAAAAACCGCGGTTTTGATATTGGTACTACCCAGAGTTGTGTAACTCCTGTATACCTTAAAGGAAGTATTCCCGAAGCGATGGCGCTGGTAAAAGATCTACGCGAGAATCACGGTATTTTCTGCTCTATCGTGGTGTACCCGGTAATCCCTAAAGGATTGATTCTATTGCGTCTGATTCCAACGGCTTCGCATACGCTTCAGGATGTGGAAGAAACGCTTGACGCGTTCTCCAGCATTCGTGAGCGTTTAGAGAACGGAACGTACAAGAGACTTTCAGCAGGCGTACAAGCCTCAATGGAAGCTTCTTCGTAACAAGAACATTCATTTTCAACAACAAAAAAAAGCTGAACAGTTCTCTGTTCAGCTTTTTTCGTTTATGCTTTCGGCTTTAAACATGTGGTTACAGCGTAAAAAAAAATCGCCTTCGTTAGAAAGCGATTTTTGTTCGTTTTTTGATGGTATGATGAAAATGATCAGCCTTTCAGCCATTAATTATAGAGATTCATATACGAACTCAAGTTCAGAGTCAGGCTCACCTTCCAGATAGTAGGTAGCTGTTACAGGATATCCTGCCTCGTTATAGGTGTATTCGTATTTTTCGTCTACGAAATCAGTACCATTTTCAGTAATCGTTGCGGTAAGCAGGTTATTAACTGAGCTGTCTATGTAGCCATTAAAATCTACGCTGACCAGATTAATGGTTTTTATATTGGCAATACCCAGATACGAACTCTTTTGATCATCGTAAGCGTAAGTGATGATCTGACCGTCATCTTTTGTTTCTTTTACAAGTTGCTCATTTTGAAATGTCAAAATGCTCTCTCCGGATGCTCCGGTAGAATTTTCCTTTCCTCCAAAGTAAAAAGTCCGGGTAATACTTCCATCTGTATAATACGAGAACTCATATTCCAGAACTTCGTCATCAGTGGTCATTCGGTAATTAATGAGACGTTCCTGACTGTCGTAAGCCAGATTAGTGGTAAGCAGGTTTCCTGCCGCAGCCGCATCAATGATCTGAGTTAAAAGATCGCCTTCATAGTTATAGGTTATTACACTAGTATCTGATCCGTTGATACTGGTGAGTTTATCATCATCATAGGCAAAAGTTTCGGTCACCACATCGCCATCAAGGTAATTAACAATACGTTGTTTCAGTTTTAGGTTTGTCTCAACCGGATCTATGGGATCGGGATCACCACTGTAGGGTTCTACTGAGCAGGAGCTTAGGAGCAATGCTAAAATCGAGCTGTATAGTACCAATAATCGTTTCATAAGTAATTAGTTCAAATAAAAAAGAACTCCAAAATTGACGCTGCTTCGTCCGTTGCGAATGGTCTGGCCAAGATCGTTAATTTTAAATATCTCGTGGAATCCGGTTTGTGCATCATATTCTACAAAGAGGCGTGTGTCTCTGCTGATGTCAAAGGCATAGCCTATGCCAAATGCCACACCAAAATCGGTGCTGTTAAATACCTCTTTCACGTCACTGCCAAGTTCAGAATCTGTTGCATTGATCAAAAAGCCTACATAGGGCCCCAGGTTTAAATACCAGTTGCCGCTTTGGCTAAAGTGCCAGCTTGCCATAACCGGTAGCGTGATGTAGTTTAAGCGGAAGTCTGTGGTATAGCTATTAAAGTTGTTATCTTCTATAAAACCATTAGCCCAACCTTTATTGTCATAGATCAGCTTCGCTCTGATAGCCCAGCTTTCTGAGAAGAAATATTCACCGGAAGCCGCCAGATTGAAGGAAATACGGGGATCTGTATTGTTTTCCCCGTCCATAGTAGAAACGTTAGAAAGGTTAAGACCGGCGCTTAATCCCATTTGTAAGTCTCCGCCGCGTTGTGCCAGCGCAGAATTGAGTCCGAGTACGATAAATAGAATAAAGAGTAATGGTTTTTTCATTATTAAAAATAGATTATGATTTTGCGTAAAACTATTGCTTTTTAAAATCCTTGCCTTACGGAATTCCTCATTTTCGAAATTTGTTAATGAAAACTTAAAGTAAGGTTCTTGGTTTCAGCAGGTAAGGAGCATTATTTTTTTTGGAATAGGTATCGTGGTGCGGGTGTAGTCAAAAATCAACTTTAGAAGCTTTTTTCTTTTTTGCGCTTGATCAAAAAAAAAACAGGCCAACCCCCTACAGTCGGCCTGCTTGCTAACTAAATAAATAAAAGAATTTAGTCATTAAAGTTTAAAACGGTTAATCCGCTTTAGTGTCTCTTTTCAACCGGGATGAACCTGTATTGAAATTTTTTGATTCAGTTTTTTACTCGTGCTTTATTAACAAAAGCTTTATCAATTTTTACGAGAGCAAATATGGAAGATTAGTTGTTGAGATTCAAGCAGTACTACTCGTAATTTATGAATTACGACCTGAATTTGATGTTACCAGGGGTTTTTAAAACCTTCGAATTCAAAAGGTTGCCATTTCATTTTTAAGAAGTCCGGAATGGTGAAAAATTCGCTATGAATTCACGAATTGACAGGGTTTTTTGGGGATAATCGGGTTTTATTTGAATCAAATCTGGAGATAAAATGCGTAAAAAAGACAGAGTCTTACATGCGGGTTAATGGTTTTTTGGCTGCTTTAGTCATTACCAAGTTTTGGAATAGGCTTAGCAGTACGTTTTGGTACCGATTTTATCGAGATAGATGACGGCCATCTTGATGATGTGAGTTGTCCATTTTTCTACACCGGCTGCTGCCGCCTGCCGGCAAAAGACAGGATAATCTGTTTACCTCTTCTGATGTTTTGCCAAAGCTTTTTTCAGCTCGTCTAGAGCGCTTTAGGTAGGGATAGGTAGTTGTGGATATTTCGATTCTGCTTTGAGTGATTTTTTTTTGGTTCCGTAATATCCTGTTCCTCGATGAAACAAAATTTTCATAATAATGAACTCCCATTTCTTTTATGTCCTGTGCAAATTGAGGGAGGGTTATAACGCTTTTAACTTTCAGGTGCATCGTGTATTTTTTCTAAAAGGTAGGTTTGGATTATTATATTATCGATTTCAAGCAAACCTCTATCTCAAAGATTTTTTGCAGCTGGTATTTGATTTATTTTCGGTTGATATAACGGTTTAAGAATGTTGGTATTTTAATACCACGATTGAATATAAAGTATCCTATAAATAAGCTCAAATATTTTTTAAACCTCGCATTCACCTACAGTCTGCGAACCATTAAACCGAATTTATCCCTCATCAACTTATGCATGTTCCGAACATCTGTTTTAGAAACTCCTTTCTGGGCTGAACTTATCGGTATAATGCTATAAGCACTGATAAAATCGAATTTCAGTTCGCCTGACTCTTTGGAAAGTGGGCTCAAATCAGTGTTATCAATAGCCATTCTTTTAGAACGTAGTTTTTCAAAACCATTTTTTTGAGTGATAATCAATAATCTATTGTCTTCATCAAATTTGATTGAGATTGTTGTCTTGGTCGTGTATATTTTAATAATGGCGGCTATAGCGCTTAAAATAAATGAAATAAAGCCTAAGTAGAATTTACCTTCTACAAAATATGTAATAAATAGCCCTATCAGTGTAGAGATGAAAATTATGACGCCTAGATTTATGGTAACTGAAAGTCGATTTAACCTTGGGCTTGGTTGATGATTTATAAATAGTGTTTTTTCGATTTTCAACTTAATGCTTAGATTTTATTTTGATGAAATTTCATGCAACATCATAATGTTATATTACAGATATAGATATTTTTTAATACCTGAATAGGCTCTTTATACCGTAATAGTGTATTAAAGTATTTGTTTTAGATGTTTTATCCATCAATTAATAGTTCAGTCGCCTTTAAGTCGTTCATTGTTAACGTGAACGTATGGTTTAAGTCGTGTTCACTTTCAAATGCTATTTTCCAAACTTTTGGTTCGTTTTCACAATGAGGAATGTATAAGCAGACAGCTTTAAATTCCTTATTAAAGTCCGCTATTTTAAAATCCTCTTTCCAATTTCGAAATTCATTTTCAATCATTGGTTTTATTGAAAAAATTATTTCATCATAATTGGATTCTATTTTTCGGAAAAAATCTTTTTGTATTTCAGTTGGTCCTGTGACGTTGCCCTCAATTCCGATTTCTATTATTGAGCATCCCCCAAAAATTAGGACAGTAATTTAAGTTCCAAAATAACTTTAAATTTACTGTTTTATGACACGAAGAAAATTCACACCCAAGTTCAAGACCAAAGTGGTTTTAGAAGCTCTCAAAGAG
>NZ_JAJGMW010000037.1 GCF_020782115.1 Leeuwenhoekiella parthenopeia | reverse complement strand
ATCTATACCAACAATTAAAAACGTATTTTAGTTATTACAATACAAAAAGAAGGCATCAGGGAATAGAAAACGAAATACCGCTGGTAAAGTATTTAAACAAACAACAAAAAGCAGCTTAGTCAATATAACCGGAACTTAATTTAAGCTGAAAACTGCCCTACAAATGGGGGGATGCTCACTATTGCTGGTTTTGAATTTTCAACCCTGAATCCTGAACTCAACTAACTACTAACTGTGACTGCCTACTTTCTACTTTTCACCTTTTACTTCCCACTTTTTACTTTTTACTTTCTACTTCCCACCTCTCACGTCATACAATTAACATTTAACGATTAACCTTCGAACAAATCCTACTCCTTCCCATCCACATAATCCTGAAGGTAGCTAAAGCGTTTGGTGAGTTTTCCGTTTTGAGTCATTCGGGCGCGTTGCAGGATGCCGTCTTTATCGCCGTTGAAAAATGCCGGAAACACGTGCTCAATAAACATTTGACCAAATCCTTCACTGGCATCCTTCGGCAATTCGCAAGGTAAATTGTCTACCGCCATAACGGTTATCGCTCCGGGAGCATCCATCGCGACTTCGCTTTCGCTTTGCGCATCATAACCGTAAAACGGATCTTCAATTGTCGAAGCGCGCAAGGTAGAAGCCACCGGTCCGTCGATATCGCAGGAGATATCGGCAATAACTTCAATATTAAAATCCTCATGTTTCGCGTCTTCCCTGGTAAATAAATACGGAGCGCCCTGCCCGTAAAAATGCCCCGCAATAAAATACTGAGTCACTTTCGCGAAGCGCATAAAATCAGACTCGTAACCACTGGGATCACTGAAAAATTCTTTGGCACTGGGTTTTTGCCCGTCTTTTCTACGGTTATAATCAGTTACGCCGATTTTGCAATACACTGCAGTTTTAAAGTTTTTATTTAGATAGTCTGCCACCGAAACCTTTTTGACTCCCATCGCATCCAGAATTTCCTGCGCACCGCCGGCCACTTTTCCGGTACCCGTAAGT
Organism: Leeuwenhoekiella parthenopeia; assembly: GCF_020782115.1. GTDB lineage: Bacteria > Bacteroidota > Bacteroidia > Flavobacteriales > Flavobacteriaceae > Leeuwenhoekiella > Leeuwenhoekiella parthenopeia. The sequence continues at coordinate 28,675 of NZ_JAJGMW010000037.1, read as the reverse complement.
AAGATTTTAATCGCGGGCAATTCAATTTTAGCAAGTTGTGCATGAAGCGCTTCAATCCCGGTCAGGCTGTTTGCAGGCGGCAGATCAAAGCTTTTGTATTTTTTACCCAAAGCTCTAAACCCATTATAAGCGCCTACAATCCCGGCATAGCGGCCAAAACCAATAAGTCGCAATCCGCTGGCTTTGGTGATTACCTCATGATCGTAGAGTTCTATGTTTTTAGCCAAAACAGCGTGCAGCAAGTCGCGGTTATAGGGCTGTTTTTTGATGGTATGGCTAAAGAAAAAATACTTCTTATGCGGAATCAATGCCGCTGCAGGTACCTCTTTAACACCCAGCATTACATCTGCCGCGCTCACATCGGTTACCACATCAAAATCTGCCTTTTCATAAGCCACATCAGGAAACACCCTGATGTCTGAAGCTTCCACTATAAAATGGGCTTTAGGAAAACGTTCCTGAGCCTCGAGCATAGAAGTTGGAGACAAAACTGCCCGGCGGTCCGGTGGGTTTTTTCGTTCTTTTAAAAGCGCAAAGGTGATGGGATGCATAGAATTCAAAATTTACGCGGAAGATACAATTTTCGGGATTTTTAGGCCTTGCCATTTTGGGGCATTCTTATCAAAGTTTTAATAGTTTATTGACACAAAAGCCTTTAGTTTCGCCTTATATTACTAGTAAAACATAACTATGAAACTACAAATAGTATTTGCATTTGCACTGGGTATTTTAACTTCATGCAGCGCTCAGAAAAAGATTAAAGGAGATAAAGACGTTATTTCGGTAAACGGAAATCTCACTACCGGCATAAACACGGTTGAGGTTGGCGAAGGCATTGAGCTCGAACTGGCACAGTCAAACATCAATAATTATGTGCTCACTACAGATCGCAATCTTACGAGTGTCATCCAGTTTGAAGTGCGCGACAGCGTTTTGCGTATTATGCCTTCTACGCGCATCACCCGCTCCAAGGAGTTACACGTGTATTTAAAATTGCAAAACCCTCAGCACATCATTCTTAACGACGATACCGAGTTTGAATCTCCCGGCATTATAAATGTACCCGACTTTTCACTCACAGCGCGCGAAGACTCTGAGTTTGAATTCAAATTGAGAAGCGAGCAGACGCATTTTAATTTAAGCGGAAACGCCAAAGGCGATGTAACGGTTTCTACCGGTAAGCTTAATGTTAAAATGAATGGTCGTACCGATTTACAGGGAGATTTTGATGCTTCTGAAAGCTTTATTACTCTTGACGACAATGCCGAATTTGAAGCGGATGGGAAAACCAAAACTTTAAACCTTACCAGTTCAGATCGCGGAGATTATAAAGGCCGAAAATTTGAAGCCGATGAAGCTAGCGTAACCCTAAGCGGACGCACTGCGACAGCAATCAATGCCAATGATAATTTAACGGTTTTCGCTCAGGATAAGGCTTCAATTGAATCCTACGGAAAAGGAGAAATTTCGATCAATGCGCTTAAAGACGACGCGGCAATCGAGAAGAAATAATTCTAAATTACTAAATACCTTTACGGCCTGAAGAAGTTTAGTATCTTTGCAGGCTCGAATTCAAGATTCAAAATCTTAAACTTTGAATTTTGAATTTTGAATTCACTCGGGGTCGATTTGGTTTTGACAGCGGGTCTAATTGAATAGTAAGCACGTCGAGCGCTGGGACATAGCTCGTTAATCTCAGGTTTCACACTTTTTTAAACGGCGAGTCTAACTACGCCTTGGCTGCATAATCCGAATCACAGTAGGATATGCTTAATGCCGTACGAGGTACGGCACCAAGATACCCCTGAAAAGCCCTGGTTTGCGGCGTTTCGTCAAGGGGTACCGAAAAAGTAGACCTAGTTTTGGCAGGATCCTGATGCCCTTACGAAATCTAATTGGGAATAAGGTAGCAGTTGGTAGTTGCCGACCGGCTGTTGCACGAAAATCAAGTGGCAAATAAACGTGTAGAAAGCTATTGAGTTGCCCGTTTGGACGGCGGTTCGAACCCGCCCGACTCCACGATCACCCATAACTGCGTTATGGATTAAAACAAAAAAAGCTCATCAAATGTATTTGAATGGGCTTTTTGTTTTAAGACATCTGGACTGCAAGGACAGGCAGTTATACTTGCAGGACTGGAGTCACTGCGGTGAACGGTTTTATGACCGTAGCCCGCCCGACTGACCTTTTTGAGTTTCAGACCCAACTGAATACCCTGTAAAATAATTATTTACAAGGTTTTTTATTTCATTTAATCTTTTATACTATCAATCTCGATCTGTTGGGCAGTTAGCGCCATTATTGATATGGAAAGGTCTCAATACGCTTATAATTAATTATTCTTCAATATCTTACATCAGTTAAATTCTTTTATCCTTAAAATCATTGTTTAATTTGGTACGATGGTTCATTTTTTAGCAGACACTAAGATTACGGAGTTACGGACTTTTAAGACCATGAAAAATAAGTTTTAAGTACCTAATTATCTTACACATGCTGTTGATGGAAAAGAAAAGCTAGCTGCGTAGAAATCCCAGGTGTAATAGAATTTAACCCTCTTCAAGCTTTATTGACTATCGAAAGGTCTTTAATATAGCTCTGAGCTGATTCAAAATTTGATCAAAAAGGTAATAATTATAAAAAATGACGTCTTTCAACCCAAAACACAAATTTGTTGGAAAACCCATATCCCACAAACTTCTCTTTTACTTAGCGCTCATCATACACCTTCAATACTACGGTCAGGACACCTTATCCATTGTTGATGATTTTACCCTCTATGCCGCACCTACACGCGAAGTTTTGTATGTGCATCTAAATAAGTCTCATTTTTTTAAAGGAGAAACTATGGGGTTTACGGTATATACGTTTGACAAAACGCATAAAATCCCCTCAAAGACCACGCGCAATGTTTATTGTCTTATTACAGATGAGTATGGTAACATAATCAAAAAGAAAATGGTGCTAACTGAGCTCGGCATGGGTACTGACCTATTTTCAATTGATAATAACCTTGAGGCGGGTAGATACTACTTTAAGGCCTATACAAATTACCAACGGAATTTCAATGAACCCAATCCGTATATCCAGATGTTTGAAGTTTTAGAGTTTGGTCAAACTTCAAAAAGATCTGATTCAGTTTCCCTGACCTCGATCTACCTAAGACCGGAAGGCAACCAAGCCATAGCCAATACCTTTACTAATTTTTCCGTCGTTACGCGTGATGATAGGGGAAAACCAGTTCCCTATATTACCGGAACCATAGTTAGTGCGGACGGTTCCAAAAAAGCACAGTTCACGACAGATAGTTTAGGCTTTGGTAGTTGTGGGTTTACCCCAGTAATGGGTGAACGCTACTCGATGCAAAATGATTCGTTAGCGGCACCAATAGCTATTAAACCTTTTGCCCTATCTCAACATGGCGTTAGCCTTAACATTGTGGATATGGATGGGAAAATTGGCGTTATTTTAAAAACTAACCCCACGACTCTCAATCAACTCAAAGGGCAATCCCTGCCATTGGTATTTCATAACGGGTCGTCGTTAAAGGGGTTTTCGACCCAATTTGATTCTGAACCGAGTCAAATCAAATACATAAACAAGCAAGCCCTGTTTACCGGCATCAACATTTTTACGGTGTTTGATGCGAACAACAAACCCCTTGCCGAACGCATATACTTCAACCCAGAACCCATAAAGAAAGTGTTGCCTTTTACAGTCTCCAGGAAGACAACACCTGACTCCATTTCAATCACATTGACATCCCAAAGCTTAAAAGATATGCTACATGGGTTTAGCATTTCGGTACTCCCGCCTTCGACTAGATCTTATGCTCATAACCACAATATAGTATCCGCTCTTTATTTGACACCTTACCTAAAAGATCCGATTTGGCATGCCAAAAGCTATTTCGAGCTAGACGGTAGAGTGAACTTCCAGGCCTTGGATAATGCGCTTATAGCTTCTGGAACCAGTACTTATGACTGGCACGCCATTAGAGCAAGAAAACTGACCCCACATTATGCCTTTGAAGACGGCATAAGAATCAGGGCAAAAATAAATAAAGCAGATCATTCCCGCTTTTTGTTGATGCCAACCACACTGAATGAGATGGAGATCCTTACAGTTGAAGATACTGCTACCGGTTTTCAAAGCACTGGGCGCTATCCATTGTTAGAGGAAAAACTGGCCGTTTCAGAACTTCGTAAAAACGGCCGTCTTGAAGTACCGAGGCTTTACATTCAATTTTCTCCATCTGAAATATTTAATTGGACTCCTAAGTATCCCGTTACGGGCATTGTGGAATCTCCTGACCTGTCTTTGGTAACAAAAAATCCCATTATCCAGAACACATCGACAGATGTACAACAATTGGATGAAGTAGTGTTGACCGTAAATCCCAAACAAGAACGCAACGCGACCATTGAATTTGAAAATTGGGGAGATGTGGATTTTTTTGATGACAGAACGAGAGACCGCTACCCTTCTTTGGCATCCTACTTCCGCACTAAAGGCTTTGTGGTCGTTGAAATTGGTGGTAAGTTTGAAATAACGGGTACAGGGCGTCATCCGTATTTATACTGATTATACGTTAAGTCCTATCCGATCTCAGGGTGACAAGATTTTGATTACAGACTATCCGTTAACCTTTAGCCGTCCTGAAGCGTATTACCCGCCCAAATATACCTATTACACCAGTTCTGTATTTAGGGATTATGGTGTCATTGATTGGGTTGGGCTTGCCAGTGTGAATGGCGAGGGCCATTTCACCTTTAACATACCCAATTTGGGCCTGGAGACCATCAATCTGTATATAGAAGGTATGACAGCAGACGGGCAGTTGATTTCGGACGTTAAAACGGTGAGGTTGAGTAATGATTAGCATTCCTTAAACTGAAACAAGACTTACAGTTAGCTCTCGTTGTGCCCAATTAAGAACTACAGGACAAGATTTCTAAATACAATGCTTAGGAGGCCGCCGGTTTTTCCTGTTATACAGTTAACATAAGGATCATTAAAAAAATCGATTATAACCATTGAATCGACACTTCAAGTTAACTTGTGGCTGCTCAAATCCTGTTAAAAGATGCATTAACGCTTGAGTATGTAGTATAATTAAACCTGTTTTTTTGCTACTTTTTAAGAGCATATATTTTTTCTTTCAACTAAAAAACTATAAAAGTTTGCCGTTGCGATACATTTTCGGCGTCCTCAATTTTAGTAGGAATTGCAAAGCCTTACAATACGATAAACTTTAAATTTTAGGGCGTTCCGCCCTACTCTAAAATTCCTTAAAATACCCGAGCCTATGAAGTTGGAGGATATTCGAATTTGTGTACACCAAGTCCACATGCTGCAAGACGTACAGGATGCTTTTACAACTCAAAATCAAACCAAAGTATGATCTTATCCAGCTCATCTTCCCTGCGGTTTGAAATACTACCCTGCTGCGAACTAGGCCCCAGATTATCTGCGCTCTTAAATTTGGTGCCTATTGCCGGGATGTCATATAAAAAAGATAAGTCTCCTTCAGGAAACGGAGGGGCAACCCCACCTGTTACATCTTTCTCAGGTGGTAATGCCGGAGTATATAGTCTCAAATACAAATCAGGCGTTTCCGTTACCACGCGTATTTTTCCTTCTGTTGTTTGCAATTCAGCCCAGTACATTTTGCCATGATAGCCTTTAAATTCCGGATATACCAAAGACTCAAAGCTAGAGCCAGTTACGGTATTGTTGTATTCTTTTTTCCATACCCCTAGTTCTGCACCTTTGAGTCGGTTTTTCCAAACCCGGTAGGGTCCCTGCCCCATCCATTTTATGGCCTTCACCTGCTCTTCAGGATATTTAAAGCTTAAACCAATAAAATCAATATTTTTAGCTCCCTGATACAAACCTTCGGCTTCCAGTTTAAGCCTGCCGTCAGGAGTAACGGTCCATATCAACATAGATGGATATTCAGTATAATTTACTTTCAAATGAAATGCATCAGTTGAATTAAAATCCCAATCGACTGCTTTCACTTGACTTTCAATTCCCACGGGATATGCTCCACCACTAAGAGCGATTTGTTGCCCATTTTTAAACACGGCATCCAGCATTCCGGTTTTCTGATCAAAGCGATACTGCATTGCCCCGGCACGTACTTCTAATTTTTCGTCCCCTTCCTCCAGTTTTAAAACAGATACTTCGGCAGCCAAACCAGCTGCCAGTTGTGCAGATACCTGCACGGCATCCTGTATGGCCCATGACCAGGTATAGAGCTCATCTCCTCCTGGACTTTTCGCCGTAAGGCTTAAAAGATGAGATTCGGCAAAATCGTCTGGCAGATTAAGTTGAACTTTTCGGGTTTCACCGGGTAAGGCTTCAGGTAATTGAATTGACGCTTTGTAAACCATCTCCTCATTGCCAAAACCAGTCATGCGTTTCAGCTGTACCTCAAGACTGCACTCCTTTAAATTGGTAAAAAGGTACTCATTGGTAACATAAATGCTCCCATCAAACTGCGGAGTTATAACTACCGGTTCGATCTGTATGGGGGACCAAATTTCCTTGATAGTATAAAAACTACCCTCTTTCTCCCGGTAGGGCCCTAAAATGCCATCGGGAGCATGATTTCCATCAGCATCCAGGCTGTCATTAAGATCCCTGCGGACTACAGCCTCGTCTGTAAACGACCATAAAAAACCACCGCTAAATGCCGGATTGCGTTTATACGCGCTCCAAAAATCATCAAGCCCTGCACCATGTCCTCCATCGTAAAGGCCATGTAGAAATTCTGTAGGCATAAAGGGCAGATCGCCTTGCTCCAAACGGTTAATGCCAAAATTATATTCCGGATAATGCCGGGTATCTACTCCTTTGCGAGCCAGCCACGGATAAATAATGGGTCGCTTTTGAATATCGTATTGATGAAAAAACTTTTCGTTGGCGAAATTCCATCCTCCTTCATTTCCGTGATCCCAAATGATCACACTGGGATGATTCTCATCTTTAAGCACCAGTTCTTTAATTAGTTTTGGTCCCACAATCGTGTCGTAACCATTCTGCCAGCCGGTAAGCTCATCCAGAACAAAAAGCCCCAGCGAATCGCACAACTGTAAAAAACGCTCGTCGGGCCCGTAATGAGACATACGTACGGCGTTCATGTTCATGGCTTTCATAAGACGTATATCCTCAAGATGATTGGCCTCGCTCAATGCCCTTCCGGTATTGGGATAGAAAGAATGCCGGTTTACCCCTTTAAAAATTACACGTTTTTCATTGATATAAAAACCATCTTTATCGCGAAGTTCTACCGTTCTGAATCCTATGGTTTCCGTTTTGCTAAACATCACCTCTTCCTTATAAATCAATTCGTAAACGGCTGTGTACAGGTTAGGTTGTTCCGGATTCCAGCTTTTAATAGTTTCAAAATCTCCTTCAAGGCTTATCTGTTTACTGCTATTATTGAAATCCTTTTCTAAAACAGGCAATACCGGAGCGCCTTCTGCAGTATAGAGCTTTAATCGAAGACGTGCCCCGCGTAATGATTTATTAAGACTTACCTGCGTATGCAGACTACCATCATGTCGTGCATCAACAGCCAGACGTTTTATATGTACTGCCGGTAAAATCTCAAGAAAAACCGGCCTGAATATCCCTCCAAAAATCCAAAAATCAGCCTTCCGCTCCGCTTTGTTTACCGATTCATTTTCCGAGTTTTTAGCTACCTCTACTTCAAGAAGATTTTTACTCCCGTATTTAATCAAATTGGATACATCATAACTAAACCTGTAAAAAGCTCCCTGATGTATTGCTCCCGCACTTTTCCCATTAATTTTTACACGAGTATCGGTCATCGAACCGTCAAAGACCAGATTGATGACTTTTCCCTTCCAGTCTAAAGGCACTTCAAAACGATGTCTGTAACTGCCAATTTCTTTACCGTACTCTTCATTGGGGTCATTATACTCTAAACCGTAGTTATAGGTTCCAAAACCGTGCAGCTCCCAATTAGAAGGTACCGGTATCGTAGACCACTCCCCGCTTCTGGCTCCATCAGAAACCTTAAACTCCCAGTCTACCGTGTTTGCCGCATCAGTACCGGACAGATATACCCGTTTATACGCAGTTTGAGCCTTAACCCCATCTGTGTTATAGATCGTTAATATGAGGAATAGAAAAACTAGTACAATTCTTGATACGGTTGTTGTGGGTCTCATAAAGCTGAATATTGAGTCTTAATAATAAATGTACAAAATACAATAAAAAGAGTTTATTTGTCTTTTTGAATGTGAACATTAGATCTGCTCCCGGTATCTGGATATTTTAATAAAACGAACGAGGGTACTAGAAAGTTAAGTATGTACTACACGTGCCGGCCTTTACAATAAAACTAATATAGGCTAAGAATCTGTCTGATTCTATTCTTGTAGTGTAAAACACAACAACACCATTCTTTTTGAGAGATAAGCAACATTATCCAAGTTTTTATATTGTAGCACTGAAGTCACTGCGGTGAAGCGAAGCTAGCCCGCCCGACTCCACAATTTTAAAATCCCTGTGCCTGGCGGCTTGGGGATTTTTCGTTACAGGTTATAAGGTTAAAAGTTAGCGGGTGAGAAGTTTATCGGGAACGAGGAACGCGTTGAAGGAAACCCGCTTGCTACAGAATCTTCTAATTCGTTTAACTCCATTCTAAAGAATTATCCGCGTACTTACTAAAGGCTTCTCTTACATAAATGCATCTGTAAACCGCAATACTAAAGCTAATGAACGGCCCACAATCTGTATAGATTTCGCAGAAAAAAGGAATTAATCTCAGAATCTATTAAAATAATTTTTCTTTGAGAAAATGTTAATATATTTAAGATTATAAAAAGCGCACCCAATCCCAGATTAACCTTAATCCTTATGGCCAAACTACTTACGCCTGTAATTATTTGTTTTTTATGCCTGATTGCTCCAATCACGGTTCATGCACAACAGAAATACAGGGTGTTGTACGACTACAATACCGAGGCGACCACCTATCTCGCACTCGACAATACCAATACCGTGATCGACACGCTGATAAAACCACGCCTTAGACGCAACAGCCTGGTCGAGATCAAACTGGTCAATGTAAATCCGTTTGCGGTAGATGTAGTTGCAGAAATTAAGGAAGAAGATTTACAAACCTCAGGCTCCGGTTTTAACTTTACTTCCCTCCTGGGAGGTATCAGCGGGATGGGTGGTGACAATCTGGGGCTTAATGTGAGTCAGTCTTCACTTACCAATTCCAAATTCTTTGATTCGGCCTCGAGGGGCGCCAGTGTGAGCAATGCCTTTACCGAACTCTCAAACAAAATGACCGCTGTACGCGCTCTTGAAAATACGCTGAAGGCCAACTTACTCAATCCTAATCTCGATAAAGAAGCGATTTTACAAAACCTAAAGGCACTCGCACGGGAACAGGCAGATGCACGCCTGAGCGACCCGAACGCTAATTTTTACCTGTACCTTTCTAATCTGGATAAAATTATAAATGCAGACAGGCAGCAGCTTTCTGATGATCTTGATCAAATGGCCAATCAGGTTGAAGCGACCACGGCTTCAGACGCTGCCCTATCACGTGGAGAACTGGTAGAACGAAACAGAGCCATAGGTAACCTCGAAGCTTTAAAGGCTACCTTAAGCAATACGGTAGAACTTACCCATTTGTCTATTGACGAAATACGATCCCTCTACACCCAGCTCGAGGCTGCATCTTTTGAACGCACTTACGATTACCAAATGGACGGTGACGAGGTAAACATCAACCTCAAATTTGTACAAAGCAGTTTTTCTGAAAGTCAGGATACCGATGCCGAAGTTACCACCCTTAAAACACGAAGCCTTAAGTTATTTGCTACGGGAGGATTTAAGATTAACAGCAGCGTGGCTCTTACACTCAATAACTTTGGAGATAAATCAAAGGATTTTTTCATCAGTGACGACGGAGTTATCGGTGCTACAGCAAATGATTACTTCATCCCCAACCTCAGCACCATGATCAATTTTTACCCCGTAATAGGCGATAACTTTAATGTGGGCGGAAGCTTTGGCCTTTCAATTCCTCTGGCTGATGACATCAGTGGGGTCAACTTTTTACTTGGGCCTTCCATTTTCTTAGGAAGCAAAAGCCGGCTTTCGCTATCCGGAGGAATAGCCTACGGCCCCGTTGACCGGTTGACCGACGGCCTCGAACCGGGCCAGACCACCAACCTGAGCAGTCTGGATAATTTCACCAAAAGCGTGTACGATTTTGGTTATTTCTTTGGGATCTCGTTCAGCTTATTTGACATTAACTAATCTCACGCGTATGCTAAGAATACTACTTCTTTCCTTATTCTTCGTTTTTTCGTTTTCACTTCAGGCTAAAAAAATAGCCCTGATTATTGCCGTTGGCGATTACCCTGCAAGTACGGGCTGGAGCCCTATAAGTTCGGCTAACGATGTGCCCCTCATCAAATCAGCACTTATCAAACAGGGGTTTACCGAAGAAAACATCAGCATTCTGCTCAACAGTGATGCCACACGCGCCGGTATCATCAGCGCTCTTGAGAATTTAAATAAAATCCTCGAACCCGGGGATATTGTGGTCATTCACTATTCGGGCCACGGCCAGCAAATTGCAGATGACAATGGCGAAGAGATAGACGATAAAGACGAAGCTCTTGTTCCGTATGATGCTTTTGTACGGCCCAGCTACAATTACAGCGGACAAAATCACATACGAGACGACGAACTCGGGAAACTCATCACCAATTTTAGAAATAAACTGGGCAAAGACGGCCAGCTGATGCTGTTGCTAGACAGTTGCCACTCCGGCTCGGCCACACGAGGGGGTAAAGCCCGTGGCGGTGCTCCTACTTTTGCTCCCGAAGGCTGGTCTCCTTCCGAAAATAAAACCAAAAGCGGCAGCGATATGCTCGAAACCGCACAAATCAAACCGGATGCGGCTCCTTTTGTTCTGTTCAGCGGTGCTTCGGCAAACGAACTCAATTATGAATATGAAGGTGTGGGTTCTTTAAGCTATGCTTTCAACAAAGCCATGACCGATTTGGGCTCTGATTTTACCTACCGCCAGTTGTACAATAAAATGGCGGCTACCATGAACGTGATTTCGCCCAACCAAACCCCAACCATTGAGGGTAATCCCGATTACAAGGTTTTTAAAGGAGAATACGTAAAACAGGAACCTTATTATGAGATCCTTTCCCTGCCCCGCCCTGATGTTGTAAAAATTCAGGCCGGAAAATTACAGGGTATCTTTCCCGAAACAACCGTGGCCATTCTTCCCGCCGGGACTACCACCTATGACCCGTCTAAGGTTATTGCTAAGGGAACCGTAAAACTGGCCAGATTTAATGAGGCAAACATTGTTTTAGATAAAGCCCTGCCGGGTACTAATGCCAAGGAATATTGGGTATTTATCGATAACAGGACCTACGGCGATATCAGCCTGCAGGTTTATCTCGATGCCTCAACCAAAAATTCAGGTATTCAGGCTGCTCTTGAAGATTTTTTAAGCGAAAATAATCTGGGCAAGCTGGTTCAGGACTCCCTAGAATCATCGGTAATCATCTCTGAAAATCAGGGTTCATTCCTGCTGAAAGCCACAAACGGTGAGATGACTGTAGACCAGACTGAAGATTCCCGCGGAAGCGCAGCCTTTGATGACCTCAGGCAAAAGCTTTTCAATTATGCGCAGGGTCAGTACTTAAAGGACTTGCAGATGAACAATCCTGAGTATGAATTCAGCTTTAGATTGCTTCCGGTCTCGTATGATGTGGTGATGGAAAGTTACGGTGAAAACCTCGATCCCAACGCATATATAGATGCCAACGGCATGTTTAGCGTGGTCCCCGAAGTAGATCATGTAGTGCTCGAAGTTACTAATGAAAGTGATCGCGAGTTGTACTTCAGCATTATTGAAATAAACAGCAGGGGCGAGATTACGCCTTTTATGCCCAATGATCAGTTTAGCCTAAACGACAATGAGCGTAAGTTGGCACCCGGCCAAACCATGGTTTTTAAAGACTATGTGTTCACCTTTGGCCCTCCTTACGAAAAGCTGATGCTCAAAGGCTTTGCAGCTCCCAATCCTATAAACTTTAAAGCTACGGTTCAGAGCCGGGGAGAAAGCAGCCGCGGCAGTACCAATCCTCTGGAATCCTTTCTGGCCAATACCTATACCCAAAGTCGCGGGGGCAATGGCGCCGCGGTAAGCGGCAAACTAGACGGTTTTGCCACCGAATTTGTCTATCAAATTGTAGAAGAACGAAAGTAACCCCTACACTAAAAGTCTCTAAACCCTAAAAATTAAAATATGAAACCCTACACCTACATTTCCGCAATCCTTTTGCTTTTAGTAACAAGTCTTTCCTTTGCACAGGACACCCTGCAAGGCCCTGCAATTCAATACCCCTTTGGAGAACCCGGTGCCGCGACAAGAGGCGTATTTGGCCCCGATGACCGCAAGGAAGCTCAGGATGCTGTGGGCTATCAGGATTTTGTAAGAGCCACTGCTGTGATGATCAGCAAAGAGAGTTTACTGGGCAATACCGCATATTCCTGGTCTTTACGCCAACGCCTGAGCCAGATGTTTGGTACCGATAAATTTGATGATAACGTAAAGTTTCTCGAGCAGCCGGCACTGGCCAATTGTACCGGTTTTTTAATAGCTCCCGATATTCTGGTAACTGCCGGCCATTGTATTGAAACCCTTGATGATGCCGAGGGTTACGTCTGGGTTTTTGATTATACCAGCACTATGAAATTTGATCCCGCCAACGGCGCGCTTAATCTGGATCCTAATGACGTATATGAGGTGGCAGAAGTACTCAGCGCCAAACTGGATGAATTTACAGACGATGATTATTCGGTTTTAAGACTCAACCGAAAATCAAACAGACGCCCCTATCGCTTTAGAACCGGAGGGGATATCGCCGAAGGTACCGGCATCAACACCATAGGCTCTCCCACAGGTTTGCCTTTAAAGTTTTCGGAGAATGCCGAAGTGGTAGATGCCTCACCGGTGAACTGGTTTAAAAGCGATATCGATTCGTTTCCCGGTAACTCAGGCGGACCCGTTTTTGACGATTACGGTTGGATTGAAGGTATTCTGGTTAGGGGTGCTGTAACCTATTTAAACGGGGATTACAGCGGCGATTATTACTACGATTCCGACTGCGACTGCGTAAAAACAGTAACTTTTGACAGTGCGGTTTATACCGCAGGTTGCCAGGCCCATAAAATCACCAAAATACCGGTCGATCTTATGTATCGCAGCATCTATGACAATATCGTCTATGCCATCGAAAACAATATGGAGGATCGCTTTGACGCCTGGGCGGTTTACAAATGGATTTTCACCAATGCCTACACCCAAAACCGCGGCTTACTGGAAGTTGTTGCACTCAGTAGAAACAACTACAAAATCTATGATAAAATTCTCGACTATACCTTTGAGACTTACACAGACAGCCAGCGCAGACAAATACTGGATTATGCGGTAAACAACAATAACAACACCCTGTATAACTTACTGCTGAAAAGGGATATCTACGTAGATGCCGGTGCAGATAAACCCTATACCGCACTGCAGGAGACTATAAGTAAACCCAATCTGGTATGGGCACAAAAATTAATAGACGCCGGGGGTGACACTTCCGTACAGGATGCAGGTAAAAATAACCTGCTGCATCTCGCGGCAGCAACCGGAGATTTAACCGTTATCAATTATGTGCACAACCTAAACCCAAACTGGGTAAAAGAGTCAAACTCCAGAGGAGAATTACCGGAGACTCTTGCCAAAAACAAGGGTAATAAATCAGTCTTTAAATACTTAAAAAAACTGCGTAAAGGCTGAATCAAATCAGACCCTTAAGCCTGTATGCTCACAAATCTGAAATACCTTCTTTTACTTGCGGCCTGTACCTGTTTCGCACAACAGGCAAGCCTGCATACCAATTTTGGCCTGAGTACCTGGGATTACCATCAGGGACCCGTGAGCACGCTCAACGCCCAAAAAAACCGACTGGTACTTAACAATTTTAAGGAACTCAGCGTATGGGATCTGGAGCATTTTGTGGTGTTGAAAAACATCAGTCTTGAGGGTCGAATCAAAAATGCCTCGGGTTCTGATGCTCAGGATTATCGCATTCAGGGGGCTAGTATCAGTCCGTCAGGTAAGATTCTGGGATACCAGCAAATTATTAATACCGAAGACGAGACCTTGCCCGATGCCTATTACATTCTGGTAGACCTGCAAACCGGAAAGGAAATTCAGCGTGTGGTATTGGAAGAGCCTGTGCGAGCTGCCTATTTTGATTCGGAAAGCCGTATTATCATCAGGAGCTGTATCAACTACTGCGAGCAACTGCGCATTCAGAGTTACGACCTTGAAACCGGAAAACTAAATCCGTATGAGCCAAAGGGCCGTGAAGACCTCATCTATTCCGAAAGTCTGGCAGGTATAGACACAGGCGGCATACGCAAAGAGGTATTTTTAGACCGCCAAGCGCTTTTTCTGGTTGATTATAATTCGCAAAAACGAGTAAACCTCGAGAAGCCTGCAGCCTTTGATCCTAACGAGACCTATGCAACCGATGTTTCATTTGGCCCTGACAACACCCTGATTTTTAAACACACTTCGGCTGTTTCACTGCTCGATGCCAATAGCGGAACCTTGTTGCTTAACTCGTTTCCCACTGCGGTACAGGATCATTTTAACCTGAACGGCAAGCTCAATCCCGATGCCGCCTACATGCTCTACGTGCAGGAGAATGCCGAAAAACAACTCACGCTTTACCTCTACCATTTAAAAACAAAAACGAGTACACCTCTGGGTTTACTGGATGCCAATGCGCAAACGGTTTACAACACCCTGACGCACCCCCTACTGCAGGAACAGGGTTTTAATCTGGAGCGAAGACTGTTGCAATTGCGTTTTCAACAACGCGCTGCGGCACTACAGGCTAAAAATTATGTATTCGGAGTAAACCGGTCTAAACTGCTGACCGTTTACAACGACGGCAGTCTTCTTATTTTTGACGCTGAAACCGGTAAACAAAGCCGCTTCAATGCTCTGGATACGATCAAACCGGCCTATTCCGGTATTTCGCACCTCGGTTTTTTTGAAGATCTGCTGCTGATGGTCTTTATCACATCAGCAAACCAAATCGAACTCATTTCTTTTAATCTGGAAGAGCTCCAGTTCAGGCAGCGGCTAAGCCTGCCAGAAACCAATGCCTGCGATGCCTTTACCATCATTCCGGAAGAACAAAAAGCGGTCTTACAAATCAATTCGTATGTCGAATCAAATGGCTGGAATTTTGGCTCCAAAGGACGTAAAGATGTGGTCATAGACCTCAACACGTTCAAAGTCTTGCCCGTAAGCCGATTTGAAGACCAGCTCTACGATGTGCTGTATTACACCAATTCCGGTACCGAAGTCGTAGGCTATAAAGCAAACAGAGGAAGCGCAGTTTATGAAGCGGAAAGCTTTAAGCCGCTGAAAAACTACCCCAATCAGCTCTATTTTAAAGAGGCCGGCAAGGTCTATTTTCTCGAGATCCTTAAAGACAGCATTCAGGAAGAACGGATAACCGATTGCTGGGAATGTGAAGATTTTTTTAAGACCGATACGGTTTCGGTCATACGCCCCACAGGTTTAGCCTTACGCTCCGCGAAAAAATCAGTTAGGCTTGGTCTTTCTGAAGACCTGCTTGCTGATTTGGAAACCCGCAACACCTTTTTTTATGACCTGATTCAGGAAGGGTCCTTGGTTCACTTTCAGCGCAACGGAAACACCCTGTTTACCGTAGATTTGAAAAAAGAAAAACTATCTGAAACTAAAAACCCCAGCCTTCTGCCCCAACTTAAAACGCATACCGGCAGGGTCTATTTGCAGGATATTCAGGAGAATGCAAATACCTTTAGCTTTGAAGGTGAAGAATATACCTATGGGTCGTCAATACGCTATACCTCTTCCCCGGAAGCAAAAGACTACAGGTTTCTCGAAGTAAAAAACGCTTCGCTGTTTTACGATTTTGAATACCTCTCAGACCGCTATATCGCTACTCGCCGCGTAGGCCGGGGTCAGATTTTTTCGATAAATTCTGAAACCGGTTTACCTCAGGTTCTTACTCAGGATCCCGAAATGCAGGATATGTATGTGGAAGCCGATTTGACCAAAAACCGGAGCTTCAGCTTTATCAATTTTGAAACCCAAACCGAAAGTTCGCTGATACTCGACGACCGATGGTTCGGCACTCCGCCTCAAAAGCTTTTCTTACGCCTGGGTGATCAGGTATTTTTTAATGACAGCCTTACCCATCACCTCCACCGAGTACATTTTGAGGCCTCCCCGGCAAAGATCGAATCCCGCATCACCCCGCTGCAAACCTATCTGAATTTTAAACCCGATGCCTCTGAAAAAGCTGACTTTACATACGGGGAAAACGATGGCCTGGTAGTGCTCAAAACCAGGGAAACAGACAGCTTGCAGCCTGCTGTATTGATGCTTCCGGAAGGCGATATTATCATTGCCTATCCCGACAATTACTTTATGGGTACACGTAATATCTTTAAATATACCTGGTATGCCGAGGGCGAAAAGATTTACCGTCCCGAACAATTTGACCTCCGTTACAACCGGCCCGATATTGTATTAGAACGCCTGGGGTATGCTGACAGTACCACCCTTGGTGCTTATAAAAAACTTTACGAGAACCGCCTGAAAAAAATGGGATTCAACAACAGCTCTCCTGTAAAAACGCTATTACCCAAACTAACTATTTTAAACCGAAGCGCCATTGCCGGGATCAACACAACCGGGAAACTTCAACTCGATCTGAGCGCGGTTGCAAACGGCAGCGCGCTGGCAACCCTGCACGTGTGGATTAATAATGTGCCTATTTACGGTGTTGATGGCATAGCTCTGGCTGAAGCTGAAAAGGAAGGTTTTTCAAAAGAATTGCATATCGATTTGGCCGAAGGTTCAAACACCATTCAGGTGAGTGTGCACAATACAACAGGTATCGAAAGTACCAGAGAAACCCTAAGTATAGACTGTTTTAAACCTCAAAAAAGCAAAAACCTCTATCTGGTGAGTTTAGGTGTGAGCAGTTTTATCGATTCCGGTTACAACCTGAAATACGCGGCTAAGGATGCCCGTGACATCGTACAGCTGTTTCAGGAAAATCCGGTATTTGATCAGGTTCAGGTGCTTCAGTTTTTAAATGAAGAAGTTACACCGGCCGTGCTTCCTAAACTACGCGACTTTGTAAGTAAGGCCAGGCGGGATGATGTGGTGATGGTTTTTCTGGCCAGTCATGGCCTTTTAACTTCCGATTTTGACTATTACCTCGCGGGAAATAAAACCAATTTTGACAATCCCGCTCAGGGTGGAATTTCATACGAAGCTCTGGATGCGGTTCTTGACGGCATTGCCGCACTTTCTAAAATTCTTATTCTCGATGCCTGCCACAGCGGCGAACTCGAACCCGAATTTACCAGCCTTAGCACTACCGAAAACGCAGATAAAGACGGAGTGGTTAAATCACGGGGTGCTATTGTGGTGAAGACCAAAGCGTCTAAACTCGAGGAATACGAGCGCCTCAATCTGGATATTTTTACCGACCTCAGACGCGGCTCGGGAGCTTTTGTGCTTTCCTCAGCCGGAGGTGCCGAGTTTGCCTACGAGGGCGATCAATGGAATAATGGTCTGTTTACCTACAGTTTTATAAACGGTATCAAAACCCGCAAAGCCGACCTTAACGCAGACACGGCTATCATGCTGAACGAACTGCAGGAATACGTCTCCAGGGAAGTGAAGCGACTTTCTGAAGGACGACAAACCCCGGCATTCCGCTCCCAAAACATTGCGCTCGATTACCGCCTGTGGTAACCTATCAGACTTTAAAATCGTACTCCAGATTTTCTTTCCGGGAGGTAGGATTCTGCTTGCCGTTTGTGAGTTCAGAAACCCGGTCAAACACATAGCTCTTCAGTTCTGAAACCTGAACGTCTCCGTCTTTATTGAGATCACAATGGCCCGATTTAAGTCCTTCAAGCATGGCATAGGTAAACACACCGTTCTGCCAGGCCTCTCCTTCGTAAGCATATTCCAGACCACTTGCCGAGCTGATCACCGTGGCACCCGTACCCCTTCTTAAATCGGAAAACAGCAGCTGCATGAGTTCAAACGAATTTTTAAGTCCCAGTTGCTTGCTTTTTGATTTGACCACAATAGAGCCCCGTTTTCCGGTTATACCCTTTGAGTTGCTTAGTTCCTGCTCTGCCAGGGCAGTATCTTCCTGATCTACTTCCCCGGAATGACAGGCATCAATGATGAGCAGTTTGTTGAGTGCCGGAATCCCATCCAGCAGGTTCTCGAGTCCGTCGTAGGCAAGCCCCTTTTGCTGGGGATTTTCAAAATCCATATCGTAGGTGCCCAGATAATAATTCATTTCTGCGTCAAGCACCCCATGCCCCGCAAAAAACACGATCACCACATCGTTGATGCGCGATTGACTCAGGCTGTCTTTGAGTTGGGCTATACCGGCTTTGGTCACCTGCTCATCCGTAAGGTTATACTGATGAATTTTTCCGTAACCGCCAGTATTTTCAAGGGCATAGGCAATCAAATCCCGCGAATCTTTCGCAGCATACTTCAGGCTGTAACCCGAGTCCTGATAGGTAGAAACGCCTATGCTCACCACATACAAATCAGGCTGTGGTGCAGGAGCAGTAGAATTGATCACAAAGGTTTTCTTTAAACTTTCAACCCCCGAAGTATTCACCACTGCCAACTGTACCTTATTGCTTCCTCCGGCCAGATTTAGACTGATGTTTTCTGAAAGACTTCGCGTATTTTGAGCACGAACGCTTCGGCCTTTTGAGCCATAGACAGGCACATCATTAATCCAGACCAGAATACGATCCAGAATGTGGTTTTTATCGGTTGCACGGATATCAAAACTCAGATTATTGGTAGTTGTGGTGGCCGGTATATCTTTGGTGAGCAGTTCCAAAACCGGAAGCTCAAAGTCACCGGAGAGCCGCTCCTCCATAAAGCCCATTTTAGACAGGCGCTTTTCATAAGCCATCTCATAGCCCTGCTGTAAAAGCGAATCGGTAATTCCCAGATTCACCAGATTTTCAATCGCCTTATCGGGACGGTTATAAAACAGGTCAAACTGCTCAAAGGGGTACACCGCGTCACCCTTTTTAAAGGCCACGGCCTCCCGCGCATCTTTAGAAGCATAGTAAAATCCGTTTTGATCAGAAAGTATAAACTCCCCGTCTTTTAAAAACGTAGCAGAATACAACAAGCTGTAATCGGCTTTACTGTCAAACACATTGATAAGATTATCCCCTCCCAGAACCACCAGAAAACGATTGGTAAATTCCATATTGGATATCTGCGAGGCACTGCCTGCAAAGGAATAAACCGTCTTCATCCCGGGTAGGCTAAGGATTTCGACAGCGCCGTTTTCGTAGCCTAAAATCAGGTTTTTACTGTCTTCGGTAAACAGGCCTTTTACGATATTCATATCCTTAACATAGCGGTCGTACACCACCTTACCGGCAATCAGATCTTCAATCTTTAAATGAAAATCTTCCAGATACGCATAATAGCGACCGTCTGCGGCATACGCGTCTAATGCCCCATGATACCGAATACGGTACTCCAGAAAGCCCTTATCTTCCTTGAGGTCTAGGCTGTGATCGCCAGATTGTACCGAAAGTTTCCGGGTTTCGGGCGTATACGTGATTTTGTTAAAAACCAGGAGCGAATCTGCTGTGCGCTTGATGCCCGTTCCGGTTACCTGAAAGCTTCCGGAGGCATCGCGCAGGGCAGACTTCGGCGTCAGGGAAAAGTAGCCCGGCACTGCTTTTAAATCAATAACAGTAAGGGCAGCTTTGGTATTTAAATCATAGGCGTGCAAAGCATCGGTAGCCGTGTTTTTAAAACTCAGCACACCTCCATCCTCAGAAAGCAGACTGCCACCGGCGTCTGTTGCTGCTACCGGCGTGCTAAACAGCAAGGCATCTGCTTCATTTTCGGCCCGGAACACCCGGTAGTCCTTACCATCCCGATAGTAGAACAGATTGCCGTCTTTAGAAAATTTACCGAAATACGGATAGTTATTCCCTTTGAGCTTGCGCATATTAAACTGCCTGAAGTCAAATAAAAACAGGCCGCTTTTGGTATTAAAAGCCATCTGATCGCCGCTGGCATTGAGCTCCACATGGTATATGTCATTTTCAAAACGATCTATTTGCCACAAGGGCGTTTTGGTCTCTGCATCCCAGGTGAAGAGATTTCCCCAGATATCGGCACTGGCATAAAGTTTATTTACGGGATCGTAATCCAGACTGGAAATCAGGTTTAGATGTTCCTGCTCGGCAAGCATAAATTTCCACGAGTCAGATCCGGATGCCAGATAGGACAGGCTCACATCGCCGGGCACCATACCTACCAGCTCGTTGTTTAACCCGTACACCGCAAGTTTGCCGCGTGTTTCGTAAGCAATGCTGCCCGTAGCAACATCCAAAATCTTCAGCTTGTTGGGACTGTCCATTTCTACGAAAGCCAAACTACTGCCCTGTTCGTTAAAACTCATCAGATCGTTCCAGTAGGTATTGCTTTTATCTGGAGCACTGCGCGGATACGCGACGAGTTGCTGAAGCTTCAATTGCTCATCTATCGAAAAAACCTTAATATAGCTGTTGCCGTAAGTCGCGATACGCTTCCCGTCGCGCGATACGATCAGGTTGATGATTTGCCGGTCTTTTTCCGCACCGGGATTCACGTCAAGTGTGCCAACCACAATACCCGAATTGCTGTGAATCATAAGCGGATAATGCCAGCCGTGAACATTAAGCCCTACCACCGTGTTTAAATTGGGAAAGGCCTTAACCTGATGAATGCTGCGGTTGCGGGTATTGAAATCCAGATATTTTTTGGACTCCCCGGTATAGGCATCAAAAAATTCAACCGCATCGCCCGAGGCGACCACGAGAGTCCCGCTATCCGGTAAAAAGTCAAGATCGTTAATCGTGTTATTCCGGGTGGCGAATTCACTGATTAAAAAACCGGTTTGTACCTCCCGAACTTTAATAACCGAGCCGTCGTCGCTGGCGAGCAGTTTACCGTCCCGGCTAAAAACCACCTGCCTAATGGCACTGGTATTGGCGCTCTGCACCAGCAGTCTGGGTCTGGGATCGGTGATTTTCTTATAAACCACAGGATTGTAAAAGTTGGCGGTAAGCACCCCGGGACCCGATGCGGTTACATACAGACTATCGTGCAGCTTCAGGTTTTTGACCCAGGCCGAATCCAGATGTATACGGTGTACCAGACGCCCCTTTTCGGCTTCCCAAAAATGCAGATCTCCGCCTACATCAGCGCTTGCCAGATAAGTGCCTGTTTGATCATAATCCAACCCGTGAATAAAGCCCGAATGCCCTACAATCACATCCTTGTTTTCGATGGGATCGCGTTGGTCCAAAGCTACTTTTACGATGCGCCCCAGGCTGCTCAGGGCGGCTTTGCTTCCGGCTATGCTGATTCCCGTAATTGCATTAGAAAGTGCCGGAGTATAATCCCGTTTCAGCCTAAACGCATCCCCTTGCAACTCATATACGGCAAAATTTCCCGACCGGGTTCCCAGAAGAAGCTGCTTTCCGTCAAAATCAAGGGAGCTCAGCTGCTGATCGCCGGGAATGTCAAGAACCACCTGTTCCTTTCCGGTTTTGGCATCATAGGCAAAAAGCCTGTTAGTTCGCGGAAATGCTGCAAGAACAACCCCTGCCTCCGCATTTAAGCTGATGAATTGCGGCGCGGTTTTTTGATTGTGGGCGAACGCAAGACGTTCCTTTTGACTGTCTAAATTCCAGAGTCGTAAAAAGCCGTCAAAAGTAGCAAAAGCAACAAGATCCCGGTCGCCGGCAATGCCATTGACCAGCCCGGCCTCTAAACTTTTTTGCGTGGGAGCACCTGCCCCTCCGTCACCCATAAAGAGTAAACTGTCTATCACCACGGCGACCTTACCCGTATCCGGATTGATAAAACTGCCTTTTGACAGGAAGTCTTTAGCATAAAACCTGTTGATCAGATTGCCTTCCAAATCCCGAAGCTCCAAATGCTTCTTGAAATTGAGCGCAAAACCCAACCCCCGTTCAAATTGAAAACCGGCCAGATTGGACTCAAATTCAAAGGTATCCTCCCCGCCCGTATCGTTAAGGAGGCAGATTTTATTAAAAGACTCATACCATACAATCTGATCGGTAAGCATTTGCATCCCGGCATTGAAGGTTTGAAAGGCCTTTTCAGGCTGAATGGTTTCACTGGTTTTTTGGCCCTGATAATTATAGAAACTCAGCCGTACATCAGAACCGTTTGCAGCTGCCGGGGCCGTTTGCTGTACGGCAAACCGGCCGTCACCCAGTGCAAAATTGTTGACATCAGGTAATTTATAATCGATTTCGGCATTGGGATCGGCCAGGCTAAAAGCCTTTAGAAATCTGCTTCCCCGTGCGAAAAGCAGCTTTCCGTCGGGCGTGAATTCTAAACGGTTTACAGGCGCGTCTAAAGCGGTTTGTCGCGTTACAGCCCGATTGATATCCTTAAAAATCAGATTTTGATTTTCATAGCTTACAAAACTTTGGTTTTTAAAGGAAAATGCCCGCGCGGCATACAGGTCTGTGCTATAGGAAACGCTCTTCTCGAAGCGGATTAAATCCCAAACCTCGGTTTTATCGGGATAATGAATGAGGAGTTGTTCGCCGTTTTCATCAAATACCAGTGCCGTTGCGGTATAGCTGTTTCCGCTTATTTGAAAAATAACCGCTGCCGAAAACAGGTCGTAAACCAACACGTTTGTATGGGGATATACCGCCATTGCAACCATACCCGATTTTGCATTGACGGCAAAAGCACTAAGCGTCTCGATACCCGACGGTGTGTAGGCAATGTCCTGTTTTTGACTAAAAACACCTGTAGTGGCCAGTAAAAAAAGGCACCAACAACTTATTATTTTGATACATCGCATAGAACCTGTTTTAGAGTTATCGGGCTATTTGCAAAGCCCGTATTCTTCACACAGCAGGGTTTCGAGCTCTTGTTTGGAAAGCCCGGCCAGCAGAGTCTTGTTTAATTGAGATACCTGCGCTTCACGCAGGACGGCGTATTCTGCTTTAGTAATGTGTTTAAAGCTGAAAAAACGCAGGTTGTTCAAATTGGGAAAAGCTTCAGTGGTGACCGCCCATTCGTAGGTTTTTCCTTCCTCAAAAAAGGGATGCTCGTAAAACGCCAGACTGCTGCCGTTGCTTTCCAGTTTTAAGACGGCCTCACCTTCCGCTTCGCGAATAAATAAATAGCCTGAAGCTTCCGGAGCATCCTGCAACCATCGGAATTCCAGACGCGAACCGGCAATATGTGAACGGTCTGCCGGAAACAACATCAGGCTTTCGCCCCTGAAAACACCGCCTATTTGGGTGGCTTTGCTGCTGTTTCCCAGCAATTCAGACCAGATGTATTTAAAATAATTAGCCGACAGGTTTTTGGGATACCGCTGCGTCCTGCGCTTCAGAAGCATGGCGTGGGTGTACAAACCGGGATCGGCCGTGGTATACAGCAAGCCCTCTTTGCTGATTGCGGTAAGACTGGCCTGAGGTTGCAATTCTACCTTTACCCGGGAGGTAAGCAGGCTGCCCTTTTGCACCCGGGTTTTGGCATTGGGTTTTCCCTGCAGTACGATCCCTTCCGTCTGATACACGTACAAACTGTCCTGCGCATGTGCATAGGAAGCCAACAGGCAAATCAGTCCAATAAATAGCTTTTCCATCTGTATTTTTTCCAAATATATCCTTGTAAATAAGCGTAAAAATCAATGCATTCTAAACCTAGAATAACCAAAACCACCGCAGGCAAAACCGCGATATAAATGCCCCGGTCCATCAGGATCAGAGCCAGATAGAGCAAGAGTACGGGAATCAGCAGTTGCAGGATTTTAATGCTCAGGTCAAATACCACATCGCTTTTTTTATGGATGCGCATTCCCGCCAAAATGGCCAGAAAACAAAACAAAACTGCGATACCCAGCGACAGTGCCTTTGGTGCTTTATAAAATCCTTTACCTGTTTTAAGGTTCTGCAAAATCGTGGCGTGAATGTAAACACCGAAGGTATCGGGGACGCTTCGGCCGGTGAAATTAGGATTGAGCGGGGTAAAATGCCGGTCTTCAATATCGTAGGGATTTCCGGTAGGGGTCCCGGAATAGCCCAGCAAAACCACCGCGTCAGTTAAAACCTGAAGGTCTTCACGCGCGATTACCTCTTCGATAGTCAGGGTTAAAAAAGAAGCCGAACCTCCCGAATACCGGATGGGGATTTCGGTATCGTAATGTTGCTTTAATGCAGATTCATTCAGGTATCCCGCTTCAACAGCCAGCTTCCCGGCAAAAGAGGGCCGGGTGACCGAAGCCTCTTTTAAAACTCCGCTAAACTCGCGTACGACTCGCGATTTTCCGTCGAGATTGAAATTGATAAAACCGCCTTGCTCGCTGTCGAGTTCAAAAAAAGGATGAGACTCCTTCAAACTACCATCCTCCAGATACACGGCATGTACCAGATTTTGGGTCTCTGCCAGAGCCAATCGCAACTGTTCATCGGGAAAATCGGCCTTGCGCTCTTTAAAAATGATATCTACACCTATCGCTTTGGGTTTAAATGGATTGATTTTTTGAAGCGCCTGCGCGATGGCAAAGCGATCGGCCTGCCCCACATTGACCACGATGATTTCAGGATCTGCCTGCTTGCTGTAGAAATTTTTAGAAAAATACAGATCGGTAAACTCAAAATCCTCAAAAGCTCTTGAAAAGGGATCGAGTATCGAAATATTCAGGACCAAAACATACAGCAACCCGCTAACGATGCAGGTAAACAGGGTACACAGCAACGCGTCGATAACCAGAACCTTGGGGAATGTTTTTTTCACTTTAATCCTTACCTAAGATTTTTTGAATGGTGCTTGAGCCGTTTTTAATAATGG
This sequence comes from Leeuwenhoekiella parthenopeia, assembly GCF_020782115.1. Classification (GTDB taxonomy): domain Bacteria; phylum Bacteroidota; class Bacteroidia; order Flavobacteriales; family Flavobacteriaceae; genus Leeuwenhoekiella; species Leeuwenhoekiella parthenopeia. The sequence goes on along the minus strand of NZ_JAJGMW010000037.1, from coordinate 3,606 downwards.
CATTTTTATTGTCTGAAAGAATACTGGGCAATTGATTGATGTATTTGCTTTTACCGCCTTCATACTCCTGAAGCTGCACATTGACCTGCACTACCCCGTATTTGCCAAAATCGGCATCTTCAGCCAGATACGGGATGTCGTAATACCAGGGTGACAGAATGGGTGTTTCAATTTGATTTTCGGTGCCATACTTCAGGTTTCTTAAATCGTATTCCTGCTCAATCAATACAGCTTCCATCGGGGTGTTATCGGTACTGCGCCACTGTCCGGTTATAGAAACCGAAAGCCGTGCGTTCAGATTTTCATCTTCGTAGATCTTGGTACGGGAAAACAAAATGCGCAGTTCGTTAAAACTCAGCCGGGAAACGCCCGGGTTTTCCGGGTCGCTCTCAATAGCGATAACGGCTTCAAAATTGAGCAGATCTTCCTTACTGTCCTGCACCCTGATGACATCATTCATCGTCATTGCTCCCGCAGCACCCCGTGATTTGGGCATCGTCTGCAGATCGGTTTCTATATAACCTTTAAGCCGTTGCTCATCTGCTTTGGTCTCCGGAGCCGCGTATTTTTTGATACGGATCTCCGAATAGGTTTTCTCTACCGCTCCCAGATCGGTATTGTAATAGTCGTTGACAGACAGGGATTGCGAGTAACTGCTGGTAAGGGATTTCGCCGTCTTTTCGGCCAGATAATCGGCGCCAAAAAACAGGCCTTGCAGGGCGACTTCCACCAGTCCACCGCGGCTTGTGGGTTTACGCAGTTCAACAACAAATTCTTCCTGCCCTTTTATAGCAGCGCGTTTATGAACGCCGCAGGAATTTAGTAAGACCAAAAGAACAATCAGTAGGGTAGTTTTTGCCATAGGGATTTATATACGTTATCAAAATGTTAAAATACATGATTTTGGCCAAATACCGAATCCCTAACCGCAATCTAATTTCCTCAAAACAGGCTTTTTGTATGCCTTAGACCCTTGCAAACAAGCGCTTCTGAGATTAAAACGCGTGTAACAGCCGTCAAACCCGGTCTGTATTTACAAGTTTAGATATCCTACTGCTGCGTTTTACGTTTGAGAATGTATAATTTCACAAAATCGTACAGCCCGCTGTTTGTAACCGGACAAATGAAAAATTATATGCACAATCTGTTTTCAAAACTTCGTAAATCGGTCTTTCTGCTGCTTCTGGCCTTTTGGTGTATAAAGCCGCTTCAGGCTCAGGAAGAAACCACGAGCATTGCGTTTCTGGCCGATGTACACCTGCAGGATGTGTTTGGTAAACTTTCAGAAACCGATTTTCAGGGACCGCTTTTACCGGGTACGACAGATCACGTCCTGATGCGTACTATGGAAGCGCAATTACACTCTACACGCCTGTTTAATGAAAATTACTTTGCCTTTACCGCCGCCCTTGAAGACCTTGCCGCACGCGGTATACATTGGGTGGCGCTTCCGGGTGATTATACAGATGATGGGCAGCCGTTAAATCTTAAAGGCTTGCACCGCCTGCTCAGAACGTTTGAAACCCAATACGACCTGAGGTTTTTTATCACCACGGGAAACCACGATCCCGCTGTTCCTTTTGCGACCCCTGCGGGTAAAACCGATTTTCTGGGTGAAAACGGCAAGCCTCAACCTGTTTTCAGTGAGGAAGGCATGTACACACCTAAAGCAGATGAGAATCCGGTGATCGTGAGCCCCGATATAGCAAAAATGGGCTATTCGCGTGTTCTTGATGCACTGGGAAGTTTTGGCTTTATGGCGCGACCGGAATATGCCTACTGGGCTACACCCTTTAGCAGCTATACTCCACAGGAATATACCTATGCCAAAGCTTTACAGGCTGCAAACCTCAAAGAGCGTCAATACCCCGTAACTCCAGACACCCTCCTGCCCGATCTGAGTTATGTGGTTGAACTGAACAAAGACATCTGGTTGTTGGCTCTGGACGGCGATGTGTTTGTACCTGACGGAAAAGGAGGTTTTGAAGGCGCAGGAACCGGCTACAACCGGGTTTTGAGTCATAAAAAGCACCTGATTACCTGGGTTGAAAAACTCAGTAAACAGGCCGATGCGCTGGGTAAAAAACTCATCGCGTTCAGTCATTTCCCAATGATTGATTTTAACGATGATGCTTCAGGCCAAATCGAAGCCCTGATGGGAGCAAATAAGTTTCAGTTGTACCGGGTACCCGATGAGGCAGTAGCCGAAGCCTTTGCCGATGCCGGACTAAAAATACACGTTGGCGGACATATGCATATCAACGATACCGGAAGACGAACCACCCCAGCCGGAAACACACTGATCAACATTCAGACTCCTTCTCCTGCGGCTTATTTTCCCGCTTACAAAATTTTGCATATTGGCGAAACAGGCATTGAAGTAGAAACCGTAAGGCTGAGTAAGGTAACCGGTTTTAAAACCCTCTTTCCGCTCTATAAAACCGAATACCGGCATCTTAAACAAACCCGGCAATCCGAAGTGTGGAATCCCGCCATTTTAGAGGTATCCGATTATAACGCATACACGGCCTGGCATTTACGCGAACTCATCCGCCTGCGCTTTCTGCCCGGGGACTTTCCCCAAACCCTGCGTAAACACCTCCCCGAAATGAGCTTAGAGCATCTGCTCCTGCTCGCATACCAGACTCAGGAGGAGCTCGAAACTTATCTCAAACGCTTGCAAAACCAGCCCGGCTTTGCCAAAAAAGAATGGAAACGCCTCCAACCCCTACGCAACACTCCCCTGAAACGGAACATCTTAAAGAACTGCACCGGAGCAGACCTTATCTACGATTTCTACCGTCTGCGAGGTGGGGACGACCTGGCCAAACCGTACATCACGGCAAACCAGTTGGCGTTGTACGAACACCTGTATAAAAGCTTTAGCGAAAACCGCGATAAGTATCCAAATTCTGAACTCGGCCAACAGCTTCAACTCCTGATGCGCATCCTTCACCGCTTTAACAACGGGCAGCCTTCAGATCATTTTAAAATAGATTGGGAAACGGGGAAGCTGGAACGGTTATAAGAAGGAGTTTTCGGTTTTCGGTTTTCGGTTTTCGGTTTTCGGTTTTCGGTTTTCGGTTTTCGGTTTTCGGTTTTCGGTTTTCGGTTTTCGGTTTTCTTAAGCTGTAAAAATGTTTAATCGTTGAACTGTGTAATCGTTTATTTATAAATACTTTACAGGTATATTCTTTGTTCCTTGTTCTTTATTCTTTGTTCTAAATCAAAACTCATCACTCCTCATTCTACACCCTGCCAACTGCCTACTGCGACTGCTAACTGATTTTGTATTTCTAATTTTGTATTTATTTTTTCAGGGCGTTCCCTTCGGGCCGGGCCTGCCTGCCGGTAGGCAGGTTTTTCGTTTCAATCTTTTAAACACCTGATGTGTTTAAAAGGATTTCAACTACAACCCCTAACGCGGGTTTCATTCAAAGTTGAAGGTTTAAAATTTAAGGTCAGATCTAAGATTTCAGATCTGAGTTTAGTGCATAAAAAAAGTCCGCATCATAAACTGATGCGGACTTTAAAACAAGGCGGCGACCTACTCTCCCACGAGATGCAGTACCATCGGCGCTAACGGGCTTAACTACTCTGTTCGGA
>NZ_JAJGMW010000036.1 GCF_020782115.1 Leeuwenhoekiella parthenopeia | reverse complement strand
AGAAAATGACCCCAGTAGCCTTTGAAAAACAGTGTTCTTTGTTGGCTATCCCACAAAGAACAATAATGACTATTTTTAACAATGAAATAATAACCTAAAAACGGTCAACGCTATTTAGGGAAGTACAACAGGCAGGCTTTAGTTTTCGTTGTCTACAATGTGATTTACGCTCTTTTCGGGTTAAAAATACGTTTGCTTTGAATTTCAAACCTTGAATTTTAAATCAAAATAGCTCTAAAAATATCTCACCAACCTCTCTTCAAAGGGAGGCTTTAGTTTTCGTTGTCTACAATGCGATTTGCGCTCTTTTCGGGTTAAAAATACGTTTGCTTTGAATTTCAAACCTTGAATTTTAAATCAAAATAACTCTGAAAATATCTCGAAACCTCTCTTCAAAGGGAGGCTTTAGTTTTCGTTGTCTATAATGCGATCTACGCTCTTTTCGGGTTAGAAATACGTTTGCTTTGAATTTCAAACCTTGAATTTTAAATCAAAATAACTCTGAAAATATCTCACCAACCTCCCTTCAAAGGCAGGCTTTAGTTTTCGTTGTCTACAATGCGATTTACGCTCTTTTCGGGTTAAAAATACGTTTGCTTTGAATTTCAAACCTTAAATTTTAAATCAAAATAACTCTGAAAATATCTCACCAACCTCCCTTCAAACGCAGGCTTTAGTTTTCGTTGTCTACAATACGATTTACGCTCTTTTCGGGTTAGAAATACGTTTGCTTTGAATTTCAAACATTGAATTTCAAACCTTGAATTTTAAATCAAAATAACTCTGAAAATATCTCGAAACCTCTCTTCAAAGTGAGGCTTTAGTTTTCGTTGTTTACAATGCGATTTACGCTCTTTTCGGGTTAAAAATACGTTTGCTTTGAATTTCAAACCTTGAATTTTAAATTAAAGGTAGCTGAGTGATTTTGATGGATTGAAAATCCGTCAAAATCGTACCGAAGCTACCGAAACAACTCCCAATCGAGCTTTAAAGAGAAAATATTGGAATATACGGCAGCGCTCTGATCACCGATATCGGTAAGGGCGTAATCAATGTGAATACCCTTATATTGAAATCCTACACCAATATTGGGTTGAAAACCAAGGCGTGTGCTTCCGTCAAGCTGCGTGATGTCCTGAAAATTACCGATCCCTGCGCGTAGGAAAACAATTCCGGTGTACCCCACTTCAAAACCTGCTGCGGGAGAGGCGCTAAGTCCGGGACTGGAGATGATGTCATTGGTTTGCGTAAAGCGCATCAGCAGATCTACTTCGGCCTTGATCGAATAATCATAACGAATTAGCCAACTGCGGGCGATTCCCATCTGGAGTTTTGGGATGGTGACTTCCAGGGTTTCGGGCAATTCCTGATTTTGACCTTCAACCGCATCGCGAATGGTCGCAAATTGTTCTTCATCAATGGCCCAGGTATTGACGGTGGTGGTGATATCACGGGCCATAAGCCCAAAATCCCAATCCCCGCTCGAATACTGCAATCCAAAGTCGAGACCAAAACCCCAACTGGAAGCAAAATCCCCAATAATGCGACGCACGACCTTAGCATTCGCCCCCAGATTCAACCCCTGCACGGGTAACTCCCGCGCGTAAGATGCGGTAAGTGCATAATCAGCGGTAGAAAATAAGCTGATGCGGTTGTAATCTATGTTTCCGTTGGCGTCAATGAGTTGGGTGGTGTTTAGAATGTCATCTACCCCGAAGCGTATCAGCGAAATGCCCAGCGCGCTGCGGTCATCGAGTTTTTTCGCGAAAGCGGCATAATCATACAACGCAATATTGGCAAAATAACTGGCGTGCATCAGGGCGAGTTGGTTATCTTCAAGATGCACAAGTCCGGCGGGATTCCAGTAGCCGCTGTTTACATCTTTAGAGCTTGCCACCACGGCGTTACCCATTGCCAGTGACGCGGCATCAACCCCGATGTTTAGAAATTCGTTGGAGTATTTGCGTACCGCCTGAGCCTCCAGTGCCGTGACTACAAACAGACTCCATACGATAAATACTACTTTTTTCAACCTCAGAACAGATTTTGGGCAAATTTGGGTAAACCCCGTGACAATTTAAACTTTATTTTTTGCGATTAAGTATGAGGCAGTTGCAAAATGGCTGTTGTTTCAGTAGCATTTCGTTAGGGTCTTCTTAATTGGTAAAGGCTCCAAAAAGAATTTAGCTATTTTTACCCGGTAAGCGGGATTTCTTCAAACCAAAACCTTTGTTTTAGTGGAAACCCGTCTTACTATAGTACAACTAACCAAAACTCGTGTGATGACGATCAAAAAATACATTCCCAATGCGTTTACCATGGCCAACCTGTTTTGCGGGATGCTTGGTGTTTTTTTCGCTGCTACCGGTAAGCTGGATTATGCGGCTTATGCCGTCGTCGCGGGAATATTTTTTGATTTCTTCGATGGGTTTTTTGCCCGTATGTTTAAGGTGGAAGGCGAACTGGGTTTGCAGCTTGATTCACTTGCCGATGTGGTGACTAGCGGTGTGGTGCCGGGTATGGTGATGTTTCAAATGCTGCACAAGCTGGAACATTGGAATACCGGCGAGCGCTGGGTAGAAGCCGGAATGACCTGGGACAGTATTTCGATAATTCCGTTTTTGGGTTTTGCGATTACCCTGGCTTCGGCTTTTCGCCTTGCGAAATTCAATATTGATACCCGCCAAACAACTTCGTTCATCGGTTTGCCTACGCCTGCAAATGCCCTGCTCATCACCAGTTTGCCGCTCATTGTTCAGTTTCAGGATTATGCGCTTGCCGAAACCCTGATCACCAATACCTGGTTTTTACTGGCGCTCACCGCCCTGAGTTGCTATATGCTGAATGCAGAGGTTCCGCTTTTCGCTCTCAAGTTCAAAAGCTGGGGGATGGCCGAAAATAAAGTACGCTACGGGTTTCTGGCCATCGCGATCATTCTGTTGTTTTGGCTCACCTTTTTGGCGATACCGCTTATCATTTTGCTCTACGTTTTACTTTCATTGGTCACAAGAGCCCGGGCTTAAAAAATTAGTTTTGTAACGTTTGCTATGAATTCAGGTCTTTTAAGAAATCAAATCAATCAAAAGATGCAATTCAAAACTACCTCATTACTCGTTTTAATTCTTACCTGCTGTTCGATCGGCCTAAATGCTCAAAAAACCATTTCCAGAAGCTGGACGTCTTTTACGCAGTCTATCGAAGTACAAACCGCAACCGAAGTCAGGTTTAAGCTTGTCGGAAAAATTAAAGTGGTTTCAGATGATCCCAAAGGGGTAGCGGGACTCTGGGCGCGGGTAGATAACAAGAATAAAGAAACTGGCTTTTTTGACAATATGATGGATCGACCGGTTACTTCAGATACCTGGGAAACCTACACTATCGAAGGAATCTTCGATCAGGAGGCCAGGACTTTGAATATTGGCGGTCTGTGTATGCAGAATGGCGATTTCTATTTTGATGATCTCAAGCTCCTGATTGCTGATGAGAATGGGGATTTTAAAGAAGCCCCTATTCAAAATGCTTCTTTTGAACAAAGTACCGCTGAAAATCCGTTGTTGGGTTGGAGTAGTGGTATTGCTGAAGGGCAGCAATTAAAAATTAAGGAATACGATCCGCAGCTTACACAGGATGCTACAGATGGTTCACTTGCGATTCTGATCAAAGGTCGGGGAGCAACGCCGCCCCGCTCTATGGAGATTGTTGCAGAAGCAGGTTACACCCCGCAAATGGGGATTTTAGTGAGTATGCTCGACGCGATGAAAGAGCGGGTAGAGGGTTCGGTTAGAAATCATTCGGTTTATGAACTCGATTATTTGATGGACGAAAAGGCAAACAGCATTGGCTCCCTGATTATGCATTTGGCTGCCGCCGAAAAATTATATCAGGTAATGACTTTTGAAGGACGTTTTTTTAATAAAGAAGAAGAAAAAATTTGGGGTGCGGCGCTTAATCTGGGTGATGACGGAAGAGAATCCTTTAAAGGTCATGACGTTGACTATTATTTGAATTTGTATGATGAGGTGCGCGCTAAAACCAAAGAAGAATTGGCTAAGCGGGATGATAAATGGCTGGAAGAAGAAATCCCGGGTGCGGGAATGACTAACTTTTACGGCTGGTTTCACGTGATGGAACATCAGTCAAGCCATCTGGGTCAAATCTTACTGCTTCAAAAACGCATCAAGCCCGAAGATGTTCCCGAAGAAATCAAACCTTCGCAAACCATTAAAGATTAAATTACATACATGGATATTTCGGCTAATCTTCTCAATCAGATCAAGAAAATAAAATCCCTTGCTGAAGCCGGTTTGGTTTTCAATAAAGAGAACTACGATGCCGAGCGTTATGAGGAATTGCGTGCGATTTCGCTCGAGATGATGAGTATTTTGGCTGATGTGAAGGTTGAACAACTCAGCGATTTCTTCCTTCCGGAAACGGATTATCCCACACCCAAGGTTGACGTACGTGGTTTGATTCTCAACGAAAATAAGGAAGTATTGCTGGTAAAGGAAACAGTAGACGGTAAGTGGACCTTACCCGGTGGCTGGGCAGATATCGGCCTTACGCCGAAAGAAAACGTGCTTAAAGAAATCGAAGAGGAAACTGGTTTTAAGGCTGAAGTGAAACGCTTGCTGGCGGTGCTCGACAAACGCGAGTATCCGCATCCGCCCCAAACCCACTACGTGTATAAGCTGTGTTTTTTATGCGAAATTATTGAAGGTTCTTTCGATCCTAATTTTGATATCGGCGAGGTAGGTTGGTTTGACATCAACAACCTGCCGGAATTGTCTGCGGATCGTATTTTAAAAGAGCAGCTTTTAAATTTAGTAGCAATCGCAAAGCAGGACAAAACTGTTTATTTCGATTAAAGCATGAATACAAATTACCCATTTGATCCTGTTTTGAAGAGGCACCTTTTTATCGCTGGCGGATTATTTTTATGGGTTTTTCTATTTTTGTTTTTTACTGAACCGCTGGATGTGAGTGAATTGGGTTTTGAAGAAAAACTAATGTATTTACCCGTTTACGCTCTGGTTGCTGCATTAGGTTATCTTATGCTCTTGCCACTTCAATCCTGGGTTTATGCAGGCAATAATAGGACCTGGAAAATAGGATCAGAACTTTTAATGTTGCTGGCTTTTTCATTAGTTGGTCTTCTTTCGGTGCGCTTGGTATATTTATTTGTCGTCGTTCCTTATGAGCCCAATCCCTATACGTTAACTTATTTTATCATACATATTTACCTTCCGGCACTTTTGGTGGTGCTGCCTATCGTTGCTGTTGGTAGATATGGTTTGGGTCGCTATCTCGAGAAAAAACAGGAGGAACAAAAAATTACCATAGCAGGATCTGGAAATTATGAAGGTTTCCGTCTGGAATGGAAACAACTTATTATGGTCACCAGTGCTGATAATTATGTTGAAGTGGTCTATACTGAAAACAATCAGCCCAAAAAGCATTTAATTAGGAGTACTTTGAGTGCTGTTGCCTCAGATTTGCCTCAACTCCTTAAAGTGCACCGTTCATTTTTGATCAATCCCGATCATTACAAGTATGTAAATTCAGAAAATGGAAAGTGGGAACTTGTCATGATTCACGATTTAAAATGTACAGTTTCAAAAACCCATCTGCCTGAAGTAAAAGCTGCGCTTAATTTCGCCACAAATTAGCGGGATTTCGTCCCAAACACCTGTAAATAGCGGGCCTACATCAGTCTACTTTCTAGATTTGTCTCATCAAACTTTTAAATCCAAAATGATGAAGACTTCCTTTAAACTTAAAATCGCCCTCTATTTTGTATGCTTAATTTTGTTATCAACGTGCTCATTATTCGCACAGGATGTTACCTGTGATTGTAAAAAGGATATTGGCTATGTAATAGAGGAGTTAAAGAAGACCCCCGCCTACAAAAATGATTACCGAAGTAATGAGCAAACTTTTGACGCTCAGATTAAACCAATTATTTCAAAAGCATCCTCACAGACGCCACTTTTTGACTGTTATACACTACTGGTTCAAACCCTGCAGTTAGTAAATGACGGTCATAATTCAGTTTATGGTCTTCAGGATTTTGATTCTGAAAAACTGAAGGATCAGGATAAACTTGCGGAGTTTAAAAAGACAGCCTTCTATTCAATGTATCCTGATTTTTCCGGTGATCTTGACGAATTGACACAGCGATTATCAAAAAAATCAAACGATTCTATGGAAGGTATCTACTATGCAGGAAGTCGTTTGCAAATAGGTGTTGTTGCAGATAGCTTGAGTGATTCCTATAAAATGATTGTTTTAAATTCACAACTCCCTATCTGGGAAAATGGTGAGCAACTGGGTGTTCTTAAGAAGAAAGCGAATAATCAGATACTTGCAGTGATAGGAAATTATACCACAAAAACGCCAATCTCTATAACTACCGGTTACGCGCAGCGTGAATTTATGAGTTTAAAACTCACCAAAGACACGACCCAAACGCAGTTTTGGCAAGCTGGCCTTTCTGATAAGACCTACTATTTTGAGCAATTAAATTCCGATCTAAGCTATCTTAAAATAGGAAGTTTTAGTGGCTTTTACCCAACTTTGGGCGAAGCCGAAGCATTTTATAAGGATTTACAAGAGCGCAAGATTTCAAAAAATATCATAATAGATCTGAGATCTAATGGTGGCGGCGGTGATCGCAACTCTGATATTTTGTTTGATTTTCTTGAAAAAGTACATAAGGGCACTCGTATTTATGCGCTGGTCAATCAAAATACAGCCAGCAACGCAGAGCAGTTTGTTTTACGGCTCAAAGAGCTGGATCATGTTACGGTTCTGGGAGATCGTACCAAAGGTATGATTGCGTATGAATTAAAAGGCGCTATTTCGACTGTGCCAAGTGGTTTCTTCAAACTCTACCTAACCTCGAAGAAGCACAAAACCTACTTACCCTATGAAGGTGTGGGAGTAGTGCCTGATGTATTTCTAGATTATTCAAAAGACTGGATAACGCAAACTCAGTCAATTATCCTCCAGCGGACTAATTAAAAGCGGATCTTCCTCTGCTCAACCTTTATCTGATGCTATTTTGATACTAGATTGTTACCATTTTCAACCACAGAATGTGTGGTAAAGTGTGGTAGGAGTGTGGTTGCAGTGTGGTAGGAGTGTGGTTGCACCCCGACTTTAAGCAGAACGAACCTGGGAGTATAATGGGATAAATTTTGAACTGGATTGAGCTTTCGAGCTAAACTTTAAATATGCAGCCAGCCTAATAATTTCACAGAGATTAAATAAGCTTTTTGAATAGTATGACTAAATAACAATCGGTAACTAGAGATAGCAAAAACGGTAAACTAGCGGACAGATTGGTTTTAGGCCTATACTACCTAAGGCTTTTAAATTGCTAGTACAAGTGGAAATAAATTGAAAGTTCTGTTTGCAGGTGTCTACTGAAACAATTTCTTTTTACGCAGCTCAAAGTTTTGACCCAGATATACTTTACGTACCATTTCATCTGCTGCCAATTCTTCAGGCACTCCGTGTTTCAGGATATTTCCTTCAAACATCAGATAGGTGTGGTCTGTAATAGCAAGCGTTTCCTGTACGTTATGGTCGGTGATGAGAATACCGATGTTTTTCTGCTTAAGCTGTGCCACAATCCGCTGAATGTCTTCAACCGCTACGGGGTCAACTCCGGCAAAAGGTTCATCAAGCAGAATAAAATTGGGATTGGTAGCCAGTGCACGGGCAATTTCGGTACGGCGTCGCTCCCCACCCGAAAGTAAATCCCCGCGGTTTTTACGTATGTGTCCCAGGCTAAACTCATCGATGAGTTCTTCCATCTTGTCATGCTGTTCCTTTTTGCTCAGTTTGGTCATCTGCAGTACGCTAAGTATGTTTTCTTCAATACTTAGTTTTCTAAAAACCGATGCTTCCTGAGCGAGATACCCAATGCCATTTTGCGCGCGCTTGTACATCGGGTATTTGGTAATGTCTTTATTGTCGAGATAAATAGTACCACCGTTTGGCTTTATCAAACCTACAATCATATAAAAAGAGGTGGTTTTACCGGCTCCGTTAGGGCCCAGCAAACCTACGATTTCGCCTTGCTCTACTTCAACCGTGATGTCTTTTACGACTTTCCGGCCTTTGTAGGATTTCATAAGATTTTCTGCGCGTAGTTTCATCTTCTTAGAGTTGATAGGTTCATTTAAAACGTAAGCTTTTCGCTTTGTGTATTATTCCTGCGCGGCATTTGCTTCCAAGGCCTCCCAAAATTCATAAGCCCGGCGCAAGTGAGGAATCACTATGGTTCCCCCAATAAGGGTGCCAATGCTTAGGGTTTCCATCATTTCTTCTTTAGTAACTCCTTCTTTGTAGCAGGTTTCTAAATGATAACGTACACAATCGTCGCAACGCAACACAGCAGAAGCTACTAGACCCAGCAGTTCTTTGGTCTTAACATCAAGGGCTCCCGGGGCGTAAGCGTTAGTATCCAGATTAAAAATGCGGTTGATAACTTTGTTTTTATCTGCCAGAATTTTATCGTTCATTTTAGCACGATACGCGTTGAATTCGGCTACCGGATTGGTTTTAGTTTCAGACATATTAGGGGTAAATTAAGCTTGTTTCTTTTTCAATTTATTTTGTTCTTTCAACTCTTTGCGCATCACAAAAGCCGAAATAAGTATACTCACTTCATACAAAATCAATATCGGGATCGATACGATTACCTGAGTAGAGATATCGGGCGGTGTAATAATCGCAGCAACAATAAGTACAATGACCAATGCGTATTTCCTGTATTTTTTTAAAAATTGAGGCGTAACCAGACCAATCTTCGTGAAGAAATAAATAATGATGGGTAATTCAAAAATCAACCCTGCAGCAATCGCACTCGAGCGAACCAACCCGATGTAGGAACTGATGTCAAACTCGTTTTTTACCATATCACCTACGGTAAAATTCGCGAGGAAATTGATGGAAAGCGGCGCGATAACATAATATCCAAAAAGCACCCCCATAAAGAACAATAACGACGAGATTATAATAAAACCTCTGGAATTCTTCCGTTCTTTCTCGTACAGGCCGGGCGAAATAAAACGCCAAAATTCATAAATAACATAGGGGAATGCAACCACGAGCCCAACGATGATCGAAGTCCATATGGCCGCATTAAACTGGCCGCCCATAGTTCGGTTTTGAATTTTAAAATCCATTTCGTTTATACAGCCTTTATCGGAACCAAAAATATTAGCCACCTGGCAAAGGAAATCGTAGGATATAAAATCGGGTCTTGCGGGAGCAAAAATGATTTGGTCAAAAATAAAATCCTTAAAAATAAAGGCGACGGTACCTACAATGACAATTGCCAGAGTGGCTCGTATTAAGTGCCATCTCAATTCTTCAAGATGGTCTAAAAAAGACATTTCATCGGGGTTTGCCTGCTTTCGTTTAGCCATTATAGGATACCTTCTTTGATTAAATCGTGCAAATGTACTACTCCTGCATAATTATTTTGCTCATCTACGGCCAGGAGTTGCGTGATGCTGAATGTTTCAAGTATCTCGAGCGCCCGTGTAGCCATCGCATCACTTTGTATGGTTTTGGGATTGCTGCTCATGATACTCTTTGCGGTAAGACCGGTAAGTACCTCGTTGTTCTCCAGCATACGTCTGATGTCTCCATCGGTAATGATACCGGTGATTTTGCTGTTTTGAGTAACCGCAGTAACCCCAAGTCGTTTTCGGGATATTTCAACAATCACCTCTTTAATGGGAGTGTCTTCAGAAACTTCGGGTTTTTCATGTAGACTTATAAGGTCGCTTACGCGTAAAAACATACGTTTGCCCAACGCGCCACCGGGATGGTATTTGGCAAAATCTTCTTTGGAGAACCCGCGTAAATCTAAAAGGGCTAAGGCCAGTGCGTCTCCCAGCACGAGCTGCACCGTGGTGCTGGTAGTAGGTGCCAGGTTATGCGGGCAGGCTTCCTTTTCGGCGTAAGCCCAAATAAGTGCATCGGCATTTTTAGCGAGAAAGGATTCTTTATTAGAGGTCATGGCGATGACCTTGTTTTTACGACTCCTGATAAGCGGAATTAAAACCTTGATTTCGGGTGTGCTGCCGCTGTTTGAAAGGCAAAGCACCAGATCTTCGTCGAGTATTGTTCCCAGATCGCCGTGAATGGCGTCGGCTGCATGCATAAAGACTGCAGGTGTTCCGGTGGAGTTTAAAGTGGCAACAATTTTCTGCGCAATGATCGCACTTTTGCCTACTCCGGTAATAATTACACGACCTTTTGCGTTAAATATTTCCAGTACGGCTTTGGCAAAATCCTCGTCCAGGAGATCCAGAAGTAAGGCTACAGCTTGATGCTCAATATGAACCGTGCTTCTGGCATTTTTTAAAATCTGCTCGTAGGTATTCAAAAGTAATGGGATTAAGCCGTTTGTTAGTGGAGTAGAAATTACTATATTTAGGTTACAAATGTATGCAAAATTGAAGAAGCATTAATGGATTCAGGCGAAATAGACTTACACGCGGCCCTCAAGAAATATTTTGGTTTCAGCAAATTTAAGGGACTACAGGAAGATGTTATTACAAGCATAGTAAACGGCAAGCATACATTCGTGATTATGCCCACCGGAGGTGGAAAATCACTCTGTTATCAACTCCCCGCACTTATACAGGAAGGCACCGCGATTGTGGTGAGCCCGTTGATTGCCCTGATGAAAAATCAGGTAGATGCGTTACGGGGTATTTCAAAAGAGAATGGCATCGCGCACGTTTTAAATTCATCTTTGACCAAGGGTGAAACCAAGCAGGTGAAAGAAGATATTTCTAATGGCATCACCAAGCTGCTCTATGTAGCTCCCGAATCCTTAACCAAAGAAGAGCACGTGGATTTTCTGCGTCAGGAAAAAATCAGTTTTGTTGCTATTGATGAAGCGCATTGCATCAGTGAATGGGGGCATGATTTCAGGCCCGAGTATCGCAATCTGCGACATATTATCAAACGCATAGGCGAAAACATTCCCATTATCGCGGTTACTGCGACAGCCACTCCTAAAGTGCAGGAGGATATTCTCAAAAATCTGGGCATTTCTGATGCAAACACGTTTAAAGCCTCATTTAACAGACCCAATTTATATTACGAAATACGCCCTAAAACCAAGAACGTTGATGCAGACATCATTCGGTTTGTGAAGCAAAATCAGGGTAAAAGCGGAATCATTTACTGTCTGAGCCGTAAGCGGGTTGAAGAGCTTGCGCAGGTTTTACAGGTTAATGGAATTTCGGCTGTGCCCTATCACGCCGGGCTTGATGCAAAAACCCGGGTGAAACATCAGGATATGTTTTTGATGGAAGATGTGGATGTTGTTGTGGCAACCATAGCATTTGGTATGGGTATCGATAAACCCGATGTGCGTTTTGTAATACATCATGATATCCCCAAAAGTATAGAGAGTTATTATCAGGAAACCGGCCGTGCCGGAAGGGATGGTGGTGAAGGGCACTGCCTGGCGTATTATTCCTATAAAGACATTGAAAAGCTCGAAAAGTTTATGAGCGGTAAACCTGTTGCTGAACAGGAAATAGGTCACGCGCTGTTACAGGAAGTCGTGGCTTATGCCGAAACATCCATGTCCCGGCGCAAATTTATTCTGCATTATTTTGGGGAAGAATTTGATAATGAAACCGGTGAAGGTGGCGATCTGGATGACAATGTGCGCAATCCCAAGAAAAAACACGAGGCTCAGGATGAGGTGGTGCAGTTGCTAAAAGTAGTGGAGCAAACCGGTGAAATTTATAAGGCTAAAGAGCTTGTTTTTACCCTGGTTGGGAAATCCAATGCCATTATCGCCTCGCACAAGACCGATGAGGAAGCCTATTTTGGCAGCGGTAAAGAAAAAGAATCGTCCTACTGGAAAGCTCTCATTCGCCAAATTCTGGTAGCCGGCTATCTGAAAAAGGATATCGAAACCTACGGTGTGATTAAACTCACCGATGCCGGGCGTAAATTCATCAAAAAGCCCATGTCGTTTATGATGACTGAAGATCATTCGTACGACACCGATTCCGATGAGGCTCCAAATGCAAATCTTCGTCCCGGAAGCGGCACCGATGACAAACTGGTGGCTATGCTGAAAGATTTGCGGAAAAAAGTAGGTAAGCGCAAGGGAGTTCCGCCATACGTGGTTTTTCAGGATCCCTCGCTGGATGATATGGCGATTAAATACCCTACTACCATCGACGAACTGTCAACTATTTTTGGGGTAGGAGAAGGTAAAGCCAAAAAATACGGAAAGGAATTTGTGGAGCTCATCAAAAACTATGTTGATGAAAACGACATCCTTAAACCCGATGATTTGGTCGTCAAGTCAACCGGCTCAAACTCTGCGCTTAAATTATACATCATTCAGAATGTAGACCGAAAACTACCTCTTGATGATATTGCCTCTGCCAAAGGTTTGGAGATGAATGATTTTATCAAGGAAATGGAGGTGATTGTCTACAGCGGTACCAAGCTTAACATCGACTATTGGATTGAAGATTTGCTCGACGAGGATCAGCAGGAAGAATTGCACGAATACTTTCTGGAAGCAGAGACTGACAATATTGAAGAAGCTCTGGCTGAATTTGACGGGGATTATGATGAAGATGAGCTGCGTCTCTACCGCATCAAATTCATTAGTGAAGTAGCCAATTGATAAAAGGCCTTTCAATCGTCTAGTGACCTCTTATTTACTACAAAAGTAACTTTAACATACTTCTTTGCGCTCAGGTTTCCTAATTTAATGTTAAGGCTATATATTTGTTTCAGTTGCTATCCCAACGTCTATGAAATTTCTTACAAATGCGCCCCCTTTATCCAAAAAATGGGACTTAAGGCAGCGAAGCTTTGGTATTCTCTCTCGATTTATAAGCTCAAAATCTGCTGCGATCGCGGCTAAATTGCTTATTCTTTTTATACTGATGTCCCTGACATCATGTATTCCTACAAAAAAACTCAAGTATTTACAGGAAAATCAAATTTCTCAGGATAGCCTTATTCAGGTTAATCTGCAGCAGAGGCCCTATCACGTTCAGATAAACGATGTTTTGAGCATTCGGGTAAAGGCGCTCGATCAGGAACTTGTTGCATTATTCAATCCTGCTTCTGCGGGAGGAGAAGGTGCTTCACTTGATGAGGGCTATTATTATGACGGCTTTGTAGTGGATCGCCACGGAAAAATACGTTTGCCAACACTTGGTGAAGTATCGGTTTTGGGTTACACAACCGAAGAAATACAAAAAATCATTGAAGAGAAATTACTGGAAGATTATTTTACGGAAGAGGCTAACATATTCGTAACCGTTAAGTTGGCGGGAATTAAATATACGATTGCCGGAGAAGTAGGGGGTCCCGGGACGAAAGTGGAACTGGTTGAGGAACTTACACTGCTTCAGGCTATTGTAAATAGTGGAGATATTAGCCAATATGGTGACCGTACCGATGTTTTGGTGATTAGACAATATCCGGGCGGAAAGAAAATACATCACGTTGACCTAACGAGTATCGACGCTCTCAATTCGCCTTATTACTATATTCAGCCTAACGATTTGATTCTGGTTAATCCGCTTCCGCAGAAATCCCTGGGAATCGGTACGACCGGCTTACAAAACTTAAACGTAATTGTTTCTTTATTTACACTGGCAGTAACCACAGTGCTTCTGGTTACCCGACTCTAGATGGAAGATGAATTTGAAATAAAAGACCTGCAAAACTTCTTTGATTTTAGAGGTTTTTTGCTCAAGGTTCTTAGCTGGTGGCCGCTTTTTGTGGTGTGCATAGGCATCGCCTATTACATCGCGTACTATAAGAATGTGCGCAGACAAACCGTATATCGAATGAGTAATATGATCACGGTGAAAGATGATCAAAACCCGTTTTTTACATCAAATACCAGTCTCACCTTCAATTGGGGCGGTACGACTGATAAGGTGCAGACCGCAATTATACTGTTGCGTTCCCGCAGTCATAATGAAGATGTGGTTGAAAAGCTTCAGTTTTATGTAGATTATCTGCAGCAGGGAAAATACCATTTAGAAGATATTTACGGTTCAACGCCCTTTGAAGTAGATGTCAATACCGCACGGCCCCAACTGCTGGGCAAAATGGTCAAAGTCGTGTTTGATACCGATTCTACCTATACGCTGAATATCGATTTTAACGGAGGCTCAGGTCAGACTCAAAATTATGACACTAAAGAAAGCTTTAATTTACCGCTGCCGGCAGCTTCGGTAAGTGAACGCTTTGCCCTGGGAGATCCGGTTGATTTGCCTTATTTTAATTTTAAGCTAAAACCTTCCGGAATACCTGCGCAATTAGGCAAGGAGTATCTTATTCGTTTTAATGGTTTTGACGGAGTGGTAGGACGCTATCGGGGCATCGGGATCGACCAGACACCATCCGGATCCAGTATTTTGACTTTGAGTCTTACCGGTAGCAATAAAGCCCGACTCGTAGATTTCCTCAATTCATCGGTACGTATTCTGGCCGAAAACCAACTGGAACGCAAGAATTTGTTTGCAACCAAAACCATTCAGTTTATAGATAGCAGCCTTGCCATTAAATCGGTTGAGATGAAAAGCGTTCAGGAAGAGCTTGATCAATTTCGTGATGAAAACAGCAGCGTAGGCATTGGGAGTAGTGAAGAAAGTCTCATTGCCAAAATTACGGAGCTTGACGCCCAAAAGCAGAATCTGGAGCAACGTTTACAATACTATCGGGACCTGGAAAATTATTTGCGTTCCCGTGAAGATTACGGTACCGATATTCCGGCACCTTCCATAACAGGGATTGGGGAAAGTAGTGTCACCTCAAGTGTCTCAAGTATTATTGAACTGGCTGAAGAGCGCAGGCGGTTAGCTTACACGGCAAAACCGAATAACCCGGCTTTCAGAGATCTGGATCGTCGTATCAATGCCATAAAGGCGGTGTTGTTTGAAAATATGGCTTCGAGTCAGCAGATTATAAACAACCAATTGCGCGATGTGCGTAATGAAATCGCCCGTACCGAAGGGCAAATGCGCAAGCTGCCTGCTGAGCAGCAACAGTTGTTTGGGATACAGCGCCGGTATAATCTGACCGAGGGTGCGTATGGGGTTTTTCTCGACAAGCGCAGTCAGGCTGGGATTGTAAAGGCAGCCAATGTATCAGATATTGTCATTATTGATGAGGCTAAAGATACCGGTGGTGGTGCGATTAGCGCCAATGACGGGGTGAGTTATGTGATGGCTGTGGTAGGAGGTACCGTGGTACCCCTGACCTTTGTTTTTCTGTTGTTTTTCTTCGATACCAAAATCAGTAATCCCAATGAAATTAAACGCTTATCGGGAATACCGGTTTTAGGTGCTATTGGGAAGAATATATCCTCCAGCAATCTGGTGGTTATCGAGGATCCGCGTTCTGCAATTGCTGAAGCTTTTAGGGGCTTGCGTTCCAGTCTTCAGTTCATCTATCGAAAGCAAAACATACAGGGAGCTAAAACGGTAAGGATTACCTCGTCTGTTAGTGGAGAAGGTAAAACCTTTTGCAGTATCAATCTGGCCAGTGTGTTTGCGTTGAGTGAGCGCAAAACGGTTTTGGTAGGGCTCGATCTTCGCAAACCAAAAATCTTTGGGGATTTTAATTTGCCCAATGAAAATGGGGTGGTGAATTACCTTATTGGGGAAAACAAACTGGATGAGGTGATTCAAAAGACAAAAGTCCCGCATCTGGATGTGATTCTTGCCGGAGCGGTGCCTCCCAATCCTTCAGAATTGCTGATGAGTGATCAGATGGATGTGTTTATGCAGGAGCTTAAAAAACGTTACGATTATATCATTTTAGATACTCCGCCGGTAGGTCTGGTTTCTGATGCTTTAGAATTGGACGAATATATAGACGCGACCTTGTATATCATCAGACAGCATTACACCAAAAAGGGAATGCTTCGCCTGATTAATGACAAGTATCAAAAGAAAGAGGTTAAAAACATCAGTTTTGTGCTCAACTATTTTAGCGCGAGAAGTAAGCTGGGCTATGGTTATGGCTACGGCTATGAGTACGGTTATGGTTATGGGAAATATGGAGAAGCCTATCGTCAAAGCGATGCTAAAAAAGGCTTGCTTCATAAAGGTAAACGCATATATAAAAAAGCAGGACGCTGGTTAGACCGGCAATTGGAAAAGTAGGATGGCAGAAAACGAAGATTGGTTGTATGAGATAAACGCGAAGCAGCCTTTAATTCATATTGACTTAAAGGAGATTTGGCGCTATAAGGACTTACTGTTTCTCTTTGTTCGGCGGGATATTATCGCAGCCTACAAACAAACCATTCTGGGGCCTCTATGGTATTTAATACAACCCTTATTTACGGGTATCATCTTTACCCTGGTCTTTAACAATATAGCCAGCATTTCAACCGGGGGAGCTCCTCCTTTTTTATTCAATCTCGCCGGGATTACTATGTGGAGTTATTTTGCACAGTGTCTTAACAATACGTCCAATACCTTTGCCAGTAATGCGGGCCTGTTTGCTAAAGTTTATTTCCCAAGGATTATTGCTCCCATGTCTCAGGCTATTTCCGCTTTATTTAAACTGAGTATACAGCTTTTTATTTTTACCTGTTTTTACCTCTATTTTGTAGCTAAAGGCTCTGCCATCAGCCCCAATTATACGCTTTGGTTTTTCCCTTTCTTAATATTAATTGTAGCCGTATTAGGCCTGGGTACCGGGATGCTTATTTCTTCTCTTACTACTAAATACCGGGATTTCCGAATTCTAATTGGTTTTGCTACCACGCTTTTGATGTACATCTCGGCGGTGATGTACCCCATCTCCGAGGTGCAAAACAGTAAAACCCTTTCCGAATACACCTGGGTTGTTGAGTTGAATCCTATTGCAATACTCATTGAAACCTTTCGCTATATGACCCTGCAGGAAGGGATTTTTAATTGGGGACTTTTAGGATACTGTGCCCTACTAAGCCTGACGGTGTTCTTTGTCGGTTTGGTAGTGTTTAACCGTACGGGCAGGAATTTTATTGATACGATATAATAAAATGAGTGATATCATTCTAAAAGCCGAAAACATATCTAAACAGTATCGACTTGGAACGGTAGGTTCAGGAACTTTACGCGACGATTTTAAGCGGAACTGGGCTAAGTTGCGTGGTAAGGAAGATCCCTTTTTAAAAGTAGGTGCTGTAAATGATAGAAGTCAAAAGTCAACAGAGGATTATGTTTGGGCGCTACGCGATATCAATTTTGAGGTAAAGCAGGGTGAAGTTCTGGGGATTATAGGTAAGAATGGAGCGGGTAAATCTACTTTATTAAAAATACTGTCACGGGTAACAGCACCTACAACCGGTGTTATTAAAAGTCGGGGCCGAATCGCATCCTTACTTGAAGTAGGAACCGGCTTTCATCCTGAACTGACCGGGCGGGAGAATATCTATCTCAATGGAGCCATTCTTGGAATGACAAAAGCCGAAATCAACAGTAAACTGGATGAAATCATTGAGTTTTCAGGTTGTGAGCGGTATATAGATACGCCAACCAAACGTTATAGTAGCGGTATGACGGTACGATTAGCATTTGCGGTTGCAGCCCATTTGGAACCCGAGATACTTGTTGTGGATGAAGTACTAGCGGTGGGAGACGCTGAGTTTCAAAAAAAGGCTATTGGTAAAATGCAGGATATTTCACAGGGAGAAGGAAGGACTGTGTTGTTTGTGAGTCATAATATGGCGAGTGTTCAGAGTTTGTGTAGTAGGGCTATCTTATTACAAAATGGTTTAATCACGCATAGTGGAACAGTATTGAAAATTATTGAAGAGTACCTAACTGTTGATAGTTTGCCAAATGAAACAACCTGTAAGAAATTCATCAATGAAAATGAAAGAACAGGTAGTGGTTTAGCTAAAATTAAATTTGTGGAATTTCGATCAAAGGGAATGGTTAAAACACCAGCAACAGGTCAGCCAGTAGAACTAATTTTTGATATAGATTTAGTAGAAAGCATAAAATTTGAAGATTTAGAGCTTGATTTTAGAATAGATAATCAATTAGGACAACGCATCTTATGGTTTAGTTCTACCGTCTTTAAAAAGAATAGATTAGAAGGGAACAGACAAATTATTTTTCAATTCAAAAAATTCCCATTAAATCAGGGTAGCTATATAGTTACAACGCATTTGACACATAAAAATGAAGTTGCTGATTGGGCTAAAAATGGTTTTCAATTTCAGGTAGATGAAGGCTTTTTCTATTCAAGTTTAAAAAAGGTCTCACCAGATCAAAGTAATATAATGATAGATTATTCTGTGTCCTATGCTTAAAAGAATCAAGAATATTATAAATGAAAATCGAGCGAATCAGAAGCAATTGGTTTACGGTCAAAATCAACTCTACGCAACCATAAAACTTCAGGAACTTTTAGGAGAGGATCATTTTATCCCTTTTACAGGGTGGTCTATGAGCCCAATGGCTATTTTGCATTGTTTGAATATAATCAGTTTAAAGAAACCTGAGAATATAATAGAATTTGGGAGTGGTGCAACGACAGTATATATTGCTAAATTGTTAAAAATACTTGGTTCTAAAATCAATTTTATTTCGGTAGAATCTGACCTAAATTGGAAGGATAAAATTGAGAATCAATTACAAACTTTAGACTTATCGGAATATGTAAAAATTGTTTATGCTCCTTTGTCTGAAGTATCTCCTGATTTGACTTATAAAGAACAAAAGACCTGGTACGATGTGCATCGTTTGAATAGTGTAATAAAACAGGTTTTTTTTGATTTTGTAATTATAGATGGCCCTTTTGGAGGAAGCACGCCATATGCTCGATTCAGTGCTGTTCCATTCTTAAAAAGTAATACCTCTCAAAATACAATTTGGATTCTTGACGATACCAGAAGACCTCAAGAAAAGGAAATCGTCGGAGTTTGGAAATCAGAACTTACACTTAATATTTCTAATTTTGACCGTTATAGTATTTTATATTCCAATCAAGAATTTGATTATAGCCCATATAGTATATCTTGATTAATGGATGAGCCATTAATATCTATAATAATTCCCACTTACAACCGTGCTAATGTAATCAATGAGACCTTAGACTCGGTATTAGCGCAAACTTATACCCATTGGGAGTGTATAGTTGTGGATGATGGAAGTACGGATGATACAGCTCTACTGTTGAACACATATAATGAGCAAGATCACCGATTTAAATATTTATTTAGGACTAAAGAACCTAAAGGAGCTTCAAGTTGTCGAAACCTAGGACTCCAAAATGCCAAAGGTGAATTTTGTATTTTTTTAGATTCTGACGATATGCTTCTGACCTCTTGTTTCGAGCAAAGATTAGAGATGGCAATGGAATATCCAAATTACGACTTTTACGTTTATCCAATGAAAGTCCAAATGAATTCAGAACTTAAAATAAAAAAAATTGAACCTTCAGAATCCTATTTGAATGATTTCTTAAAGAATAATATTCCTTGGGGAATCATGAGTACCTTTTGGAAAATGGGTTTTATTAGAAAACTAAATGGTTTCAATATTTCATACCCTAGATTAAATGATCCTGAGATTCACATTCGCGCCTTAATTTTTTCTACAAATGGATATTATATAGGTACAGAAGAACAGGCTGATACTATTTATAGAGTGTCGAATGCAGCACTAGACAAAACATCATTTTCAAGAAAATATGCTGATTCCCTTCTTCTTTTTGTCAATGATATAACCGCCCATCTTAGAAAGGTAAATTTAAACGATAAAATTTTTTTATTAGTTGGCTATCTGTCGGAATACTTTTTAGATTTTGCATTATACAATACTAGAATTAACAATCATAAAGTCCTTGCTGTTTTCTATAAAAACAAGGTCATAGACCTAAGAAGTTTAATGATTTTATTTTCGGTATATTATTGTAAAGTTTTCACTCTAAAGATAGACTCTTTAACGACTAAGACTTTTATTAAAAAATTTAAAAACCTCTGAGCTTAATAAGTGTTATCGTTCCTTGTTTCAATCAAGGATTATTTTTGAATGAATGCTTACATTCCATAAGTATGCAGAGTTATACTAATTGGGAGTGTATTGTAGTGAACGATGGTTCACGCGATGAAACGGAGGAAGTTGCAAAAAAATGGCTTGAAAAGGATAAACGTTTCAAATATGTATATCAGGAAAACAAGGGTTTATCTTCAGCTAGAAATATGGGTTTAGCTATTGCAAAGGGAGAATTTATACAGTTTTTGGATGCAGATGATTTTTTAGATATCAAAAAATTTGAAGTATCCGTGAAAGATATCAATAATACATTTTCAAATCTGGTTATAACAAATTTTTTGACATATAATACCCAGAAAAAAAAGGTAAAAGAGCCCTATTGTGACTTATCTCAGGTTGATTTCAATTTAAAATCAATGGTATTAGATTGGGATCATAAATTTTCAATACCAATTCATTGCGCACTAATTTCAATAAATCTTTTAAGAGATTTTAGATTTCCAAATGAACTTCAAGCAAAAGAAGATTGGATTATGTGGATTAGCATATTCAAAAAAAAGTGTTTTACCTCCTTTGTGGATTTACCTTTGGTATACTATCGATCCCACTCTGATAATATGTGTTTAGATCGTGTTTTTACGACAGTACAAAAACAGAAAGCTCTGGCTCATATAAAAGAATTGTTATCGTTCAAAGAGTATTTCTTATATATACTAAAGCCTAAGTTTTATTCAATTTATATTCACCCAGTAAAGCATAGTCTATACAGTCAGCTCTTTAGGCTAAAACGGATTTTACACCTTGGTTTATGAATGATCTGGCTATAGTTATTCCCTTTTATAAGATTCAATTTTTTGAAAAAACCTTGACATCCCTGTCCAGCCAAACAGATAAACGGTTTAATATTTATATTGGAGACGATGCAAGTCCAGAGAATCCTAGGCCACTGATTGAAAAATTTTCATCTTATTTAAAATTTAATTACACACGCTTTCAATCAAACTTAGGCTCAATTTCTTTGTCAAAACAATGGGACAGGTGTATATCTCTATCAAATGATGAGCCATGGTTGATGATCTTGGGCGATGATGATTGGTTGAGCCCTAATTATGTTGAGTGTTTTTACAAACATAAATCGGAATTTGACGATGTTAATATTGTAAGATATGCATCTTATGAGATTGATTTCAGTAAAAAAAGGCGTAGTAAATTATATACTCACCCTATTTTGGAGGATGCTCCACAATCATTTTGGAGAAAGTGCATTTATGAAAGTAGAAGTTCTCTTACAGAGTATGTTTTTAAAAGAACTGTTTACGAGAAGTATGGCTTTTTTGATTACGATCTTGCCTGGTGTAGTGATGACCATGCCTGGCTTGTCTTTTCAGAAGAGCAACCTATTTACAGCATTAATGAAGCTTTTGCAAATATCGGTGTTTCTTCAATGAGTATTACAGGGCAGGATCATATGGGTTTACGCAAGTCAATAGTGAAAATTGAATTTTATAAGTTTTTACTTAAAAATTATTCTGATTGTTATAATTCAAAACAGATAAATTTCATCTGCGGTAGATTGGAAAATGAAATACTAGGCAATCGATATCTCGAACTATCTGAGTTCATATTTTTAGTGAAACTCCGATTTAATTTTTTTGAGTGGTATCAATTTAAAAAATTCTTGAAAAAGGTTTTTAGGTCATTTTACTATGAATAACTTAAAACTAGTCTCAATAATCATTCCTACTTACAACAGGGCTAAATATATTATTGAGACTTTAAATAGTATACGTGATCAATCCTATGTAAACTTTGAATGTCTTGTAATAGACGATAATTCTGTAGATGAAACAGATTTATTACTAAAGAACTATTGCGTAAATGATAATCGCTTTAGCTTTTATAAACGCCCCGAGAAAAGAGTCAAAGGCGCAAATAGTTGTAGAAATTATGGTTTTAAAATTTCCAAAGGAGATTATATAAAGTTTTTCGATAGTGATGATCTTATGCACCCTCAGCATATTGAAATTCTGGTAAAAATAATTGAAGAAAATGATTTAGATTTTGCAGTAGCTGATATTCAGAATTTTGATGAAAGCGGTTTTCAAAATAGAGTTTATGAAATTGATCGTTCTAAAGCTGAAATAAGTGCTTTCAATTTTGCCTTGCATCAGGTTGCCTGGTGTACTGTAGATTTTTTAGGGAAACGGTCTATATGTGAATCTCTTGAGTTTAATGAAAAAATTAGGGACAACGCAAATGAATATCAGTATTATATCAAATTATTGTGTTTAACCACAAATGGAAAGTTAATCGAGGATATACTTACATGGAGAAGGCTACACCCGAATTCAATGACTTCTAAACTTCATTCAGATCCTGTCAATTTTCAAAAACATCTTGCAGAACTTAAACTGTTTACACTTGAACACATAGAAAAAGTAGCACCCCCCCACTTGATTAAATGGTTACTTTCAGGTCATATACAAATAAATTTTGAATTAGCTAGACAAAAGCATAGACCCGATTATCTGTTCAAATCTTTCAATTATTTGGCTAAATACTATACAATTCCTAAAGCTCTAGCTTATCTAGGCGCAATTTGTTCTGGTTTTTTATTAGGTAAAGGTTACAACATTATAAAAGCTATCAGAAAATAATATTTTGAGACCTTACCTAAACCTTAATTTTGTGGATTTTTGGCCGGGTTTTATTCCTGAAAAGAGCCTGTTTTATCGCATCCTTTCCAGAAACTATAAAATCAAATTATCTGAAAATCCTGAGTTTCTTATTTATTCTTGTTTTGGATATGACCATTTAAAATATAAGTGTTTAAAATTATTTTATACCGGGGAAAATAGATCTTCAAATTTTCAATTTTGCGATTTTAGTATAAGTTTTGAGAAACTTAGAAATCCTCGCCAATATTTTTTACCACTATTTGGTTTGGTAATTTTAGAGGATAATCTTTTAGAGCGGTTAACGAATCCAAGCATCAACCTCTTTGCTAAAAGCAAATTTTGTGCTCAAGTGGTATCTAATCCCAAAGCAGATTTCAGGAATAATTTTTTCAAAGAACTAAACAATTGTAAACGAGTAGATTCTGGAGGTAAATTTCAAAATAATATTGGGAGAATTATAAAAAACAAACTAAAGTTTATTGAGCCATACCGATTTGTGTTAGCTTTTGAGAACGAATCCCACAAAGGTTATTTAACTGAGAAAGTTCTAGATGCTTTGTTAGTTGGCGCCATACCCATATATTGGGGTGATACGAGCATAGAAATGTATTTAAATCCTAAGCGTTTTATAAATCGTCATAATTTTAAGTCAAATTCTGATTGTATAGAAGAAGTTTTAAGGATAGAAAATGATACGGAGTTATATGCTAAAATGTCTAATGAACCCGTATTTTTAGAATTACCATCATTTTTGGATGTAAAAGCTTTGGAAGATTTTATTTTGGAAGCGGTTAAATCCAATAAAAAGCCAATAGCAAAAACTTTTAAAGGAAAGTTTGCTTATTTAAAAATTTACCTTAAACTAAAGAAAAGCTCGTTCAAAAGGGAATTGTCATTTTTATTAAGGGCTTTGTCTAATTTTTTCATTTAATATTCTAGGAAAATCCAAATTTGATTCAAAATCGAATTTTCTGGCATACAATTTAGATGTTTTGATTTGTATCAATTTGGTCAAATCTTCTTCCTGAAGAACAGCAGGCAATGAAACACCTTTTTTAGTCCAATCACAATATGTTAAAGAATTTTGAAAACAGTAGTCTTCATCTGCGACTATTTTAAATAGAGTATGAAAGAATATTTCATCTGAAATCAAAGTATATTTGTGAAAAGCACTAAATTCAGGATTGCTTTTTATATAGTCAAGAACCTTAACGTTAAGTTCAGTAGGGATAGACCACCATTGGGAACCACCGTATAAATTGGATACTTGTTTTTTTCTTTTTCTTAAAATTTTTGGTAAAACTTCAAACTTTCTTTTTGCTATTAGATAAATTAAATTTTTAAGATTTTTCTTTGAATAAAAACAAGTATTCCAAATACTTGCAACATTTATAAAAGTATTTTGGTTGCCGGGATTTTTAAACCAATAAGAGCTCAAACGGTCATAGCCTCCATTTTTCCAATAGGACACAGGGAATTTTTCAATATCAATAAAGATCGATTTAGGGTTTTTCTTAAAGTATTTTGAAATTTCAGTATTTGACCAGAGAGGATAGTCCTGACCACTTAATAAGACAATGCGCCCATTTTTTTTGTATTCGAGATTAATTTTAAGCAGGAGATCGTGGCCTCTACCATTTGAAAACTTCCCCAAGTTGTAATTTTTCTATATTGGTCTTCAACAAATTTTATATTCTCACGAGCTTTTAATTGTTTTTTAAACTGGCGGATATCGGAGGATGCATCTATGTGGATATAAAAGTTAACCTGTTGATTGTCAAGTGAATCAATGAGCGATTTTAACTGATGTGGGTTTTTGTGAGCAAGTATTATGTAGAAAATCATTTATAGTAATTTCAATAAAATAATTAGTTGCCGCGATTTTTAAATGTTCCAAAGATAGTTTTTGTTTAGATGTCAGAGTCAGGTAGTATTTCAGTATCAATAATTATAACGTATTACAATTCCTCAGAATTTATCCAAAAGGCTTTAGAGTTTTCCGAAAAACAACGGGGTGTATCAAAAGAAATCATAGTAGTAGATGATGGCTCTGATGACTATCATAAGAGGGAGCTCAAGCAACACTTAAATAGGATTGATGTGCTACTCACTCAGGAAAATAGAGGGCAGGGTAGTGCACGTAATTTAGGTATTGCCAACGCGCGAGGAAAATATATTTTGAATTGGGATTCTGATGATTATTTTGAACCAGAGTTTAGCGAGATTGCTTTAGAGAAATTTGCAGTTGATCCAAGTGTCAAAATAGTTACCTGTCACGCATTAAGAACAAGTGATTATATTAATGGTGAGATTATTAAACCATTAGGCGGGTGTTATAAGAACTTCCTTTTTGACAATGCCGCTCTAGGGAGTGCTATGTTTAAAAGAGAAGATTGGGAGCGCGTTGATGGCTACGATGAAGCTCAATCTGTTAGGGGCTTTGAAGATTGGGATTTTTATCTCAGGATATTATATCCTGCAGGCCTTGCAGTGGTAATACCTAAACCTTTATTTACCTATTATAGGCATCAGAACAGTACTACTTCAAAATTATCTAATTTTCGTATGGATAAACGACAATACATTTATACTAAAAATTCTGAAATATATAAGAATCACTATGCAGAATTAATAAGTGATGTTTTTAGAAGGCTTAAGAAAGAGGAGTTTGAGAAAAATAAAAATAAACAACGTCTTGAGTATAGACTGGGTGATTTATTATTAAAGCCTTTGCGAATTTTAAAGCGTTTATTGAATTAATAAGATGGATTTAAAAAATAGTCCTAAAGTTACCATCCTGTTATCCACCTATAACCGAGCCCAAATAATCACGCGGACTTTAGAGTCTATAGCAAATCAAACCTACACCCATTTTGAATGTTTGATAACTGATGATAATTCAACCGACGACACAGAAGTAGTTGTCAGTGCTTTTATAGAAAGCGATTCACGATTTTTCTACTTTAAAAAGCCAAAGAAATATCCTCAAGGGCTTTCTGCCACCCGTAACTTCGGATTGGATTTAGCACAAGACAGAAATGCGGAGTACATTCAATTTTTTGACGATGATGACATCATGCATCCTCAAAAACTGGAGTTGCAAATTCAACCATTCAGGATAAATAATGATTTAGATCTGACGATTTGTAAATACAGAAAATTTGGAATTCCAACTACTATTGAATTCGATCTTGATCGAGCAGATGATAATTCCTGTGAAATTGTGTTCAAAAATTTATTTAAAGCATTTTATTTAAATATCGCTAATCTAAATTCTTGCGGGCCTCTATGGAGATCAAAGAAGCTTTTGAAGTATAGGTTTGACCAGGATTTATATTATGCTGAAGAACGTGAGTTCTATCTCAGAATATTTTTTAAAGAGCAAATAATATACAAACCTGTTGAATTTGTACTTTTTTGGTATCGTAAACACGATCAGGCAATAACCCAAAACCTATATAAGGATCAGGAAATAAAACCTGCCTCTGAAAATTTAGCGAGGGAAAAATTTTTAGATTTTGCTATCAAGGAAGGAAGAGTCCCTTTTTTTATTTTAAAATCTTATGTAAATATTGCCATCAAAAGTGGTCAGATCGATACGTTAATAAAAATACAGGAATATTTACTTAATAGTTTATCTAATCTGGATCCAAGAAATATGCTCCTTTTAGGATATACGTATTTAGCCAAAAAATGAAAAGTATTTTACATTTTTCTCCATTAAGGAAATCTCCAGAAGTCTTGGAATTACATTTGAGCAGTCTTGAAAATCTTAGTACAGAGGGTTGTAATGTGACCTTTTCCTTTTTTGATGATAATTCAGATCCTGAAAGTAGTAGGATCTTTCAGAAGTACCTTTCGAGAAATGCCAATTGGAAAGAGTTTAAATTTGATCTTGGTGAAATAGATAATATTAATCCTGATAAAAGATGGAGTCTTCCTCTATACAACAGGATCACAAAGATTAAAGATGCAGCTATAGCATATTTTTTAAAAAATAATTACGATTATTTATTTTTTACTGATGCAGATCTTATAATTCATCCAAAGACATTGAAATGTTTGATAAGTCAGAATAAGGATTTTTGTTCAGAAATTTTTTGGACCCAATTTAACGGCTCAAATATCTATAGTCCTAATGCCTGGTATGCAAAACATCGTGGTTTTGACAAACAAGATTTATTAGTTTTAGCGCAAAAAGGAACTCATTCAGTTGATTTTACAGGTGCTTGCACACTACTGTCCAGAGATATATTACACGCAGGTGTTCGTTTTCAAAGGATTTCAAACATAGAATATTTAGGAGAGGATAAACACTTTTGTATTAGGGCTGCAGTTATGGGGTATGAAGCCTTTTGCAATAGTGATTTTCCTGCATTTCATATTTATAATGAGTCTTATTTGCAATTCGCTAGGAATATTTTAAAAACTAATTGGACTCTAAATTATACAGATAAATGGCTCGATGATCACTGGGTTTCTAGTTTAGATCGTGCATTCCGAAAAAGCAAAATGAGTAAATTTAAAGGTTTTGTCAAAAAGCTTATAAGTTGAGAAACGGAGTAAATCCTCAAAAGCTTAAAAACGAGAAATTACCTCTTTTTTTACATAGGGTGATCGTGCCGGTTTACATTCCTAATCTGGAAGACGCGTATTACCGAAATCATCTGGAGGTTTTTGAGAAATTTTTAGATCAAATAATTAGAACCATCAATCTTCAAACCACTGCAATTACCCTCATCAATAATAATTCTTGCGCAGAAATTGCAGGTGTAATTGATAAATATCGCTCAACAATTGATAAGCTGGTTTGGTATGCAGAGAATAAAGGCAAGGTCTTTCCGGTATTGCAGGAGGCTCGCTCTGCTGCAGAACCGTTTATTACCATAACTGATGCCGATGTGCTTTTCTATGAAGGTTGGGAACAGGCCGTATTTAAGGTTTTCGCTTCGTGTCCTAAAGCAGGCGTAGTTGCACCCTTACCTTCTCCTGCTTTAGCTTTTTATGAGAATACAGCAGTTTTTTCTGATCACTATTTAAGCGGAGGAATCAATTATAAAAAAGTAATGTCAGATGCAGATGCAGAGCATTATCTAAAGGGAATGGGGAATGAGGCTCTTCTGAATAGGGAAAATCGAGTGTTTTCATGGAAGGAAAAACAATATTTTTTGAAAGATTCACATGCCATAATAGGTGCAGGTCATTTTGTGGCTACGTATAGAAGCAGTCTTTTTAAAGGGACTTACAAATATCCAAAGCTTAAATTTAAGAATGGTTTAGAGCGTGAATATATTGATATGCTAAGTGATCAAAGAGGTTTTTATAGATTGTCTACCGTAGAAACCTATGCTTATCACTTGGGAAATATTTTGGATGAATCTTTACCTACTTTTAGTAGAGGGGTTAACAGACTCGAACCCGAATTGATCCAAAAAGCCTTTCAGAATGAAAAACCCAGTATTCTGCCGTACCGTTGGCGTATTATTCTGTTTAAAATTTTAAAACGGCTTTACAAACTTTAGCCTTGTATGAAAATATTAATCCTGGCAGAAACCATTGATCCTTCAGATAGTAGCGCAGGAAAAGCGAACTATGCTTTGATCGACTCCCTGGTGATTACTGGTATTGAACTAAAGGTCTATCATTATTCGTATAAAGAACACGAATTACAGGATGTTAAACCCATTTTGATCAGGGAGCGGAAGGCGGATTTGTTTTATTGGTTAAGTCGTGGGCAACGGGTTTTACAACGTTTGGCAAGTCGTAATTTTTCCAGACTCCTGGAAAACAGGTTTGGCTTCTCATTTACGTTTTTTAATGATGTAAACAGTATGTATTATGCGTTAAAGGCGGTAAGTGTTAATGACTATGATTTGGTTTTAACTTTAAGTAAAGGAGCCAGTTACCGAACGCATGCTGCTTTATTAAAACTACCGCAATGGCATAAAAAATGGTTGGCTTATATCCATGATCCCTATCCTTTTCAGTGGTATCCCAAACCTTACGATTGGATTCAGCCGGGGTATTTGCAAAAGGAAAAATTCTTTGAAAAAGTAGCTCAGAAAGCCCAATGGCTGGGATATCCATCAAAAAGTTTGCAGGAGTGGATGGCGAATTTTGATCCCAATTTTGAAATTAAAGGCATAGTTTTACCGCATCAACCCAGTAAAGAAGCTCTTGTAGGTGCTGTTTTTCCTAATTTTTTTATTCCGCAGCATTTTAATGTGTTGCATGCAGGAAACTTACTAAAACAACGAGATCCATTTCCGTTGATCCAGGCCTGGAATTTTTTTATCAAAAAGTGTCCTGAGGCAAAGGGACATGCCAAACTTTTACTGATTGGCCCCGGAGGATATCACGAACCGCAACTTTCAGAAGCGTGTGGGGAAAGTTCAACGCTCTATCGTTATCCCGGCTCAATGGATTATGATACCGTCCGTTTGTTGGAACATCACAGTACTATAAATGTGATATTGGAAGCGGTAGCTGAGACAAGCCCTTTTTTACCGGCAAAATTTCCCAATTTAATAAATGCTAAACGTCCCATTTTACATTTGGGTCCTGAGAAAAGTGAAGTCCGTAGACTCTTAGGGGCTGATTATCGTTATGCATCAGATGCCGATAATGTAGCTGTTATTTCCAATAGATTAATTGAGCTCTATGATTGTTGGCGGGAAAACAGACTTCAATTACCAGAGACAGCTCATGATTTAGACGCTTATTTCCATCCAGGCTATTTGCAAGATATACTGCACAAATTGAAAACTTAATTTTGGAAGCATCTATTTGCATAGTATCGCGAAACCGGAAATCGGAACTGGAGAAAAACCTACGCATTCTATATTCCTGTGTTCAAGATATAGCCTGTGAAATCCTGGTCTTTCTGGACGGGTGTACAGATTCCTCAAAAGATCTGATCAGCTTATTTCCCAATTGCTACTGGGAGGTCTCAGAAAAAAGCATAGGCCCATCCCGAGCGAGGAACAGATTGTTTCAAAAAGCTCAGGGTATTTTGATTTTTGGTTTTGATGATGATGCACATCCTTTACAGCCGGATTTTGTTTCGAAAGCAAAAAGAATGTTTGCAGCTTATGACCGCTTAGGGATAATCACTTTTGAAGAAATCAAAGGTGTATTTGACAGCGATACTCAAGCCCTGCAGCATCACCAGGAACTAACCGATTTTTACTGCAGCGAGTTCGTAGGCTGTGGTTTTGTAATACGAAAGGATGTGTATAGTAAAACAGCGGGATTTCCGGTTTGGATGGATATTTATGGGGAGGAAAGCAGCCTATCTCTACAAGTTATTGATGCAGGTTATGATATTTTGTACACTTCAGCGATTTCAGTAAATCATCGTGTAAATAAAACGCAGAGGGGGCGTTCCGGTTATAACCTTATGCGGTTTCAAAAGCAATTAACGAACACTTCATTGCTCTATTCCGTACATTATCCGTTATCAATGGTTCCCAAACGGGTTTTAAGATTGTATATACACAACTTTAGAAAATATAGTTTGAAAAATGTTTATTTCTTTAGTGCTTTTATAAAAGCCGGAGTTCAATTTTTAATCTTACTCCCCAAGGTGGTTTTTCAGAACAGAAAGCCGGTCAAAAAAGGGGCAATACAAAAAATGAAAACACTTGGTTTACCGATTTATGGGTAGAAGGTTTCAACTAATGACTGATTTAGTCTCCATCATAATACCTGTTTATAATCGGGAAGCCTTTTTAAAAGCTACGCTTAACTCGGTAAGGACACAGAGCTATCACAATTGGGAGTGTATTTTAGTAGATGACCACAGCACGGATGCCTCTTTGAGTTTATTAAAAGCATTCGAAGAAGAAGATTCCCGATTCAAAGTGTTGATTCGTCCTGATGACAGACCCAAAGGAGCTAACTCCTGCCGTAATTTTGGTTTTGAACATGCTACGGGAAGATTTATCAATTGGTTTGATTCTGATGATTTGATGGAGCCGGAGTTTATTCAGAAGAAGCTTGCCGCATTTGATGCGGAAACGGATATCGTTTTGTCAAAAACCCGAATTTATTATGTTGCCGATCAAACGGAAGTTTTGGAGCAACGTACCCATTTAACCTTAAACCTGCTCGAGGACTTTATCACCCGTAAAATATCCTGGTATTTACCAGACCCGATGTATGTCAAATCTTTTTTGTGTAAACATAATTTAGTTTTTGATGAACAACTTTTGGGTGGGCAGGACCGTGATTTTTTTCAACGTGTATTGTTGAACAATCCAGAAATGCTAGTCATTAATGACTATTTAACCACATACCTATGTAAGCTTCCCCTAAAACCGAACTGTTTAGAAGTATAATAATTCTTAATTTTAAACAGTATGAGACGCAGTAAATTCACACCTACACAGATTGCAAAAATTTTAAAGGAGTTCGACAACGGTAAG
>NZ_JAJGMW010000035.1 GCF_020782115.1 Leeuwenhoekiella parthenopeia | reverse complement strand
ATTTTCTTGCTAAGTGTAAGGGAATCGAACCCTATTTCTAAATCACCAAATCACTCTATTTCATCGTGCGTTGCTCTCTGCGAAAGCGGCTGCAAATATACAACCTTTTTTCTTTGCCAAACAAGAACTAAAATGTTAAAATTTTAAACCTCGTTAGAACCGCATTTTTTAAGAACTTCACCGCCTTCGTTGCCGAAAAAGCGGAGGGCAAAGATACTACCCTTTTCCCCTTACTAACAAACTTTTTTTTTAAGTTTATTTTTTAAAGCCTTTAGATGAACGTAAAACCGATTTTTATATCCGATTTTGGAGGCGCAAATATAGAACGATTATCTAACCCCGCAACAGCTTTATCCCACTTTTTGAAATATTTTTTACCAAAGCCTAAATGCCAATCACTTACACCCAAAAGTTTTTTTAAAGTTTTCTAAAAACCCTGCACTCTACCCCTAATTACTCCTGAAACAAAAAACTTAAAAACCGCGAATCATCCCGAATTTCTGGGAAAACACGTTGAAATGCAGCCTCTACCTATTTTAAATAGAAAGTTCTTTCTTATCGAAAAGCTGAAATGAGGGTTATTGGGTTATTGGGTTATTGGGTTATTGGGTTATTGGGTTATTGGGTTATTTAAAAGAAATAAAAAAACTTTACTATATAAGACTGTTTGCTCTCAAAACCCATCTGCCCAAAATACGGCTTAGCGATGGAGCGGCCTGTGTGAGCTCTTTTTTACGACCGCAGGGAAGTGAAAAAAGCGAGTAGCGACAGCGCGGTGATTGCCCAAAGCAATCAAAGCCCCACGAAAAGCTAAGAAAGCAACAACTCACACCTTATATATGACAGTTGAGCACAATAAAGTTTCCGGTTAGATTTAATGCGGTTAGTTTAGCATTCAAATAAACTTAAACACTATTATTATGAAGACTCTTATTACTATTTGTTTAATTGCTTTGAGCCTTAATGCGTTTTCTCAGGAACCGGTAAAACTTGAGGTAAAGGTTACAAACGCCACGACTGATGAAGGTACCGTCCAATTTGGCCTGTACACCCAGGATAACTTTATGAAAGCTCCCCCTTTAAAAAGTGCAAGCAGCCTTATTAAAGACGGAAAAGCTTCTGTGGTATTTGAAAATCTGGAACCCGGTATTTATGCGGTCATTTCATTTCACGATGCCAACGCCAACAATAAGATGGATTTTGAAGCAAATGGGATGCCTAAGGAATCCTACGGCACTTCAAATAATAGTATGACAATGGGCCCGCCAAGCTGGGAGGATAGTAAATTTGAGATCGGTAACGAATCTGTTTCAATTGAGATCCGGTTTTAGGCTGAGTACCTTGATGGGGAAATTTAAAAAAAGCCGGGAGTTTAATTTCCCTTTGTTTTTCATTAAAAAACCAAATGGTCACTCTATTTTTGAAGTATAATATATAAGTATGACCATTACACAACTGAAATACGTTTTAGCTGTTGCCGAAAATCAAAATTTTACCAAAGCCGCCGAAAAGACTTTTGTAACCCAGCCTACTTTAAGTATGCAAATACAAAAACTGGAAGACGAACTGGATATTTTGATCTTTGACCGAAGCAAAAAGCCTATAGAACTCACCGATGTGGGGCGAAAGATTGTTCAGCAGGCGCGAAATATCGTTAATGAAGCAAACCGTATCAGCGATATTGTTGATCAGCAAAAGGGTTATATAGGCGGAGAGTTTAAACTGGGTGTCATCCCCACCGTGATGCCCACCCTGCTCCCCATGTTTTTGCGAAATTTCATCAAGAAGTATCCCAAAGTAAAGCTTAAGATTGAAGAGTTGCCAACCGAAACCATTATTGAGCGACTGGAAGAAGGACATCTGGATGCTGCGATTGCCGCGACGCCTCTACACTTAGAAAACATCAAAGAACGCCCGCTGTACTACGAACCTTTTGTAGCCTACATACCCGAAAATCAAAATCTTCAGGTAAACGAAAAGATCGATGTTGCCAGCCTGAACCTGGATCATATGCTGCTTCTGGAGGATGGACATTGCTTTAGAGACGGGGTTATTAATCTATGCAAGGCCAATAGAAATTATGAGGAGGAAACCTTTTCGCTGGAAAGCGGAAGTTTTGAAACCCTCGTGAAACTTGCGAACGAAGGTCTAGGCATGACCTTATTACCTTACCTGCACACGCTGGAAATAAAAAGTGAGGAGCAAAAGTACCTGCACCATTTTAAGGATCCCGCACCTGCCCGGGAAGTGAGCCTGCTGTATCATAAAAGCGAACTTAAAATGCAGATTATTGAAGCCCTGCGCAATACCATCGCGGGGGTGGTCAAAGGAGCCATTACCTTTCAAAATGTGCAAATCATCAGTCCGTTGCCACAGGGTAAACCTACCAAAAATTAAAAAAGGCTTCTCGATCGAGAAGCCTTTTTATTTTTTTTAGTTAAGATAAATGATACATTGATTTAATTCAGGATTTGCTTTGGTAAGGTCCTGAATCCAAACCCGTAGTTCCTCAATTTCATAAGGAAGTAAACGTTTTGCAGCCTTTTGTAATTCTTTGCAAAAAAGCACACTATCAAAACTCACTTTTTTTAAGACAGTTTTGGTGTACTCAAACATTGCTCTTGCCATCTTTGAATAGTTTTTGGTTAAAGTATTGTTTAAGTAGTTTTGGGTCTAATAGGCTATAGGATATCTTAATTCCTCTTAAAAATAACACTTTAAACCTTAAATAATTGTTAACGGTTTAAAATCCTATTAACTAAATCGGATTAGTTGTAAACTTTAAAGATTCGACTTCAACTAAACAGTTAAGTTTCAGAGCGCTGTTAAAAGTTAAGACGAAAAACTAGAAAAATAGCTTCGAAATCCGTTCTGGAAATACCTATAATCCCAAAACTTAATTCCGTATAATTTGATCAAAAGCGGTTATCGCCATCGAGCAAATCGCCAAGTCCCCCCAGGATACTGCCTTCCCCTTTATCTTTACCACCTCCCTGCGGTGCTGCTGCCCAAACGCGTTTAGCCAGACGACTAAACGGAAGAGATTGCACGTAAACCGTTCCGGGACCGGTAAGGGTTGCAAAGAAAACTCCCTCACCACCGAAGAGTGTATTTTTAATACCGCCTACAAACTCAATATCATAATTGACCGTATGGTCAAAACCTATAATACAGCCGGTATCTACTTTAAGCTTTTCGCCGGGATGCAATTCTTTTTTAAAGGTTGTACCGCCGGCATGCACAAAGGCCATCCCGTCGCCATCAAGCCGTTGCATGATAAAACCTTCACCGCCAAAAAGTCCGCGGCCCAGTTTTCTGGAAAACTCGATTCCGATTGATACACCTCTAGCTGCGCAGAGAAAAGCATCCTTTTGACAAATAAAACGACCTCCATTTTTAGAAAGGTCAATGGGAATAATTTTACCGGGATAGGGAGAGGCAAAGCTTACGCGCTTTTTGCCCATTACGGTATTGTAATAGACCGTCATAAACATGCTTTCACCTGTAAGTAATCGCTTTCCGGCACCGAAGATCTTATTTAATAAGCCGGTATCGTTTTTAGAACCGTCGCCAAATATGGTTTCCATTTTAATCCCGTCTTCCATCATCATAAAAGTTCCGGCTTCGGCAATAACGCCTTCCTGAGGATCGAGTTCGATCTCTACATATTGCATTTCTTCACCAAAAATCTGGTAGTCTATTTCGTGTGCTTCCATAGTATATTCGTTTTTGATTGGATTGATTTACCAAATAGGTAGCGCGAAATTTGATTTTGTTACAATAGCTTTTTCAATACAATCGGAAAAATCCAGAAAAAAAGAAAGGGAGACACAATCAGATGGATGAAAAATTCAGGATCAAAATTCCCAAACTAATATTGAATTTTGAGCTTTAAACTCTGAATTCTTAATTCTTAACCCGTACGGTCCACTCAAAATCAAAGGTGCTTACCACTACCCCATCTTTGTTTGTGCCCACGCTTTGCATCCAGAAGGTTTGGCCTTCTCCGGTTTCTAGCGTGGCACGAATAGCTTTTTCGATCTTATCCCCGTCTTTACAAACAAAGGTGATTTTACCGGTTGCTTTCTTGGTAAACGAAGCCTTGTTTTTGGCGACCAGCATCGAAATTTTATGACCGCTGTTGCGTATCTGATCAATAATCATAGTCCCGGTGCTTAATTCTGCAGCCATACCCTGCACTGCCCAAAACATAGTATTAAAAGGGTTTTGGTTAATCCATCGGTGCGTGACGGTGGTGGTACAGCTTGTCGCAGAAATTGCACGCACCCGCACGCCACAAAGCCAGGCAGACGGCAACTTAAACATTAAAAAAGTATTGAATTTCCCTGGAGTAACAGCCATAACTAGTGGTTTTAGATTCCAAAAATAGACTTCTGAAATGACATTCCACAGCTTTTTAATATGTTAAGTAAAAGTTAATTTTAAGTACTTTGTATTGCATAATACCTTCTTTTGGATATATATTTGCATAAGAAATTAATAAGCAATGGAAACTAGTATTACCACAAGTCAAAAAAACACCGCTACTTTTATACACCTTTCGGTGTTTAGTCAGTTCCTTTTTCCTTTAGGAAATTTCATCGCGCCGCTAATAATCTGGGCAGCTTTAAAAAGGGATTCGCTATTTGTAGACAATCACGGAAGACGCGCACTGAATTTTCAGATGAGCACTTTTCTCTACGCTATCGGCTTAGTACTTATAGCCATTCCCTTTCTGGTTTGGCAGGGTCTTATAGCGGCCGGGGAGCAAGGCTATATCAGTGAGGAGACTTTTGAAAACATGGTTTTCCCGGGACAGGCCAGCGGACTCATCATTACCGCACTGGTATTTGCCCTGCTCCTGCTCGCTTTATTTGTCATCACGCTATTCTCGGTTATTTCGGCTGCAGTTAGCGCCAGTAATGGAGAAGAATACAAATACCCGCTTAGTATCAATTTTTTAAAACCGCTTGGGGCTTCTGAACAGGAAACCGCTTCAGCCTCATCATCTGAAGTTTAAGCAACCATCATCAATCAATTTCCGATCTGCGGAACAAAACGAACAGTTATTAATCGCTTAACAATGAAAATCTATGAAGATTGAAAACACAAAGGCGCAAATGCGTAAAGGTGTTTTGGAGTACTGCATTCTTTCTATCTTAAAAGATGAAGATGCCTACGTAGCCGAAATACTAGACACGCTTAAAGATGCCAAGCTACTGGTAGTTGAGGGTACTATTTACCCGCTTCTAACCCGCCTCAAGAATGCCGGCCTGCTCAATTACCGCTGGGAAGAATCAACCAGCGGACCACCCCGTAAATATTACGGACTAACCGACACCGGCAAGCTCTTCTTAAATGAACTATCATCAACCTGGGACGACCTTCAAAAGGCCGTAACCCTGGTAACCAATCAAAAAGCCAAAAAAAATGAATAAGACAATTAATATAAATCTAGCAGGGCTCTTTTTTCACATTGATGAAAATGCTTACGCCAAGTTGCAACGCTATCTCGAAGCTATAAAACGCTCGTTTACCGATGCACAGGGCCGCGATGAGATCATACAGGATATTGAAGCCCGAATTGCCGAACTTTTTACCGAGCGTATCAAAACCGAACGTCAGGTTATAGGTCTCTCCGATGTAGACGAAATCATCAACATCATGGGGCAGCCGGAAGATTACCGTCTGGACGAAGAATTGTTTGAAGACGAACCGGCTAAAAAACAAAGGTATACTCAGGAATCTGGTAAAAAACTCTATAGGGATACCGAAAAATCCTATATAGGAGGTGTCTGTGCAGGTCTGGGGCATTACTTTCAGATTGATGCCGTCTGGTTGCGCATCGCACTAATCCTGCTTACCATATTTTCCTGGGGTGGGTTTATACTGATTTATATCGCATTCTGGATTTTTGTTCCGGAAGCGAAAACCACCTCAGAAATACTGGAAATGCGGGGAAAGCCCGTCAACATAGACAATATTCAGCGTAAGGTCAAGGAAGGTTTTGACACAGTTGCCGAATCGGTAAAAAATGTTGACTATGTTAAGTATGGGAATAAAGCACGCGAAGGTGCAGGTTCTATTGCCGATGCGCTGGGCAGGATAATTCGGTTTATCCTTAAAGTCATTGTCAAGTTTGTTGGCATTTTACTCATACTAATAGGTGGCAGCACGTTAATTGCACTCTTTGTAGCCTTATT
Organism: Leeuwenhoekiella parthenopeia; assembly: GCF_020782115.1. GTDB lineage: Bacteria > Bacteroidota > Bacteroidia > Flavobacteriales > Flavobacteriaceae > Leeuwenhoekiella > Leeuwenhoekiella parthenopeia. Next base: position 29,516 of record NZ_JAJGMW010000035.1, on the reverse strand, counting down.
TTCCGCAGGAAGTTTAGATTTCTTTGGGGGCAGTGTAGCAGATTATGTAGATATGGCCAATACTTCAGGAGCACCTTTATGGCTTCTGGTCATTCTGGCTTTTATCGCAGTGGGTATACCCTTTTTCATGCTGTTCTACCTGGGCTTGCGTATCCTGGTCAATACGCTCAAAAGATTAAGCCTTACGGCGAAATTAAGCCTGCTTGGTGTTTGGCTGGTGACCGTAATTACCATCGCAGTCTTGGGAGTGCGTCAGGGAATTGCCACAGCTGTAGAAGGAGAATCTGTCACTACTGAAGTTTTACAAATTCAACCCAACGATACGCTTACCGTCAGGATGAAAACCCAAAATAAATACGGGGCAGACAAGTACCACAATCGAAGCTGGAAAATTCGCGTTGATGCTGATGGAAACAAGGTGATCTACAACAGAGATGTCGATTTAAGTATTCAGAAAAGTGACTCTCCGGAAGCCAAGCTAATTATCAAAAAACTGGCCCAGGGAAGTTCTTATGACGAAGCACAGGCACGTGCAGAGAATATCATTTACAACTTTGAGACTGTAGGAAACACCGTGTTACTGGATAACTTTTTTATCACCGAATTAAAAAACAAATATCGTGATCAGCAGATAGATCTTATTCTTGCGATCCCTGAAGGAATGACCGTGTTTACAGACGAAAACATCGCGAGCTACCACAGAAACTGGTATTCCGATTTACTCGATCGCAAATTCATAGGCTATTATTCGATTATGCAGGATTCTAAGCTTATCTGTACCGATTGTCCACCTGAGGAATTGGAAGAAGATTCTAATGAATGGGAGTATTCTGAAACTGTTGAGGATTCTACGGTAACCAATAATCCGGCTGAGTATAAAGAACAGATAGCTCCTGATCGTGATGCAGTTAAGGTTAAAGAAACTGTAACAAAACGGGATTCTTTAGACTAAAAAACTAAACTGAAATCATCAACCAAAAAACCAATCAAAAATGACAACACTAATCAAAATTATCGTCACTGCACTTACCGCGGTATTTATGACCTCCTGTAATTTCAGTCTTGAAATGGGGCAAATTGAAGGTACCGGTAATGTAAAGACCAAAGACCTCAACATGACCCAGGCATTTACTAAAGTGCACAGCAGCAACGGCTGGGATGTTGTGCTTCAGAAAGGCACTTCTCCTTCAGTTAGCGCAGAACTTGATGAGAACCTCTTCGAATATCTGGATGTACATTATGAAGGAAACACCTTGCGTATCGAGTCTACAGATAATTCAAACATAGGCAGTGCGACTTCACGAAAGGTTTTCGTTACGTATGTTGATGCTCTTGAAAGCCTTAAAGCTAGCAGTGCCTCAACCATTATTTCTGAAAGTACGCTGACCGGAAGTCATATTGATCTGGACGTCTCGAGTGCAGGTACCATTAAGATACCGGTTGAAATACGCGAGATCAATGCCGAGGCAAGCAGCGCGGGAACCCTGAATCTGAACGGTGAGGCTCAAAGCCTTAAGTTTGAAGCCAGTTCGGCCGGAACCATTAATGCCAAGGATCTAAAAGCACAGGTGTGCAATGCCCAGGCTTCAAGCGCTGGTACTATTAAGGTGTATGTAACCAAAGAGCTCGAAAGTCAGGCTTCAAGCGGTGGTGATATCAACTACTGGGGCGAACCTGAAAAAGTTGCGGTTTCTGAAAGTTCCGGTGGAGACGTAAGCAAACAATAACAAAAATTCATCAATCAAAAATCAATCAGGGAAAGCCATCTTAAATCTTTAAGGTGGCTTTTTCTTTTTGTACTATTATCAATACCAACCCACGATCACCTACCCTAAATTGCTATATTTGGATTTTTACTAATTCCTTCCTTTGGCATTATTACATTTAATACGCTTTAATAATCTGTTGATGATCCTGCTCACGCAGGTGCTGGTGCATTACGGCTTTTTAAAAGCACTTGATATTCCTGTTGCACTTACAGACCTTCAGTTTTTGCTTCTAGTTGTTGCCACACTGTGCATTGCAGCAGCCGGTTACATCATCAACGACATCAATGATGTCGAAAGTGACCGCATCAACAAACCCGCTAAAACCTATATCCCAAAACCCTTTTCAGAATCTGCAGCTTTTAACCTCTACCTCGTTTTTAATGTTAGCGGTGTGGGACTTGGCTTTTTGCTGAGTTATCAGATGGGTTTGACCAATTTTGCTACCGTTTTTGTTCTCATTTCGGCATTGCTTTATGTGTATGCCAACTTTTTAAAACGGGTCATTTTGGTGGGAAACCTCGTCGTAAGCATCGCAGTAGCAGCTTCTATTTTTATCCTGATCATTTACGATATGCTTCCGCTGCTCAACCGGTATCGGGAAGAACTCGTAACACCTGTTTCTGTACTCAGAGACTATGCGCTTTTTGCGCTGATGCTTAATTTTTTACGGGAAATCATCAAAGATATCGAGGATGCCAAAGGGGATTATGCCGTAGGTATACAATCGCTGCCTATCGCGCTGGGCTTGGAACGCACTTCGAAGCTTTCGGCTTATATCGCTGTGGTGTATATTTTCACCATTCTGGGATATATCTACGTATGGCTGCAAACAAACGTATGGACTTCGATCTACCTGGTTGCTGCAGTGGTTGTTCCCCTGGTTTATTTTTGTATCAAAGCCCGCTATGCCGATAAACAGGCTCATTATACACACCTTTCTTCAGTGTTAAAGCTGATCATGTTTCTGGGCATTTTAAGTTTGGGTGTATTGACGTTGACTTTAAAATTTTGAACATGCTCCAAAACCTTTTAAAATCGAAAAAACTTATCCTCGCTTCACAATCGCCACGCCGGCAGGAATTGCTTGCTGCGCTGGAAGTGAATTTTGAAGTCCGTCTTAAGCCGGTTGATGAATCCTTCCCTCCCGGTATGCAACCCGGGGAAATCGCGGAATATATTGCCCAAAAGAAAGCCGCGGCTTTTGAAGCAGATTTGCAGGCTGACGAAATTCTGATTACCGGAGATACGCTTGTTTTTAAGGATACGGAGGCTCTGGGCAAACCCAAAGATGCTGCAGAAGCCAGGCAGATGCTTCAACTGTTAAGCGGTAGTTCGCATGACGTGATTTCTTCCGTTTGTGTGACGACCTCAGCTCAACAAGTCGTGGGTCACGATATGGCTACGGTTCATTTTAGAGCATTTACAGAAGCAGAAATTTCGCATTACATCCACACCTACAAACCTTTTGACAAAGCCGGTGCCTACGGTATTCAGGAGTGGATTGGCCATGTGGCCCTTCAGAGATTAGAGGGTTCGTATAACACGGTTATGGGCTTACCCACCCACCTGCTTTATGATTTGCTAAATAAGGCGGTAGTCTAAAGACTTTTAGTAATTTAGATAAAAATTACGCCATGCAAAAAAAGCTGTTTTCCTTCAGTTCGTTATCCCTGTTCCTGATATCTCTACTGGTACTTTCCTGTAAAAATCAGGAAAACTTTGAGTCGGTCGCCCGCGCTGAAGACCGCCAGCTTTCTCAGGAGTTTAAAGACTATTGGTATTCCGGCGAAGCCGAAATCACCTCCTATCAACTGCAACAACCCCGCTATGGCGAATTACGCAGTGGCAATGCCGTTTTAATTTTTGTTACCGAAGATTTTCTGCCGAAGGTTCAGGTAAAGGCCAATGCGCAAAACCCGGAAAATCTGCCCGTTTTAAAACTCAATACCACCAAAAATTACGTGACCGGCATCTACCCCTACTCCATTATGAGCAGCGCGTTTTTACCTTTGGCAACAAAAAATCACGCCATAAAAGTGACCAACAGCACTCAGGAATGGTGCGGGCAAATGTACACCCAACTGAATAATCGCGGGGAATATTACGTAGAATCACACAGCTATTTTGAAGGAGAAGCCGATCAAAAATTTACCTTACCTCGTGGTACGGTTGAAGATGAAATCTGGGCGCTTCTGCGGGTTGACCCCAATGAGTTGCCTCAGGGAACAAAAAAGATCATTCCCTCTATAGAATACCTGCGCCTGCATCATCTGGAGCTCAGACCTTACAAAGCGGTTTGCACCTTGTCAAACGGCAGCTACAGCATAGAATACCCCGAGCTCAGCCGCACGCTCACCATCAATTTTGAGAAGACTTTCCCCTACGCCATCAACGGCTGGACCGAGCGTTTTCCCAGTGGAAATCAGGAGATGACCGCTACCGCCACACGCATCAAATCGCTCAAAACGCCGTATTGGAAACAGAACGCTGAAAAATTCACTAACCTGCGTGATAGTTTGGGACTTTAGAATTGTTAAAGAAGCTTTAATAGAACAGGCTTAGATAGCGTTTTACCTATCTTTGAGAGCATCTCAAAAATCCTTTAACCCGTTCATATCATGCGCTTTTTAATCGTTCTGCTCTGTTGTGTTTTGTTACCGGTACACGCTCAAAAACCCAAAAAGCCATCGTCTTCAGAAATCTACGAGCAGCTGCAGCAGCTCAATTTTTTAGGCACCGCCTTATACCTTGCGGCACATCCCGATGATGAGAACACTGCGCTTATTTCGTATCTGGTCAACGACGTTCACGCACGCACCGGCTATCTGGCACTTACACGGGGCGATGGAGGTCAAAACTTAATTGGGCCTGAAATCAGAGAAATTCTGGGCGTCATCCGTACGCAGGAATTGCTGGCGGCACGCCGCACCGATGGCGGGGAACAGCGTTTTACCCGCGCAAATGATTTTGGCTATTCTAAAAACCCCAAAGAAACGCTGGAGTTTTGGGAAAAAGATGAAGTATTACGCGACGTGGTTTGGGCGATTCGCAACTTCAAACCCGATGTGATCATCAATCGTTTTGACCATCGCTCCCCCGGAAGCACCCACGGGCATCATACGCTCTCGGCAATGCTGGGTGTTCAGGCTTTTGATTTGGTAGGTGATGCTTCGGTTTTTCCTGATCAGTTGAAATATACCGAAACCTGGCAACCTAAACGCTTATTTTTCAACACTTCGTGGTGGTTTTACGGCAGCCGTGAAGCCTTTGAAGAAGCCAACAAAGACAATCTGGTTTCGGTTGATGTAGGCAGCTACTACCCCACTTACGGACTCAGCAATACCGAAATTTCGGCCCTCAGCCGCAGTCAGCATAAATCCCAGGGGTTTGGAAATACCGGTTCTCGTGGCGAGCAAATAGAATACCTCGAACTGCTTAAAGGAGACCTGCCTTCAAACGGAAACCTTTTCGAAGGTATTGACACCTCGTGGAATCGTGTAAAAGATGGTGCGGCAATCGGCAAAATTCTAAATGAGGTTGAAGCAAACTATGATTTTAAGAATCCCGCGGCGAGTTTGCCGGGTCTGCTTGAGGCCTATCCACTTATTCAAAAACTGGAAGATGCACACTGGCGCGAACTCAAAACCAAACAACTCACCCAGCTCATCAAAGCCTGTGCAGGTCTGTATGTTGAGGCCGCGACAGGCCAACAGACCGCAGTGGCAAATGAAAACATAAGCCTCAAGCTGGAAGCCATCAACCGGAGTGAATTCCCTATACGTTTGCAAAGTGTGGTATTGCCTGGCGGCGAAAAGATTGAAGTGGCTGAAAACCTGGCATTCAACAGCGACTTTGAAAAACAGATAAACATCAATACCGGCGCTGCCGATCTTACCACGGCGTATTGGCTGAAAGACGAAGGTTCGGTAGGCATGTATAAGGTTACCAATCAAAAACTCATTGGTCTGCCCGAAACACCACGGGAATTTAGAGTGATTTTTAATCTACAAATGGGAAATCAGCTCATCCCGATAGCTACTGATTTGGTGTACAAATACAACGACCGTGTAGATGGAGAAGTTTATGAGCCTTTCGAGATTGTTCCGGAAGCTTCAGTAGCCGTAAAAGATCCCGTTATTATTTTCGCGAATGCGCAACCCAAAACCATTACCGCTGAAGTCACGGCCTATACTTCCAATCTTAAGGCTCAGGTTATGCTTCAGGTACCACAGGGCTGGCAGGTAAGCACACCTCAGCAAATTAGCATTGCTCAGAAAGGGGAAACCAAAGGAGTTGATTTTACAGTTACGCCGCCCGCAAACGCGAGCGAGGGCGAACTCAAACCCCAACTGCAGATCAATGGAAAAACCATCACGACCAAAACGGTTACCATTGATTACGATCACATCCCGTTGCAAACTTTGGTACTGCCCTCCACCAATAAACTGGTACGGCTTGACATCGCTAAAAAAGGAAATTACATTGGCTATATCGCAGGCGCCGGAGACGTGATTCCTGAAAGTTTACAGCAAATAGGATATACGGTTGTGACGGTAGATCCAGATCAAATCACTCCAGAAAATCTTGCGGAATTTGATGCTGTGGTAATGGGCGTACGGGCGTATAACGTTGTTGAAGAACTTCAGTATAAACAACCCATCCTGCTCGATTATGTGAAAAATGGCGGGACTATGGTGGTGCAGTACAACACCGCCCGGGGTTTTAATTTCCCCAATCTGGGACCCTACCCGCTTCAGTTGAGCAGCGACCGGGTTACCGATGAGACGGCAAAAGTGAGGGTTCTTGATCCCGACGCCGAAATTTTAAACTATCCCAATAAAATAACCCAAAATGATTTTGATGGCTGGGTACAGGAGCGCGGTCTGTATTTTCCGGATAAATACGACTCCTCTTATGAGCCTGTGATTTCCATTGGCGATGAGGGCGAAAAACCGAGCGAAGGCAGTTTACTGATAGCTAAATACGGAGAAGGTCATTATATTTATACCGGCCTCAGCTTTTTCAGAGAATTACCTGCCGGGGTTTCGGGAGCCTACCGGCTTTTTGCCAATATGCTTTCGATAGGAAAGAACGATCAAAAAATCAAACAATGATAGAACCAAAGCGAGAAGGCTGGTCTAATTTTTACACGCTCGTACTCGTACTGAATGTCGTGTATATCATTGTATTTTTAATACTTATGAATACTTACGCCTCCTGATATGCAAGATATAGACTGGATTGTTCTTGTTGCTACACTCGCTTTTATCGTCATCTACGGGGTGTATAAAACCCGGGGGCGTAAAAACGTTCAGGATTATATACGCGGAGGTAATGAATCGAAATGGTGGACGGTAGGTCTGTCGGTAATGGCAACACAGGCCAGTGCCATTACTTTTTTAAGTACACCGGGGCAGGCTTTTAATGACGGAATGGGCTTTGTTCAATTCTATTTTGGGCTTCCCATCGCAATGGTCATCATCTGCCTGTTCTTTATTCCCATTTACCACCGCCTGAATGTCTACACCGCTTATGAATATCTCGAGAACCGCTTTGACCAGCGCACGCGGTCTCTGGCTTCGGGCTTGTTTTTACTTTCCCGTGGCCTGGCAGCGGGGATTACCATTTTTGCACCTTCTATAATTCTATCAGCCGTTCTGGGCTGGGATCTCAATACCCTTAACATCATTATTGGTTCGCTGGTGGTAATCTATACCATTTCAGGAGGAACCAAAGCGGTTACCGTTACGCAAAAGCAACAAATGGCGGTCATCTTTTTAGGAATGTTTGTCGCCTTTTTTCTCATCATCAGCTACCTGCCGCAAGACATCAATTTTGCCAATGCATTAGAAATCGCCGGCGCAAGTGATAAGATGAATATTCTCGACTTTTCGTTTGACTTTGATAACCGCTATACTGTCTGGAGCGGTATTCTGGGCGGAACCTTTTTAATGCTGTCCTATTTTGGAACCGATCAAAGTCAGGTGCAGCGCTACCTAAGCGGTAAGTCTATGCGCGAAATGCAATTGGGTCTGATCTTCAACGGCATCCTCAAAGTACCCATGCAATTCTTTATCCTGCTTGTCGGCGTCATGGTTTTTGTATTTTATCAATTCAATCCTACCCCGCTCAACTTTAATCCCGCCGCGACGCAAGCCATACAGGGTACACCTTTCGAAAAAGAATACAACCTGCTTCAAAACGAACTTAACGAACTGCGCTCTGACAAGTCTGAACTGAGTCATAAAGTGGTTTCCGCTCCGGATGTCAACATTATACAGCCCGATGGCAGTGAAGTTTCGGTTTCAGAAGCTTTACAGGATATTAATAAAAAGGAAAATGCCATACGGGAGAAAGCCCGAATGGTTATAAGCCAGGCTGATAAAAACGTGGAGACTAATGATAAGGACTACGTATTCATTCACTTCATATTAAATAATTTACCGCGTGGTCTCATAGGACTTTTACTCGCAGTGATTCTTTCGGCAGCGATGTCATCTACCGCATCAGAGCTAAATGCACTTGCTGCGACAACAACGGTAGACTTCTACCGGCGCAATCTGGACGAGGAGAAAGACGAAGCCCACTTTGTGGGAGCAACCAAATGGTTTACGCTAAGCTGGGGAATTCTCGCTATTTTAATCGCCTGTACCGCAAATCTTTTTGACAACCTCATACAGCTGGTAAACATCATTGGTTCCATTTTTTACGGAACGATTCTGGGGATATTTATGAGTGCTTTTTTCATCAAAAAAATAAAAGCCAAAGCAGTCTTCATCTCTGCCCTGATTACACAGGCCGCGGTCATTTTACTCTTCTGTCTTGACTATTATGAGGTGATCAGACTGCCGTATTTATGGCTCAATTTTGTAGGTTGTGGCCTGGTTATTTTACTGGGATTGATTCTGCAAGGCTCTATGGGTACCGAAGAAAAACAACTAACAAACTAATCTTATTTACCTATTCATGAAAACGATACGCTGGGGAATTCTGGGGCTTGGAAAAATTGCAAACAGTTTTGCTACAGATATGCAAATTGTAGAAGGATCTGAAGTTTATGCCGTAGCCTCGCGCTCGCAGGAAAAAGCGGATGAATTTGGTGCCAAATACAAGGCTGTACATTGCTACGACAGCTACGAAAAGCTGGCTCAGGACCCCAATGTTGATGCCATTTACATTGCAACTCCGCACGTAAGGCATCATGAAGACACCTTACTCTGCCTGAAGCACGGGAAAGGGGTTTTATGCGAAAAGCCTTTTGCTATGAACCTGGGTCAGGTTGAGGAAATGATCGCCACCGCAAAACAGCACAAGGTCTTGTTGATGGAAGCGCTCTGGACGCGCTTTATGCCGCATTTCAAATTTGTACAGGACGAATTGGCCTCCGGAAAATACGGCGCGGTCAAAACACTTACTGCAGATTTTTGCTTTGATGCCCCCTTCAATCCCGAAGGCAGATTGTACAATAAAGACCTGGGTGGCGGTTCGTTGCTTGACATTGGTATTTATCCTGCCTTTCTGGCTTTAGCTATGCTGGGTAAACCCGAGACTATTTCAGCGAAAGCCAAAATAGGAAAAACAGGGGTTGATGAAGAAACCGAAATGACCTTTACCTACGCCTCCGGCACTAAAGCGCATTTAGCTTCGAGCATTAAAATTAAAACCCCGTCGCTCGCAACCTTTGTTTGTGAAAATGGGATGATCATTATGCAGGGACAATTTCATATGAAAGATAAAGTCACCACCGTGCTTGATGGTGTTAAAGTAGATCACGATTTTGGCTATAAGGCAAAAGGTTACCACTTTGAGATTATGCATTTTGCCGACCTGCTCAGAGCAGATAAAAAAGAAAGCCCTATCATGACCTATGATTTCAGCCGGACACTCATACATACGCTAGATACGGTACGGCAGCAGATAGGCCTTGAATACGACCTAAAAGCTTAACTCCTAATTTTGAAGCATAAAAAAACCGCCGGATCACGAAGCGAACGGCGGTTTTATCTTTTTAGGAACTGCGATTACATCGCTCCCCATTCTTTTAAGGAGTCGGTATTCATTTTAATGTAGTCTGCGTTTCCGGCAGTTTTAGCACCTTCCAGTGATTTCTTGGCAGCCTCAATCGCAGCTTTCTTATCTCCTGCCTTAGCAAGGATCAAGGATTGCTGACGGTATTGCCAGAAGCCCGGTTTTTCGGTCATATCCATTGCCTTATTCATCCACGTCTTGGCTTTCTCGATATCCTTTCCTGAGTTTAAGTAATAAACAGCCGCGTTGTAATAGTCACCGGCGCTTGGTCCTGCAAGTGCACGATCGATGTTTTTCATCACCTCAGCATCGGTCATCACATTAAATTTAATAGGTACCACCGTATTTGCCCAAAGCAGACTAAGTACTGCGCTATCTGCCATTACATCATCAATAACAATGGTAAAGGTTTCCATATTCATAGGCATTTCCATAGGCTCAACCATAGTGCGTAAGGCTACTTTATCATCCTCAAAAGTGTTGATTAATGGGTTAGAATCGTCTGTATAAAAAACCACTTCCCACATATCTTCACCGGGAACGGTGTACAGGCTGTAAGTTCCTGGCTTTAATTCCTTTCCGGAAATCATTACCGGCTTGTCGATCATAAACTTGGTGGTGGCATTTGCACCCGTACGCCAGATTGATCCGTAAGGAATCATGCTGCCAAAGATCTCACGACCTCTCATATTGGGTCTTGAGTAATCTACTTTTACAGTGGTTAAACCTACAGTCTGCTCTAGTGATGCGTGCGCACTGGCAGCAGGAGTTTGTATCTGCGCCTGAGTCGAGAAGCCGAGGGCGATAAAGCATGCTAAAAGAATTCGTTTCATTTTCAATTTGTGTTTTTAATTAATTATTTGAAAATCAGAGTTTTGTTTTAAAATGATTTCGCAGTCAAGATAAGTCAATAAATATTCAGTTTTCGTTAACATTTTATTAATTACTGAATTCAAAATATTAACCTAAATAACTAATTACCAAAATATTAAAAAGTTTCTTGAATTTAAAAAACAAACCGGCTAACAAACGTAACTTTAGATTTTGTTTAACTTCAAAGTCTTTAGGTTAAACAAAACACCCATTATCTTTACACAACTTGCTTAAATCAGCGGGTTTCTCTATTTAGATTTCAGCTTTATGAAAATTTATACACTTCACGAAAAACAAAAACTTCCCATAACTCTTAAAGAGGCCTGGGATTTTTTATCAAATCCCGCTAATTTAAAAACCATCACGCCAGACTATATGGGTTTTGAGATCCAGTCGGGTGCTGACCGGCCTATGTATGCGGGACAACTCATACAATACATCGTTACGCCTATAGCCGGTATTAAAACCAAATGGGTGACAGAGATTACCCATGTACAGCATTTAGAATTTTTTGTAGACGAGCAGCGCTTTGGGCCTTATGCGCTTTGGCACCATAAGCATTTTATCAAAGAAATTCCGGGTGGTGTGGAGATGGAAGATATTGTAGATTATAAATTACCTATGGGTATTCTGGGTCAATGGGCGCATCCTTTTCTGGTAAAACCCAAGCTTCAGGAAATATTTGAACACCGAAAGAAAAAATTGACAGAACTTTTTGGCACCTATTCTGAAAAAATCAATACTGAAGACGGAATAACCCGGCACGACATTTTAAACTAAATCCTATGAAAAAGAATATTTTACTTATTGGCGGTTCGCACGGAATTGGCCGTGCTATCGTTGAACACCTGCAAAATGACCACAATCTTTTTGTGGCTTCACGAACCAGCGATGAACTGGGCGATGCAGATGTTACACACATCGAATATGATGTTAACAGCGGAAGCCTGGACACAGCAGCACTACCGGAAACTCTGGATGGCTTTGTCTACTGCCCGGGCACCATAAATCTTAAGCCTTTTAAAATGCTGAGCGAAGAAACCTTTGCAGAAGATATGCAGCTTAATTTCTTTGGTCTGGTTAAATCCCTAAAAACGGTCACAGATCGTCTTAAAAAATCAGAACAGGCCAGTCTGGTATTTTTCAGCACGGTGGCTGTAAAAATAGGTATGCCTTTTCATACCAGTGTGGCAGCTTCAAAAGGTGCTATTGAGGGCTTTGCAAAAGCTCTTGCGGCAGAGTACGCACCGGCTTTTCGCGTAAATGTTATTGCACCATCCCTTACCGATACACCATTAGCCGAAAAACTTTTGGGCAACGATAAAAAACGCGAGAAGATGGATGAACGCCATCCTTTAAAACGCGTGGGTACAGCCGATGATATCGCTAGGGTAGCCAGCTTTTTATTAAGCGATGACAGCAGCTGGGTTACCGGTCAGGTACTGGGTATAGATGGCGGTATGTCTACCCTGAATGTAAATTAAGTCGAGGTCCCTAAACCCGATTGACCAACCTAACCAACCGATATTAACAAGCATGAGTACAGTAAACATATTTTGGTTCCGAAGAGATCTGAGATTGGATGACAATGTGGGCTTCCTGGAAGCTTTAAAAGGTAATCATCCGGTTTTACCTCTTTTCATTTTTGATAAGGAAATTCTTGACAAACTCCCGGAAGATGATGCCCGGGTGACTTTCATTTTTGAAACACTCCAAAAAATGCGAAATACGTTGCAGGATGAACACGGCAGTTCGCTGGCGATGTACTATGGCAAACCGACAGATATTTGGAAACAAATACTGAAAGAGTTCACGGTTAACAGCGTGTTTACCAATAGAGATTATGAACCCTATGCGAAAGAACGCGATGAAGCCATTGAGAAATTACTGAAAGACCATGAAATCGAATTCAAAACTTTTAAAGATCAGGTGATCTTTGAAAAAGATGAAGTCGTTAAAAACGATGGTGATCCCTATATCGTGTATACGCCATATAAAAATAAATGGAAGGAACGCTTCGATGCAGATGCGCATTTAAAAATACATTATACGAGTCAGCACCTGGATAATTTAATCGAAAACAGTCGGTTGCCGAATCTCAGCTTAAGCGATATGGGCTTTAAGAAATCAAGCCTTGAGGTGCCCGATTACGATGTTACCCCTACCCTGATTCAAAATTATGAAGACACCCGAAACTTTCCGGCTCAGGAAGGTACTTCGCGCCTGGGACCGCATCTGCGATTTGGAACCGTGAGTATACGTAAAATGGTGAAGAAAGCCATTGCGGAGAAAAACGAAGTGTTTTGGAGTGAACTGATCTGGCGGGAGTTTTTTATGCAAATTCTTTATCACTATCCCGAGACGGTAGACAATGCTTTTTATAAAAAATACGACCGTATTGAATGGCGCAATAATGAAGACGAATTTGAAAAGTGGAAAAAAGGCGAAACCGGTTTTCTGCTGGTAGACGCCGGCATGCGCCAACTCAACAAAACCGGATATATGCACAACCGGGTGCGTATGCTGGTAGCAAGCTTTTTATGCAAACATTTATTGATTGACTGGCGCTGGGGCGAAGCCTATTTTGCCGAAAAATTACTGGACTATGAGCAGGCCAGCAACGTTGGCAACTGGCAATGGGCAGCCGGCAGCGGTGTAGATGCAGCACCCTATTTTCGCATATTTAACCCGATGACGCAGGTAGATAAATTTGACAAAGACAAAAAATACATCAAAGCCTTTGTACCCGAATACGATACAGACGATTATCCCGATAAGATGGTAGACCATAAAGAAGCCCGTGAGCGTTGCCTTGAAACCTATAAAGCTGCGGTTTCTTAAAACCTGCTAAAGTTCTTCTAAGCTTTACTTAATGAGTGCGGTATGTTCTTTGCAGCTTTATAACTTTACAGATAAAGAAAAAGTTATGAGAAAATTGATCTTGATACTGAGTATGGGTGCATTTCTAATGACCGGTATATCGTGCTCCAGCACCTATGGAGTGAACCGCTCTAACGGAAAAAACGCCGCCCCCGGTCAGGTAAAGAAATACTACGGAGCCCAAAGTGCTAAAGCTTTCGCTCCCGGCCAGCAAAAGAAACGCAAGAAAAATAAGAAGAACTAATATGTTTCATACCTACAATACGATCCCGGCTATCAGGTCGGGATTTTTATTTTAGGCAGTTTTCCAACCCGCAGTACTAACGGAAATTCAAACATTCTGTATGCATCAGGTCCCCAGTTTTCCTTTGCTGCTTCAGCTATTAAAGCCATTGGATTTGAATGATGCTCCTTTTCATAATGTTTTACTGCAGACCAGGTATTGAGATAATTAAGAAGTTGGTCCTGCGTCCAGCTTACCTGCATTTGGAGCTTCGGCAGTTCTACTTCTTCAAACGGAAACGGAATACTTTGATAGTTCTCATCCAGATACCTACGCTCGGGATCCCAATACTCATTAATTATTACAGTATAAAAATGCTGAATGACCTCATTGAGTTTTCCCCCGGTTTCTAAGACGGAATAGCCAATCACTGCCAAAATACCTTTCGGTTTTAAATGCCGGTAAACCTGTTTGTAAAACGTTTCAAAATCAAACCAGTGAATCGCCTGTGCCACGGTTATTAAATCAAATTGCTCATTCGCATCAAAATCTTCCTCGGCAGTTTGCACGCGATAATCAATGTTAGGCATTTTATGGGCCTGCTCCAGTTGTTGTGCGCTAAGATCTGTGGCTAAAACCCGTTCAAAATGTTGAGCCAAAACAGCCGCTACCTGCCCGTTGCCCGTCGCAACATCCCAGGCCGCATCAGTATTCTTTAATAAACTAAAAAGATGTTTATATAATACCTCAGGATAAACAGGGCGGTATTTTGCATAGTCCGCAGCGTGGTTTGAAAAATTATCTTTCATCGTTTAATAAATAGATCGTAAATATCCGGCCTGTATCAATTCTTCCGGTTGTGTAATGGAAGTCAGCTTACCGCTTGTCAACACCATTTTTCGATCTGATAATTGCCAGACATCCTGATAATAATGATCGGTTACCAAAATGCCCTTTTTAGTTTTAAGCGAAATCAAAAACTCGTGAATTAAATCTTTAAACAGGGGTTCTACCATCGAAAAGGGTTCGTCGAGCAGCAAAAAGGGATGGTCCAGATTACCAATAAGCAGTACTTCCAGATAGCGCCGTTCACCCATGGAGAGTTCCCCTACTTTGCTACCTGCAATTTTGGGCATACGCGGTGCCTGAAACACCAGATCCTGCTCCTGCCCCTTAAGGTATTGCGGAATGATATCCCAAACTTTTACACGCTGCGGCAGAAAACTGAATTGCGGCAGATATCCTATTTGCTGACTTTCAATAATTCGGGATTTATGCCAAATAGTCTTACGAACCGGATAGTAGCGCTCATTAACTTTAAGCACACCTGCTTCAGCAGTTTGGGTACCAAAAAGGATTTTTAAAAGTGTACTCTTTCCGGAACCATTTCGCCCAAAAACTCCCAGAATTTCACCGGTTTGCAACTCAAAATCCACCTCATTGAGAAGTGATTTGGCACCGAAGCTTTTCTGTATAGAACTAACCTTTAAGAGCGCCAAAACCAATCAGTTTTAAGATTAAAAAAACAACAAGCAGCAACACGGGACTCACTAAAAAATTAACCACCCAGGTCCTTACGATTAAATAGCGCCTGGTAAAGCCGCGGTTGTAATAGCCGTAAAACTCGTGCCTGTGAAAATAATTATACATCAGCAAACCCACCGGCGTCCCAATAATGCCAAATACAAACACAGCCCCATACAAACCCGCCAGCGGTATGCTGACCAAAGCGAAAAGCAGTGCATAAAAGGTAATATCCTTATAAAATTTGAACATGGAGTTAACTGGGATTTTAAAAATACCCAATTTCAGATGCATATAAGGGCTTGCGGAAGGTTTTTTAAGGAGAATTTAAAATGGTTTTCAATTCAAAAATGTATTTTGGCAGCTTACCTAAACTCTAAAATTATGACCCTATTTGTAGATATGGACGAGGTGATTGCAGATACGTATCAGGCGCACATCGATTTGTACAACAACAAATACAACGCAAACCTTAAAAAAGAAGATTGCTTGGGCTCTGAAGTCTGGCAAATGGTTCCAAAAGAGCATCAACACTACGTACGCAATCATGCCAACGAACGCGGGTTTTTTATTGATCTTGAAGTGATGAAAGACAGTCAGGAAGTATTGCGCGCCCTGCAGGATAAATACGAAGTGTACATCGCCTCGGCCGCGATGCAGTTTAAAACCAGTCTTGAAGAAAAAGCCGACTGGCTTGATGCCCACTTTCCGTTTATTCCGTGGCAAAACCGAATCCTGTGCGGACATAAACACATCTTAAAGGGAGATATTTTAATCGATGACCGCTCTTACAATCTGCAGGCATTTGACGGACGTGGCATACAATTTACTTCACCGCATAATGTACACACCACAGGTTTTGACCGTGCAGATACCTGGGAAGCTATTGCGAAGATGTTGTTGTAAAACGCTCATTCTTCAAAGAATACCAAATTTTCCCGTACCGCTTAAGCATAAAAAAAACCTCACCCGTTTAAGAAACCGGTGAGGTTTATGTTTTAAACCAACAGGCTATTAGGTAGTACGTATGATTTTGGCACCAATGGCGCGTAAACGCTCATCGATGTTTTCATAACCGCGATCAATCTGCTCGATGTTGTGAATAGTCGAAGTTCCTTTGGCACTCAATGCAGCGATTAAAAGCGAAATACCGGCCCGGATATCAGGCGAGGTCATTGTAGTTGCTTTTAAGGTTGACTTGAAGTTGTGACCAATTACAGTAGCACGGTGGGGATCACACAAAATGATTTTGGCCCCCATATCAATAAGTTTATCTACAAAGAACAAACGGCTTTCAAACATCTTTTGATGTATGAGCACTTCTCCTTTAGCCTGTGTTGCCACCACGAGCACGATACTCAGCAGGTCGGGCGTAAAACCGGGCCAGGGTGCGTCACTAATGGTCATAAACGAGCCGTCTATAAAAGTTTCGATCTCGTATCCGTCTTTATGTGCCGGGATATAAATATCATCGCCTTTTTTCTCCAAGGTAATCCCAAGCTTTCTAAACGTTGCGGGAATAAGACCCAGATCGTTCCAGCTCACATTTTTAATGGTGATCTCACTGCGGGTCATTGCTGCAAGACCTATCCAGGAACCAATTTCGATCATATCGGGCAGAATGGTGTGCTCGCAACCCGTTAAGCTTTCTACGCCTTCGATCTTAAGCATATTTGAGCCAATGCCACTTATCTTGGCGCCCATCTTGTTAAGCATCTTACACAACTGCTGTAAATAAGGTTCGCAAGCGGCGTTGTAGATGGTGGTTTCGCCTATGGCCATAACCGCAGCCATAAGGATGTTTGCCGTACCGGTTACCGAAGCTTCATCGAGCAGCATAAATGTACCACGCAAGCCTTCGGGAGCTTCCACTCCATAAAAACGTTCTTCTTTGTTGTAGCGGAATTTCGCCCCAAGCTTAATCATTCCCTCAAAGTGGGTATCCAGACGGCGGCGACCTATTTTATCACCCCCGGGACGTGGGATATAACCCTTGCCAAAACGGGCAAGTAAAGGGCCCACGACCATAATTGAACCGCGCAAACCACCTCCTTCTTTTTTAAAGCGTTCGCTCTCGAGGTATTCCAGGTTTAGAGCGTCACTCTTAAATGAGTATTTGCCTTTACCCAGTTTTTGGATTTTTACACCCAAATTACTCAGGATATCAATGAGCTTGTTTACGTCAACGATATCGGGTATGTTGTTTATAATGACTTCGTCAGGAGTTAGCAATACGGCACAAAGTATCTGTAAAGCTTCATTTTTTGCGCCTTGCGGCTGGATGGATCCTTTAAGCTGATGCCCTCCTTCTATCTGAAATGTTCCCATGTAATTGTAATACTAGAAATTAGTAACGCTTTTTACCGCGTCCTGATTTTTTTCGGTAGTTAGACTTACCGGAATTGGATTTGCCCGTTTTTTTGCTGCGCATCAGTTTTTGCGCTTCCTTAAGGTCTTCGTCTTTTTTAGCCAGATTGATTTGCCCGTCACTGAGTTCAAACAAGTGCTTAAAGATTACTTCGTCATCAACGGTATCTTTATTCCAGTTGAGGAAGCACTTTTTCATATGATTGGCGATGGTAAACTCAAGCGCTTCGCGTTTTTGTCCTTTATCCCATTGTACCGCAACATCAATCATACGCTTGATATTGTTACCGTAAAAACGGTATTTAGGATGGTTTTGCGGGTAATCTAAAGGCTCAGGACGCTCTTCGAGTTTTTCACGGGAAGGTTTCCCATAAGGAGAAACCACATCCAGTTTAAAATCACTGATGATAAACAGCTGATCCCAAAGCTTGTGCTGAAAATCGGGCACATCCCGCAGGTGTGGTTGTAAATTACCCATTACAGCGATGATGCTTCGGGCAATGATGTTGCGTTTTTTCTCGTCTTCTTCGGCTATTGCCTGATTGACCATTTTTTGCAGATGGCGGCCATATTCAGGGATAATGAGCTGTTCGCGCTCAGTATTGTATTCTAATTGATCTATCAATTGTAAAATTTTAAATGAATTTCTTCGGAGGTAATCCCACAAACTCTAAAAGTCTTCGCATTTTGTTACGTGGTAAGCCACCGGGCAATCTATCTCGATAATCGAGTGAAGTATGTTTCCGCAGGAAAACATTTGGCAAAGTACTAAAAATTGTCTAAAAGCCCACAAGGAGCATCAATTTTAGCCTTCTTATAACGAAATAACTCCTTCTACGACCGAAACTTCCTTATACTTGGCGATTACAGCATCGGGATTTTCCATTTTCACGTGAATAGACACACTGGTATACGTGCCTTTGCTGGAAGCTTTGGTATTGATTACTGCCCCCATATTATCAAAAATAGCCTCAATCTCTGCAATTTTCTGACTATCTGAAGGTACGATGAATTTATACAAATAATCCAAAGGCCATTTTGCGGTGGTCTCTTCTAATCTTCCTTTTAATTTTGCGTAAAACTCTTCCGGATTTTGTTCGGTGCTCATAGCCTGATTTTAGGCTGCAAAGATACCATTCTCATCCTAATTTTAGAATCGAAAGCTATTTGAGTATTTTTACCGGCATTTGTACAGTACAAAGCTTTTATTTGTGCTTCCTGTTTGCTCAAAATTCTAAATCCTAAAAATTTGATACCACAACGCATCGTGTTGATCGGCGGGCCGGGTACCGGCAAGACCACTCTTTTAAATGCTCTCAAAAGCATGGGATACCATTGCCTTGAGGAGGTTTCCCGCCAGGTTACTCTGGCTGCCCAGCAAGAAGGGATTGAACAGCTGTTTTTAACGGAGCCCCTGCTTTTTAGCGATAAATTGCTCGAAAGCCGCATTGCGCAGTATTTTGAAGCTGCAAAAATCAAGGCCAATTTTGTATTTATCGACCGCGGCATACCCGATGTAAGCGCGTATATGGATTTTATAGGTCAAAATTACCCGGAGCGTTTTACGAAGGCTAACACTACCTACGTGTATGACCGGGTTTTTGCGCTACCCGTTTGGGAAGAAATCTATGAGACCGATAATGAACGTTATGAAAGCCTTGAGGAAGCCCAAAAAATACAGAAAGAACTTCTCAATACCTACACAAGTCTGGGCTATGACTGTGTCGAGGTTCCTAAGACATCGGTAGAAAATCGCGTAAATTTTATTTTACAACAACTCAACCCATGAACCTACGCCCCCTCGATCTACTCAAATCCTACTGGGGTTACGATTCGTTTAGGCCCGGTCAGCAAGAGCTGATTGATGCGGTGCTCGAGGGACGCGATACCTTTGCCCTGTTGCCTACCGGTGGCGGAAAATCGGTTTGTTATCAAATTCCCGCTTTGCTGAAGCCCGGTATAAGCCTGGTGATCTCGCCCCTGCTCTCTTTGATGCGCGATCAGGTAATGCAGTTGCAAAAACGCAACATCAAGGCCCTTTACATTCCCGGCGGAATACCCTATCATGAACTCGACACCTTGCTCGACAATTGCATCTACGGGAATTACAAACTGCTTTACCTCTCTCCCGAACGTTTACAAAACGAACTGGTGCTGGAGCGCATCAAGCAGATGAATGTATCGCTAATCGCTATTGACGAGGCGCACTGCATTTCGCAATGGGGGCACGATTTCAGACCGGCCTATCGTATGATTTCACGCTTTCGCGAAAGCCTTCCCGATGTAAATTGCATTGCACTTACTGCAACGGCAACAGGAAAGGTACAGGAAGATATTATAGAACAATTGCAGCTCAATGAACCCGCTGTATTTAAAAACTCGTTTGAGCGGAAGAATCTGGCTTACCGCGTTTTGTGGGAAGAAGATAAACGCAACAGGCTGGTACAACTCTTTAAACACGTTAGCGGAAGCGGTATCGTCTATGTTCGCAGCCGTAAAACCGCAATGGATTATGCGGCATTTTTGCATCAAAGCGGTGTTTCTGCACACTTTTATCACGGTGGTTTGAGCAGCGCAGAGCGACAAACCCGGTTTGAAGCCTGGTCTTCTAATAAGGTCCAGGTTATGGTAGCAACCAGTGCTTTTGGGATGGGAATTGATAAAGCCGATGTTTCTACGGTAGTGCACGTAGAGCTGCCCGAAAGTATGGAAAGCTATTTTCAGGAAGCGGGACGTGCGGGACGCAACGGAGAACCTGCCCGAAGCTTAATTTTCGTCAATCCTTCAGATGAGTCACGGCTGGCCAATCAATTTCTGAATGTGTTGCCTTCGGTCTCCTTTGTCAAAAAAGTGTACAAAAAGCTCAACAGCTTTTTTCAGGTTCCATACGGTGGCGGCGAGCAGGAAACCTTCCGCTTTGATTTCAGCTCGTTTTGCAAGACCTACGCCTTCAATACACTAATTACCTATAATGCCCTGCAGCTTTTAGACCGCAACAGCATCATCATACTTTCGCAGGAATTCTACCGCAAGGCAACCCTGCAATTAAATATTTCGCCTGTACAGCTCACCTATTACCTCATTCAGAATCCGGCTTTAGAAAGCGTCGTTAAAAGCGTGCTTAGAACCTATGCGGGTATTTACGACCAGCCTATGCCGGTAGACCATGTTTTGATTTCAAAAAAAGCAGGGGTCGCGCTGCCACAGGTACACGAGGCCTTTCTGCAACTGGAAAAAGATGAACTGGCTGTATACGATCATACGCAGTTTGATACCGCAATAACCTTTCTGGTACAGCGGGAAGATGATTTTAGCATCAATCCCATCGCTCCTGCGATCAAAGCTCAAAATACCCGTAAACTGAAACAGGTTCAGGCGATTTTAAGCTATGTGAAAAACAAGGAGGTTTGCCGTAGCAAACAATTGTTGGCCTATTTTGAAGAACATCAGAAAGAAGCCTGCGGAATCTGTGATGTATGCCGCTCCCGAAAAAAGCAATCTGCACAAACCGCAGCCCCCCGGTTAAAAGAACACCTGCTTTTGCTTCTGAGCAAACAGCAGTACACCTCCCGCGAACTGGCTGATGTATTGAAAGACCACGAGGAAAAAGACATCTTAAAAGCTTTAAAAGATTTATTGAATACCCATAAAATAAAACTCACCCCAACCAACCGATATACTATACTATGAAAAATTTACGAATTGTATTTATGGGCACGCCCGAATTTGCCGTGGCCGGTCTCCAGAAACTATTAGAACAGCAATATACCATTGCAGGTGTAATTACCGCTCCCGATCGTCCTGCGGGACGTGGTCAAAAGCTTCAGGAAAGCGCGGTAAAACAATTTGCCTTAAGCCATAACTTAAAGGTATTGCAACCTACAAATTTAAAAGACCCTTCTTTTTTAGAAGAATTGAAGTCGCTTAATGCCAACCTGCAAATCGTGGTGGCCTTTAGAATGCTGCCCGAAGCCGTGTGGAAAATGCCCGAATACGGCACGTTTAACCTGCACGCATCCCTCCTGCCCGATTACCGGGGTGCTGCACCTATAAACTGGGCGATTATAAATGGAGAGACCGAAACCGGCGTCACCACATTTTTTATCGACGAAAAGATTGATACCGGCGCCATCCTGCTTCAGGAGAAAACAAAAATCGAACCGGATGAAGATGCAGGCAGTCTGCACGATCGTCTGATGCATTTAGGAAGCAAACTTATTGTAGAGACCGTAAAGCAGATTGAAGCAGGTACCGCCAGAACCCAAAAACAGGCAGATCACAAAGAACTGAACACCGCTTACAAATTAAACCGGGACAATACCCGCATCGACTGGGACAAACCGGCTGAAACGATTTACAACCTGATTAGGGGTTTAAGCCCATATCCCGTAGCCTGGACGCTTTTTACAAACGGAGACGATAACGGGCAGCAGCTTAAAATCTACAAAGCTTCTTTGGAGGAAGCCCGTGAGAACGATCAAAAACAAATCGGTAAACTTATTGCTAATGGCGACAAACTGTATGTACCTTTAGAAAATGCCCGTTTAATGCTGGAAGAAATTCAGCTTCCGGGCAAGCGAAGAATGCCGGTAAAAGATTTATTAAATGGATTTAGTTTTTCTGAAAAGGCAAAAGTTATCTAAGACCGCATCAATACTAGGCTGGTTGAAATTTTGTTAAAATACGCAATCGTTATCAACAAAAAGTTAAAGTTATCAACATAATACCCGATTTCCAGCGCTATTGCTTGCGTGGATGAATTATCCGTCTAAATTTGTTTAAACAATAAACAAAAGTTTAACCGACAATTAATTTTTTAATTTTTTACATTATGAACAAATCAGATTTAATCGACGCAATGGCAGAAGATGCTGGTATTACTAAAGCAGCAGCTAAAAAAGCCTTAGAATCTTTCTTAGGAAATGTTGAGAAATCACTTAAAGGTGGTGACCGTGTTTCATTAGTAGGTTTTGGTTCTTGGTCTGTATCTAAACGTGCAGCTCGTGAAGGAAGAAACCCACAAACCGGAAAAACCATTCAAATAGCAGCTAAAAACGTAGTTAAGTTTAAAGCAGGTTCAGAATTATCTGATGCAGTAAACTAATCGTTCTGCCTATACAATTTAGAAAAGCCCTCTCGTGAGGGCTTTTTTTATGTATGTTATTTTTTTGTTAATATCAAAAAATAGCTTAGTTTAGAAGAAATTGTTTTCCCCATGACTACAAACAAACCACAAAAAGGCAACCTACTTATAGCTGAACCGGCGATCATCGGGGATATTTCATTTAACCGTTCGGTCATTTTGCTGGCCAATCATAACGAGGATGGCTCGGTAGGTTTTATACTCAACAAACCTCTTAATTTTACCTTAGATGAACTTATACCTGAAATAGAGGTAGAAATGCAGATCTACAACGGGGGCCCCGTAGAACAGGACAATTTGTATTTTATACACAAGGTCCCGGAGCTTATACCCGATAGTATTGAGATCAGCAGCGGCATTTACTGGGGAGGAAATTTTGACACCGTGATAGAGCTTATCTCTTCCAAAAAACTCTCTGAAGATCAGATTCGCTTTTTCCTGGGCTATTCCGGCTGGGACAGCGATCAGCTGGAGCACGAACTCAATGAAAATGCCTGGATCGTTGCCGAAAACAACTATCATAAGGAAATCATCAACAAATGCTTCCCGGATTTCTGGAAAGAGAAAATGGTTGAGCTGGGCGGTGAATACCTGATCTGGTCAAACGCACCCGAAAACCCCAGTTACAATTAACTAATTTGCCAGACGCACCTTAGCGTTGAGCTTACCCAGCAAATCTTTAGCAACTTTTGTATCGTAGGTTTTTTTGCGGTATTTGGTCACAGGCACAATACCCTGTATGGAATTGGTAATAAACAGTTCATCTGCCTTCTGAAGCTCAAATGGCGAGATTGAAGCTTCTTCAAGCGTATAAGTATCCAGCTTGCCCAAAATCTCGATCAACTGTTTACGAATGATGCCGCGCAGGCAACCGTCTGTAAGCGGTGGTGTTTTTATAGTAGTCCCTTTTACCAAAAAGAGATTTCCATTGAGGGCTTCGGCAACAGATTTATTGGTGTTTAAAAGCAGGCAATTTTGAAAACCGTTTTCCTCAGCAAAAATACTTCCGGTGACGTTGATTAACTTATTGGCCGTTTTTAATGTCGAAAGCAGATCTGCATTTAGATAATGATCTTTATACAGCTCTACTTCATAAGGCTTATCGCTTAAAACGTAAAAAGGCTGATCCAGTTCACCGGCCAGGGCATAATAAAAAACGCCGTTGTCTGTGGGAAGGTAAGTGCCTCCCTCATTTCGTATAACCGTAAGTCTAATTCTGGCGGGTTTTCCGGTTAATCCGCAGGCTTCAATTAAGCGCAGCAGTTCTTCCTGAAAATATTCGGGGGTATACTGCATGGGGATTTGCATGCGTAAAATACGCATTGAGGCCATCAGTCTAAAATAATGATCTTCCCAGAATACGATTTTATCACCCGAGTAGCGCAGGGTTTCAAATACTGCATCCCCGTAAAACATACCCCTGTTATTAGGCGAAAACTGTGGATTATCGGTAAGTGTTCCGTCAAAATTTACCATAAAAAAAGTCCCTTTTTTTAGAAGGGACAAATATACGTTTTATGTACTGCTTTCTAGTTAGAACCGATGATGTGTTTCAGTTCTGAGATCTGGTTTTCCCAGAACATCTTGCCTTCATCAATTTCATCAGGTTCGGCAAAGTCTGTAACGATCAGGGAAACATCTTTAGTGATCTCATCTACTTGGATGCGTAATTCAAAGAAATACAGGTTTTCATCTTCCACATCATCCATCCAACGGAATTTAATGCGCTCGTCGCTTTTTTTACCCAGCAGTTTTGCTTTCTCCTCACTCCCATTCCAAATAAAGGTATAGTACTCTCCACGAGAGTTTACATTATCTGCAAACCACTCAGACATACCTGAAGGTGAGGACATATATTGATATAATAAAGACGGTGAGGCCTGTATAGGGAACTCGATTTCAAATTTTACTTTTTCTTCCATGGTCATTTATTCGGTTGGGTTGCCAATATAAATATTAATTGTACAGTAAAAAAGATTAGGGGTATTTTTTTATTTTATCGATGCTTTCCAAAGGCTTCTTCGATGATTTACGAAAGAACCTACAATTAATACTACTACCAAATAAATTTTAATGATATGATCTAATATATTCTTTAGGCTTCTTTTTCTTCAGCATAGCAAAAGATCGCCGTTAAAAATTTTCGAAGCCCTGGAGAAAATTTAGGGGAGTTTTTGCGGTTTTGCCTGATAAGGCAAAAATGCCTAAGAAAAAGTGTCCTTTCTTTTGGTTCGTTTTCTTTGGACAAGCAAAGAAAATGAACAAAATACTATATCACACTAATCACATTCTTAATCGAAGTGTTTTCTATAGAACTCAAAGCGATTCTTATATCATAATAAGTTCAGAAACCTCTTACTAAAAGAAATTTCTTACAGATGTAGTTTTATTTAATAGCAAGGTGTTATTTTATAAATATCCTGCTTGCCAGCTAAACAAATGTTTTTATATTTGCACCCGCTTAGGGAAGGCCTGAGCACATTTACATTTTGGCGAGGTAGCTCAGCTGGTTAGAGCGTCGGATTCATAACCCGGAGGTCGGGGGATCGTGCCCCCCTCTCGCTACTTGATAATCAGGCAGTTACATTAATTTGTAGCTGCCTGACTCACTAAAGGTACAACATAGGTAAAACTTTAACATTTTTAACACTTCAAAAAGGCCTTTGTTTACCAATCTAAATTATTTATCTATAAATAATATTAAATAGAATAATCTAGAATTCGATTTCTTAAAAAAATCATTTTTAGTTCAATATCTATATTTAATCGTTCTGATAACCATCCCAAATGACAGCGAAATGCTGTTTTCGAACTCCTAATTTTAAATCAAAACAGTCTTTTCTTGTTAATAAGTCTTCAAAAGTTATTCTGTCTAATTTTATTTGATAAGAATTGGTATTAGAAAATTTTAATAATCCCTATAATTTATTTTCTATTCGATCATTCATTTGTAAATAACTACTTCCTTCAAAAAAGGTATTACATCGTCACCTTTTTTACTTTTAGTTCAGGAATTCAAACATAAACAGACAAAGCGCTTTGTTCTCTATTCACTTTAAAACCGAATACGATGAACAACATTAATTTAGACGAAAGGCTGGCACGCATTGAATCGCTATTACTAGCCAACAAAAAGGTACTCACCCTTGATGAAGCCTGTGACTATACAGGAATGTCTCGGAGCTATTTGTACAGATTAACTTCTTCAGGTATTATTCCGCACAGTAAGCCCAATGGTAAGCTTGTCTATTTTGAACGCGAAGCGCTTGAGCGGTGGTTATTACAGAACAAAAAGAACTGCGAAACCAGTTCTAAAGATTCTTCTACCTATTCAAAGAGTCCAAAAATTTCATAGACCCGTAAACCCAGAGCTATGGAAAACAATAAACTTTATCAGGTTAAGGATCCTAAAAAGAAGACCGTTTACGATTATGCCAGCGAATATCTGTTTGAGAAATACGATATCCTTTACAACGAAATCTCTCACGATTTTCAAATATCGCTGAAACAAAAAAAGCACTGGAGCTATCTAAACTTGAATTCGCTTATTATCGAACTGACCAAAGCAGGGATCGATATTAGTACTTCAAAGCTGGAGATTCTAATTAAATCCGAACTTATCGAAACCTATAATCCGATACGAGAATATTTTGAATCACTTCAGAGTTGGGATGGTCAGGATCATATCGAAAAGCTCGCTTCTTTCGTTCCCCTTTACGAGCACGAGGTATTTGTGTACCATTTTAAGAAATGGCTGGTTAGAGCTATCAAATGCGCTCTGGAGCCTGCTTATTTCAACAAGCAGGCCCTAATCATCAGCCATAGTGGTCAGAGTTCGGGTAAATCAACCTGGTGCCGCTACCTCTGCCCTCCTGAATTGGCAGAATATATGGCGGAAGATATCAATAGTGATAAAGATGCCCGTATTCAGCTCTGTAGAAACTTTCTCTACAATCTCGATGAACTGGCTGTACTTTCAAAAAATGATGTCAATGCACTCAAAGCTTTTTTCTCAAAAACCTTTATCAATGAACGCTTGCCTTATGACCGAAAGAACACCATTCTTCCACGCATTTGCTCTTTTGTGGGTTCGACCAATATGTCTTCCTTTTTAAATGATGAGACCGGTTCGGTACGCTGGCTCTGTTTTGAACTAATGGGACCTATAGACTTCAACTATAAAAAGGAAGTTGCTATTGCTGACGTTTGGAGCCAGGCTTATCATCTGGCCTATAGAGATCCAAACTTCAATCCGGAATTAACGGTAAAGGATGTGAATGAAAATGAAGAGCGCAATCAGAAGTACACTAAAATGACTACTGAACAGGAACTCATTGCGAAGTACTACGAAAAGTCTACCAATCAAAAGGATTTTGTGACGGCAACAGATATTATGCTCAGCCTTAATTGTCTGAATATACGCATCAGTCAGATCAATCTGGGACGCGCCCTCTCAGGATTTGGTTTTCAAAAAATCAAACATCCCAAACGTAGAATTTACGGCTATTTAGCAAAGCGAAAGTTTACAGAATCACCCTATGAATTAAGCTGATGAAAGAAAAAAGAGTAAATCCTCTTACCATCCTACCACAAATCTTTTAAGACCCTATA
Source organism: Leeuwenhoekiella parthenopeia (assembly GCF_020782115.1). Taxonomy (GTDB): domain Bacteria; phylum Bacteroidota; class Bacteroidia; order Flavobacteriales; family Flavobacteriaceae; genus Leeuwenhoekiella; species Leeuwenhoekiella parthenopeia. The sequence goes on along the minus strand of NZ_JAJGMW010000035.1, from coordinate 2,098 downwards.
AACAGTAGGCTCATTTGTGGTAGGATCTTTAGAAATCATCTTACCACAATCCTACCCAACTTACCACAATTGTGTGGTAGGATGGGTAGGATGAAAAAGCAACCTACCCCGCTTCTCAAATCCCGTATTTACTGGGATGGGTAAGATGGTAGGATGTTTTGAGATTTTTAAACTAGTTACAGATGAAAAGAAAAAAACTATCGTGTGAAAGTGCCCGAAAAATTTCCATCGTTAAGGCGCTGGGATTTTTAGGACACCTTCCCACTCGCAATTCGGAAAAGGAAGCCTGGTTTCTGAGTCCCCTGCGGTCAGAAACTCAGGCATCCTTTAAAGTTTCCAAAATATTAAACTGCTGGTACGACCACGGAATCGGTAAAGGCGGAAACTGCATCGATATGGTTTGTGAACTCTCCAGGGTATCTGTCAGCGGTGCCTTAGAAATTCTAGCTCAGGTTAGTACCGGGAATGATAATAATATAATACGAGAGGAAAATAATTCAAAGGAATCTGGAATTGAAATTAAAAAGGTACAGTTCATCCAACATCCGGCTCTTTTACAGTATTTGAACAAACGAAAAATTAGCCGAACAGTAGCTAATACTTTTTGTAGGGAGGTTCACTATACAATTAATGATAAATACGGTTTTTCCATTGGACTCAAAAACAATTCTGCAGGTTGGGAACTTAGAAACACCTATTTCAAATCATCCAGCTCACCAAAAGATCTGACCTATATTAAAAATGAGTCTCAGCATTTAATAGTTCTGGAGGGAATGTTCGATCTCCTGTCACTCAATACGATCTATCCGAATCTTAAACGTGAAACTGATTTTCTGATCTTAAACTCCATTGCTTTTACGAATAAAGCACTTGTCCATTTTGATCAGTACAATGCTATTGAACTGTATCTAGATCAGGATAAAGCCGGTAGAAAAGCTACCGCATTCTTCCTGAATCAAAATCCCAATTGTATCGATAAATCTTCATTCTATAAAGCTGAAAAAGACTTAAATGACTGGCTGATGAAAACCGATTAAAAATGATTTCTGGGCATCAGGGCAAGATGTGTGGCTGTGGCCACAATCTTGCTTTGCTCCCGATGGTTGCAAAGAAAAATTAACAAACGATGAAACGAGCTCTTATCAAATTCAGATGTAGCGTGTATGAGAAAAAACTATTGCAGGTAAAAGCAAAAGCTGCAGGCTTAAGCCTGAGTACTTTTTGCAGAAAATGCCTGATGGATCAACAGATCACTGCGCGGATGAGCGAAGAGCATATCAATACCTATAAAATGTTGGTGAAGTATCACAATAACTTTAAACGCATTGGCAATATGTATAAAAAAGGAAATCCAAAGCTTAGTGAAGAAGTCAATCTGGTTGCTGCAGAAATCAAAAAGCACCTTAAAAGCATTATACCATGATCGGAAAAGGAAGTTCCATATCCAGTACTCTGGGAGCCATTCGCTACGGAAATAATCCTGAGAAGGAAGCTGAGCAAATATACAGTCATTTAATCGTTGGTGAAACTCCGGAAGAAATCACACAGGAGTTTAGAGCCGTACAACAACTCAATCAAAACTGTGAGCGCAACATCTTAAGCTTTATTCTAAGCCCTACAATAAAAGATGGCGCCAGTATGAGTAAGGAGGATTTGGCCCGTCTAACTAAAGTTTTTCTGGAACAAATGAAGTTAATAGAACACCAGGTGGTCGCTTTTGTGCATCGGGATAAGGAGCATACCCACGTGCACCTTTATGTAAACCGTATTGATTTAAATGGCAGGGCATACAATGACAGTTATATCGGAAAACAAAGCCAGCTGGCCGCAGAACGAACTGCCAGAGAACTGGGTATTCAAACTGTAAAAGAGGTGCAGTATGATAAAAGCGTTGCAATGAACAATATGCGAAGTGAAATATGAGCATCCCCCCATTTGTAGGGCAGTTTTCAGCTTAAATTAAGTTCCGGTTATATTGACTAAGCTGCTTTTTGTTGTTTGTTTAAATACTTTACCAGCGGTATTTCGTTTTCTATTCCCTGATGCCTTCTTTTTGTATTGTAATAACTAAAATACGTTTTTAATTGTTGGTATAGAT
>NZ_JAJGMW010000034.1 GCF_020782115.1 Leeuwenhoekiella parthenopeia | reverse complement strand
ATCCTTTCTCATTAAAGTTAGAAAATTTATAAATCCATCGGTAAATACTAACACAAGGTATGTTGTGCAACATCGATAGTTGGCTAGCACTATACTTACCGGATTCAAAATCTTCGACGATCTGACGCTTAAAACTCTCAGAATAAACACGCCTCTTTTGGATGATTTGTACGTTGGATTTCATTGTTAATCACGTTTAAGTGGTCAACCTATATCAGGGACGTACAACTTCTAACCTCTTACCATTTACCTCTTACCGGTAAACTGCCCACTGAGACTGCTTACTGGTTTTGAATGCAGAGTGCTGAGTTATTTTGTATTTCGTATTTCTAATTTCGTATTTATCAGGCTGTTCTATGTTCTTAAATTTTGAACCAATCAGATGTGATTTCTCAGTCGCTTGGGCTCCTTCGAAATGACTGCTAACAGCAAACTGTGACTGCCTACTGATTTCGTATTTCTAATTTCTGATTTTCGGGACCCTGAGTGATGCGACCAAAGAAGCGGAGTATCGAAGGGTCAACCTACAAGCTCTGGCTTCGATACAAATTTCACTGCGCTATGCTGCGCAAAATTCACTCAGCCAACGCTTTGGTAATGCTGAATGCAGAGTGATGAGTTATTCTGTGTTTCTAATTTCTGATTTCTGATTTTCGGGACAGGGAGTGCCGCGACCTAAGGAGCATCGTATCGAAGGGTCAACTTCTCACCTCTTACCATTTACCTCTTACCGGTAAACTGCCCACTGAGACTGCTTACTAATGCGGAGTGCAGAGTTCAAAGTGATGAGTTATTTCGTATTTCTAATTTCTAATTTCGTATTTAATTACCCTGAGCGATGCGACAAAGGAGCATCTAATCAAAGGAAAAGGCTGGGGATGGATATAATTTTGAATTTTAAAGCTTGAATATTGAACCAACCTGATGTGATTTCTCAGTCGCTCAGGGCTTCTTCGAAATGACTGCTAACAACAAACTGAGACTGCTTCACCAATTCAGAATGCTGAATGCAGAGTGATGAGTCCTGCAGGGGAACATCCCTCCTAACCTCCCTCCGACTGTAAGGAAGGAGTCAAGGGATGAATTTTATACTTACTAAGAATTCCCCCCTTACTTCGAAGGAAAAGGCTGGGGATCGATGTAATTTTGAATTTTAAACCTTGAATATTGAACCAACCTGATGTGATTTCTCAGTCGCTTAGGGCTCCTTCGAAATGACTGTTAACAGCAAACTGAGACTGCTTACTAATTTCTATTTCGTGCAATTATCCCTTTATAAACCGAAGCGTGCTGCTCTGCTCCCCGCTGGTAACACGAATCAAATATATGCCGGGAGTTAAGGAAGATACCGGGATAGCCCGGCTTTGCGAAACATCAACCGGCCCCAGCACATTGCGCCCATTCAGATCGTAGATGATGGCTTGCGAGGCATTTGCCTCATTAAGTTGCAACTGAAGCACATCGTTAGCAGGATTGGGGTAAATCTTGAAAGAGTCGGCAGCATTAACAGTAGTGACACTCAGCTGATCGAAACGTACCGGTAAACTGGCAAGCGTATAACCGGCGGATGCGGAAAGATAGGCCGTAAACGGATCTACCGTTTCCGGAGTTCCGCTCGCGACCCTTTTAAAAACCGGGTCTTCATTCTCCATAGCAAGGGTATAAGCCCCTGCCATGGCCTGAGTTTTAATATAAACCGCGTTCAGGTTATTTGTGGTATTGGCTTTAGGAGTGCTTACCGCACCACTGCCCGTAAAGCTGAAGCTGCCTGTCCCTAAAACCAGCACCGGGATATTGGCCGGGATGACGTCTCCGGTTATAAGCTTGCACGCAATTTCATCGGTTCCGGGTTCTATCGTATAGCAATCTGCACCTTCGGGAATAGAAGTTTCAAAAGGTAAAATAAGCAGTTCGTAACCGCTAAAATCCCGGGTATAGCTGGCCTGTGCAGCCGTAAAGCCTTGGGGCACCTGGAAGTTTCCGTTGCCTTCCAGTTTCAGCTGCGAAGCCTGAGTGCGGCTAACTACATTAGGCTGATCCAATCCACTGCTTTCGACAGTGTAAAACAACAGGTTGGGATTTGCCGCCTGAGATTTCCAGTCGGTAGTTTCAGGGATGGCCGTGGTCTGGGTAAAATCGATCCCGGTATAATCAGCATTGGAAAGCGCTTCGAGCAAATCGCTGTCTTCCTTGCTGTAAATCCCTTCAAAAGCATAGGCCTTTTCATTCCCCAGTAAAAAATAAACCGCTCCAAAATCAATGGTCAGCACCGAACTGTAATTGGTATTGCTGATACCTAAAATTCCCGTGATTCCATCGGTAAGCACCGCCCGTGAAAGATCGAACTCCCATTGAAAATTACCCGTCGCGGGCATATTGATACGCCCGTAGTTGTGCGAACTCAAAGCTCCCGCAGCGTTGACGTAGTGCAGGGTGGTGTTGTCTGAATTGTATTGATTGGCAGAGACCACATTTTTCACCTGAAAAACCAGTTTGGTATAACGGTCATCAAGCGCCAGATAGCCATTAGTCAATGCGGTGTTTGAGCTGATGAGGCGGTTGTTAACGCTAAAGGTCTTCTGACGGTCACTCAGCTGATAAGCGGTACCAAAAGCTGCCTGCGTGGGGTTTTGGCTTTCTATGGGATTGTAATACACGGGGCTTCCGGTCATTTGCGACTCGGGCCGCTCGCTGCTTTTTTCAAAGACCAGGGTGGTAAAACTGCTGGGCGCGACGGTAATTTGCGGGCGAAAACGTTCTGAATCATAGGTAACTTCGGTAGTGGTCATACTTTCAGACGTTGTGGTGACCACGCGGGTACCGCTTTGGGTATAAAACGGAAGGTCTGCCGTAAGATTATAGGTGTTGGCCGAAGCATTGATAAGATGCAGCGTCAGGGTGTTTCCATCCTCAGAAATATAAGCCGAACCTTCAAGCTGCCCGCTGTCATCAAGCCAGGTTGCGGCAATACGCTTTTTACCGGTGGTGTATTTCGCAAAATGCGACAGAATATACCCCCTTTTGGTAATCACGCCTTCCTGGGTACCGCGCTCGCCATCACCCATCATCCCATAATAGCGTTTGGAAGCGTAATGCACCCATGCACTTACGTTTGACAGCATGGCTGTGTTGATGCTTCGGGCGAAATCAAAAGCGTCCTGCTGCCAGTTATAATCGCGCGGAGCCTGACTGCCGGCGTTCCAGTTGATCAAAAACTCGGTCATCCAGGCCTCTTTCCCCTGACTGCGCTGCAAGGTAATCCCTTCGGTCTCCACCGCGCCATACTGATGCCCTGCAAAAATGTCGAATTGTTGGTTAACCCCATCTGCTGCCAGTGCCTGCGCATAGCGCGTGGAAATCCCCACCGTCTCCGGGGCGATAATTTTACAGTCGATACGGCTGCCGTAATCCCGTATAAAGTTGGCCATTTGCTGCGGCGTCCAGGAGCAACCCGCGTAAGTCACCTTATAATCGGGTTCATTTTGCAAGGAAATGCCATCCAGTTCTACCCCGTTATCCCGCAAATACAGCACGTAATCATTGAGATAATCTGCATAATCCCCGTAGTTTTCTTCTTTGAGAAAACCTTCAATCTCATTGCCATTTGCGTCAGTTACGATACCGGCTATGTTGTTGTTTGTTTTCCACTCGGCCGGCATAGACCAGGGGCTCGCAAAAATGATAAGTCCCAGGGATTGCGCAAGCTGGGCAGTGGCCAGAGACTGCGGCCAGTTGTCACGACCTATGGGAATATAAAGCCGCATGATGTTATAACCCAGTTCGCTGTCTGCTCCCCAAAGCTGGCGTATTTGAGCAGGGGTCATGTGGTTGTAGGCAAATTGCGGACTGCACACAAAACCGCCGTAGCCCGTAACGGTCTGAAAGCTGGCATCTGCATCGATTTGCACCGTAGCATTGACTTCCTGCCCGTTGAGGTTTGACAGCATCAGACAACAAAGCAGGTATAAAAAATAGGTGTAGTGTTTTTTCATGGCAGTAGTTTTTTGGTTTCAGTTTAGTATGATCGGGATTTAAAAGGTCCCGATTCTGGTTCTAATTGGTTTTAAGAAATCGATTGCGTAAATCGGTTAAAAAAAATATACGTTAACCCGGGAGCCAAAAAGCGCTCGCATTTACGGGTGTAATTTAGAAAGTTACAGGCTTGTTCACTGCCAGATTGGGTTACACATACTTTTGAATAGGATACATGAAAGGGGTTTTAAAACTAGAAATGACTCAACTATTTAGAACCAAAATTTGAAACAAGCTTAAATCAACATCCTGAACAGTTGAAATCTATTTATTTTGGAAATGCTTACCGCCTGGGTTAAAGCCCGGTTTATCTTTTATATTTGTTTAGGTGACGGGTAAGTTGCTATTTAGAAGATAAAAGACTTTCGTTTAACGTTAATTACCGAAAATCAAAATTCCCCGGAAACGGGAAAGCGCTTTGCAAAATAACAGACAAATGATTTCCTATTTGCGAAATACAAACTAGCCTGATTGTTCCACTAAACCATTCGGTTTTAGCTGAAAGACGATATGTTAATCGAAAAATATACCTCACAATGGATTGAGCAGTTCGAGAGTTTAAAACTGGAAATCGAACATGGTCTCAACGGACTAAATCTGCCCATCGAGCACGTAGGAAGTACTTCGGTACCCCATTTAGATTCAAAACCCATTATAGACCTTGATATCATCTACAAAAACGCATCTGAGTTTAAACTTTTAAAAGCCAGGCTCACAAGTATTGGGTATTATCATAATGGAGATCAGGGAATTGAGAATCGGGAAGTATTTAAACGCGATAAAAAGGGCGGGCATCCTGTTTTAGATTCCATTCCGCATCATTTATATGTTTGCAAGGCTCAAAGTGAAGCCTTGCAAAGGCATATCCTAACACGTGATGTTCTATGGAAAAATGAATGGGCCAGAACAACATATCAGGCAATGAAGTATGAGCTGGCCGAAAAGGCAAATCAGGATAAAAAACGCTACGCAGCACTTAAAGAACGCTATGCCAATGCATTTTTTGACCAAATCATTGAAAAAGAAAAGTCAGGCTCCGGTTCCCGGCAGGAATCAAAAGATTGATCTCTAAAATTGGATTCTTCAATTCGCTTACATGTTTAGCCTAACCAGATAAACTCCAGAATCATTACCAAAGCCAACGCGTGCTGCTCAATTTCTCAGAAACAAACCAGCATATAGCTAGATATCAGTAGTTTGTCTGTTTTTTTTGTATATTATAAGTATATGAAAACGAAAACACGAATTGCCAAATTGGAGATATTTCTTCTCCTTACTGCTTTCATTCTATTTGGGAGTTGTGCAGAGCCTGAAAATAAAGTTACGCTTACTGTGACGGCAACCGCCTACAATGCTGTTGAACACCAGACTAAAAAAGGCAATCCGGGTCTGGCAGCCTGGGGTGATCAGTTAGAGCCCGGCGAAAAAGCTATTGCTGTATCCCGGGATCTTATACATTTAGGATTAGATTACAATGAGGAAGTAGAAATTGAAGGATTGGAAGGCACCTACATTGTTAAAGATAAAATGAACCGACGCTGGGAGAAGAAAATTGATATTTATATGGGGCTTGATGAAGAAGCGGCAAAAGAATGGGGCAAAAAAACAGTTACTATCACCTTCAACAAAATAGACCGACCCGATGATCAATTTTCATCGGAATAGTCCTATTCTAAAATCACTACGCGCTGTAGATTAGATATTCCAACATCCCGTATCACAGAGGCTTTACGCTAAATTATAGACCTTATGTTTATATATACCATATGCTTACCTAAAAATTAAATACTTTTAAGAGCTCAACGAAAAGCTATGAAACAAATCCTATACGCGGGTCTCCTGCTTTTGGCATTCAATTCCTGCAAGGAGCAACCCCGGGAAACCGAATGGATCACACTCTTTAACGGCACCAATCTGGAGGGCTGGACGCCAAAATTCTACCATCATGAAACCGGTGATAATTATGCCGATACCTTTAGGGTTGAAGACAGCAGTATCGTGGTGGCTTATGATAAATACGACAGCTTCAATGAGCGCTACGGGCATTTGTTTTATGAGAAAGCTTTTGAATCGTTTCACCTGAAATTCAAATACCGCTTTACCGATGAGTGGATGGAAGATGCCCCCTCCTACACCTTTCGCAACAGCGGGGTGATGTTTCACAGTCAGGCACCCGAAACCATATTGAAAGAGCAGGACTGGCCGCTTTCGGTAGAATATCAGATGCTGGCAGAAGCCGAACCCGGAAAACCCAGACCTACCGGAAATATGTGTTCGCCGGGAACCGATGTCTATTATGAAGGCAAAAAATCAAACGATCACTGTATCAATTCAACCTCTGAGACCTACACCTGGGATACCTGGGTTGAGGCCGATTTGATTGTCTACAGCGATTCGCTGATTATTCATAAAGTAAACGGTAAAGAAGTGCTTCGGTACAGTCAAACGCAACTAGGCGGCGAGGTCGCAAACGGTTTTGACCCCGCCTTAAAAATCGACGGTACAGCCTTAAAAAGCGGTTATATTGGCCTACAGGCCGAAGGTCAGGGAGTGATTTTTAAAGATCTAAAGCTGAAAGAACTCTAGTGTGCAGAAGCCTTCTTGCCCTTGAAAAGTTTTTTGGCACCATTTACTATCGGTAAAACCAAAAATCCTATTACCAGACCTGCCAAAAATTCAAAAACAATTGCCGGAAGCCCAAGACTTTCTTCCCAATGGTGGAAGAACTCCAGATTATGTACAAATATCCCGCCTGAAACCAGCATTAAAGCGATGGTTCCTATTACCCCAAGGCTTTTAATTACCCAGGGAAGGGCGTTTACCAGAAACATACCTACTTTATCTGAAAAGCTATTTTCGCGGTCGTTCAGGTTGATGAGTTTGGCTCCAAATTCATCCATACGTACAATCAATGCAACAATCCCGTAAACACCTACCGTAGCAACCAGAGCGATAACAGTCACCACACCTATTTGGGTTGTGATAGGCTCCTGAGCCACCGTCCCCAATGCGATAATGATGATCTCAACCGAAAGAATAAAATCGGTAAGAATAGCCGATTTTACTTTCTCCTTTTCGCGGGCCATCAATTGTTCTTCACTCATTTTATCGAGCTCTTCAACGGCATTGTGCTTCTCGTGAGGCACCAGATATTCGTAGATTTTTTCGGCACCCTCATAAGCCAGATAGAGTCCGCCCAAAATTAGAATCACGGTTATCGCCGTGGGCAGAAAGGCACTCAGCAAAAAGGCTATGGGCAGAATAATGACTTTATTGAGTAACGAGCCTTTGGTGATTGCCCAGAGAACCGGTAATTCACGATCAGACATAAAGCCCGAAGCTTTTTCGGCATTCACGGCAAGATCGTCTCCCAGAATTCCGGCGGTCTTTTTACCCGCTACTTTACTCATTACGGCTACATCATCCATCAATGCAGCGATATCGTCTAATAATGCAAAAAAACCTGAGGCCATAAAGAAGTTTTGGTTGTTTGCGGCAATATAGGTTGGCTCCAGATAATATGAAATTAAAAAAACGATAATTTATTAAACCGATGCCGTTAAAAGTGCATGGTTCCTCCTGATAATAAGGATCAAAACAAAAAGATTAAACACTTAAAAAATCGCTATAAATGAAGATTTCGTCGCTCCAATTTGTTAAAAATGATAATTATGTAGTACAATAACTACTATTTAGAATGATTTTAATTAATTTCGTCCGCCAAAAATACTCCATTCTCCAAAAAACTGATGAATACTATAAACCTTGGTAATTTTCGTTTAGACTTTCAGCCCCATTTTATCAAATTAAAAATAAATGAAGGTTATCATTTTGATGCCCGAGCATTTACGCAATGCCAGACGCTTAAAACAGAAATTTATGGGAATCTTAAAATCGGTCTACTTCTTTCAAATGATGTTGAAGCCGATTATTCTATAGACCCTCTGTTTTTGGTGAAATACCGTGAAACTATGGAGCGCCATTTTCAATGGATCATCATTGTTTCTAACCGAAAACCCGATTTTATGAATTACAAATACATCTCCAGGTTAACCAGCATTCCCTGCAAATTTGTACGCAACTATAAAAGTCTCGATCAGGACTCAAGTATTGCCTCCTGACAGCTATCGGGTTGCGATAACCTGAATAAAGCCGCTGCTTAAATCTTAAAACTTAATTAAGAACACATTAAATACAGCCGCCAGCCCTTAGCTTTGATACTCAAAACCAATTGTAACTAAGGTTCTATGAAATATCTTTCGCTATACATCATTTTAGGAGTTATGCTTATTGCGGGCGTACTGTCCTTTTTCTTTTATAAAAAATCGATGCGCGAAGAAGAGGAAGTTCTTGCCAAAGCCACCTATACCATTCATAAAACCTGGGAGTTTCCGCAGATTCTTAATGAAGTAAGCGGTATTGCCTGGGTAAATGACTCTACGCTCGCCTGCATTCAGGATGAAGAAGGTGTTATTTACGATTTCAATTTAATTACTTCAGAAATTACCCACGATGTACGCTTTGGGGAAGATGCAGATTATGAAGCCATTGCCCTCAAAGGCAAACAGGCCTATGTGATGCGCAGCGACGGACTCGTTTTTGAAATTGCCGATTATACGCTGGATACCCTGGACGTCTCCCCGTTTGACACGCCGTTTGATGCCCAGAACAATATGGAATCTTTAGCCTACAATCCTAAAACAGATTTGCTGGTCACGGTACCCAAAGATCGCGGACTTAAAAAAGACCGCTACAAAGGATTATATGCCATATCACCCGAAACGAAAACAATGGGTGAAAATCCCTTGTTTAACATCGATATGAAGACCAAAACGCTTGATTCTATCCAAAAGAAAAAGGCAGAAAACAACTTCTACCCTTCTGATCTGGCTATACATCCTAAAACCGGCGATTATTATCTGGTAGACGGGCGAAATCTAAAACTCCTGATTCTTACCCAAAGTGGGAAAGTAAAAGCCTTACACAACCTCAACCGCTATCATTTTGAACAGCCGGAAGGAATCGCCTTTAGTCCCGAAGGCCGTTTGTTTATCGCAAACGAGGCTGCCGGTGGCGTGGCAACCCTGCTGGAGATTACGCTCGAAGAATAACGAACACGCACCAAGCTCAGGTTGACTTCCTTTTAAAAATCTGCTACAGATCCGCCAATATCAAAATGGATGCTGATCACATCGTCTATGACTACGAGACCCATCAGTTTTCTGGGTTTTTCAAGCTGAAAATCCTTAACATTTATTTCAAGTTTCCCCGTTGCGTGGCTTAAATCCTGCCGGTCGTAATCAATGGGAACAGTATAGGTATGCTGCTTGCCTGCAAGGGAAATAATTACCGTGGCTTCATAACCCGTTTCAGACACCGACACCCGGGTGAAATTTAAAAAAACAGAAGGATAAGCTTCCGCCCTGAGCATCTCCCTAAAATCTTTATTTATTCCCTTTCCACCGCAATCAAAACCTGCCAGGTCCAGCCGGAATACGGCATTGCTAAGCACATACAGGTTTGCTTTTTTGGCGTAAGTCAGGCTTGTTTTAGGCTCCAAATAAGCACTATCAAATGTACATTCAAAGCAATTTACATTGGTAGAGCCTTCAATGCTAAGGACACTGCTTTGTAACCCGGTAATCAGAAGCCCCTGCGGCTCCTTTTGAGCGTATCCGCTAAATAAACCAAGTACCCACAAAATAATTAAACCTGTTCTCATAGTGCCAATTGAAAATGCATTGGGATAGAACAACACCTATCCCAATGCACATTAAAGTTTGAATTAAAAGCTGATCACAGCCTCCAGAATGAAGCCGTCAAACTGAGCTTCGTTATGCAAATCGGTTACCGGATAACCCGTGTATTTTTGAGCCACATATTCGGCTTTCATCAGGATGTTTTGAGTCATAAACCAGCCTGCGGCCAGTTGTACCCGGCTGATATCGACATCGGCTCCTCCCACTAATTCTCCCGAAACGTAATTGTAGCGCCCACCCAGATAGATTTTTTCCTGAGCACCAAAACGGTAAATCAATTCGCCTGAATATTGATTCCAGCTGCGGTTATCGGTCTCTCCCGGGGCTTTTCCGGTTGCATTCTCATAGACCCCGAAGAATTCCAAACCTTTATACTTCAGAAAGGGATTGATCATAAAACTGGTCAATTCAGAACGTAAATCGGGATTTATACGACCCGCACGAAAACCATCTCCCGTACCATCTTCGGCAATCATCACATTGTAATATCGTGATCCGGAGCGGTCACCACTGTACAGATAAATGCTTTTTGACTGGTTGGATTTGTACACAGACCCGGTAAGCCTAACCCGTAAATCTTCGGCAAGGGTATCATCAAAGCCTACTTTGGCGAGGAAAGACGGACTGGTTGTTTCAGGATTGGTAACCGCCTGGTTTAATTTCCCGTTGGTCAGACCCAGCATTCCAAACCAGCCTTTGTCGAAGTAATACACCTCGGCTCCTACTTCGGTCGTAAAGCTATCCATCAAATAATTGCCCACAAACGGATTGTAAAGCGCCATAGCATTATCGGTACGTCGCAAATGCGCATCACCATAGTTGTTTTCCATATGACCAATTTTGATACGCATATGATTCATCAGCTCTTCCATAAAGCCCTTTTTGATAAAATCAAGCTTATCGATTTGAAAATACCCGCCTTTCACATAGGTTTCTGTGTGATGCTGTGAAGACAGATAGGTTCTTAAGTGCATACGCACCCCATCGTATAAAACCACATCGAGATCGAGGTTTGCGGTAGCAAGGTTGAAATTGCTGCCTATATCCTGTAGTGCAGGTGTAGCGGCATTACCTGAGTTTTCGTGATCCAGTGCCTGAAACTGCAGGGTTGATGCGCCGCCTAATCGCACATACAGTCCTGAAAAACCGGACACGGTATCTTTAGGTGCTTCAAACTGATTGATGCCGCGCTGATCTGGCTGTCTGAAATTGTCGAGATCACGCTTGCTCTGAGCCTCTACGGAAGATGCAATAAGACCAAAAAAGGCTGCTATTAAATAAGTAATTGACTTGTTCATGAGTATTGATTTTTAATTGATTGTGTTGAAAAAAGAAACTTTAAAATCGATTTGAATGTCATCTCCGGTTTTGATCGTTCCGAATAATGCGGTTGGCGGCTCCACTTCAAATTGGGTCATCCTGAGTTTTTTAGAGCCGCTAAGGCGTATGCTATCTGCTGTAAGTTCTGCCTGAAATTCTACAGCTACCGCTTTGGTAACCCCTGCGATCGTGAGCGCCCCGGTTGTCTGTAATAGGTATCCGCCCGATTGTGTGGCCTTTATCGCTTCTACAGATTTTAACTGAAAGCTAATTGTTGGATGGTCTTCTGTTTTTAAAGCTTTAAAGGTGTTTTTGTCCATCCCCGATTTGCCGCTTAACAGCGACTCCGATTTTACGCTAAACGACAGATCTGAGACTTCCTGCAGATGGCCCTCACTTTGCTTCAGGCTCATTTTGCCTTTCATACGAGTTGCCTCCAGCTCCCAGTCATGAATATTAGAGGTTCCTAAAACCCGCAATTCAGACTCCTTTTCTTTTAAGTCATAGGTCTGTGCCTGTATACAGGTTAACCCAAGAAAAAAGACACTGAAAATCAACATGCCCCAACCCTTTCTGGTATTTGTTCTCATAGCTTTTGCTTTTAATTCTACAGGACAAAATTGCACGCTTATGAGGTCTTAAAAGATGACTTATATCAGCTTCTGATAACTTTGTTTAATTGGAGTGTTTAAAACAAAAGCGCATAAAAAAACCCTCTCAGCAGCACTGAACGGGTTTATCAAAATTCCTTTAAGAGGTGATGATCTACATATCTTCTTCGGGACTAACGGGCAACAAAATCAAAGTTTGCTTACGGTCGCTTCCGTTAATCAGGTAATCTATCTTTAGCTTATAGTTGATCTCGCGTTCTTCCGAATAAAACGCGCCATCGCGAATGTCAAACCCACCGGTTTCGGTATAGGCCAGGCTCACAATTTTCGATTCATCGATAGTGCGCAATTTTAATAGTTCGTGTTCACTTAAACTATATCGTTTGAGAAGCGTGTTGAGGCTTTGGGAAAAATGGCTGTTGGCTGAAGTTTTCATAATACAAGAATTTTCAACAAAATTATTATTAACAATATAAATGAACGCATTCCGTATTCCCAATTCACACTTTATTAGCACAGTTTTAGCCTATTATTAAGCTTTTTGGTTTGATAACCAGCATCAGGACTTTAATTGATTCTCAGCTAAATACAAGAAAATTAATTATTTATAATAATTAATTAAAATACCCAAACTGCAATTTAGACCGGCTTATACGAAAGCTATTTCTTAACACTTCTTTAAAGCTGTGTTATATGAGGGTTAAAGTCTCGGGCTTCTCCGTGATTTTAACATATTTTCAGCCCTTGTAAGCAAATCCTATATGAAAATCACTACATCTACAACCCTACCTTTTTATTTAACGGCAATTTTGCTCCTGATTCTCCCTATTTGCGGGGCACAGGCGCAGGATCGCAGCATAGAACAGGTGTTCTATTTTACCGGAAATACCTCTTTACAGACTCAAAACCCCTCGCTTGAAGTGCTCAATGCCATCACTGCCATGTCTCAGAATGATGAGAAAGCGACGTTTGTGGCTTTGGGTAACATCACCGATAAAGGCTATCCGCCAAAAGATAAAGACCGAAAGCAGGTAGAAGAGCAACTTAAAGCAAGTCTGCTGCAACCCCTTGAAGACTTTAACGGCAACCTGATCTTTATGCCCGGAAAAAACGAGTGGAATAAAAACGGGCACGAAAATATTGACGATCTGGAGTCTTTTATACAGGATAACAGTGAGGTGAAATTTTGGCCAAACGACGGCTGTGTACGGGAGATAGAAGACCTGGATATGGATAAGGTCGAGTTGCTGATGATAGATTCACAATGGTTTCTCGAAGATTGGGATGATCATCTGTACCTCAACAACAAATGCGACATCAAAACCCGCGATGACTTTTTCGCGAAGTTTAAAGACGACCTTAAAGACGAACAAAACAAAACGGTAATTGTTGCCATCTACCATTCGGTGCTTACGCGTTCGCGTCAGGATTTCTTCGAAAACATTGGTGGTCTTAGCAAACAGGATTACTACAGCCAGCAGCGTCAAAAACTTGCCGGAACGATCGAAACTTTGGCTACACTTTTTCCTGATGTGGTTTTTGTTTCGGCCAGCGACCGCAACCTGCAGTATGTGGAAGATGACGGTATCCCGCAAATCATAAGCGGTGCAGCGGCAGATAAACTGGATAATGTTAAGAATGCCAAAGACGGTCAGTTTGCCTCCAAGACCAATGGTTTTGCCAGACTTACAGTATATAACGACCGTAGCTCAAAAGTGGAATTCTTCGCTACCGGCAACGGTAAGCCCGAAAAACTTTTTGAAAAAGACATTCGCCGTCAGCAAACCAAATTGAGCGAAGTAAGCTATCCTGATATTTCAAACTTTGGCGACACCTTTAAGACTTCAATCTATACACCCGAGGAAACAGACAAAAACGGTTTGTATCGCTTTTTTTGGGGAGAACATTACCGCCCGGTTTACAGTCGTGAGATCGAGGCTCCGGTTTTAGACCTTTCTACTTTACCCGGCAATGTACGCGCCATTTCTGAAGGTGGTGGTAACCAGTCGCGCTCCATCAGACTCATTGATGACGAGGAGCACGAGTATACGGCCCGCGAACTCCGCAAAAGTGCCGTACGCTTCATTCAGTCTAAAATAACCGATCATTACGTGGAAAACATCATGCGTAACTCTATCGCAGAAGATGTGGTTCAGGATTTTTATACCACTGCACACCCCTACGCGCCTTTCGCCCTAAATCCCATTTTTGACAGTCTCGACATTTACAACGCCGAACCTAAAATCTATTACCTGCCCAAACAAAAACAGCTAGGCATTTACAATGAAGATTACGGAGATAAACTCTATATGTATGAAGCTCATGCCGGGGATGAAAACAAATCTTTTGCGCGTTTTGGCAACCCGGACGACATTATCAGTACCAAAGATTTACTGGCAAATATTCGCAAGTCTAAAAAGCATCAGGTTGATGAGTCTAATTTCCTAAAAGTACGTCTTATGGACTTTGTTGTGGGTGATTACGACCGCCACTACGATCAATGGCGCTGGTCTGAATACGAGCAGGAAGACGGCAACAAAATGTATAAAACCATACGCCGCGACCGCGACCAGGCATTCCCCAAATACGACGGACTTATCCTGAGCATTCTTAAAATGGGAATGATTGATTTCCGCTCAATGGAAAAATACGATGAAGATGTAAACAGCGTCAAATGGATGAGCCGCTACGCCTATCCGCTTGATCAGGCGTTCTTAAAGGAAATTACCTGGGAAGACTGGCAAAAACAGGTTGATTTCATTCAGGAAAATCTAACCGACGAGACTATTGAAACCGCCTTTGCAACCCTGCCTGAAGCCACACAGGATGAGACTATCACAAACATCAAAAAGAACCTGAAACTGCGTCGTGATAATCTGCAATCTATCGCGAAGCGCTATTATGAGTATTTGATGAGCCATCAGATTATTTTGGGTACGGAAGAAAAAGATGAATTCCGCATTACCCGTAAGCCCGATGGAGCGACGACCATAAGTCTAAAAACTGAAGGCGGCCGTGATTTTGAACGTACCTATACCAAAGACCTCACTAAAGAAATCTGGATTTACGGTCTGGATGACGAAGACACTTTTGTGGTAGAAGGTGAAGGTGATGATTACATCCCACTGAAGATTCTGGGTGGTGAAAACAACGACGTCTACGATTTTCAGAATAACAGACGCGTAAAGGCCTATGACTATAAAAGCAAGAAAAACACGTTTACCAATCCGGCTTCCAGCAAATGGCTGGTAGACAGTTACGACATCAATACCTATAATGATGCAAACCGAAAGCTTAGCGCCAATACGGTATTCCCAAGTATTGGTTTTGACCCTGATGCCGGTTTTAAAATAGGTTTACGCGATACCTACACGACCTACGGCCTGGCAAACAATCCGTTTAAAACGCAGCAAACCCTTACCGCTGCCTTTTATTCAGCAACCAGTGGCTTATCTTTAGATTATTCGGGAGAGTTTGCACACGCGTTTTACAATTGGAATTTTAAACTCGATGCGCGTATTACCAGTCCTAATTATGCGATCAACTATTTTGGTACCGGTAACGATACGACTTATGATGAAGATGCGGTAAGCCGCGATTTCAACCGGGTGCGTATCGCCATTTGGAATATTCGCCCTGCCCTTAAATATGCTAAAGACCGAATCTTTTTTAGCGTGGGGCCCTTGCTGGAAAACTTTGATGTCGAGGACCGATTGAACAGTGTTACCTCCGATGCGTTTACACCCGATAATGATGTATTCAGAAATCAGCTTTATGCCGGTGGCGAAGCCCGTTTTCAGTATAAAAACAAAACCGGTGAAATCGCATTCATACGCAGAGGTTTTCAGTTTGACCTGACTGCAGGTTACAAAACGAGTTTGAAAGACGAGTTTAACAACAGCTTCAGCTATATCAATCCTTCGTTCTCTATAGACTTCCCGTTACACTCCAGCGGTTTTGCAGTGCTGGCCACAAAGGTTGAAGGTCAGGTAAACTTTGGTGATTATGAGTTTTTCCATGGTGCCACCCTGGGTGGTAACAACAGCCTGAGAGGTTTCCGTAATGAACGCTTTAATGGAAACAGCAGCTTCTATCAAAGTATTGATTTACGTACCGGTATCGCTGACTTGCGTACCAGCTACGTGCCTTTACGTCTGGGAGCAACATTGGGTTACGACTACGGTAGGGTATGGACAGAAGATGGTTCTTCAGACCAGTGGCATAGCAGTTACGGTGGTTCGATCTTCCTGAACGGGTTTAAGGCCGTCACCGCAAATATTGGCTATTACCTGAGCGACGAAAGCGATCGTGTCATTTTTACGCTGGGCTTTAGATTCTAAGCCTTTCAACAAAAAATCTTTTTCAAAAATCCTGTCGGTTTCGGCAGGATTTTTTTTGGTTTAAGAGCACTGCTCCCGTTATGGATTCCGTCTAAAAAAACCGGGATAATTGCGGGGGTTTGGCTAGAATACTTTGGGTATAAAAACCTTCAACATCTTGAAATACCAAAAAAATGCATTAATTTTTACCGAAATACGAATTATCCAAGTGTATTTTTAAGGATAGCCAGATTTCGTCCGCTACTGAAATACCGATAACCACTTTAAAATTTAAACCACATGAAACGCAACACTCCGCTACATTCTGCACCTCGCAGGGATTTCATCAAAAAAGCTTCAATCGCCTCTCTGGGCATTTCTATTGTACCCAGACACGTTCTGGGAGGCGTCGGTTTTACAGCACCCAGCGATAAACTTATGGTAGCCGGCATTGGTGTAGGCGGTAAAGGTGAGAGCGATATACAGAGTTTTGCAGATTCCGGTTTGTCCGAAATCGCTTTTTTATGTGATGTAGATGATCGCAGAGCCGCAACTTCCAGAGCCCGTTTCCCAAAGGCAAAATATTATAAAGACTACCGGGAAATGCTCGAAAAAGAAGCTGATAAGATCGATGCAGTATCGGTCTCTACTCCAGATCACGGCCACGCGGTTCAGGCGATGGCTGCGATGCAACTGGGCAAGCACGTCTATGTTCAAAAACCACTTACCCACGATATTTATGAAGCACGTGCGCTTACCGAGGCTGCAGAACGATACAAAGTGGTCACCCAGATGGGAAATCAGGGGGCTTCTAATGACGGTACCCGCCTGATGAGCGAGTGGTTTGACGCGGGGCTTATTGGCGACGTGACTGAAGTTTATTGCTGGACGGATCGTCCCGTTTGGCCGCAGGGAATCCCGTGGCCGCAAACCTCCGGTACAATCCCCGCAGAGCTCGACTGGGATCTTTGGCTCAATACTGCACCTTACAAAGAATATGTTGACGGGCTCGTACCCTTTAACTGGCGCGGCTGGTGGGATTACGGCACAGGTGCCCTGGGCGATATGGGCTGTCACCTGGTGGAAGTTCCCGTGCGCGTACTCAATCTTAAATACCCTAAAAACGTACAATGCAGCGTGGGCAGCGTCTATGTAGACGAATTCAAACGCGGGTATTTCCCCGACAGTTGTCCGCCTTCCAGTCACGTTACCATGACTTTCCCTAAAACAGACAAAACTACCGGAGACATTAAACTGCACTGGATGGATGGCGGCATTCAACCTACCCGTCCTGAAGAACTGGGGCCTAATGAGGTTTTTGGTGATGGCGGAAATGGTGTGCTTATTATAGGAACCAAAGGAAAAATGATGTGCGGCACCTACGGTAGAAATGCCCAGCTCTTACCTACTTCAAAAACCGAAGAAACTCAGGTGGCTCAAAAGTACGAGCGTGTTCCGGGCGGAGCTGAAGGACATTACAGGCAATGGGTTGAAGCCGCACTTGCCGGCTATGGCAAGAAAGAAGTGAGTTCGCCTTTCAGTGTAGCCGGTCCGCTTACCGAAACCCTGCTTATTGCCAATCTGGCCATACGAGGATTTGATATTCGTAAAGAACGAGAAGACGGGCGGTATGATTATCCCGGGCGCTATATCGAAATGCTTTGGGACGCAGACAACATGAGGGTTACCAATTTTGAGGAGGCCAATCAGTTTGTAAGACGCAACTACCGCGAGGGCTGGAAGCTTTAATACTTCAGCTTAACTAAAATTATTGGAAAAAATCCGTATTAACGGATTTTTTCCTTTTAAAAGACCATGAAAATTCGGTACTTTGCCCGTATGAAGGAGGCCAAGTTTGCGATCATAGACGTGGAAACCACGGGAGGCGGGATCAGAGGAAACAAGATCACTGAGATTTGCGTCATTGTTTTACAGCACGGGCAGGAAATTGACCGCTTTGTATCGCTGGTCAATCCCGGTCGTGAAATACCCCTGTACATCGAAAAACTCACCGGCATTAATGATGCGATGGTTGCCGATGCCCCTTACTTTGATGAAATCGCACCTCAGATCAATTCCCTGACCAAAGACTGTATTTTTGTTGCCCATAATGTGGGCTTTGACTACAATGTAGTACGTGCCGAGTTTGCCGAAGCAGGAATCGATTTCAACCGCAAGCGCCTCTGTACCGTGCGTTTGGCCAAAAAGCTCATTCCGGGATTATTCTCCTACAGTTTGGGAAATTTATGTACGTCGATCAACATTCCGCATCGCGACAGGCACCGCGCTCAGGGTGATACCGAAGCTATGGTCATCCTCTTTCAGCGCTGCCTCGCATTAGATGAAGATTATGAAGTCATCGGTGGTTTTTTAAACCGAAAATCAAAAGAGTCTTACGTTCCGCCCAATTGTAAAGCTTCCGATTTTGAAGATTTACCTCAAAAAGCCGGTGTTTATTTTTTTAGAGATAAAAAAGGGAGTCCGTTGTACATAGGTAAAGCCATCAATATTCAGAAGCGGGTGCTTTCGCACTTTCGGGAAAAAAGCAACCGAAAATATGCGCTGTTGCAAGATACCTACAGTATTGATTACGAACTCACCGGCAGCGAGGTATTGGCCCTGCTGCGCGAGGCAGAATTGATTCTGAAGCACTATCCCAAATACAACAAGGCTCAGAAGAACCCAACGAAACCTTACAAGCTTACCTCCTATCACAATAAAAAAGGGATTGAACAATTTGCCCTTCATAAAAATAAGATTGCTCCGGTGAGCTGGATGCAGTTTTACACGCGTGAAGAAGCCATTGAATTTCTGGAAATGCTGTGTGAAAAATTTGAGCTTTGCCCGAAGTTTTGCGCGCTGCAAACCGGGGTTGAAGTCTGCTCTCATTATAAAATTCATCAGTGTAGCGGAGCCTGCGACGGAAGCCTTTCGGCCAAAGAATACAACCGGCGTGTAAGTAAGGCGCTTGATTTTATTGCACAATACGAAGACTCTTGTCTTTTGCTTGAAAAAGGCCGTGAAGCCGGAGAGAAATCGTTTATTTATCTGGAACAGGGGCGTTTTGCCGGATATGGTTTTATCAGCGCTCAGGAAGAAATCAATGGCCTTGATGATTATCAAAACTTTCTGATTCGTCAAAAGAGTTCTGCTTATGCAGACCGAATCGTTCAGCGTTATGTGACTACTTCAAAAAATCTGGAGCGCATCGCACTAACCGAATCTCAGGAGCATGAAAACTCCATTTTCGAACATTGGTTTAGCCAAGGTGCCTAGCCTTGAACTTTTAGTACGAGCCAGCGCCCGGCCCCATCAGCTCCGGCATCAGCATCATAAACCAATTCAATAGATCCTGTACCGCTTATGCCAAAAAAAGGTTTACTTACCGGGAAAGTGATGCGCTGTGAAGCGTCTGGCACTGTTGTGGATTCAAGCATCAAACTCACATTTTTACTCGAATCTGAAAAGAACAGTGTTAACCTGCGCCCCTCCGTTCCTCCCTTAATGCCTCCAATTTCATAATTGGCACCGGCATAATTAACACAGGTGACAAAAGTTGCCAGATCATTTGCTTCTCCTTCCCCCAGTTGAGGATCAAGAACGTGAATGCTTCGAGTATTACCGTTGGTGGCATCCGGGGTAATTATACCCAAATCAATCTGGCCCGTTGTACGGGACACAGGCCGTATTACCGCTTCATTATTCACAAAAATTATATTTGCCCCCAGCTCGGTAAGATTGAGTTGCTCACCTCCTGTTAGTCCGGTAACGGTAATATTTGAAGTACTCTCCACCGGTAAAACAGTTACCCGTGCCGTACCATTAACGTCAAGAGTTGCTTGAGGATTCTGTGTATTTATGCCTACCTGCGCATTTAAAAGAAAACACGTGTTTAGTAAAAAAACCTGGAAGCCTATCCTTAAATAGCTGATCATCATCTTTTTAATTTTGTAAAGAAAGTAAAATCCACTTCTTAGTAACTCCGTCATAAATAAACTCAGCCACGCCCCCACCCGTTAAAGAAACGCTGGGATTAGCTAGTGCATTTATTTGATTTACGTCTTGAGAATGCCGTAGGTTATCAAAGGTGACATTGTGTTTTAGACCTGTATAAAAGAAAATGTGCATTCCGTCCTCGCCTCCTGTAAAACCGGTAATGGTGATATTTCTATCATAACCTGTTATTAGTATTACCGTTTTACCCTCATTAGCTTGTCCCGGCCCAAGATCAAGGCTAAGGTTATCTATTCTGGGATTCCCGGAACCTGCGGGCAATGAAGCCGCAAGATTTTTCGCTCCTATACGATATTCTGAACTGCTTACCAGTTCGATTTTATTATTTACAATGCGTATTTGCCTGGAAAAGGGAAGTGAGGTGAGCGTACCGTTATCATCTGCTCCCACCAATTTGACTGCATCATCAAGTGAAGTACCTTCAATTTTTAAATCACCTACCACGTGAAGCATTTCTTCAGGTTGAGTAGTACCAATACCCACCTGCGCAAAGCCAAGGCCGGTGAATAAAAAGGAAAGAAGAAAAAAATAATTTTGTTTCATAAATGCATAGCATTAGGGTTTATTTACCCGCGAACATTAATCATAACCCATCTCTGTAGTACACCGCTGTAAATAAACTCTGCAATACCCCGACCTTGCAGTTCTGTATTGTTACCATCTAAAGTTTGGATGCGGTTTTCAGGTAAACTACCTGCGTCTTCCGGGAAAAAAGTAACGTTATTATTTTGGGCGTTGAGTACATAGAGTACACGACCATCAAATCCGTTTGCAAAACCGGAAATGTCATAATTAACGCTTGAACCGCTCAATCGAATAACGGTATTCTGCTCATTTACAGTAGCTAATCCTAAATTGTAATTATCATATTGCGTCGTGGTAGCAGTAGCGGATTGATTTACATCTCCGATATAGAAAATATTACCATCAGACTCATCGACCTGAATGATTCCATCAATAATGACGAAATCATCCCCCAAAGGAAACTCTCTGGCAAAGCCCGTATTGTTCAAACCCACCAATCGGGTTGCCTTTACAGCAGTGCTGGGAATAAATTTAAAATCTCCTACTATGTGAAGTGTGGCCTGTGGGTTAGTAGTACCTATGCCTACCTGCGCCTGTAGTGAAAAAGCGCATAAAATCCCCATTACGAATACTAGTTGTCTCATCATTCAACTTATAAAAACTAAGACTCAGGGGTAGGTAAAAATAAGAGTTAGTAGCCTCGAAAACAGAACTTAAGAGCACTATTCGACTAGTTCAAATTTTCTTCGTTTAAATAAGCTGATTACGGTTTTAAGGAAATTTTAAGGACAAAATCAGGGTAAAATTCCTACAGAAATAAGAAAGAAAGAGACTACTAATAAAATTAACAAAAATAAAGATGATTGAAAATAATTAACAAAAAGCAAAGTTTTTCCATTAACACCGAACAGAAGTAAAAAATGTGCAGGGCAGATCATTGTATCCCGGGGCGAACTTATCAGCTACTAGCTACAGATCAATGGAATTTGCATCATTCGGTTTCTATAAAGATATAATCACGCAAATCACTTTGGCGCAAACCTTCTATAAGTTCGGCAACTGTTAGCGCGTTCAGTTTTGCGCCCGCTGTATTAGTATGGGTATGATCATCCGGAAAGAAAGATGCCACCTTTTCAGAACCTAACTGTTCGTATTTTTGAGCTACCGCCTCATTTAAATCGAGGAAATAGCCTCCCGCCTGCTCGACAGCTTCTTTGGCCCAGGTACCGTAGCTTTCAGAGGCCCTAATAACCTGCCCGTCATCCCACTGATTACGGGGGATCATACTCAGGACAACAGGTGTAGCTCCTGCTTCCTGCGTTTCCTTAATGTATTGTTTCATATACCAGCCATACGTATGTACGGTCTCGGTACCCGTGCTATCGCGGTTAACTTCCTGAGTATCATCTCCCATTCCCTTTAACGACCCACGGTACTTGGGCTGATCTACGTGTCCGCCATCGTTATGACCAAACTGCATCAACACAAAATCCCCGGGTTTTAATTGCGTTTTGACAGCATCCCAGAGCCCCTCGTATCTAAACGTTCTGCTGCTTCGGCCACCACGGGCTTTGTTGTGCAGATTGATACGGGTAGTATCGAGATGCTGCTCCAGAAACATCCCCCAACCCGATTTGGTAGGCTGACCGTTATTAGCCACCGTAGAATCCCCAATCAGATATAAATTCCGCTTTGCGGGAAGTTTAACCACAGGGTTTTTAAGCAAATAGTTTTTTAAGGTATTGTCGCTCTCGCGTAAACCTTCTGCAATCAGGGAAGCAGCAAGGGCTGCTCCTTTTGCTGAAGTATGTGTATGATCGCGTTTGTAAAACAGGTTTCCGGTAACGGCGTCTTCCCCTTTTGACTCCATCACTACAGCCATCTTATCATTGAGGTTAATAAAGGTCACACCTTCTTCCGCTGCAACCTGTTTCGCCCAGCCTCCATACGAGTCCGTATTGCGGGGCACTTTACCCTTCTTCCAATCGTTACGCGGTATGGGTGCCATAACAATCGGGATAGCGCCTTTAGATTTAGCTTCCTTTACAATTTTACGCAGGTACCAGCCGTAGCTGTGCACCACCTCATGCTGGCCGGTAAGCATATTATCAATCTCCTCGGTTTCTTCACCTACTCCCTCAATCGTTCCGCGGGCACGTGAATCGTCATTTAAAGCCCCGCTATCATTATGTCCAAACTGAATCAACACATAATCGCCTTTTTGCAGACGGTCTAAAACCGGCTGCCAAAGTCCCTTGGTCTGAAAGGTACGACTACTCGTTCCGCCCAGGGCGTGATTCTCAACCCGCACCTGAGTCGTATCTAAAAACTGACCAATAAAATCACCCCAGCCCCAAAGACCGCCATCCCCTTTTCCGCTTCCGTTTTTTACGGTAGAGTCTCCTACGCAGTACGCCACAGGTTTTTGGGCATTCAGCCCCATACAGTTAACCAGGATCAAAGCTAAAAACATGAGGTAACTTATCTTCTTTAAGGCTTTCATTCTTCTGTGTTTTGTAATCATTTGTTCGGTGTTCGGTGTTCGGTGTTCGGTGTTCGGTGTTCGCTAAAGAAAAATAAATGGTCGAATTGCTGAATCGTTTAATCGTTAATAGACATCCCACGCTTTACTCAGCATTCATCATTCTGAATTCTGAATTCTGAATCCTGCATTCTAATTTCCTATTACCATTGAGTTCTCCTGCTACCGTTAGTGTAGGCTTATTTAAAAACGTGTTTCGTATTTCGTATTTCTATATTCTTTTCTCTATTGTCTTTCATCTAAAATCTTTGGTCTAACATCTACTTCCTAAAATCAAACCACAGCTTCATCGAGATGCCGTCATCGCCGCTTTTGATGCGAATGTTAGAAGGCTGACTGCTGGGGCCTTGTTGTTCCAAAGGTTTAAAAGCCCGCATTCCCGAAATCTCATACATAAACGAAAGGTTTCCTTTTGGAAATCGTGGCTGAAAATGACTGCCTTTAAATCCGTTTTTGGCTTCATCAGGCGTAAATAAGCGTAAAAACAATTTATCGCTTTCGCTAAATACTTTAAAACTGTTGTCACCGGCCTGTAAATTCCCCGCCAAAAAATTGGCATAATAGCCTTTAAACTCAGGATAAATCAGGTTTTCAAAACTTTCTCCGGTGATCGTGGTGTTGTATTCCTTTTCCCAGATTCCGGTTTCGATACCCTGCAAACGGTTGCGCCAGGTATGATAGGGTCCGCGGCCAAAAAGCGTAATGCCCTCAACTCCTTCTTCCGGAAAGTCAAAGCTGATCCCAAACTGATCGATATCACCCTCATAAAAAGCACCATCAAAACCGCTGTTTCTACCCGCATTTTTAAGGGCAATCAGCTCCATATGCACCCGGCCATCGGGATACATCGTCCAGGTAATGTGATCGATGCCGCCGTTATAATCTATCCGGCAAACGGCATGTTGACCCTCCTGACTCAGAACTAGTTTTTCAACTTCGGCTTTCATCCCTATGGGCTGTGGCCCATTCACAAAAGGAACCAAACGATCTCCATCTTTAATTTCGGTGATGTAACCGGTTTGAGCATCCAGCTTCAGGCTTAGTTCACCTGCACTTAATGTGACAATATTACCCTCGCGAATGCCGGTTGCAGCCTTGTTGCCTTCCCCTTTATACATAAGCTTTTCGGCAAAATAATCAGCTTTATGTATTGGCCAGGTCCAGGTGTAGAGTTCGCGCCCATGGCTGTCTGTAGCCGTAATCTCCAGCCAGTCGCCGTAGAAAAAGTCGGGTGATACCGGTATCTGTAATTTTCGGGTTTCCCCGGGTTCTGCATCAGGAACTTCAATGCTTCCCGAATCAACCACCCGGGTTTTTGTTCCCGGTTGATATAAAGCTTTGGGATCGGCCTGAATTACCCGATAGTTCATCGTGACCGTATTCAGATTGCTAAATAAATAATCGTTTGTGACCAAAAAGCTGCCGTCAAAGGTTTCGGTGATCGCTTTGGGCTTAAACTGCACCGGTGACCAGATTTCCTTTACCGCAAAAAAACTGCCTTCCTTTTCCCGGTGCGGCCCCAAAACGCCATCTGCCGCCAGATTGCCTTTAGAATCAAATTTTTCATCTCCGGTCCAGTCGGTACGCAAAACGGCTTCATCGCTAAATACCCACATAAAACCGCCTGCAAACAGCGGACTCTCGCTGTAATGTTCCCAAAAATCCTTGAGACCTGCACCAATGCCGTTATCGTAAGTCCCGTGCATAAATTCGGTAGGAAAAAATACGTTCTCCCCGTTACCAAAACGGTGTACACCCGTAAGATACGTGGGATAATGATGCGTATCCCAACCGTCAAAATCAGCCCAGGGATGAATCACAATGCGGTTTTGCGGATCGTGTTTATTGAATTCCCCATCCAGTTCGTAGTTCCAGCCGCCTTCGTTGCCCTGATCCCAAATGATGATTGAAGGATGATTCACATCGCGCTCCACCATTTCCCTGATCAGTTTTTTTCCGGTTTCGGTTTCATACGGATTCTGCCAGCCTGCGAGTTCGTCAAGCACAAAAAGCCCTAGCGAATCGGCCACTTCCAAGAAATGATCGTCCGGCGGATAGTGAAAACGCACGGCATTCATATTCATGTCCTTAATCAGGTTTACATCCATAATGCTGATGCGCTTGCTGGTACTGCGACCGCTTTCCGGCCAAAAGCTGTGGCGGTTGATGCCTTTCATTTTGATCCTGGTGCCGTTCACGTAAATGCCGTCGCGTTTTCTAAACTCAAGCGTGCGAAAACCGATGCGTTGGGTTACTTCGTGAATGGTTTTCCCGTTTTCCTGCAGCTGCAGGGTCAGGACATACAGATTGGGGTTTTCGGGATCCCAGGTTTTAACGCCTTCCCAGTTAAACTCGAGTGTTTCTTCCGGTTTCCCGCTCAGCTTCCGGCTTTGAGCTTCAAAGGTTTCAGCCTCTCCCGTAAGCGGAGTGATTGTAGCACTTACAAGAAGGTTCTTAGAAGGATTTGATAATTTTAAAACGGCCTTTAGGCTCCCATTCATTTGGGGATCTACGGCGACGTGAGCGATATGGGTTTTAGGCTTGATCTCAAGCCAGACGGAACGGTAAATCCCGCCAAAAAGCCACCAGTCTGCCTTCCGCTCTGCGTTATTTACACTTCCATTTTCAGAATGCTTCCACACGTGAACCTCCAGCAGATTTTCAGCTCCCGGCTTTACAAAAGGGCTTATGTCGTAGTCAAACTCGTAAAACCCACCATGATGCTTCGGCCCCACGACCTTACCATTGACTTTCACTTCGGTATCGGTCATTACGCCGCCAAAGTGAATGGATATCCTTTTGCCTTTCGCAGAAGCGGGAACTTCAAACTTTAGCTTATAAAGACCTTCTTCTTTGCTGGGCTCGTCCTGTTCCAGTTCTTTATACCAGCGACCATAGGTATACTCACCGAAACCCTGCAATTCCCATTGAGAAGGGACTTCGATCGTGCTCCAGCTCCCGCTGTTGGCTCCTGCTGAAACTTTAAAATCCCAGGTTTTGGGATGTTCAAAGTCGGTTCCTGACAGCCAGATTTTATGGGTTTCCTGAGCCCTGGCACACGTAAAGCTTAGGCCGGCGAGAATGAGAACGTGAAGAAACTTGTGCATAATGCGTTGT
Organism: Leeuwenhoekiella parthenopeia; assembly: GCF_020782115.1. GTDB lineage: Bacteria > Bacteroidota > Bacteroidia > Flavobacteriales > Flavobacteriaceae > Leeuwenhoekiella > Leeuwenhoekiella parthenopeia. Next base: position 11,926 of record NZ_JAJGMW010000034.1, on the reverse strand, counting down.
TTAATTACCATCGGGTTTTTGCAGTTCAAAACGACTGCTCAGCGGAATGTGGTATGAGCCCGCTTCATTAGGTTGACCGGGGTTATATGCCGGTGCGTCGCTTCGAATGTAGTTTTTTAAGGGATGATCGGTTTGGCGAAGGGCGTGAATTACCGCCAGAGCGAGTTCGTTAGCCCCAAAATTGCTGAAATGCGTATTGTCTTCCAAAGCTTCGCGCTGCGCGGGAAAATAATTGGCGGGATACTGTACAAAAGCCTTCCGGGATGCTTCGGGTCCCCAGGCCTCGTACATCGCAGTACTCATACGGGTTAAATCGATGAGCGCAACCTCTTCCCGTTGCGCCACCTTCCGCATCGCATCGGGAAAATCGCCGTGGGTTTCTTTCAGTTTGGCACCTTCAAAAGCCCTGCGCTGGGTGGGCGTAATCAGGATGGGAATGCCCTGCTTTTCGCGAATGCGGCTTATAAAATCGGTCAATAAATTGGTATACAATCCCCAGGCGCCGTTGCCTTCGCCTTTGATCTTTTCGTCATTATGCCCAAACTCGATGATGACAAAATCATCGGGTTTAAGCTGACTTAAAATTTTATCGAAACGGCTTCCGTTAAAAGAGGCCAGCGAAGCTCCTGACGAAGCCTGGTTGGACACGGCGATCTCATCGGTCAAATAAGCCGTAATAAACTGTCCCCAGGAAGCCCATGGCTCCACATCCTGATTGGTTACCGTAGAATCACCGGCTAAAAATAAGGTGCGGGTTTTGCGTGAAGGCTCAATATGGATCTCGTGGATAACAATGTCTCCCAGGAATTCTAGTGTAAGCTTATGATCCCAGTCTAGCGTGCCCTGCTCCCGATCTTTAAGTCCAACTTTATAGCTTTCAGAAATTTCGGGATAGAAAACGGCAACGGTAAAAGTTTTAGTAATTGAATCATCCGTGTTAATCGGTTCCCGGGCAGCAAAGAGCCGCTTTGATTCGGCCTTGAGCGTCATTTCGGTATCCTTTCCGGAAAGAACAAGACTCACCGTGTAAATCCCCTCAGGTACATCAACCGAAAAATAAACCGGTGCAGTTGCCGAAAAACCTGCACTATGCTGAGTTACGCGATAGGCTGTTCCAAAGTCAAAACCATAGCCCGTATCCGGCTGATAGGGAAGTGCAGTAGAAATCCCGGTAGCTTTTTCTGCGTCTGTTTCGGTACCAAAAACAAAATGGTAATCCATTGCATCCTGCGCATTAAGCACAGAAAAACTGAAAAGAAACCCGAAAATGAATGTTTTCATAAATTCAAAATGATATTAGAAAACGGAAAATACAAAGCTGTGCCCGTTATACCATCCTGTACTGTTCTGATTTTTTTAAACCGAGTTGCGCTCGATATACCTAAACACGTTTTTAACCCGTTCTTTTTTGTTCTTCAGAATCATATAAGCGGCGGTCTCACCCATGGCCTTAAAATCGGTACTGATGACCGTGATGCCCAGCAACTCTTTTAAGGGAGTTTCGTTATAGGAAATCACCCCAATATCGGTACCCAAAGTCAGATTACGCGCGCGGATTTGACGCATCAGGTTTACCAGATCCATCTCTTCGATGGTGATGTAGACGTCTTTACGTTCAAATTCCATATCCTCATAGATCTCATCAAGCACCTCAAAATCAAAATTGTACTTCTGGCAGAAAAACTTAAAGCCGTGAACAATGCGTCTGGGATACGGGTGAATGCTCTTTGAAGGATAAACCAGAATCAGGCGGTCGTATTTCTTAAGCTTCTCAATGCCTTCTTCCAGGGCCTGATAGATATCCTCTTTAAAATCCTGATAAATGGCTCCGTAATTTCCTTTGATTTCAGGCTTGGTATTGTCTACCATAAGCAGCTGATCTTTGGGAATCAGTTCGATTGCTTTCAAAACCTGCGGCGTAAAGCTCAGGTGATTGAGATCGCCATCTTTAAAATGCGGCATAATCACATAGTAGTTGTAAGCACCTATATTTTTCTCGATCGCATTGATAAAAAGCGATTCTTCGCAATGATAAATAAACAGGTTTACATGCGCATTAACCCCCATCGCATTCACAAAATGATTGTAGATCATCATCTTGTACGAACTGGGTTTGTTTATGAGAAAGAATACATTGATTTTAGAAATCAGATCGGTCTTGGCGGTGTAATACCCCTTCCCTTTTACCGAAATGATCACCTTGCGCTCCTTGAGGATTTTATACGCTTTTTCAACTGTATCCCGACTTAGGTATGCGGCTTCGCTCAGTTCGTTGATAGACGGAATCTTCTCTCCCACCTTCAACCTTCCGTTGGCGATGTCATTAATCATAGAGTCTACAATCTGCTTATACTTGGGTATTCTCGAATCTTCGTTTATGTCTATCGTAAAGCCCTGAGCCATATTGGGAATTTTTTAACTTCGGTAAATGTATATAAAAGATAGGCTTCTCTAAAGATTATTCATACAGTACAGCACAGGATGCCTAAAATCAGTGAAGCACCTAGTTTTGAAATCCGACGCTTTAATCTATACTAAGAAAATGGAAAAAACCTTTACTCACGTAAACTACCTTTGGAATGAGCAAAAAGCCGCAGAATTGGGAGATGACCAGGTTGCGCTCTTTTTATACCGCTCTAATATTTTAGGGGCAGATTTACGCATTACCAATTACGGTGGTGGCAATACCAGTTGTAAAACCATAGAAAAAGACCCGCTCACCAACGAAGATGTGGAAGTTATGTGGGTTAAAGGCTCCGGCGGGGACATTGGCACACTCACCCGCGCAGGAATTGCCGGGTTGTACACCGAACGCCTTAGAAATTTAAAGAACGTTTACGGCGGTCTGGAAGATGAAGACCGTATGGTGGGCCTTTTCAACCACTGCATCTACGATCTGGATTCTAAAGCCCCGTCTATAGATACGCCACTCCACGGCCTTTTACCCTTTAAACATATAGATCACCTGCATCCCGATGCGCTGATCGCAATTGCTGCCGCAGAAGACAGCGAGCGCGTTACCAAAGAAATCTGGGGAGAGACCATGGGCTGGGTGCCCTGGCAACGTCCCGGTTTTGACCTGGGTCTTCAGCTTGAAAAATGCCTGAACGAAAATCCGGGTATACGCGGTATCGTTTTGGGAAGCCATGGTCTTTTTACCTGGGGCGACACCTCCTATGAATGCTACATCAACAGCCTTGAAGTAATCGAGACGGCTTCAGCCTATATCGAGAAAAAGGTAAAAGAAAACGGAAGCGTTTTTGGCGGACAAAAAATTGAAAGCCTCCCGGCGGAAAAACGCAGGGATCAGGCTGCCAAACTGATGCCACTCCTGCGCGGCCTCGCTTCTTCAGAAAGCCGAATGATAGGCCATTTTACAGATAGTGATACCGTACTTCAGTTTATAAACAGCAACGATCTGCAGCGTCTGGCACCTATGGGTACCTCCTGCCCCGATCACTTCTTGCGTACCAAAATTCAACCTTTGGTATTAGAGCTTGATAAAGACGCTGATCTCGATGACACTCAGGCGGTTTTAGACCAGCTCAATCCTGCCTTTGAAAAATACCGCGAAGAATACAAAGCCTACTACGAAAGCTGTAAACATGACAACAGCCCCGCGATGCGCGATCCCAATCCCGTAATCATCATTTATCCGGGTGTGGGTATGTTTAGCTTCGCGAAAAATAAACAAACGACCCGGGTAGCCAGCGAATTCTACATCAACGCGATCAACGTGATGCGCGGTGCCGAAGCCATTACCAGCTATACCTCCTTACCGCGTCAGGAAGCTTTTGATATTGAATATTGGTTGCTTGAAGAAGCGAAACTACAGCGTATGCCGAAGGAGCAACCGCTTTCGCGAAAAGTAGCCATCGTTACCGGTGCTGCCGGAGGTATTGGTAAAGCCATCGCCGATAAGCTGGTTGCCGAAGGGGCTAACGTGGTACTTACCGATATGAGCGAGGAAGCTTTAGACGAAGCCGTCGCTACGTACAAAAAAGATCAGGTTACCGGTGCGGTGTGCGATGTAACCAGCGAGGAAGCCATTAAAGAAGCCTATAAAAAAGCCTGTCTGGAGTTTGGCGGGGTAGATATCGTCATTCATTCAGCCGGACTCGCAATCTCTAAACCTTTAGAGGAAACCACCCAAAAAGACTGGGATTTGCTTCAAAACGTACTCGTAAAAGGTCAGTTTTTAATGGCTCAGGAAGGGGTTGCCGTAATGCGCAAGCAAGGCCTGGGCGGTGATATTGTGAATATTGCCAGTAAAAACGGATTGGTTTCAGGACCTAACAACGTGGGTTATGGCACTGCCAAAGCTGCGCAGCAACACATGACGCGTCTATTAGCCGCCGAACTGGGTGAAGAAAAAATACGCGTAAACACCGTTAATCCCGATGGGGTTATCGTAGGCAGTAAAATCTGGGAAGGCGCCTGGGCCGAAGGTCGTGCCAAAGCCTATGGCATTGAAGTCAAAGACCTGCCTGCTCACTATGCCAAACGCAACCTCCTTAACGAAATCATCCTTCCGGACGATATCGCAGACGGCGTTTTTGCCTGCGTGGGTATCCTGCTTAAAAGCACCGGAAATACCATAAATGTAGACGGTGGTATGGCAAACGCATTTGTGCGTTAACATTCAATGTACTAGTTTAAACCGCCGGAAGCTCTTTTTGGGGCCAACGGCGGTTCAATTAATGACTTTCTCCTCATGAATATCAACAAACAGCAACTCGCAGATCTCAATAAAACCAATCTCAAAAATCACCAAACGCATTTTGATTTTTTAGCTCAATCGTTATCGAATTCAGGTACAGACGTCTATGCGCTGTTAGCTAAACTTGCCGAATTTCAGGTGGCTATCCCCAGCTGGGCCTTAGGTGCCGGAGGTACGCGATTTGGAAGGTTTTCGTTTAGCGGCGAACCTGCCTCTTTAGAGCAAAAAATAGAAGACATCGGTCTTATTCACAGCCTTACGCAAACCGCAGGCGCGGTATCCCTGCACATTCCGTGGGATGTGCCTAACGACTACAACGCCATTAAAGAGCTGGCTGCATTGCACAACATTAAGTTTGATGCCGTAAACAGCAACACCTTTCAGGATCAGAAAAACCAGAAAGAATCGTATAAATACGGTTCGTTGAGCAATACCAGCGCCGCGGTACGCGAGCAGGCCATCGCTCACAATAAAGAAGTGGTCGAAATAGGCAACAAACTGGGCTCTAAAGCCCTGACGGTCTGGCTGGCAGACGGTTCGTCCTTTCCGGGGCAAAACAACTTCCAGATTGCGCTTACCCATACTCAAAACAGTTTGATTTCAATCTACGAGGATATGCCTGCCGACTGGAAACTGTATATAGAGTACAAACCTTACGAACCCAATTTTTACAGCACGGTCATTCAGGATTGGGGTACTTCGCTGATGCTGGCAAACGGCTGTGGCGAACGCGCGTATACCCTGGTAGATCTGGGGCATCACCTGCCCAACACCAATATTGAGCAAATCGTTTCAATCCTGATGCTGAAGGGCAAACTGGGCGGTTTTCATTTTAACGACAGCAAGTACGGTGACGACGACCTTACTGTGGGCAGTATCAAGCCCTATGCATTGTTCCTCATTTTTAACGAACTCGTTTACGGTATGCAGAACAATCCGCAAAACCCCGAACTGGGCTGGATGATCGATGCGAGTCACAACGTGAAAGATCCGCTGGAAGATTTGATTCAGTCGCTGGAGGCCATACAGGAAGCCTATGCGAAAGCTTTACTCATCGACCAAAACGCCCTGCGCGCTGCTCAGGAAGCTAATGATGTGACCGCGTGCCAAGAACTTCTGCAGAACGCCTACCGTACCGATGTACGCCCGCTCATTCGCGAGGCCCGCTTGCGCCATGGGGGTGCGCTTAATCCTATTGAAGCCTATCGCGCACTCGAGGTTCGCAAAAACCTCATCAACGAACGCGGCAACAAAACCGTAGCAACCGGACTTTAATCTGCAACAACACCTGATGAAGAAAACGGTAACGGCCATATTTGATATTGGTAAAACCAACAAGAAGTTTTTCCTCTTTGATGAAGACTTTCAGGAGGTGTACCGCGAGTATATCCAGTTTGAGGAGACCGAAGACGAAGACGGGCATCCCACCGAGGATCTTTCCGCTTTGCGGAACTGGCTCAAAAGCGTTTTTGACCGCATACTCAAGACCGAAAACTACGAGATCAAGGCGATTAACTTTTCGTCTTACGGCGCCAGCCTCGTACATCTGGACGATAACCACGAGGTGATTTTCCCGATGTATAACTATACCAAAAGCATTCCGCAGGAAATTATTGATTCGTTTTACGAAAAATACGGCCCCGAAGCTGATTTCCACCGGAAAACAGGCTCCTCAAGTGCCGGAATGCTCAATGCCGGGATGCAATTGTATTGGCTGAAACACACCAAACCCGAAGTATTCGCCAAAATACGCTACAGCCTGCACCTGCCGCAATACCTCAGCTATGTGTTTACGGGAATTCCGCTTAGCGAATACACCAGCATAGGCTGCCATACCGCCCTTTGGGACTTTGAAAAAAAAGACTATCACGACTGGGTTTATGCCGAAAAACTTGATCAGCTGCTGCCGCCTATCGTTTCTACCGAAACCAGCATCAATATGAATTACAACGGCAAGCGCATCAAGATTGGTGTGGGCATTCACGACAGCAGTGCCGCCCTGCTACCCTATGTGCGCAGCCTGAGCAAACCCTTTATCCTGATCTCAACCGGCACCTGGAGCATTTCGCTCAACCCCTTTACCGATAGCCTGCTTACCGCACAGGATGTGGCAGACGATTGCATCAATTATATGCGCATCAACGGTAAACCCGTAAAAGCGGCACGTTTGTTTCTGGGAAATGAATACAGCATTCAGGTTAAAAAACTTGCCAAACACTATGGCGTAGATGCCGCTTATCACAAACAGGTCGCTTTTGATCCTGAGATTCATTACGAGATTCACAAAGATTTTGAGCCCCTTTTTCACTGGGAAACCATTGATGATCCCCATATGCCAGACAAAACTACATTAAGATATACTACTTTTGAGCACGCGTATCATCACCTGATGATGGAGCTGGTAGTGCTTCAGGTCGCGAGCATCAAAAGTGCAAAAGGCACGATGCCTATCGAAAAGCTTTTTGTAGACGGGGGCTTTAGCGACAACGAGGTTTACATACAACTGCTCTCGCATCATTTTAGAACGATGGAATTGCGCACCACAGACTCGTCTCTGGGGTCTGCACTGGGCGCTGCAATTTGCATTTCAGATACGCAACTGAATTCAAAATTTCTCAAGAAAAACTATTCGATGAAGAAGCATATTCCCTTCATCGTAAACTAAACATTATGGCAAATTCTTTTGACACTGCGTATCCTTCTGTTGACGATTTAAGAACCAAAGCCAAAAGCCGGGTACCTGCTTTTGCGTTTGAATACCTCGATGGGGGTTGTAATGAAGATGTAAGCATCAAACGCAACACCTCCGAGATTCGCGATGTACAATTACAACCGCGTTACCTAAACAATTATGGTCAAAGCTCTACCAAAACCAAAGTCCTGGGGATGGAGTTTGACGCGCCTTTCGGGATTGCGCCGGTAGGCCTTCAGGGCCTGATGTGGCCCAATTCGCCTGCAATTCTGGCCCAAGCAGCCTACAAGCACAACATTCCGTTTATCCTGAGTACGGTAACGACTATGGATATTGAAAAAGCCAGCGAACTCACCGAAGGAAACGCCTGGTTTCAGCTCTACAACCCCGTGGAAGATGCGGTGCGCAACGATATTATTGACCGTGCCGAAGCCGCCGGTTGCCCGGTTCTGGTACTATTGTGTGATGTGCCTACTTTTGGCTTTCGCCCAAGGGATTTTAAAAACGGATTGGCGCTTCCGCCCAAAATGTCGGTACGCAACATCATGCAAATCCTCGGGAAACCTACCTGGGCTTTTAATACGCTTAAATACGGGCAACCTACTTTCGAAAATCTAAAACCCTACACGCCTGAAGGTTTAAACCTGAAACAACTGGGTGCGTTTATGGACCGCACTTTTTCGGGCAAACTCAACGAAGAAAAAATTAAACCCATCCGCGACCGCTGGAAAGGCAAACTGGTGCTTAAAGGCGTGCAGTCCCTTCAGGATACGCAGGATGCGATACGTATGGGCTTTGACGGCATTATCGTCTCTAACCACGGCGGGCGCCAGCTTGATGCAGCCCAATCTACCATCAATTCGCTTAAAGAAATCGCTGCTAACTATGGCGATCAGATCGAGGTGATGATGGACAGCGGCCTGCGCTCAGGGCCTGATATTGCCCGCGCGATGGCCTGCGGAGCCAAATTCACCTTTATGGGCCGCTCGTTTATGTACGGCTGCGGCGCTTTGGGAAACAAAGGCGGCGATCATACCATAGGCATGCTCAAAACCCAATTTAAACAAGTCATGGATCAACTGGTTTGTGAGCGGGTCGAAGACCTGCCCAAACACTTAATAACCTAACCGATGTCACAATACAATCAGGAAGAAGAAGCCATTGAAGCCCTTGCCGGCGGCGAATTTGAACGCGAGCGCGTACCCCAGTCGAGATTACAAAGCTGGAAAGCCTTTTTAGGCATGTATGCCGGGGAACACGCCGCAGGAACCGAGTTTGTCATTGGCCCCCTCTTTTTAACGACCGGGGTGAGCGCTTTTGACCTGATTGTAGGCTTGTTACTGGGTAACCTGATGGCGGTACTCAGCTGGAGGTTTCTGACGGCCGAGATCGGGACCAAATTCAGATACACGCTCTACTTTCATTTAGAGAAAATATGCGGCACCCGTCTGGTGACCGCTTACAACCTGGCAAACGGAGTCCTGTTTTGCTTCCTTGCGGGAGCGATGATCACCGTATCGGCCACCGCAGTGGGGATTCCCTTTGATATGGAAATGCCCAAACTTACAGACACGACGCCCAACAGCCTTACCTGGGTAATCATTGTACTGGCCCTGGGTGCCGTGATTTCGCTCATCGCTGCGAAAGGCTATAATACCGTGGCCAAAGCGGCCAACTGGATGTCGCCCATTATCGTTTTGGCTTTTATCGCCTGCGGGGTGGTAGCGCTGATTCAGCTGGATGTAAACAGCTTTTCCGATTTCTGGAATATCTGGGGCGAAGGCAGTGAAGCCTTCCCGGGGCAGATTAAATACACCTTTTGGCATGTGGTGCTCTGGTCCTGGTTTGCCAATGCGGCCATGCACATCGGGATGTCTGACCTGTCGGTATTTCGCTTTGCGAAAAAAGCCAGCGCCGGGTGGATGACCGCCGGGGGTATTTACATAGGCCATTACATCGCGTGGATCGCCGCCGCTTTGCTTTATGCTGTCTATCTCAAATCGCCCGAAGCGCAGGCGATGCTAGCCGGTGGAGAAGCGCCCTCGGTAGCTCCCGGTCCCCTGGCCTACAACGCCATTGGTATCTTTGGCATCATCGCTGTGATCCTTGCAGGCTGGACGACCGCAAACCCAACGATTTACAGGGCCGGACTCGCATTTCAGGCCATTATACCAAAACTCTCTACCTTTTGGGTAACCATCATCGCCGGAACAGTTGCAACCATCGCCGGTCTTTTTCCTGCATTTGCGATGAAACTCTTAGGTTTTGTAGCCCTCTACGGTTTTATTTTGGCCCCGGTAGGTGCCATCATTGTGTTTGAGTACTTCTTTGGCAAACAAGCCGGAATTCAAAGCTTCTATGCCGAAAAAACCGGAATCAAATTCAACTGGGCGGTATTTGGCGCCTGGGCATTAAGCTTTGGGGTCTTCTATTTTATCTCGCTGGAGTACGACGTGTTCCTGTCGTTTTTAACCCTCCCCGCCTGGATCAGTTGCGGAGTGCTGTTTTTGATTTTTAGCCGGGTTTATCAAACCAAACCCGTCGCTTAAGACATTACAATTTTCCACCTTGTGGAAAAAAGGCGGTGTAGACCGCTATCTCAATGGTCGCTATTGTAGGGGATAGCGACCATTTTTTGTTGGTTGGTCTGCCAGCATCTACAGTCCAGGAATCAAGATTCCTAGAAGATGAGGAATCCCGTAAAGCTTAGTGTCTGTAAAAGAGTATATTTATGCTTATAAATCAGTTAGAATACAACCAGTTGTGTTATAGCTAAGTTACCCACAATATGATAAAACTGAATATGACGCAAACTCTTCTTTTAATTTTAGTAATCGGAATAGGATTATTTTACGCAGTAATATATGGAAATAAGGCAAAAAAGGATATCGTGAAATATCAGCAGACTGAAAAAATTACTGAACAGAATACTTATTTAGAAATGCGAAAAATGGCATTGAATGTAACAGCTGAACAACTTGGATTTAAAATTCCAGAAGACTCTATAAAAGTTTACGGAATTATAACAGACTTGGATATGGGTGCCGGAACAGCAACTGTGGTTACTTACTTAACTGGAGACGCAAGTATTTATTTGAGTTCTGGCGGTGCATTTATTGGAGCAGGACAACACGAAAGTATTCAAAGAGTAGCAAAAGAATTTGTAGACAATGGGCATGTGATTTCCTTTAGAGGAAAAACTTTTGAAAATGCAGATTTGCCAACAAATGGAAATGCAAATTTTTACTTTTTGTCAAATAAAAGTAAAACACGAATTACAGAAAGCATTGCTAAAATGGAAAGCGGAGAATCAGAATTTTCCAAACTGTTTGCTGATTTGAATATTGTAATGACTGAAATCCAACTAAAAAGCGGACAATGAAAATAAATACTGGGGTAACGCCGGCTATGAATCACTGCTGCAGTAATCCTCGCAGTTTATTTGGACAACTTCAGCATTTTTAAGTCTAGCTAAAAAGTCTTGCAAACGTTTTCCGCAACGCAACCATAGCCAAGACCGTTGTGCTCAAGTCCTAGAGAAACTACATAAAAAACAATCATTAAATGAAATTTACTGTCATACTTTTTTATCATTTCTACTGGAAAATCCAACAAAGAAATTTGACAAAATTGGGCATCAAAATGATTGTTCTATCTTTTTAAATATTGATGAAGAAGGAAAAGTATATTACGATCAAAAAATTATTAGTTCCATAGGATTGAATACACTTTTAGTACAAAAGTTGAATTCTTGTAAATCAAAATTTGAGCTAAAAGTTTCATCCCCGATGCCTTACAATTATGTTGACAATTATAAGAAAGTGGAACAAACAATTCTTAAATCAAAAGAGTTTGTTCAGAATGAATATTCAATGAAAAAATATAAAAAGCCTTTAGATTCAAAGACTATGTTACACCTAATTCTAATTACCCACTTTCAATGAACTTTTCACAAATACTAAGAAAGTTAAACCTCATTGAAACCTTACAATTCCAGGTAAATGACGACCATATTGAAAATATCAGAAATTTAAAAACAATTGTTCAGCCTCCAACATTTCGTTATAAGCCAATCAAAAATCATTCGATAACAAAATATAGCGGGTCGATATATCAAAATGAATTCAGTCTTGAAAAAAGATTATACTCCAACACTTTATTTACCGTTGTCGCTAACGGTAAAATTATTGAGAGCCCTGAAAGTAAAAGGTTAATTATAACCTTTGACGCTTATAACAAGGTTTTTTTCAGTTTAATTCTAGGTATGCTTTCAATATTTTCAACTATCCTAATTTTGATAATTGATAGCTATATAAAATACATCATTGTATTTTTTGCCCTTGTATGGATGCTATTTTGGATAATTATCTTAAGCCAGACACCCAAGTGTAAGCTTCCCTAGATTAGAACTGCTTAATTTTCCAAAACTTGTTTAAAATTATTGTTTTTCATTCTATTGGGGCTAGCCCCAATAGAATGAAGCTTTGCGTATTGCACCGGTGATATTTTACCCA
>NZ_JAJGMW010000033.1 GCF_020782115.1 Leeuwenhoekiella parthenopeia | reverse complement strand
ATCTATACCAACAATTAAAAACGTATTTTAGTTATTACAATACAAAAAGAAGGCATCAGGGAATAGAAAACGAAATACCGCTGGTAAAGTATTTAAACAAACAACAAAAAGCAGCTTAGTCAATATAGCCGGAACTTAATTTAAGCTGAAAACTGCCCTACAAATGGGGGGATGCTCATATTGAACAAAATGTGAATGTAGTTTTGAAAATCAATCTGCCAAATCCCCTTTTTCTGGAATATTTTGGCCCCTATACATCGGTTAACGAAATTTCTCCTTTTTTAGAGGGAACTGATATCTACACCCTATCTGCATCTAAAAATAACTTAGACCGTATTGAAAAAAGTAAATTACCTACGAGCAGCTATCTTGATAATGAATCACGTAAAGAGATTACATTTTCGTTAGAGAACAACCTTTCGGAAGCTACAGTAAACATAAAATCCAGACATAAAGGTCATCAGAAAAATGATCAGTTTTACGGGAAATTAATCTATACCGATTATGTTTATGAAGACTACGAAAAGTACCAAACAGAATCGTTTATAGAGCTTTTAAGCAAAAAAACAAGGGCAGAGTATGAGCCAAAAATCGAAGCACTCAAAACTCAGCTTGAAGAAAAACGCTTAGAAGGATTACAAAAGTTAACCGAGAGCGAGTTTGGTATAGATAAAATAGAAGACTACGTCTTTGAAATACAGGAAACTGGCCGGTATGGTTTTGACTCCTACTTCTCGTATGAAGAGTCTTTTAAGGTAAAAGATGCTTTTGTTAAAAAAGCAGGTCCTAACCATATTGTAGAACTCGGAAAGCTGATAACCGATCAGATAGATCTCACGGAAAAAGACCGTGAACGCACAGAAAATATTTATATGACCTATCCCAGAAGTTATTTCTACAAAATAACTTTTAAAATTCCAGCCGGTTATGAAGTTGCAGGTCTTGAAAAATTCAATATAAATGTAGATAATACAACCGGCACATTTGTAAGTGAGGCAGTACTGAAAGGCGACGAAATAGAACTTTCCGTTAACAAAAACTACAAACACAATTACGAGCCCAATTCTAATTGGCCTTTAATGGTAGAATTTTTAGATGCTGCTAATCAATTTACTAACGAAAAAATGCTTTTAAAAAAGCTCTAGCCCGCTAAACGCTTCGCAGAAAACATTACATCCTGGGCGTTTCCTCCCTCGCGGCAGGTCATAAAACCTTAGTCCCGCAGGTGATTGAAGAACTTAAAAAACTGGATCGCGAAGATATTATGGTAATCGTGGGTGGCGTGATTCCGCGTAAGGATTATCAGTTTCTGTTTGACGCAGGTGCCGTGTCGGTTTTTGGTCCGGGATCGAAAATCAGTGAGGCGACCATTTCGATTATGGAGATTTTATTGAAGACTTTTGAAGAGTAACATCAATTTCAGCTGTAACAAATGTTTCTTTAAACGTTACATTTAAACCTATATACCTGTACCATAGTCTGGTAAGCCTCATTTTTTAACTAAGTTTATTGTTCTGTAAATTCATCAATCATGAAAATCAACAATTACAACTTAGCATTCTTACTGGTTTTTAGCCTTGCAAGTTTTTGCAATGCACAGAAGACCACACAAGTAATTGATAATCCTTCTTATGAAGTTACAACGAGCGGAATCACGCATGTAAGCCGAATAGAAAGGACTCCTGAAGAAACCCGAGTCACCATTCATTCTAAATTTATTCCCGGTTGGTGGGTCAACTTTACCAAAGACACGTATCTGAGGGATGTAGCTACCGATAAAAAGTACAGGATCAAAGAAGTGATAGGTGCTCAATTTGATGAAAAACTCTGGACACCAGAGTCTGGCGAACAATTCACAGAACTCATTTTTGAACCGCTTCCACTTTCCACTCAAAAAATCGATTATGTGGATGCTTCCAAGACTATTTTTGGAATTTCTCTTATACAAACAGATTCCCAAACTCGTAAAGAAGTACCATCAGAGGTGATGACCTGGCTGAAGCAAGAGGTAGCAAAATCTGACCCGGCATTAGAAAGTTTTGATTCTGATAGCTTTTTCAGTCGAAAAATGGGGCGTGTTGTAGGTTATATCAAAGGTTATGATCCCAGACTGGGTTTTGAAACCGGTATGATTTACATCGGTAACGAGCTTACCCGGGAAGAATATCCCACTGTAATAGAAATCGCTCCTGATGGACGATTTGAAGCCGAAATACCTTTGGTACATCCCACAGAGACCTTTTTTGTAATTTATAAGAAAAATTTTACCATTTATCTGGAACCCGGCACTACCCTGGGGCTTATAATAGATTGGGAAGAGTTTTTACTCGCAGATCGTTATCGTGACCGTCGTTACGAATTGGAAAACGTGGAATACTATGGTCCACTAGCTCAGATAAATGAAGAGTTAAGTCAATTTGATATAAACAAGGCGAAGTACAACAATAGAAAGGAATATGAAGAATATTTAAAAATGACAACTACCATTGAGCCGTTGGTATTCAAGGATTCATTAATAGCAACTTACGAAAATAATAGGGATAGATTGAACCAGTATATACTGGAAAAAAATATTTCGCCCAAGGCACAGGAACTCCTTCAGGCTGATGTTAAAATGATTACAAGTACAAATTTGCTAGATTTTGTAAGCGATAGGGCTTCTGAAAAAAGAAAAGACTCAACTCTTTTAGTTTCAAATACCGAAATTCCAGACTCGTTTTATGAAGATATGCAAGATTTATTGCTGGTTAATGATCCCGCCGCTTTAGCAACGAATCAATTTAAAATTTTAATAAACCGCCTGGAATATGCAGATCCGCTTCAGGAAGTAGACCGTAATTCTTCAAGGGCCAAATATCGTCAATCTGAAAAAACCTTGCAGGAGTACTTTGACGAAGAAGGAATTCTTTTGGAAAATAAATTTAAGGAACTTTTAAAACCACTGTCTGAAGATGAAGCTTCAAAACTAGACTCTTTAGAACGCAGACAGCTATCTGATGAGTTTAATGAAAAATACTTTGTGGAGTTACAGAATTTTAGTAAAAAATACACAGAGCCCCTCCCAAAAGATAAAGCACCAATTGAACTGGAAAAATGGAAGCAAAAAGACAGCCTGCTTGTGAATTTTTTTGGTGTTGAAAAGGGTCTGGCAAGTGATATTATTAAAGTACGAAGTTTAAAATTTCAGTTTGATTTCTGGGGAAAAGAAACTTCAGAGCTGGTCTGGACGAACCTTAAAAAAGACATAGATAACCCATTTTTAAAAGCTGAAGGACAGCGTATGTATGACCAGATCTATCCTCAAGTGTCCGATAACGAAGAGCTGGTTGATGGAGATCTACCTGCATCCGAAGTCTTTAAAGAAAATACCCTAGTACTTCCCGAAGGTAAGGGTACCACGGCCTTTCGTAAGATTACAGACAAATTTAAAGGGAAAATCCTGTTTGTTGATTTTTGGGCTACTTCTTGCGGCCCCTGCGTGGCAACCATTAAACATATGAAAGAAACCCGTAAAAAGTATAAAGACAATCCTGTTTTTGAATTTGTCTTTATCACCGATGAATCCCAGTCCCCCCAGAAAACCTATGATAAATTTATCGCTGAACAGGAGCTGGAACATGTGTATCGGGTAGATCAGAGCACCTATCACCGTTTCAGGGATATATTCAGTTTTAATGGAATTCCTCAATACATTGTTTTAGACAAAGTTGGCAATGTGGTTGATGCTGATTTTAAAATGTATGCGTTTGATTTTGAGTTACCAAAAATCCTAAAGAAGTACCAGTAGTTTAGAAAAAATAGGATTTGGTGATTGAATCGTTTGCTGAAAAATGTACATTTAAAAAAAGCAATACGAATTACACGAAACTCTTATGAATTACACCGATAAAATGCTGCGCGACGATGCGCTTAAAGGAAAAACTATTGTAGTCACCGGTGGTGGCAGTGGTCTGGGAAAATCAATGACCAAATACTTTCTGGAACTCGGAGCCAACGTGGCAATTACCTCCAGAGATCTCGATAAACTTAAAAAAACCGCTCAGGAACTTGAGGATGAGACCGGAGGCACCTGCTTTGCCGTGCAATGCGATGTACGCCACTACGATCAGGTTGAAGCGATGCGGGATGCGGTTGTAGAACGTTTTGGTAGTGTTGACGTGCTTCTAAATAATGCCGCAGGTAATTTCATTTCGCCTACCGAGCGACTCTCAGCCAATGCTTTTGATGTAATAATTGATATTGTATTAAAGGGAAGTAAAAACTGTACGCTGGCATTTGGTAAACACTGGATTGACAAGGGCGAAAAAAACAAAACCATTCTCAACATCGTGACTACCTACGCGTGGACGGGTTCAGCCTATGTAGTACCCAGCGCGACCGCAAAAGCCGGTGTACTGGCGATGACGCGCTCCCTTGCAGTAGAATGGGCGAAGTACGGCATACGCTCTAATGCGATTGCACCCGGCCCCTTCCCTACCAAAGGCGCCTGGGAACGACTGCTTCCGGGAGATCTGGCGGAAAAATTTGATCTGTCTAAAAAAGTACCGCTGCGTCGCGTAGGCGATCATCAGGAACTGGCCAATCTGGCAGCTTATCTCGTTTCTGACTTTTCAGCTTATCTCAATGGCGAAGTTGTGACCATAGACGGTGGCGAGTGGCTTGAAGGTGCGGGACAATTCAACCTCCTCAAAGACATCCCTGAAGAATTATGGGATCAGCTGGAAGCTATGGTTAAGGCTAAGCGCAAGGGCTAAATCTTTTCGAAGAAAAATTTCTTTGAAATTAAAGTCCCTTTTTATGGCTTTTAAAAAACTAAATTATTAGTTTTAAATATCCCTATATACTGCCTGTTCAGGCAACTACTTACACTAACATTAAATACGTATTAATGAAAAAGCACAATTTTTGGATTTTTGGCCTCTGTCTGTTTCTTCTGGGAACGGTACAAGCTCAAAATGTGGAGAGCAAAGCCAATTCGGCAAACATTCCGCAAGGTCAGATCCCAACAGATCCCAATGTAAAAATAGGAAAGCTCGATAACGGCCTCACCTATTACATTCGCAACAACGGCAAGCCCGAAGACAAAGTAGAACTACGTCTGGTTGTCAATGCAGGTTCCATTCTCGAAAATGATAATCAGCAGGGTCTGGCGCATTTTATGGAGCATATGAACTTTAACGGTACAACCAATTTTCAGAAAAATGAACTGGTAGATTACCTGCAAAGCATCGGTGTTAAATTTGGTGCTGACCTTAACGCCTACACCAGTTTTGACGAAACGGTATACATCTTACCCATCCCCAGTGATGATCCTGAAAAGTTGGAAAAAGGATTTCAAATTCTGGAAGATTGGGCGCACAACACGACCCTTACTGAAGAAGCCATTGACGGCGAACGCGGCGTGGTACTTGAAGAATACCGTCTGGGCTTAGGACCTGACAAGCGTATGCTTCAGGAGTATTTACCTAAAATGCTTTACGGTTCAAAATATGCCGAGCGTTTACCCATTGGTAAAAAAGAGGTTTTAGAAAACTTTGATTATGAAACCATTCGGAAGTTTTACAATGACTGGTACCGCCCCGATTTAATGGCGGTAGTCGCTGTGGGAGATCTCGATGTAGCCACTCTGGAGCAAAAAATTAAGGATCATTTCGGTAAAATTGAACCTAAGAAAAATGCTCCTAAACGTGAGGAATTTGACCTTCCCAACCACGAAGAGACGTTTGTTACCGTAGCTACCGACCCGGAAGCCCCTTTCAGCCGCGTTCAGGTGATGTACAAAGACACCTTTAAAAGTCCGGCCACAAAAACAACTCAGGATTATAAAGATTTAATAGTTCGCAGTCTGTTTTCAACCATGTTAAACAACAGACTTAATGAATTGCGTAATGAAGCCAATCCGCCCTTTATCTTTGGATACAGCTACTACGGTGGTACTTATGCCCGTGACAAAAACGCCTATCAATCTATGGCAAACACCAGTGAAACCGGTCAGCTTGACGGATTAAAGGCCCTTCTCGTAGAAAATGAGCGTGTAAAGCGTTTTGGCTTTCAGGAAGGTGAACTGGAGCGTGCTAAAAAAGAACTTTTGGCACGTATGGAAAAAACCTATAAAGACCGCGATAAGATTGAAAGCGGCCGTATTGTAGGCGAATATGTAAACAATTTTCTGGAGGAAGAGCCTATTCCCGGTATCGAATGGGAATATGATTTCTACCAAAAAGTGTTGCCAACGATTGATCTTAAAGATGTAAATGGTCTTATTCAGAATTTTATTCATCCTGACAACCGCGTAATCATACTTACAGGACCCGAAAAAGAGGGCTTAGAACCTGTACAGGAAGCTGAAGTTCTGGCTTTATTGGAAGAAGTTGAAAATTCAGAATTAATTGCTTACGTAGACGAGGCCGTGCGTAGCGAACTCCTTGAAGCCAAGCCTGAAGCCGGAGAAATTGTTTCTGAAGACGTAAATGCTGATCTGGATTTTAAAAGCTTTACCCTGAGCAATGGGGCTAAAATCACTTACAAAATCACCGATTTTAAAAATGATGAAATCCTTTTCAGCGCATATAGCTATGGCGGAACCAGTCTGTATTCCGATGAGGATTATCTGGCAACAGCTTTTGCTAATAGTGGTTTGACCCAGGCCGGAATTGGCGGTCTTTCACTCAATGATATGAATAAACTGATGAGTGGGAAAATTGTACAGGTATCTCCTTTTATCTCCTCTACTACCGAAGGTTTCAGAGGTCAGGCTGCGCCAAAGGATTTGGAAACCCTTTTTCAGGAAGTCTATCTGTATTTTACCGATCTAAATAAAGATGAGGAAGCCTACAACTCGTTTATCACCAAGCAAAAAAGCTTCTTAGGTAACCTGATGGCTAATCCTAATTTCTACTATCAAAACGAAATTGGAAAAATTCGTAACGAGGGCAATCCCAGATACAATGGCTTCCCAACTCCTGAAAAACTCGATGAAGCAGATTACGATTTGGCGTATGCCAAATATCAGGAGCGTTTTGCAGACGCAGGGGATTTCAATTTCTATTTTGTAGGCAATATTGATGAGGCTCAACTTAAAGAGTTTGCAAAAATGTACATCGGTAGCCTACCGGGTAAAAACAGTAATGAAACTTTTGAGGTATCTGATTTCAGACCGAAAGATGAGCAGCAAAAAGTGGTAGTTAACAAAGGTACAGACCCTAAGAGCCAGGTGCAGATTGTTTGGGTTGAAGAAACTACTTACGATGCAGACGAAGCTCTTGAACTGGATGCTTTAGGCGAAGTGCTAACTATTAAGCTTATCGAGCAGTTGCGTGAAGAAATAGGCGGTGTTTATGGTGTAGGTGCAAACGGCGGTATACGTAAATACCCTTACGGAAATGCAACATTCAGCATCAGTTTCCCCTGCGGACCTGATAATGTTGAAAAACTTACAGAAGCTGCACTTGCTGAAGTAGAAAAACTTAAAGAAAACGGTCCTACTGCAGAAGATCTTGCAAAAGTTAAAGAAACTTATCTTCAGGAACGTAAAGACGAGATGCAGAAAAACAGCTTCTGGCTTGCGGCCTTACAGGATAGCGATGAGGAAGATAAAGACATCGCCATGATGATGAGTTTTGAAGAACGTGTACAGGCGCTTACTGCAGAAGAACTTCAGGAAGTTGCAAACAAATATCTGGATGATAACTATTTTATGGGTGTATTAATGCCTGAAGAAACCGAGTAAACCGGTTGCTATCATTTAAAAGACTCCCTTTTATACTAAGGTATTTAAGGGAGTCTTTTTATGCCAAAATTTTACTTGATAATAGCAGACTGCTGTTGCTTTTTCGTTTTAAAAACAGAATCAAAAATGCGCTTGAGCATTTGAAAGCTTACGATGTAAAATAAAATTACGGGGAAATAACTAAAGTCAAAAGCCACCGGTTCTAACTGAATTAAATGCTTTAACACATCGAGCAAATACTCCGGAAAATGAAGCAGGGCATGCCGGTTACGCAAAAGCTGGAGCGTGATAAAATAAAGAATAAGCGCATTGTTAAACACCGAATACAGCAATAAAAAGGTTGCCTTAGGTCGCTTATCCTTTGTAAAATATGCCAATGGTGATTTTAAAAAGTCTCTCAAGGATTCATTTGCTTTTGACAGCAGATTGGGCGTATTGCTTAAATCAGACAAAAGCCAGTACCCGTCAGATCTAATAAATGGAATGAGCTGTATCAAACTGTACAAAGACAGCATAAAAACGATTTGATTAAATAAAACAACATCAGGATAAAATTGATGCAGTAAAAAGAAAAACAGCAAACACCACAACTGCATATAGACTCCGGCCAGATTACCAATTACCCGCTCAGATTTACCGGCCTGCCATAAGGCGGTGATATTTGAAAACAGTACCGGAAAAATCAAATACAGGCCTCCCCCTATCTCACCGTTTTTCCCGGTAAATTTTCTACAGGAAGCAATATGACCCAGTTCGTGAAGGATTATGGTTACCAGATACAAAGCCATTAAAGCAAATACTGAAAAACCCAGGCTTTGAAACGAAACTGTAAACAAACTGTATATCGCGAGTATTAGCAGCAGACTGAAGGTGATATAAAAAAAGCTTTGGTTAAATAAAGGCTGTAAAGGTCTCCCGAGCCGCGCTGCAAGAGCAGGTTTAAATATGACAAATTGCAGGTTAATAAACTTATGCTCTTTTTCTACCTCAGGTTCAAAACCCGCTATAAGACCCGTAAAACCGAGCCGGTTAATGATAAATTCCCAAAATTGACTTTCAGAAAACTGGTAACCATATCTGTTGTTAAAAGCATCGCAAGCTTGTGAAAGACTTTCCGATTCCTTTAGTAGTTCTAAAAGTTCTTTTGCAGGAGCCGAAATAATGTAATGCATTCCCCGGCTTTCTAAAACCCAGGAGTTCTTTTCGTAATGCGACAGGGAATAGCTTTCTTTTAAGACCGACATATTAGTTACTTACCTCGTCAATAATATTTTGGTTGTGTTTCAGCATTTGAAACATCGAATCAATCCATAAAACTAACTCGTCTAGCTGAAGTTCTCGGGCGAGTTCCTGAGCCTGTCTAAATTGAGCTTCTGCAAAGTCGTTGCACTCCCGGGCAATACCCGACATATAAAATACACGCTCTTCAAAGCGTTCCAGGTTGTTTGGGTTTTCAATTTGGTTTTCCTCAATGTAAATTCGAGTACGGCTGATGCAATAGGTCAATTGTCCTGAAATGGTATCGCGATTAAAATCTTCCATATCGTCAAGCATCTGCATACCGTAAAACAAAGGAGTAAGCAACTGCTCGAGCCGCTCCTGAGTTACCTGAGAATCAAAAAGCAAAATCAAGCCTCCGGAAGGTACAAATGCGGGTGCGTGTTTGGCCAAAGCATAAGATTTAAAGCTGTTTAGGTCGTGAACAAACGCATTTGCACTACGCTGTTTTTCAACAACCAAACCGGAATAATAGGTGCTCATGTATTTTTCCATCAAAGACCAAAACTCAGAACTCGATCCAAAAAGACCCGTTAGAATTTGTAGTGAGCGGGTGTTCCTAAGATTTGCTTTAACCAGTTTATAATCAGCAGGATTTGAAGAAGTCTCAAAGTCAAGCTCGCCATCTATTAGGGCATCTATGGTAAATGTATAATAGGTATAATAATCAACAGCATTCTTAAAATCGCTGAAGGTTTCAGTGTTCCTGATATCACATAAAGGGCTTATGAAATCAAGAAGGCGAGTAAAAAAATAGGTAGAGATTGTTTTTTGAGACATATATAAAAATGTAAAAAGTTCAAATTAAAAATTTAATTTGAACTTTTAGTTTTAAATGCACCTTACGGTGCCACCCAACCAGTATATATTCTAGGTTGGTGTACCGCCACATGGTGGAGGAGGTGGTGGTGGTGGTGCGCAAGGATCACAAGAACTGTGTGTTTTGGCACATCCATAGTCGTGTGTGTAGTAGAACGTAAACTCTTTACGCTCCTCCAACTTCTCAAAAGAGAAATCTTCCAGCTTTAGTTTGGTTTGGCTCATAATAATTAGTTTTTGATATGATTAACACTAATGAAAGTACAGGTTATAAAAACATCAAAAAAATAAAATCGATTAAACCCCTATATATCAGACGTGAGTGACAAGCTAAAAAGCCGTCTCTTATTATTCAAAACAATGCTTTGCGTTTGTAAACCAGTGAATATTAAATCCTTTCGATTCTTTAAAACGAGAAGTCGTTTGTCAACCTCTACTGTTAACAAAAAGCATTTTATATGCGGGTTATATATTGTATTTTCGCCTAATAATTCTCACAAAACCTATGGGTAAAATAATTGCAATTGCAAACCAAAAAGGGGGCGTTGGTAAAACAACCACTTCCGTAAACCTGGCAGCCTCACTGGGTGTTCTTGAAAAGAAAGTGCTCCTAATTGATGCTGATCCGCAGGCGAATGCCACTTCCGGCCTAGGTATTGACGTAGAATCTGTGGAGTTGGGCACATACCAGTTGCTCGAACACTCAAGCTCAGCTGAAGAAACGATTATAAAAACCGAATCTCCTAACCTGGATCTCATTCCGGCTCATATTGATCTGGTTGCTATTGAAATCGAATTGGTAGAAATGGAGCAGCGAGAGTATATGTTGCGTAAAGCCATTCGCCACTTAAAAGATCAATACGATTATATCTTGATCGACTGTGCCCCTTCTCTGGGTCTTTTAACGCTTAATGCGCTAACAGCCTCAGATTCTGTTATCATTCCTATACAATGTGAGTATTTTGCGCTGGAGGGTCTGGGTAAATTGCTCAACACCATTAAAAGCGTTCAGAAAATTCACAACAACAGCCTTGATATAGAGGGACTATTACTTACCATGTTTGATTCCCGACTGAGATTGTCTAATCAGGTAGTTGAAGAGGTTCAAAAGCATTTTGACGAAATGGTTTTTGAAACCATAATACAGCGTAACGTGCGTTTAAGTGAGGCGCCCAGTTATGGAGAAAGCATAATAAACTACGATGCGGGCAGCAAAGGTGCTGCAAATTACTTAAGTTTAGCCCAGGAGATAATTACAAAAAATGACGCGTAAGCATGGCTAAAGCAATGAAAAAACAAGCTCTGGGTCGTGGTCTTTCAGCCTTGTTGAAAGATCCTGACAACGACATCAAGTCGGCTGGAGATAAAGGAGCAGATAAGGTAGTAGGCAATATTGTCGAGTTAGAGCTTGATCAGATTGAAGTTAACCCGTTTCAACCCCGTAGCAGTTTTAACGAAGATGCTCTTAAGGAGCTGGCTTCCTCAATTCGTGAATTGGGAGTTATTCAGCCTATTACTGTGCGTAAAATTGAATTCGGTAAATACCAGCTGGTATCGGGAGAGCGTCGTTTTAGAGCTTCAAAACTGGTAGGCCTTGAGACCATCCCTGCTTACATACGCATTGCCAACGACCAGGAATCACTTGAGATGGCTCTGGTTGAAAACATTCAGCGGGAAGATCTCGATCCTATTGAAATCGCATTATCCTACGAGCGGCTTATTGAAGAAATAAACCTTACTCAGGAGCAAATGAGCGAGCGCGTAGGTAAAAACCGCTCAACAATTGCCAATTACCTGCGTCTTTTAAAGCTTGATCCCATCATTCAAACCGGGATGCGCGACGGATTTTTATCTATGGGACACGGCCGGGCGCTTATAAATATTGACAGTACATCAGACCAGCTTGATATCTACGAAAAGATCATTGAGAATGCCTTATCTGTGCGGGCCACAGAGGCTTTGGTAAAAAATTATAAAGAAGGTAAGGGCATTAAAACTGCACCAAAATCTAAAGCACCTAAAGTACCGGACTTTATCGAGGATGGTAAAAAAGAGTTTGCTTCCTATTTTGGGGCTAAAGTTGATGTAAAAGTTGCTGCTAAAGGCAATGGAAAACTCATTATACCGTTCTCTTCTGAAGAAGACTTTAAACGTCTTAAAAAATTAATCTCCGGTGCCTAAACTGTTTCCGCTTATCATAGGTCTTTTTCTGACCGGTACTTTTTATGCTCAGGTTTCTGACGGGCAGGAAGAAGCACCTACAGTCAAGGCGGAAGAAATAGACGAAACCTTTCAGGAATATGATGCCTTAAAACCCTCCCGGGCTGCTTTTTACGCAGCTGTACTTCCGGGACTGGGCCAGGCCTACAATGGTGATTACTGGAAAATACCTCTGGTTTACGGGGCTATTGGTACCGGTGTTGGTATCGCCATTTATAATCACGATTTATTTCAAACGTATCGAACGGCCTATAAAGACCGCATAGCCGGTCGTATTGATGAATTTACCGAAATTGATGAAGAAGGCAATATCAATCAGATTTTTACCGAAGATCAATTAATACGGGCTCAGGATTTTTACCGTAGAAACAAAGAGCTTTCCATCCTCATTACAGCAGGGATTTATGTTCTTCAAATTCTGGAAGCAAACGTTGATGCTCACCTGTCTCAATACGATATCGAAGATCGCTTGAGCTTTTCACCCTATATACAACGCGACGATATTGATTTTTCCAATACGTTTGGGATGCGTATTATATACACCTTTTAGTTATGAAAATTGCACTCTTAGGCTATGGCCGAATGGGAAAAACCATAGAAAAACTTGCGACAGACCGCGGTCATCAGATCGTGAAAACCATAGATCAGGACGATGATTATGACTTTAACGGCGCAGATGTTGCCATAGATTTTAGTATTCCTGATGCTGCCGTAAATAACATTTCGGCCTGCCTGGAAGCCGGGATTCCGGTTGTTTCGGGCACTACGGGCTGGCTCGATCATTATGATGAAATGGTTTCGCTTTGCGAAAACAAAAAAGGCGCATTTATTTATGCATCTAATTTTAGCGTGGGAGTCAACATCTTTTTTGAGCTAAATAAACAATTGGCGCAAATGATGAAAAACCTTCAGGAATATGACGTTTCAATGACCGAGGTTCATCACATACACAAACTGGATGCGCCCAGCGGTACCGCTATCACTCTGGCCGAAGGAATTCTCGATCATTCGGATAAAAAAGATTGGGTTTTAGACGAAAAAGAGACCGGTAAATTGACGATTACGGCTAAACGCGAGGGTGAAGTGCCCGGCACCCACATCATCAATTACCGAAGCGAAGTAGATGAGATCACAATAGAGCATAAGGCACACAGCCGCAATGGTTTTGCTTTGGGAGCCATAATCGCCGCCGAATGGCTAAAGGATAAAACCGGAGTTTACAGTATGAAAGATGTTTTGGGTTTATAAAACGCAGAGCTTTTTTCACTTTAATACAATGTAACAGAACAACTGTTTAATTGACTTACTCAAAAATGGCCGCTGCCATTTTTTATAGTCGACTTTTAAAAATAAAGACCTATGACACTAATGCAATGGTTTATTTTTTTCCTGCTGGTACAGGTTATTCACTTTTTGGGAACTTGGAAATTATATAAAAAAGCCGGCAGACAGGCCTGGGAAGCTCTCATACCCGTTTATAATGCGGTCATTTTAATGAAAATTATAGGTCGCCCCTGGTGGTGGACGATTCTTCTTTTTATTCCTATCGTAAACCTTATTATGTTTCCGGTTATATGGGTTGAAACGGCACGCAGTTTTGGTAAAAACACGACTACCGATACCCTTCTGGCCATAGTTACACTTGGTTTTTATTTATTCTACATCAACTACGCCGCAGACGTAAGTTATAAAGAAGCTCGCTCTTTAGTCCCTAAAAGTGCATCGGGAGAATGGATAAGCTCCATTCTTTTTGCGGTCGTAGCAGCAACTATTGTGCATACCTATGTTATGCAGCCCTTTACCATTCCTACGGGATCTTTAGAACGTACCCTGCTTATTGGAGATTTTTTGTTTGTGAGTAAATTCCACTACGGTGCCCGTACTCCAATGACTACGGTAAGTTTCCCAATGGTGCACGATACCATACCGGGATTGGGCATCAAATCCTATTTAGACAAACCCCAACTCCCCTATTTCAGATTACCTGGATTTCAGGATGTGGAGCGCAGTGATATTGTTGTTTTCAGCTGGCCGGTAGATACTGTAAACGCATTTTACGGCCTTGATGATGGCAAATACTATCATAAGCCCATAGATAAAAAGTCAAATTACGTCAAGCGTGCAGTAGGCTTGCCGGGTGACAGCCTTAAGGTTGTAGACGGTAAGGTGTTTGTAAATAATAAACCGCTCGGGTTACCAGACCGTGCTCAATTGCAATACGCATACACCGGTGTTTCAAAAAGCGGAGGTTTTAATGCATCAAACCTGTATAATGAATACAAAATAAAAAGTTTACAGTTTGTTCAGGGCAAGCAGTTTTTTATCTCAGAACTTTCTGAAGAAAACGCAGAACGCTTTAAAAATCATCCTAATGTTGAATCGCTGGAGCGTTATGTAACACCTCAGGGTGAAAAAGAAGCCTCTATCTTTCCCAAGGGATCTGCAAGTCTGGGTAACGTAGATCAGATCGCACCCGTTTATATTCCTAAAAAAGGTACGTCTACTGCAATTACCCCCGAAAATATTCCACTTTATAAGCGTCTTATTGAGGTTTATGAGGGTGAAGAAATGGGAGAGCCTCGGAAAATTACCGTAAGCGGCAATCAGGTAATGCTTGATGGCCAGCCTATTACCTCCTACACGTTTAAACAGGATTACTACTGGATGATGGGCGATAATCGCCACAATAGTGAGGACAGTCGTTTTTGGGGCTTTGTTCCTGAAAACCATATCGTAGGTAAGCCGGTATTTATCTGGTTTAGCTGGGATAGTAATGGCAAGGGAATTACGGAGAAAATTCGCTGGGAACGTCTGTTTACTACAGTAGGCGGCGATGGCAAACCGGTATCTTATTTCCTCTACTTTGTAATTGCGCTAATTGCTTACCTGGTTATTTCCAAAATTGTTAAAAACAAGCGCGCAGCGAAGTCCTAATAGTTCAAGAAATCGCATCTAAAAGCATCAATTCCTCAGGTTTTGATGCTTTTTGTTTTTAGACCCCTAAAAATTCAGATTTTAACACTTTTGCTTAGGTATTACACAGCCTGTTTTTTAGCTTGTTCCTATGGAAACACAGGAAAAAAACACAAAACGTAAAGTAAAAAATAACGATACCGTAAAGGTACACTACACCGGAAAGCTTACTAATGGTCAAATATTTGACAGTTCAGTAGACAAGCAACCCCTTGAATTTCAATTAGGACAGGGTATGATTATCCCGGGCTTTGAGCAGGGATTGATCGACATGACCGAAAAAGAGAAAAAAACGGTTACTATCCCTGAAGCTGAAGCCTATGGCGAAGTACGAAAAGAACTTTTTCAGGAAGTACCCAAAAGTGACCTGCCTTCAGAAATTGATCCTCAGGTAGGAATGGGCTTAATGGCTAAAAATCCCGACGGTACAGAACGTCAACTTCGTGTAGCCGAAGTGCGTAGCGAAAGTATCGTGATTGATGCCAATCACCCGCTGGCAGGTCAGGATCTGGTATTTGATCTGGAGCTTGTAGAAATAAAATAATTAGTTCAACATAAGCTGTTAACCAGCTTTAAATCAGGAATCCTGACATTTATCGAATGGCAGGATTTCTTTTTTTAACAGAAAAATAAGAACTTCAGGGCACTATTGGCCATTTTTCAAGGTTATAGAAACTTAACTATAATTTTTTGAAAAATGAAAACTTTAAACACCGTTGCGGCCCTGGGCGTAACCATACTTACCGTTTCTTGTGTATCTAAAAAGAAATACACCGAATTACAAAGCCAGTATGACAATACCCGGGTAACACTTACCAAAACTCAGGTTGAAAAGGAAGAGCTGGAAGCCAGGTACAACGCTATCGAAAATCGTGTAGCAGATTACAACACCAAAATCAACTCGCTTAGAGATGAGAATTATCAAAAATTAGACCTGGTTGAAAATCTGGCTGTAATGTCTGAAGCTTCAAAAGCCAAAATGCGTGAAACGCTTAAGAATGCAGACCAGCAGGAGTTAGCCCAAGCGCGTTCTTTAGAAGACTCTATGAACCTCGCAATCTCTTATAATCTGAAAAAGAATCTGGACGAAAACGTCACTGCAGATGATGATATTCAGGTTGACATTGATGAGACTGTGGTTATGATTAACGTGTCTGATAAATTGCTTTTTAACAGCGGAAGCTATCGCGTAAGCAAAAAAGCAGATGATCTTTTAAAGCGCCTTGCCGATGTTATCAATTCTGAACCTGCCATTGAAGTAATGGTTGAAGGGCATACCGATGACCAAACTGTAAAACCGGGGGCTTACATCAAGGATAACTGGGAATTAAGTGTACAACGTTCTACAGCAATCATTCGTGAGCTGCAGGATAAATATGATGTTGATCCGGCAAAATTAATAGCTGCGGGGCGTAGTAGTTACTTACCGCTTGTTGACAATGCTACCAAAGAAGACCGCGCAAAAAACCGAAGAACCCGAATAGTAATTCTGCCTAATCTGGATAAATTCTTATCACTGGTTAGCAGTACAGACTAACTTTTAACCCCTAATTACTTCTAAAAAGCTGCCTACCGGCAGCTTTTTTTATTTCAGGTGATTTAAAAGTCTGATAAACTGACCTATAGACCACATTTTTTTTTTTGAGTTTTTTAAAATAAATCTTTCTTTAGCTAACTTTAGGGGTATGAGAGTACGGGATACACCACTTATACACCATGTTCTGGAAGAGCATAAGCTGCCGTTTGGGGTATTCTATTTCTTTGATAGTTTTATCATATCAGAAATTGCAGAAGGTGTTTTGTTTGATTGGGAAAAAGCCTTTACAGTAATCAATTTAGGTATACAATTCTACGGAACTGAAACCAATCACCTCAACTACATATCTAACAGAATCAACGACTATTCGATCAAACCTCAGGATTGGCTCAAGTTTTTAAAAATGGGCAAGACTTTTAAATTATTTGCAGCTGTTACCTACAGAGAAAAGTCTATGCTTAATCTGGTCATTGAACGTTTTTTTTATAAAGATGCTATTCTATCCTTTGATAGCCTGCTGGAAGCGGTTAATTTTATACGCGAGCAGGAAGAACTCGTGCCGCTTCAGAATTTTGATGAATTGTAAACTTCAGCCGTTATGCATATACTTTATGAACTGGCCCTTATTTGTGCCGGAATCCTTCTGGCAATCGCCACACTGGATAAATGGGATGGTGATGCTCAGGTTTTCACAAAAATCGCAAACGCTTTACGCCCCTTTGCTGCAGTTATAGGTGGAATTTGTCTGATTTTGGGAATCTGGTATTTGCTAAAACCCTTTTGTTTTTTCAGGGATCTGGTAAGCATTTTAGCTGGCCTTACCCTGCTCGGCGGAAAGCTTGAGAACCAACCCGGCCTGCATAACTTCTTTAATAAAACCGCTTCAGTGCTCAATCCTTATAGGGCGATCATTGGTCTTACAGCACTCATTCTGGGAATATTGAGCCTTTTAAATTTTAGTTTTATTTGCTAAAACAAAAAAGCTTCACCGAAAATCGATGAAGCTTTGATTATTATAATTAGAAAAGATCTTATAATTCCTGAGTTGTAGGTCTTATTAAAATCTCATTCACGCTGCTATGTTCCGGTTGTGATAAGGCATAGTAAATAGAGTTGGCGATATCCTGAGCCTGAAGTGGAGTAAGGTCTTCAAACTGAGACATCATATCCTGTACATCTTCATCAGTAATCGTATTGGTCAGCTCTGTAGCAACAAAACCGGGTTCGATTGCTGTTACCTTTGTATTGTATTTGGGTCCCATTTCCTGACGAATACCTTCACTTAGGGCACGCACCGCATATTTTGTAGCGCAATAGACGGCTCCTGCGGGCATTACTTTTCGCCCTGCAACAGATGATATATTAATGATGTGTCCATTTTTGGTTTCTTTCATATCGGGCACTACGCTGGCAACCCCATTCAAAACACCTTTAATATTCACATCTACCATCTTGTCCCATTCATCCGTTTTTAGGTTTTCAACAAATGATAGTGGCATTAATCCGGCATTATTGACCAGTACATTCACTTTTCCGAATGTCTTATGTGTTTCGGTCATTACTTTTTTCCAGTCTTCCTTACTGGTAACGTCAGCAGTTACAACAAGTGCCTTACCACCCTCCTTTTCAATTAAATCTTTAAGTTCTTGAAGACGTTCTGTACGTCGTGCTGTAATCACAACATTAGCGCCTGCAGCGGCAAGGGTTTTAGCTGTTGCTTCGCCTATTCCACTTGAAGCACCGGTTACTATAATGGTTTTATTTGATAAACTCATATTATTAATTTTTTGGTTCAGGTAAAATTAACTAACAGCCATAGGCAATTTATTCACCTATGTGAGCGTAACCTGTTAAGCCTGCATTAAAACCTGTTAAGCAGTGTTAAGTTGAAATATCGGGACCCGAAGTCTGGATCTCTTTGCGAATGCGACTTAGTGATTGAGGCTGAATACCCAGGTAACTGGCGATTTGATAGTTGGGTACCCGTCTTTCAATATTGGAATAGGTTTGACAAAAATCCAGATAGCGCTCTTTACTGTTTTTATCAAGACCGCTCTGAATGCGGTTTTTTAAACTAAGAAAAGCTTTAGTGACCTTGATACGGAAAAAACGTTCAAATTTGGGTACCCGTTCATAAAACTCCTCCAGATGCTGCCTGTGCAGCCCCAATACCACGGTATCCTCTATACACCGCACGTTTAAAACCGCCGGAGTATTGTTATAAAACGCAGAAAAATCACTGATCCACCAATCTTCTATAGCAAATTGAAGCACAGAGCGATCCCCGGTTTCTGAGGCATAGTAGGCCTGTGCACAACCTTCAAGAACGTAATACTCTTTTGTAACGGCATCCCCCTGTCTGATTATAAACTCGTCCTTTTTAAATTTCTCAAGCGAGAGGATACTTACAAACTCTTCAAATTCGCTATCGGTAAGGGAAACAATTGCTTCTATATGACTACGGAGTGCAGAATACATTAAACTAAACTTATAGAAAATTAAAGATAAACTTATTGCAGCTCACTTCAATTTTAGATTACAGGTTTAAGTTTAATTTAGGAATAGCGCTTTAAGTTTCAACATACTTTTATAAAAAAGATTGAATCTATGGATCTGGCGATTATTGAAGTATTTATCATACTGGGATTAACTATTGTATTTTTTGTCACCGAACTCTTCCCGGTTGATAAAATCGCCATTTTTATTATCGTTGCTCTGGTTTTACTGGGTTTGGTCTCTCCCGAAGAAGGTATAAGCGGCTTCTCCAATACCGCAACCATTACCGTGCTGGCACTTATGATTCTGGCCATAGCCCTTGAGGATAACGGCGTAATTGCCTGGCTTGCCCAGGGCCTGCAGAAACTCAGCATTCTCCCTATGATCCTGCTGATTCCGGTATTTATGTTTATAACCGCAGGTATTTCGGCATTTATAAGTACTACCGCAGTGGTTATTGTGTTTATCAAAATTATATTTCAATTGTCTGAACGCTTCGGAATCCCTTCCGGGAAATTACTACTCCCGGTATCTTTTGCCGGTATTCTGGGCGGAAGCTGCACATTAATGGGTACTTCTACAAACCTCATTGTAAATTCTATTGCACAAAACAGAGGCGTTGAAAAACTTGCTTTTTTTGAGTTTGCCTGGCTCGGAGGTATTTTTCTGCTTATCGGAATTATCGTCGTCAGTATTGCATCACGCTTTCTCCCGAAAGGTAATGCTTCAGAAAACCTGGAAACAGCTTATAAGCTCGACGAACTCATCACTACACTGAGCATTACAAAAGATTCAAAACTCATAGGCAAATCTATCGATAAGTCCTCCCTGCTCAACAATCCTAATGTTACCTTATTAAAATTGGTTCGAAATGGAATAGTGACCAATGCACCGGGCAAGTACATCACTCTTGCGGAAGGGGATAAACTGGTTTTGATGGCCGATCTGGAAACTATAGGGCGCATATCAAATGAAGAAGGAATTTCGGAACGTAAAACCGGACTAACCGACTCAGAAACTAAAGAATCTGATGATACAGGCATTCAACTGGTCGAAGTACTTGTACTGCCCGGATCTTCACTTATAGGAAATTCTCTTTCCAGTATAAAACGCTACAAGCTTGAAGGGGCTTTGCCGGTGGCTATTAAAAAACGAAAAAACATCCGCAACACTACCGAAAGACTCATTCGAAAGGATCTGGATCAAATCCGCATCAAATCAGGTGATCGTATTTTGCTGGAAATCACTCAGGCGGAAATTCAAAATCTCGAGCGCGTGGAAGGTATAGCTGTTCTTAAAACGCACGAATCGCTTCAAAATACAGATGTAAAACGGAAATACATTACCGCAGCAATCCTCATTACCGTTATTGGCCTTGCGGCTTCGGGCTTGTTGAGCATTTTGGCGAGTTCGCTCACGGGAATTGCTTTGCTATTGCTGACAAACAGCCTGCAAATGGATAAAATTTATCATAAAGTAGACTGGCAAATTTTCTTCCTGCTTGCCGGTATGATTCCATTGGGAGTTGCCATGACAAACAGCGGCGCCGATGTCTGGTTATCTGAAAAATTACTGCTGTTTTTTGAAGGCAAAAATCACCTCTTTATTTTGGGTGCATTATTTAGCATAACGATGATTTTGAGCGGTTCAATATCCAATAATGCTACCGCGGTGATTATGACCCCAATTGCCATCACTGTTGCATCTGGTCTTGATCTTTCTGCGAAACCATTTATTCTTGCGGTCTTATTTGCGGCCAGCTTTAGTTTCTTTACACCCGTGGGCTACCAGACCAATACGCTGATATATAATCTGGGTATTTATAAGTTTAAACATTTTCTTATAGTAGGCGGCTTGCTTTCGCTAATACTGTGTGTAGTGGCAACATTCCTGCTTTCGGGCTTACTTTAAGTAGACTTTCAACACAAACTTATGCGGCATCAAAGGAAACAAAGCCAGAATTCTAGGCGCTCTTCGGAGTTTTATATCCTTTGGCGGTGCCAAAAAAAAAGCAGCTATCTAAAAGAATCAGATAACCGCTCGTTTGTGATTGATGAATGTGGCTTTTAAATTCGGTTTTTTCACCATCGGTACATTCCCCATTTAAAAGGAACAAGCCCACTGTCTTGTATACTTTCCGCTGCCTCGGCAGCCGTTAGTCTAATTTTAAACCTGAATAGAAAAGAACGTTTTTGATTGATGTTATATAAATAAGACGGGACAGAAGTTTTTTTGTTACAGTGCTTATAAAATATTTTTCGTGTTAAACTAATGTAAACCCCCATAGCTATCTTTCTGTAGAACTGTTACCTTTGTATTTTTATGAGAAATCCCTTGAAAAACAAGCCCAACACTTCTTTAAAACACAAGGCATTTAAGCTTTTTATCAAAACTTTAAAGTACGTTGAAATTGGGTTTCGTTTTGCCGCCCTTAAATTTCATACGGCTATTAAACGCAAGTGGGTGCGCTATCCGCTAATGGCAATTGGATCTCTATTTTTTTTGTTCTCCCTTTTCTTTTTAAGTATTTATCTGGGATTGTGGGGGAAACTTCCAACCAAATACGAACTTACTCATCTGGAGCAAGCCCTGGCCACTCAATTAGTGGATCGCAATGGCGAAAACATTGGCAATTATTACATTTTTGATCGAAGACCTATAGGCTTTGACGAGATTCCCGTACATCTTAAAAACGCACTGATTGCTACTGAAGATGCCCGGTTTTATAAGCACGACGGAGTTGATAAACTAAGCCTGATGCGTGTTTTCTTCAAAACCCTGCTTATGCGTGATGAATCTTCCGGAGGAGGAAGTACCCTTACGCAGCAGCTGGTCAAGAATATTTACGGCCGTCCTGATAGTGGGACTATGGGGCTTGTTATTTCCAAATTTAAAGAGTTTATAGTGGCTCAGCGTATAGAGCAGGTCTATACTAAAGAAGAAATTATAAACCTATATCTTAACACGGTACCCTTTCCTGATAACACCTATGGAATTGAAAGCGCCAGCCAAAAGTTTTTTAATAAAAGCACAGAGCTCCTTACACTTAACGAAGCCGCAATACTAGTAGGATCTCTTAAAGCCAATAACAGTTACAACCCCCGTGTACATCCGGAACGGGCTAAAAAAAGAAGGGATGTCGTTATCAATCAAATGTTGCGTTACAAATACCTGAAGCCTCAGGACACAATTGGTATGGAGCGTGATACTATCGTTCTTAGTTATCAGGAACGCAGCGATCTGGGCATCGCTCCTTACTTTAGAGAACTTATACGAAAAGAAGCCCGCGAACTCCTTAAAAACTATTCTAAGGAAGATGGCAGCTCGTACGATCTGTACAAAGATGGGCTTACCATTCACACCACCCTCGATAAAAAAATGCAGCAATATGCAGAAGCTTCAATGCGCGAACATATGGCAGCGCTGCAAACGCAATATGAAAAAGCCTACGGAAATTACGCCCCGTGGAATCAAAAATCAATACTTCAGCCCTCTTTAGAACGACTGCCGTATTACCAAAAACTTATTAAAGACAGTATTAGCGGGCAGGCTCTGGAAGATTCTCTGAATGTAAAAAAAGAACGCACCATTTTTGACTGGAACACCGACGAACGCAGACAGCTCATGTCGGTACGCGACAGCCTTTCTCATTATCTTTCCCTTCTCAATTGCGGTTTTATAGCCATGGATCCTCAAACCGGCGGTATACTGGCTTACGTAGGAGGTATCGATTTTCAAAATTTTAAATACGATCACGTAAGTCAAAGTGAGCGTATGGTGGGGTCTACCTTTAAACCCTTTGTGTACACCACTGCCCTTGAACAACAAATGGACCCCTGTACTTATTACGATGGTGCCAAACAGGTATATCATTTTAACGAGAAAGTCTGGTCGCCGTCAAATTCAGGTGGTGAGGGGGAAGATCTCAAGTATTCCTTAAAAGGGGCTTTGAGCAACTCTATAAATACGGTTGCCGTTAAAGTGTTACTCGATGTAGGTATTGGTAAGGTGATTTCGCAGGCCAGACGTATGGGGATAGAATCAAAATTACCCTATGTTCCTTCATTGGCATTAGGTACAGCACAGATAAAAATGCGCGATTTGGCTTCTGCCTATACTTCATTTGTAAATCAGGGTAAGCCCGCAAAACCGTATTATATCACAAAAATTGTAGATCGCAGTGGCCGGGTCATAGCAAAATTTGAACCTCAAATCGCTGAAAAACCGGTGATGCGCAGCAGTACCAGACAGACAATGATCGAAATGATGAAAGCTACTGTAAGTGAAGGTACAGCTACCCGACTAAGGTACACGTATAAGCTCAAAAATGACATTGCCGGAAAGACCG
Source organism: Leeuwenhoekiella parthenopeia (assembly GCF_020782115.1). Taxonomy (GTDB): domain Bacteria; phylum Bacteroidota; class Bacteroidia; order Flavobacteriales; family Flavobacteriaceae; genus Leeuwenhoekiella; species Leeuwenhoekiella parthenopeia. Next base: position 20,455 of record NZ_JAJGMW010000033.1, on the reverse strand, counting down.
GGACCACTCAGGATAATAAAGATGGCTGGTTTGTGGGGATTACACCAACAATTGTTGCCGTAACCTGGGTAGGTAATGATGATTATCGTATTGGCTTTAGCAGTACAGGTCTGGGCGCAGGTGCAAATTCGGCTTTGCCTATTTATGCTAAATGGATGCAAAGACTTAATGCCGATACCACCTATGCTTCTTTGACCTCACAGCGATTTAGAAGTCCGTCTCAGGAAGTTGCCAGCTCATTAAATTGCCCGCCTGTAGTGCGTGACAGTACAAGTTCTGGAGTTCAATCATTTTTTGAGTCCATTTTTAACGGTCAGGAAGAAGAGTCTGTAGAAGAGGTTTACCTGGATGATCGGGGGAAAATATTAAAAACCGTAGAGCAGGTTGTTGAGCCTGATCCTGAAGTTCAGGAAGAAGAAGAGGAAGGCAACAATGGGGGCTTCTTTTCGTTCTTAAAACGGAAGAAAAAGAAAAAAGACGATCAATAACCCCGTAATTAAGCAATTTCCGGGCAATCAAATGTTAAATTACTATTAAAGATGGTTAATTAATTTGATTTGATAGATATCCATGTTATAATACATTCTAATTACTTTAAAAAACAAATTTATATATGAGACAACTCAAAATCACCAAGCAGGTAACCAATCGGGAATCAAAATCTTTAAACACGTATTTACAGGATGTAAGCAAACTCGATATGATTACCGCTGATGAGGAGGTCGAGTTGGCACAACGTATTCGTGAAGGCGATCAGGTTGCTTTAGAACGATTGACGAAGGCTAATTTGCGTTTTGTGGTTTCTGTTGCAAAACAGTATCAAAATCAAGGCTTAAAATTGCCCGATTTGATTAACGAAGGTAACGTAGGTCTTGTAAAAGCCGCTAAGCGTTTTGATGAAACCCGTGGTTTTAAATTCATTTCCTATGCTGTATGGTGGATTCGCCAATCTATTTTACAGGCGATTTCAGAGCATTCCAGAACCGTGCGTTTACCACTTAACAAGATTGGTACAATAAGTAAGATCAACAAAGCTTTTTCTTATTTAGAGCAAAGTTTAGAGCGTCCGCCATCTGCAGATGAGATTGCAAAAGAACTTGATATGACCGTTGCCAAGGTAAAACTGGCAATGAAGAATTCAGGTCGTAATCTATCGATGGATGCACCGTTTAAAGAAGGTGAAAATGACTCTAACCTGTATGATGTATTGAAGTCTGGTGAGTCTCCAAATCCGGATGCAGATTTAATGCAGGAATCTTTGGGTACCGAGATTGAGCGTGCTCTAGAAACCCTGTCACCTCGTGAGTCTGACGTTATTAAATTAAACTACGGTCTGGGTGGTGAGCAGCCGCACACCCTTCAGGAAATTGGTGAGATGTTTGATTTAAGCCGTGAACGCGTACGTCAGATCCGTGAAAAAGGAATTCGCAGATTACGCCACACCTCAAGAAGTAAAGTGCTAAAAACCTATTTAGGTTAAAATAATTACCTGGTAAATAAAAAAATGCCCTGCTTTCGCAGGGCATTTTTTATGCTTCAAAGTTGACTATTATTCAATAGTCAGGTCAAAGGTTTGAGCAACATCGGTTTCCCCTCCTGCGTTACTTAAATTACCCTCACTTACACCCTCAGCATCTTTATTAGGCTCGTGACGTAATGTAACTGTAAACTGCCCGGTAGATGCAGCCCCGGCTTGCATAGTAAAAGAAAGCCCCACAGGATTTGTACTACCATTAGTTAAATAATCATTTTCTTCATCAGCATAAACAGCCGCAGCATCTAATCCTCCGGTAACCTGATAGAAAAACTGATGCTCATCTGCTTCTTCCTCGATCTCTTCATTAATTACTTCTGCAGGAGAAACAGTCTCATTTTGAAGAACAATACTTCCTGAATACTGCATCCCAGCCTGCAGATTACCCGAGACCGTTCTTACAGGAGCATCGGGGCCATCCCCATCTAAATCTCTTGAAGTTAATGTTACCGTGCTTCCGGTCTGAGGCACAAGAGTTACCGTTACCGTAGTTATTACTTCTTCTTCGTTTATTAATTCAGGTGTTCCCTCATCGTCTGAACAGCTTGAGAAACTGATTAGTGCTAAAAGTAAAAGGCTTGAGATTTTTAAATTTTTCATGATTTGATATTTAATAATTAAGTTTTATTTGAATTTTAAAATTTCGTCCCAAATCATCAGCGAAATAGCGCTGACGATTCAGGTAATCGCGATAGGCCGTATTAAAAATATTATCTACAAAGAGGCCTAGAGTCAGTGTAGATTTATTAAGCACCTTAAATTCTGCTGAAGATGCCAGGTTAAATAAACTGTATGCTTCGGGAGATTCACTTACACGTACATTTTCGGTCACTTCAGATCCCGAATCGTTGATATAGGTTACCTCAAAATCAGTATCGGGAAATCGCGTTTGTTTAAAAACACTTTGATTCCGTAAGGAAACATTTAGATTATTCCATTCCGCTTTGCGAAAGGAAAAAGTGGTGTTCACATTAGGCGCCGGCATATCAATTAAGGGTCTGTCACGATCCAAATCCTGCCCGTTTACATAAGCAAATGCGGTTTTTAGATCAAACTGATCATTAAAATAATAGGCTGCCTGAAGATCTACGCCAAATAACCGCGCATCCACCTGAGAATACTCGTAAACAGGAAATGCACCGCGATTGGTGTACTGAAGCCCTGTTGGCTCAAGAATTATAAAATCGTTGATCTGATTGTAATAGGGATTAATCCCAAAGCTGAACCCTCCGGTCTGACCATTTAATTCAAGACTGGTTTTATAGGATTGCTCCTGTTTGATACGCAGATCTCCCAATTCGATAATCGCAGCTGAATGGTGCAGGCCGTCACTAAATAATTCTGCAGGATTTGGAGCCCGTGAAGCAGAGCTGAAATTGAGTTTCAAATCCCAGTTGTTTACAAACTGATACCTACCTCCCAGCGTTCCTGAAAAGTTATGGTAATCAAATACCGGATTTATCAGCAATTGGTTGTCAAAACGCTCAACGATTAAATCTGAAAAATCGGCATCATAATCGCGATCTTCCCAGCTGCTGTTCAGATAGTATTTTTGAGCGTCAATCTCATTGAAATCATACCTGAAACCACCATCTATTTTAATGCTGCTATTGATGTCATACGAAGCTGTTGCATAGGCTCCAAGAGTATACATCTCATAATCAGGTATCAGACGTCTAATGTCTGTTTCCGGATTCGGGAAGTTTTCCTGATAGGAAGCTTCAACCCCAAAATCTGCCTTAAAATCAGACCGCGCGTCATAAGCAAAATTACTTTGCAGCGTATGCGTGGTCAGCTTTAGATCAAGACTGGGTTTATCGCGGTTTTCTCCCCTTCTGATGTCATACTCTAATCGGTTGTTTTGCTGAAACGAATAATCAAGTGTAAGCTTTCCGGCTTTCTCAAAGCGCTTAAAAACACTTAGTTTGGCCAGATGATGCCTTACATCCTGTTTTGGTGCATTGATATCGTAGGTAAAATCCCTTATGACATCAGGCTCTCCGCTATTGATCGCTCGTATAAGGTCACTCACATTACCAATATGACTGGCCCTAAGGATACCTATTTCAGCATCATACATACTGTAATAAGCGTCAAAACCATAGGTGAACTTATCTAGCCCCACACCTACCGAAAAATCATTTTCAGAAACTCCGGTATTCGATAAAACATAATCTGGTGCTTCACGATCGCCCGAACGCTTTCGGGTACCCTGACCCTGAAGGTAAAAGCCGTTTTTATAAGCTTTCATCAGGGTTGTAGTAATACCGTAGCCACGGCCATTGGAGGCACCACTAAGAATTGTTTTTCCATACAGGGTGTCCTTGGCCGGCGCCTTGGGGGATTCGGTTAAAATCACCCCTCCTACCGCATCGCCACCGTAGCGCAGGGCACTCGCTCCTTTTACAACAGTTACGTTTGCAGCAGTATTTAGATCCAGGTTTGGAGCGTGCTCTACCCCCCACTCCTGATCTTCCATACGCGTACCGTTATTGATTATCAATACACGGCTGCTGTGCAATCCCTGAATAACCGGCTTTACGACCGTACTCCCGGTATTAAGTGACGAAACACCGGGTATTTCACGCAGTGCATCTCCCAAACTGGCGTTGCTATAGCCCTCCAGATCTTCGGTCTGCAGTACCTGAGCAGCACTGGATGAAGAGCCCTTTGTTGTGTTTTGCCCCTTTACGGTAACGGCGTTTAGCTCTTCGGTATGGTGCTCGAGTTTAAAATCGCGCTTTACATTACCATTTAGCTCAATTGTAAAATCGGCAACCTCACACTCCGGATGCGTGATCGTAATGACATAGGTACCTTCGCAAAGACCGTTAAGTACGTATTTCCCATCAAAATCTGTCAGGGCATATTTTTGATATCCATTTATACTTAAAGTAGCATTGGGTAACACCTGGCCATCGTGAAAATCGCGTACCACACCGCTAATGCTGTATTGGCATTCCTGCGCCTGCATAGCTATACTAAATAGGCTTGCAAGCACTAAAGTGAAAAATTTCATAGTGAATCTATATTTCAGTTCATCCGAAAGGAGAACTGATTTTCAGTTTATAAAATCAACCCATTCTATTGCCAAAAAAACAATAGGATAAAGGTTGCAAAGCTTATATTAAACTGATGCAGACGGGGGTGCTTTATTAAGAGATTTCCCGGTAAGAACGGGAATAGTTTGAATAGTTGTGTAGAAAAAAGTCTTTTGAATTCGGGTAATGACAACTACCGGAGACTGCACCCCATCATAGGCCTGTGGCAAATAAAAATCAGTCTGATTTTTCTGTTTCTGGCTTAAAAGACATAATTCACAATGATGGTTGTTTAAATCATCCTTATCGTGAACGTATTTGTGTAAATCGGCAACTTTAAAAGCAAAAACAGCCAGTACCAAAAAGATACTGAGCAGCAGTTGTATGTTTTTACTTTTAAAAATCATTAACTATCGTTAAAAAGTTTGAATCAAACTTACTATAAGCTGGCCTTTGGTTTGGGTATTTGTTATTTCACGCATATAACCCAATTCTGTAGTAATACCAGGTGTAAATTTATAACCTGTACCGCCAAAAAACCAAAGCCTGTCAAATAAATTTGGTGTAACTGCCGTCTTTTTTCCATTTATGAAAACTTCACCGACAGTCCACAAATAAAAGGTTTTTGGGGCAATTTCCTTGGCGTTTAACGCAATTTTTGCATTTAGCATATAGCGATAACGCATTCTAAAATCCTGATTTTCGATAATACGCTCCTCAAATCGTATGCGGTGTAGAAAATACAATCTGGATGCCATCTTTTGATTCCAAATCACATCCTGATACGGTCTGTGCTCGTAAAATGTCTCTTCATTTTCCCCAAAAAAGCCGGAAGTAAAATAAGAATAACCGGCAAGCAGCTTTAAAGGTGTGTCCTTGGGTTTATAAAACAAGCCTGCTCTTAAAATGGATTGCTGAAAATCGCCGGCAACTTCAAAATTACGAAGCTGTACATCCCCCATTAGTCCAAACTGAGAGTCTTTAAAGTTTGTTGTAAAAAAATAACCATACCAGGCCCCCAAGTGGAGTTTCCTTCCTGAGCTTGTAATTTGCCTGTTATTATTAAACTTAAAATGGCAAAAAATAGAAAAAAGCCTTTATTCAAAATTGAAAATTATTGCGCAGGAACATTGGCATACATCTGACTCAGTTTTAAACGTAGCTTTCGCATATAATCTTCCTCGAGCCAGTCTTTATAGTTTTTGGTGTTCTTCATAATACAGTAAGAATACTGTCTGATACGGTATTGTATTTCTTCCTTAAGTTCCCGCGCAAGAATACGCGCATCAAAAATGTCTTCGGTATTCTCAAAAACAATTTGAGCATGCTGATTTATAGATCGTTCTAAAGCTTCCTTAGATTTTAGACCTTTGGCAAAAACTTCCTCGTATTCCTTTTTGATATCAAAATCAATATTGGTGCTGTTGCTGAATTGTGCCCGAAGCTCAGGTGGCATAACGTATTCAAAATTACGCTCGATTTCCTCGTCACTTATCAGGTTTTCCAGATAAAAATCAGGATACAGGAAGATATCATTCCAGTCCATCGGCGCATCCCAAAGTCCGAAACGTGCCATGTTATTCCCCAGATCAATGACCTGAAAACTCTTCTTGTCCGGTAAAATACGTGAACCCCGACCTATCATTTGAAAATACAGCGTGAGTGAACGTGTTGCCCGGTTTAGAATTATGGTTTCGACGGTAGGTTCATCAAAACCGGTAGTAAGAATACTTACCGAAGTAAGTATGGCATCGGGTGTGTTTTTAAACCATTTTAAGATCGCCTTCCGCTCTTTATTGGTATGCGTATTGTCTAAATGACGCACGTCGTAGCCGGCTTCTCTAAAGGTTTCGTACACATATCTGGAGGTATTGATCCCATTATTAAAGATCAGCGTTTTGGTGCCTTTAGCACGCTCCTCGTAAGCACTCAGCAGCTTCTCCTGCATACTGTGATTGGTATACAGTATTTCTGAAGATTTCACGGTGTAATCCCCGTTAATCCCTACCTGCAGCGTTTTAAGCCCCACATCATAAGAATGCACGTGAGCTTTAGCTAAAAATCCTTTCTCAATTAATGAACCTATACTCTCACCAATAATAAGCTTGCGGTAGTTGTCTTTCATAGGCAACTTCACATTAGAACTCAGCGGAGTAGCCGTAACACCAAGTATAAAGGCATCCTTAAAATAACTGAAGAGTTTTCTAAACGAATTGTAATGCGCTTCATCTATAATGACCAGCCCTACATCATCAATATCTATCTTCTCATCCTGAAGCCGGTTGTTAAGCGTCTCTACCATCGCCACATAACACATATAATCTTCGTGACCCTCAAGGTTTTTAACCTTGGAGTTAATGATCATATTTGGCACATTGAAGGTTTTGAGCATTTTTGAGGTCTGTGAGGACAACTCAATACGATGGGTAAGAATCACGACCTTCTTTTGCTTCTGCTCTATATATCTGCGTACTATTTCAGAAAAAATAACCGTTTTACCGCCGCCCGTGGGTAGCTGGTAAAGCAGATTAAAATCATCGGCCTCTTCTTCCATACAGGAAAAAATCCGGTCGAGATCATTTAACTGGTATTTGTATAATTCTTTTCCGCTATTTGAATCCTGCTCTTGCGCCATACTGCTTTTTTGTAGCTCTGTGTAATTATGAATTTTGCAAAAATAAGGGATTTAAAGGGCTTATCGTAAGATTCTGCGTGGAATTACCAATTTGGCAATAAAGTCTCTTTATTCTGAAAAATCTACAAAGTCTCAAAGTCTAATCAAAAGACCTTATAGTCCAGATCCTAAGCTTCCGCACATATTAAAAAAAAATGCCCGTTTGAATTTGAAAAAAAAAGCTTCAAACCGTTACCTTTGTTTTCTAAATAAAACCCATCAATTTTGAAGAACCCGAAAGCACAAAAACTTATAAATAAGCTCATAGAAGAAGTTGAGTTGAACGGCATCATTACCAATACGATCGTTGCCGACCTAAAGGATCTGAGACCTTTCGCTGTTGAAGAAAAGCGTCCCCTGTTAGCTAAAACCATACGTTTAACCTTTGAGCATATTGAAGAATACCAAACCTTTGATATCCCAATCCCTGAAGAGGAACCCATTGAGGGCTATGAAGAACTGCTTGAGGATCAGGAAAATCAATCAACACCTGAAGAAAGCCTGCTCTACTTACTCAACCTTATTGCTGAACCTGAAAATAAAGCAAACAGACTTGATTTAAGGGCTTACGTTGAAGCGCTACAGGAATATGCTGAAGAAAACTAAATTCTCTTCAGCCTTATAGAAATAAAAAGGACCGTCTGATAAACAGACGGTCTTTTTGTTTGATACTAATTTACCTGATAAGCTATATAATTTTCTAAAAGTACAGTGTACCCTGAAGGTAATGGGCCAAATCAGGCATTACAGTAGTTTAATTCTTTGGTGGTTTTGAAGGTCGCACCTCGATTTTACTTGGCAGGGTACGCGGATTCATTTTGAGCAGATCTACAATAAGCTCACCAATGTCTTCACTTTGTATCTTCCACGCATCCTCTTTTGAAGGTTCGTTACCATTAAAATGGGTAGCTACAGAACCCGGCATTATTGTAGAAACCTTAATATCGTCCTGTCTCAGATCGAGCATAACGGCCTGCGTAAATCCGGTAACCCCAAATTTACTGGCATTATACGCCGCTCCTCCAGCAAAGAAATTGGTACCTGCCAGACTCGAAATGGTGAAAATATAACCTTTAGATTTCTTCAGTTCGGTTAATGCGGCTTTTACGCTGTAAAAAACACCGGTAAGATTTGTATCTATGGTTTCTTGCCATTGGTCTACGGTCATATCCGAAATTCCGGCAAAATGGCCCAATCCTGCGTTGGCAACCAGTACATCCAGCTGGCCGAACTCTTTTAGAACCGTATCAACTGCCTGAAACTGACTGTCCATTTTACGCACATCAGCTTTCACACCAATGGCCTTACCTTTTCCTTTTTTGTTTAATTCGGTAGCAGCTTTTTCAGCAGAAGTGAGATTGCGACTGGTTATTGCCACATTCATTCCCAGTTCTAATAGGGCCTCTGCGATGCCTCTACCTATTCCTTTGGTTCCCCCGGTTATGAGGGCAACCTTATCTTTAAATTTATCCATATGTTAAAATTAAGGGTATTACCGCGGATGTTAAAACCCGAACTTTTAAAGTTTTCCCAATTCTTTCTGTTTTGATACAGATTGTAGTGCACATCTTTGTAAGCCGCGAAAGCATAGGATATATTTGCAAAAAAATTACCATGTCCCAACAGCGCAAAACCGAAAAAAAATCACGCTTAAAGCTGCTGCACCAATATTATAAGTATACCGGTTTTTACAGCTTTCTCGCAGGAAGTCTCAAAAAGGCTATTACTCCGTTGCTGGTTTTTGTCGCAATCCTTCTGGGCATTCATTATTTTGTTATTGACATCAATGACCTGCTGATTAAAATGACTAATACCTTCCCTCCTTTTTGGGTGCTTACGGTATTTTTTATTTCAGAAAGTATTCTTGGACTCATACCACCCGAAATTTTTATTGCGTGGAGCGATAAAATGCCCGATCCCATTCTTTACCTGTCTCTTATAGCCGTGCTTTCCTATGCCGGTGGTATCGTAAGTTATTTTACCGGAAGAGCCGCAACCCGCATACCTGCTGTTCACGATTACCTGGAGGTTAAGATGGCAAAGCATCTTAAAAATGCACGTAAATGGGGAGGATTTTTAATTATTGTAGGCGCAACACTGCCCGTACCCTTTGCAGTAAGCAGTCTGGCTGCCGGTATGATCAAATACCCGTTTACGAGTTACTTACTATTTGGTTTGCTGCGTTTTGTTCGCTTTGCAGTGTACGGTGCTGCTATTTTTAATATGGTCTAAAATGATACAATCTTTTAAATGGATCGCAATTCTGGAGGGTATATCCTTCCTCCTCATACTTTTTGTAACCATGCCGCTTAAATATATTTTTGATGAGGGACAGCCCAATCAAATCATAGGTATGGCCCACGGCTTTTTATTTCTTGCTTACGTGGTTATGGCTTTTCTGGTCAAATCTGAATTAAAGTGGAATACTAAAACCCTATTGATCGTTTTGGCGTGTTCTATAATCCCTTTCGGTACGTTCTGGATGGAACGCAAATATCTTGAGCCTTCTAAATAACCTCTTCCTTTTTTGTATTTTCAAACCTAATTAGCTGTATTGAAATACGGCGTAAAGACTTTAGTTCTCAAATAATACCAGACATGAAATACCTTACTCTCATTTTTATATGCGGTGTTTTTTTCGCTAATGCGCAAAGCGAAAAGGCTCCACTGGTAAAGTTAGATACTCTTAAAGACGGCTTTACCTACGACATCAGGTATGCAAGCACCAACAATTTTCTGAAAGAAGCATTTTACGATTGTGCTGCCTGTTATTTGAGACCGGAAGTTGCAGCGGCACTCAAGGAAGCCAATCACTATTTCTGCGAAAAGGGCTATCGCATTGTACTTTTTGACTGCTACCGGCCGGTAAGTGCGCAAAAAAAGATGTGGGCGGTATACCCAAATGCGCAGTATGTTGCCAATCCCTATACCACCGGTTCTGTACATAATCGCGGTGCAGCAGTTGACATCAGCTTAGAAAAATTAGACGGCACTCCGGTAGATATGGGTACAGATCACGATTTCTTCGGCCGTGAGGCGCATATTGATAATACCGATTTACCTAAAAAAGTGCTCGAAAACCGAAAATTGCTTCAGGAAGGTATGATACGTTTTGGTTTTGAAACCATACGTACCGAATGGTGGCATTTCAATTACAAAAAGAATTATAGTTTTGAAATCATCAATTTTGATTTTGAATGCGAATAGGCTTGTAATCAACAATTAACGCGTCTAAGCCCTGATTTTAAAGCTCCTGTCTTTTCCTCTTTTCTTTAAATTATTTTCAAAAAAGCTCGTTTAACATTGTAAAAAAATTATCCACGAAGCCAATATACTGTTAAAATCTTAATTTAAAAATCCGCAACCCGCTTTCTCCCGTATGTATTAGCAGATAACCAAAAACTAAACATTATGGGAAAGAAAAAATCAATCGACGCCACAGCACAAAGTGTGGCTAGAAATCGCAGAAACTTTTTAAAAGTGAGCGGCCTCGCCCTCGCCGGAACCGGTCTTTTACTTGCTTCCTGCGACAATGATGACGACGGGATGAAACAGTTGGGCGGCGTTTTTGATCTGGGATCAGGAGATACCGGCGTACTCAACTACGCTTTCGCCCTGGAACAATTGGAAGCTGCATTTTATACCAATGTACTGGATGGGTCTTACTGGGCCGGTGCAAATGCCGAAGAAAAAGCCATCCTTGAAGATTTATACAATCACGAAGTCAATCACAGAGACTGGTTTAAGGCAGCAATTGATGCAATTGTGACCAACTCGTCTCAGCGCTTACCTGCTAATCTTGAATTTGATTTCAGCAGTGTAGACTTCAGTAGCCGAATTTCAGTTCTTCAAACTGCACAGGCATTAGAAGATACTGGTGTAGGTGCCTACAACGGGGCCGGTATTTATATAAAAACACCCGCATACCTTACTCTTGCCGGCAAAATTGTTTCTGTCGAAGCCCGGCACGCAGCCGCTATTCGCTCGCTTATTAATGGAGATTCAGACTTTAAGGCGTTTGCCGGAGATGATATTGTTACTGAAGATACCGGTCTGGATGTGGCATACACACCTGCCAAAGTATTTGAAAATGCAGGACCGTTTATCAAAACTCCGTTTACATACTCAGACCCAATGGGATCGTAAGTACTAACCTTTAAAGAAAATCATCATGAATATCATAAAATTTTTAGACGAATTCACAACTGAAAAACTACAGGCTCCTATGTCATCCAGACGCGAGATGTTTGGCCAACTGGGAAACATTAGTAAAAAAGCAGCGATGCTCGCCGTTCCATTTGGTCTGGCTACCGCCGGTAATAAAGCTCAGGCTCAGGAGGTAGGCGATGTCCCCGCAATATTTAATCTGGCACTTACTTTAGAATATCTGGAAGCCGAGTTTTATATGAAAGCGCTTGAAAGCGGTGTGCTAAGCAGTAATGCCAAAGCACGTGCAATTTACGAGCAAATCTCACAACACGAAGATGCCCACGTAGCCTTTTTAAAACAGGCCTTAGGCAGTGCCGCGATAGATAAACCTACCTTCGATTTTACAGCGGGTGGAAATTTTGATCCTTTTATGGAAGATACGTCAACATCTGTTGATACCGCCTATACACAACTCCTTATTTTGGCTCAGGCTTTTGAAGACACGGGCGTTCGGGCGTATAAAGGTCAGGCCGCAAATCTTATTGGTCAGGGTAACCTGCTTACTGCAGCTCTACAAATACACTCGGTTGAAGCGCGCCATGCTTCTGAAATCAGAAGACTTAGAGGCCTAGAAGGATGGATTACCCGTAACATTACAGGAATACCCGATTTAGGTGTTCAGGCGGCAAATGAAGGAGTAGCTTTAGTATATGAAGGCGAACAGAATACAACCCAAGGTGGAATTGACGTAACCACGCTGGGATCTGGTAATCCTTTCTCTTTAGATGCTTCCACCCAGGCTTATGACGAGCCTATGAATGGAGAAACTGCTTCAACAATAGCAAGCCTGTTTATAGTAAGTTAATACTGGTCGCTGATCGTAATAAAAAAACCCGATGTTTTAAGACATCGGGTTTTTTAGTTTATTGAAAATTCTTATTTCTTCTCCTTTTCTGTCTTTTCAGGCTCATTGAGCTTTTTAGAAAGCTCTAATGACAGGGCAGAACGCTCAAAACGCATCTTCCCGGCGCCTGCATCAAGCAAAACGCTATCATCATTAAGCTCCAAAATTTTACCGTGCAGACCGCTTTTAGTAATCACACGATCTCCACGTTTTAAGGCTTCAGAAAACTTCTTTTCTTCCTTTTGACGCTTCATTTGTGGGCGAATCATAAACAGATACACCACAGCAATCATCAAAAGAATAGGTAAAAAACTGGTTATTTGTTCCATTGTAGGGGATTATCCTTGTGCTGCAGGTCCTTCAGTAGGCTGCACAAAAGCGGTTATTTTTACAGTTTCAGTACCTTTTTCAGTATTCGATTTAACAGTTACAACCTTAGTAACTGCATTAAGGCCACTACCGTTATATTTTACCAAAAGTTCTCCGGTCTCACCAGGCTGAACGGGTTCTTCAGGAAAACTAGGTACTGTACAACCACAGGTGCTCGTAGCATCTACGATAACTAAAGGAGCTTTCCCGGTGTTTTTAAATTTGAATACGTGTTCCACTTCGGTACCTCTGGCGATATTACCAAAATCATAAGCCGTTTCTTCAAATTCTAAAATCGGAAAAACCGTTGCATTCTCATCGCGAGTTGCAGCCATTTCTACGTTTTCACCTTTAACTTTATCAGACGCATTGTCTTTACAGCCTGTAAATGCCATTGCAGCAACTATACCTGCAATAAAAAATACTTTTTTCATATTCATCAAATTTTTAAAAGTTCAAAAATACAATTTTATTGGCAACGCCAAAGGTATAACACCTTCAAGCTTTGCTTAAAACTAAATTTCAAACAACGCCCCGGGTTTGACCCCAAGTAGCTGTTTTAATGGAGATTCTATAATCCCCTCTCAAATCTGTGCAAAAGCTATTCCATAAGACCACGACCGGCCTTATTTAAACGGCCTTCCTTTTTATATTTTTTGACCAAACGGTCTAAAACCCCGTTTACAAAAATGCTGCTCTTGGGGGTTGAATATTCTTTAGAAAGCTCGAGGTATTCATTTATGGTTACTTTAACCGGTATTGACGGAAAACGCAAGAATTCACAAAGAGCCATCTTGATAAGTATTTTATCTAAAACCGCAATACGATCCTGATCCCAGTTTGGTGTATTCCCTAAAATTTCAGATTCAAATTCGGCATCGTTATGAGCGGTTCTTCTCAATAAATCACGGGCAAACTCCTGATCTTCATCGTCTTTATACAATTTGGGAAGGATGGTGCTTTCCGGTGAGTTGGGTTTCAATTTACCCAAACGCTTTACCAGTGTGGTATTTACAACCGGTAAATCATCGAGCCAGGTAATGCGGTAATCCTCCAGGTAATCGTAGAGCTTATCGTTTGGTGCAACAAATTCGGTAAACATATCGATCACAAACTGGCGGTCTTCTTTGAAACCGGTTTCAGCCTGCATCATATACTGCTCATACAGATCACTCTTAACGACTTCATCATAGATGAGCACGACATACTCGTTATCCAAACGCCAGTTTTTCAGCTTGGCTTTTTTGAGACTTTTGGCCAAAGTCTCATTTTCAGCGAGACGCACAAGAACCTCATTATTTACAAAACGTAAATTGGGATTGCGGTCTTCTTCTGTTGCGAGAATTTTTTGCTGGGAACGCTCGAGCATATCCTTTGCGTGAGCGTGAATTTCGGTTAGTAAATCTACGAGAACCAGATACAGGTCATACATCTGGGCAGTACTGGCATTGAGAAACTTTTCTTCTTTTTGTAAATCGGGCTGTTCGGCCTGACTTAAAGCATAAAGCGCCTGCATTACCTTAATGCGAATGTGCCTCCTGTTGAGCATAGCGTTAATGAACTTAAAGTGTTAATACCCGAAGGTATTTTAGAGCTTGGTTTGGCGAGCGGCCTTGATGATCCTGATTATCCTTTACGAAAATTAGACCCGGGGCCGAACGCTCAAAAACGCTGCAAAAATACATGATCTCTAAAAGTTCTGAGCCCAAAAACTGCTTTTTTATCTTAAAAATACCTGCGGGGCTTTTCTAAGCTGAATCGCGTATCTTTGTCGGCCGTCTTGAGCCTTCAATTTTCTGTCAGGACCACCAATTACAACTCGTTATGACAACCCATAATGGGTATTAGAAAACTAAAAATGCTTAACCATAAAATTAAGGCATTGATTATCTGCGGATAACAAAATTTTAAACAGATGAAGGAATTACAGCATCTCAATAAATATTTTAAAAAGTACAAATGGAAGCTCATTTTGGGGTTCTTCATCGTACTGGTTGCGCGCATATTTGCCATTCTTACGCCTAAGTTTAGTGGTGATATGATCAACCTGGTAGAGAATTATATGAGCGATGGCGGGGAGATTAGCGAATTACGGCATGATCTCCTTATGACCCTGCTTCTGCTTCTGGGAGCTGCGCTGCTTTCGGCCTTCTTCACCTTCTTAATGCGGCAGATGTTTATTGTAGTTTCCCGTTATATGGAAGCCGATCTTAAAAACGAGGTTTACGAGCAGTATCAAAACCTTTCGCTCAATTTTTACAAGAAAAACCGCACCGGCGACCTTATGAACCGCATTAGCGAAGACGTAAGCAAAGTACGAATGTATCTGGGACCGGCCATTATGTATGGGGTAACCACTTTTATACTTTTTGCGACGGTTGTTCCCTATATGTTTTACACCGCTCCCGAACTTACGCTTTATGTCATTATCCCCCTGCCCGTACTCTCGGTCGCGATTTATCAATTAAGCAAGCTTATACACAAACGCAGCACGATCGTGCAGGAGTACCTCTCGCATCTGAGCACCTTTACTCAGGAATCGTTTAGCGGGATTGGCGTTATAAAGGCATACGGGATTGAAAAACAAACCGCTGAGGGATTTGAAAAACTCAGCATTACCAGCAGGGATAAAAACCTCGATTTGGCAAAAGTGCAGGCCTTTTTCTTTCCGCTTATGATTGCTTTGATAGGCGTGAGTAACCTGCTCGTGATTTATATAGGCGGAAAAAAATACATTGACGGCAGCATTCCCGATCTGGGCGTGATTGTCGAATTTTTGATCTATGTAAATATGCTCACCTGGCCGGTTGCTTCTGTAGGTTGGATTACCTCTCTGGTACAGCAGGCCGAAGCTTCCCAAAAACGGATCAACGAGTTTTTAAATGAGGTACCCGATATTAAGAACCATACCCAGGCTCACACTCCCGTAACCGGAAAGATTACATTTAAGAACGTGAGTTTTACCTACGAAGACACAAACATTACAGCTCTTAAAGACATATCATTTGAGGTTAACAAAGGAGAAACTCTTGCGATTATAGGTAAAACCGGTTCCGGAAAATCTACCATTTTAGAACTTATAGGCCGTTTATACGACACTACAAGCGGCACTATACTCATTGATGAAACCCCCATAGCCGATCTTAACCTGAAAGACCTGAGAAGCAGCATTGGTTATGTACCTCAGGAAGCCTTTCTTTTTAGCGACAGCATCAAGGAAAACATCAAATTTGGTAAGAAAGACGCGACCGATGCAGAGGTGACTCAGGCTGCCAAAAACGCTTCGGTACACGACAATATCATTGACTTTTCTAAGGGCTATGATACGGTCCTGGGTGAACGCGGCATCACGTTAAGCGGTGGCCAAAAACAACGGGTATCTATCGCAAGGGCGATTATTAAAGATCCGCAGATCCTGCTCTTTGACGATAGTCTTTCAGCCGTAGATACGGAGACTGAAGAAGAAATTCTGGAGAATATTAAACGCATAGCGGCAACTAAAACCACCGTACTGGTAAGCCACCGTATTTCTTCGGCTAAAAACGCAGACAGGATAATTATCCTTGAAGATGGAGAGATCATTCAGCGTGGTACACACGAGGAGCTGGTGAATCAGGAAGGTTACTATCAGGAGCTGTATCGCAAGCAGCTGGAGGAAAAAGAAATGGAATAATTTTTTGTACACCATTTAATTTTTTTCCATTTTTGACAGCGTAATGCATATTAATTAAACCAAGAATATGAGCAATACTGAAATGAGGGGGAATGACGAGATATTCTCTAAAGTGTTAAGAGCAGGGCGCCGCACCTATTTTTTTGACGTACGTTCTACCCGTGCAGGAGATTATTACCTAACTATAACCGAAAGCAAGAAGTTTACCAATGATGATGGATCCTTTCATTACAAAAAACACAAAATCTACCTGTATAAAGAAGATTTTGAAGGGTTTTCTGAAATCCTGAACGAAATGACCGGTTATATTCTTGATGAAAAAGGAGAAGAGGTCATTAGCGAGCGTCACCAGAGTGATTATACCAAAGATGACGATGCTGAGCTGGTTGCTGAAAAACCTGCCAAAGCTTTCACCGATGTAAGCTTTGAAGATATTTAAAAAATTACGTCCAGTTATTAAAGCCGCAACTACTTCGGCTTTTTTTATGCTCAAAATTCAGTTTTAATAAAAGAGCATCAGCGGGTAATGCTGTGGGTAGGGTATCTGCACATAAATCAATATCTTTAAAATCGAAGCATTTAATCAAAAGCATACAAGCTGCAAGTTCCCTATTATGAAACACCTTTTCGTTATTTTTCTCTGTATTGGATTTACCCTTTCTGCACAAAACACCACATCAAAACTTTCGCTCGATTATTACCTGCCTGATCAGGTTACCTACAATCCCGAAATACCAAAACCGCAGGACCTTTTGGGTTATATGCCCGGGGAATGGCACGTAAGCCATGACCAGCTCATCGGCTACATGCAGCGACTGGCTGAAGCCTCACCGCGTATACGTATTGAGCGTCGTGGCAGTACTTTTGAAGGTCGCCCTATCTTGTTGCTTACCATCACTTCGCCCCAAAATCAGCAAAATTTAGACGAAATACGCGAGCGTCACGCAGCATTAACCGAAGAAGGCGGCGCCAATTTAGACACTTCAACTATGCCGGTTGTGGTATACCAGGGCATGAGTATTCACGGCAATGAAGCCAGTGGTTCTAATGCCGGTCTGCTGGCAGCCTATTACCTTGCAGCAGCCGAAGGTCCCGAAATTGAATCCCTGCTTAATGATGTGGTTATTCTTTTTGACCCGTCGTTTAATCCCGATGGTTTACAGCGCTTCTCCTACTGGGCCAATACCAATAAAAACCAAACCATAACTGCCGATCCTCAGGACCGAGAGTATGACGAGATCTGGCCCGGCGGCCGTACCAATCACTATTGGTTTGACCTGAACCGCGACTGGTTACCGGCAGAATTACCTGAATCGCAGGCGCGTATAGAAACCTTTCACCAGTGGCATCCCAACATTTTGACCGATCATCACGAGATGGGCAGCAGTTCGTCTTTTTTCTTCCAACCCGGAATCCCAAGTCGTACACATCCCCTCACTCCTGCCCTTAATCAGGAGTTAACCGCAGAAATAGGAACCTATCACGCAAAAGCTTTTGACAAAATTGGTTCGCTGTATTATACCGAAGAAGATTATGATGATTTTTACTACGGAAAAGGATCTACCTTCCCCGACATTAACGGAAGCATAGGTATTCTCTTTGAACAGGCCAGTTCACGGGGCCACCTTCAGGAAACTGAAAACGGACTGCTGAGCTTTCCATTTACCATTCGCAATCAGTTTACCGCCTTTTTATCTACACTTGAGGCAGCAAAGGCTATGCGAACCAAACTGCTCAATTACCAGCGTGATTTTTACGCCAATTCAAGAGCTGAGCGCGGTAAGGATGCCTATATCTTTGGCAGTACAAACGATCCTGCACGTGCCGCGCATTTGGCCAAATTGCTCAAAAGACACCATATCGAAGTATATAAACCGGCACGGGAATATGAAGCTGACGGAAAAAAATTTGGTACAAACAGCAGCTATTTAGTACCCAAAACGCAAAAGCACAGCCGCTTGCTAAAAGCCATGTTTGAAACCCGTACCACGTTTCAGGACAGTTTATTTTACGATATTTCGGCGTGGAGTTTTCCTCTGGCATTTAACCTCGATTTTAGTGACACTGCTCATGCCGGTCTTCTCGGCGAAAAACTGGATAGCATCACATTGCCTCAACCGCTTACCCTGCGGCAAAGCAATTATGCCTATTTAATCCCGTGGGGAGATTATTACGCCCCAAAAGCTTTAAACGCCATACTCAATAAAGATATTCGGGTTAAAATGGCCATGCAGCCCTTTACGCTTAATGGAAAAACCTATGATTACGGGACTTTAATGATCCCCGTGCAGAATCAAAAGCTGAATGCCGAAGCATTGCAAAGTTTCTTAGATGGAGTGGCCAAAAACGCACACGTAAAAATGGATGCCGTCTCAACCGGATCTACACAGGGTATTGATTTGGGAAGCCGGCAGTTTGAATCCTTAGAAAAGCAACACATCGCGCTTTTAGTGGGTGAAGGCATCAGTTTGTACGATGCCGGCGAGATCTGGCATTTGCTCGATACGCGTTTTGACATTTCGATCACCAAGTTAGACACCCGCAATTTCAGCCGGTCAGATCTTAACCGGTATACAACAATCATTATGCCCTCAAGCTGGGGTAGCGCTCTTACAGACGAAGATGCCGAAAAACTGAAAAGCTGGGTTCGTGAAGGAGGTACGCTTATCGGTTTTAAAAATGCCGCAAAATGGATGAAACGTCAGGGACTAGTCGATTTTACAGAAGTAGAAACCGAAAATCCTGCGACCAACATCAGCTTTGAGCAACGCAGTGATTTTAACGGCGCACAGGTTATAGGTGGTGCCATTTTTAAAGCCAAACTGGACCGCTCCCATCCTATTGCGTTTGGTTATGACCGGGGTGAAATAAATCTTTTTAGAGATACTACCCTGTTTATCGAAGCCGATGAAACCAGTTATAAAAATCCCGTTTTATATACCGAAGAACCCTTGGCCAGCGGTTACATTAGCGATATCAACCTTGAAGCCTTAAAAAGTACTCGCCCCTTTGTACATCAAAGCCTGGGCAGAGGTGATGTGCTTGTGTTTACAGACAACACCAACTTTAGAGCGTTCTGGTACGGTACCAGCAAGTTATTTATGAACGCCATTTTCTTTGCCGGAGCGATGTAGGGTAACGGTTTGCGGTTTGCGGTTTGCGGTTTGCGGTTTGCGGCAAAATATTTTGAAAATCTGGAATTCCGTATAAAACCTATAAATCGAAAGGGTATATTTACGAGAACGTAATCGTATAGTATACGCTTACAAACGTTTGTAAATGAATTATAAAACAGGTATAACACAACCAGTTGTGTTATACGTACGTTGTAAAACATTAAAGAAAAACTGTATGAAATCAATATTGACAATCTTCTTAATAATACTTTTAGGAACTTCAACTTTCGCTCAAAATCAGAATTCGAGAATGAGCATAATGAAAGCTGAAAAACCAATTTTGATAATAAACGACAGTATAATTGGAAGTATTGATTTGTTGAACAAAATATCCTCTGACAAAATTGAGGAAATGAATGTTTTTAAAGAAAGAAAATTAAGTTCTAATTGCTTATTTATTGAAAATGAAAAAAGTGCAGGAATTATAATTGCGAATATCAATCACGAATTTAAACTCAAATCTCAAAAAGAATTGAATCTATTTTTTGGACTTAATGAGGAAAATAATATTTATGTTAACGGATATTTAATTGAAAATAAAAATCAGAATATCTCATCTGAAAGCATTGTCGGAATTGAATTAATAAAAGCTGACAATTTTAGACTAAAAAAACCTGTTTTGAATATAGAAATTGAATAATAACGTTTTACAACAATGCATAACCGCAATTACGGCGGATTCGACTACGTCCGAATCCACTCGGAATTGCTAACGTCTGTGCTAAACCGAAAATTATTAACTTTAAATCCGTAACTGACGGTTATACGAGACCGTTGTGCAACATAGAAATAAAAAATTGGAGGAAATTGAGCATCCCCCAAAAATTAGGACAGTAATTTAAGTTCCAAAATAACTTTAAATTTACTGTTTTATGACACGAAGAAAATTCACACCCAAGTTCAAGACCAAAGTGGTTTTAGAAGCTCTCAAAGAG
>NZ_JAJGMW010000032.1 GCF_020782115.1 Leeuwenhoekiella parthenopeia | reverse complement strand
ATCTATACCAACAATTAAAAACGTATTTTAGTTATTACAATACAAAAAGAAGGCATCAGGGAATAGAAAACGAAATACCGCTGGTAAAGTATTTAAACAAACAACAAAAAGCAGCTTAGTCAATATAGCCGGAACTTAATTTAAGCTGAAAACTGCCCTACAAATGGGGGGATGCTCATACAATCGCCCACGAACAGGTGGGGTCAACCGGAAATCCCGGGTTTACGTGTTGTTTAATGCAGTCTGCCTATGATTCCTTCACCCGTTTTTTGATCGATAAATCCTTTTTCTAAACCCGATTTAGGATCTGAATTTTGATGCACAGTAACATGCTCTTCAAAATTGAATTTCGCCCGAAGCTTTTCGACATCAAGAACGGCATCAAAATAAATCCAATATGCTTTATTCCCGGACCAGGCCTTTCCCCAATAGGTAATGCTTCTATTTTTTTTCAGGAGGTATTTAGCCAGTTTTTTCAGGTCAGTTGAAATTAAAGAATTGGTAGGATCAGAAAAATAACGCTCAAATTCAATAATGCGCTCACCAATATGAAATTTATAATCCAACGCATCTACGATCATCCTGCTTAAGACACCGGGATATTTTTTTTGACCATATCTGGATAAAAGTTTCCGAATTTCTTCAGAGCTTTTATTTTTAGGATTCGCTAAAATCGCCTTTTGAAAATCGGCCAAACCTGCATTATCAATCGCGCCGGGAAGATTTACCAATTGCTTCGGACCGTTCAAATCCAGCAGTATCCTGTGAATCTCAACAAAAATTTTTTCTTCCGGATGCTCAGCAATAGCTAGTTTCAGATCGCTTATCAGCTGTTCTTTTTCCCGGTTAAAGTCTCGCATATAAAATGGGTTTCCACGTATTAGATCAAAACAAATATAGCTGATATACTGGGCCCTTGTCTTTAAATAGCAGTGGTTCAACCTAACCGGTTTAAATGGGTACAAAATCACCGGATCACTAAAATTTCATCGCTACAGGAATGCTATCTTGCAGCTGTGAAGAAGCGAAACAAAATTCCCTGGCCAACTCAGGCTGCGATGTCGCAGGTCTATGAAAAGAACCTGTGGGGTAAGGGCGAAGCAGCATTTTATTCGGGGGCCGGCTCGCACGACCCCAAAACCGTAAACGCTTATGTAGAAGTGGCAGGTGCATTTCTCAGGAGTTTCAATCCACCGCTGCGCGTGTGTGATCTGGGTTGTGGCGATTTTAACGTGGGGAGCAGGTTGGTACCCTATACACAGCGCTATAAGGCGGTTGATATTGTACCAGATTTAATCGCCTATAATCAAAAACACTATCAAGCCCCGCAATTGAGCTTTGAAGTTTTAGATCTTGCGAAAGATCCCTTGCCCGATGGAGATTGCGCGCTCTTAAGGCAGGTATTGCAGCATCTTTCAAACGCCGAGATCTGCGCAATTGTACCCAAATTGTATGCATTCAGGTATGTAATTCTTACCGAACATCTTCCCGATTCCCCTTTTGAACCCAATGCAGATCTCATTTCCGGGCAGGGCATCCGACTCAAAAAGCAGAGTGGGGTTGATCTTTTGGCAGCTCCTTTTCATCTTAAGGTGAAAGAGAGCCGGGAACTCCTCAGCCTTTCCGCTCCCGAAGCAAAGGGAAACCTGGTCACGACGCTTTATACGCTCAACTAAAAAGGAGTTCCTGAAAACCGCCAGGATGCAATCAGCAGTGTGAAATGAACGGAGTTCCCTGCATCAAACTTTAGCAGAAGCTTTAAAGCTGTATTCAAAATCCCTATTTTTAACCCGATGAACGTGTTGATACTTCTGCTTACCGGCTTGACCTTGTTTTTGTCTGCAACTCATTGCTGTACAGGTGATTTTGAAAATGCAACGGAGCATCAATCCTGTGAGGAATCTTCAGATTGTGAAAATACGCCCTGTGACGAACCCTGTTCGCCCTTTTTTACCTGTGGGAGCTGTACCGGCTTTTCCATACAGGAGTTAGAGACCTGTTTTCTTCTTCAGGAGCAGGTATCCCTGGCTGTACCGGTTTCAAAATTCAATTTTTACCGGGAAGATTACCATGAGACTTCCTTCAAGCCTCCCCGGGCTCGATTACAATCCGTTTAGTGTTTTCACCCTGTTGAAAACCAATTTTTTAATCACCTAAATTGAAGTCTTTTGAAACATCCTATCACGATGCTGTTCATGCTGTTATGCAGTTCAGCTTTTGCCCAAAATACCTTTAAAGCAAGCCTTAAACATGCAGAAACCCGGCAACCGCTTTACGGCGTTTCCGTAAGCATGCAATCCTTAAATACAGGAGCCATTAGCGATGCCAACGGGGTTGTGGAAATCACCGGAATCCCTGATGGTACCTACACGCTTGAAATTCGCTACGTAGGTTTTGAAACCCAAAACCTTAGCCTTAGCTTTCCGCTCAATCCGGCCGATAAGAACCCCACCATTTATATGGAACCGGCTGAAGAGGAAATGGAAGAAGTGGTCATCCAATCTACCCGGAGTTCCCGAACTTTTCAGGACATACCCACCCGCATCGAGTTTATCGCGGGTGAAGAACTAGCCGAAAAAGGCAATATGAAACCGGGAGATATTCGTATGTTGCTCAATGAAAGCACCGGAATTCAAACCCAGCAAATATCGGCCACCAGTTACAATTCGAGTATACGCATACAGGGCCTCGACGGGAAATATACACAGCTGCTGCGCGATGGGCTCCCGTTGTATTCCGGCTATTCGGGTGGTCTCAGCCTGATGCAGATAGCCCCGCTCGATTTAAAACAGGTGGAAGTGATAAAAGGTGCATCCTCAACCCTGTATGGAGGTGGGGCTATCGCCGGTCTGGTTAATTTGATTTCGAAGACACCGGAGGAGGAGCCCGAACTCAGTTTTATGGCCAATGGGACTTCTGCACTGGGGCTGGACTTAAGCGGATTTTATTCGGAAAAATACGGTAAAACCGGAACTACTGTTTTTGCTTCTTACAATCTGGGTACGCCATACGATCCGGCAGATAACGGACTTACCGCGATTCCAAAGTTTGAGCGTTTTACGCTAAACCCGAAATTTTATCTGTATCTGAATGATCAAACCACGATTAACGCAGGCTTTAATTATGTTACCGAAGATCGCCTGGGTGGTGCCATCGATTATGTGAAAGGAGATAGTGAAACCGGGTATTTTGAGCGCAACACGACGGAACGCTTTTCAACTCAGGTACAGGCGAGCTATACGCTGTCTGAAACTGCCAGCCTTAACCTGAAAAACAGTATAAGTCTTTTTGAGCGCGAAATTGAAGTGCCGGACTATAGTTTTGGCGGTCGGCAGGTGGCCTCATTTTCTGAACTTAATTATACCACCACAGGCCGGGATACCGAATGGGTGCTAGGTGTAAACTTATGGACCGACGATTTTACGCAGCAACAGGGGGCGGCCGGTCAGGATTTGAGTTTTACCAATTACACCCTGGGCGCTTTTGCACAAAATATCTGGGATTTTGAAGAACGATGGACTTTAGAAACCGGCTTGCGCACCGATTACCAAAGCAATTACGGCACTTTTGTGTTGCCCAGATTTTCTTTGATGTTTGAACCTACCAACCTGCTTACGTTTAGAATAGGTGGTGGCCTGGGTTATAAAACACCTACCGTTTTTACCGAAGAGGTGGAGCGCCTGCAATTTCAAAATGTCATGCCCATTGCTGTAGATCAAAGCGGGGCAGAGCGTTCTATAGGCTTTAACCTCGATGGTAATTACAAGTGGTCGATTACTTCAGAGCTCAACCTCTCTACCAATCTGCTTTTGTTTTACACCCGTATCAACGATCCGCTTCTGCTGAATCAAACGGGAAGCAGTATGTACTCGTTCGATCAGCCTGATGGCTATCTCGACAGCAAGGGTATAGAGGCTAATATGCGCTGGAAATATCAGGATTTTAAGTTATTCATAGGCTATACCCTGGCCGATGTAAACCAGCATTATCAGGGTACCAGCAGCCCATATCCCCTGGTTGCGCAACACCGGCTAAACAATGTACTGATGTATGAAAAGCACGAAAATTTCTGGATCGGGCTGGAAGGCTATTATTACAGTCCACAACTTTTAAATGAAGGAACTACAGGGCAGGCCTACTGGATTCTGGGTGTGATGACCGAAAAGAAACTCGGGGAAAAGTTCTCCTTATTTTTAAACTTCGAAAATCTGCTGGACACCCGACAAACGCGGTTTGACACCATTTACACCGGAAGCTTAAACGATCCCAACTTCAGGGATATTTACGCACCTGTAGATGGGTTTGTAATAAACGGAGGGTTTAAGTGGAAGCTTTAGACAAGGTCAATACGATCCAATTCATTTCCGGGCGTTTGATTTTAAGCGGAATTGTAGTTGCTGCAAGCCTGAAGCGCAATCCTCAGCTAGTAGCTTGGGGATTGCGCTTTTTTCAGAGCTAAATTTAAAAATCAGATATTAGTCTGAAGTTGAATAGAATAAATGATTTGGTTTGCAGGAGGTTAAGGTCTATTTCCCAATACAAAAATTAGCAAAGATATTGCCCAGCAATTCGTCGTTGGTGACCTGCCCGGTGATCTCCCCAAAATGGTACAGTGCCTCCCGAATGTCTATGGCCAGCAGGTCGCCGCTGAGCCCGGCATCAATACCCAGTTGTACTTTTTCAATTTCTTCTAAAGCTTTAAGCAGGGCATCGTAATGACGAGAGTTAGTCACCAGAGTCTCGTTATTGCGCAAGGCACCGGTGTTTACAAATTGTAGTAGTTTATCGGTGAGTTCTTCAACGCCGGTTTTGTTTTTAGCAGAGAGCAGGTGCAGGTTTGCGATTTGCGATTTGAGTTCGGCTAGCGCGGTTTCACTGAGTTTATCTACTTTATTGGCCACCACAACCAGGGGCTTCTGCGGAAACTGATTTTTGATCTTTTCAATTTCAATTTTTAATTCTGAATTCTGAATTCTGAATTTTTCCGCATCAAATAAGTAGATGACGATCTGAGATTGTTCTATTTTTTGAAAGGTTTTTTTGATCCCCAAACCTTCAATAACGTCTACCGTTTCGCGAATTCCGGCCGTATCTATAAAGCGAAAACCAATACCGCCTATGCTGAGTTCATCTTCAATAGTGTCGCGCGTGGTACCTGCGATATCGCTTACAATGGCACGTTCCTCGTTGAGCAGCGCATTTAGCAAAGTAGATTTTCCTACGTTGGGTTCGCCTACAATCGCAACCGGGATTCCGTTTTTAATCACATTACCTGTGGCAAAGGAGTCGATGAGGCGTTTTAAAACCCGGGTGATTTTTGCGATAAGCTCCTGAAATTCTTCCCGGTTGGCAAACTCTACATCTTCTTCGGCAAAGTCGAGTTCGAGCTCGATCAGGGAGGCAAAATTGAGCAGTTCCTGACGCAACTGGGCGATTTCGTTACTAAAACCTCCACGCATTTGCTGCATCGCGATCTGGTGTGCTCCGGCATTGTCGCTGGCGATCAGGTCGGCCACGGCTTCCGCCTGACTCAAATCCATCTTTCCATTGATAAAGGCCCGCAGGGTAAACTCCCCGGCTTTTGCGGCGCGGCAGCCTTTTCTAAAGAGGAGCTGCAAAATTTCCTGCTGAATATAAGGGCTTCCGTGGCAGGAGATCTCAACGGTAGGTTCACCGGTATAGGAGCGTTTTCCTTTAAACAGGGATACCAACGCCTCGTCAATGATTCGGCTTCCGTCTACAATATTGCCCAGATGCAGGGTATGATTTTCCTGATCTTCCAGAATCTTTCCACTTTTGGCCTTAAAAACCGAAGAAACAAGCGGGATCGCGTTTTCGCCCGAAACCCGTATAACGGCAATGGCCCCGGCACCCGGAGCAGTCGCTAATGCGGCAATGGTATCTTGAATGTGCATAGCGGCAAAATTACGATGTAAACTACCTCGCGGCAAGCCTGCGAGGCATCCAAAGTAAAGAAAGCTTTGATTTAAACGCCAGCCTCGGGTTTTAGCCTTTGACGGAGCCCATAAAGTACTCCTGAGCACTCATAAAAAATCCCCGACAGACGAATCTGCCAGGGATTTCCAACTAACCAACCAAAAAATCAACATTATATCCGATTGCCGGATTAAATTTTAATATCTGCGACTGCGGTCACCAATGATTTCAATGCTTCCCATATCGCAATCGTCTGCGTTTTTATACTTATCAATAAAACCGGTTTGTTTGTAGATGCGACCGCTGCGGTCGTAATGCATTTTCATATTACCGATTCGGTCTAAACGGCCTTTCTTATAGTTGACGGGGATATTACCGATGCGGGCAACGCGTCCATCCCTTAAGTAATCAAGGCTAAGTTCTCCTATCTGTACGGGTAAACCCATTCTGTTATACTGTACATAACCTCTGCGGTAGTTGTGACCGGTGCGGTACACATCATAACGTACCGGGTTGTAGATCTCACGTACGTACTGCCCATTTAAACGCACCGATGAAGGGGTGACGTTAAAATCAAGCGCTCCGTCAGGATATACCAGAAACTCAATACCGTTTTCGATAAACACAACGGGTTGCATAAGATTTCGGTTTGTGTCTACACGTCTATCCACTTTACGAGGCGGATGAGAGTCTGCAGCCTGCGCAGCAGTTCCAAATGCGAAACACGCTGCTAAAAGAAGTACTATACGTTTCATAATTCTGCATTTAAGGATTGAATTTTTACTATTCAATCTGATTACGCTTAGTATAATTCAAAGGGCGTGCCAAATTTTTTAATTCGGAGTGCAGAATGCAGAATTAAGAGTTTCTGTAGTTGTGTAAAACTTTATTTATAAGTGTTTTATGAGTGAAAGGCAGCGGATGAGAAAGTATTAGAAATCACTTCAAAACCCAGGTGCTACTCTGAAGCTGGAGTGATTTTCTCCGAGCGAAAAGAACTCATAATTCAGCATTCTTAATTCTACATTTACTTAAACGGTTTGCTTCTGCATAGAAACCTTTTACAGCAGTCAGAGTAGTGCCAGCCAAGAAAAGAACAAGCAACTATCTAATTACCCCAAATTTGACTTAGGGGTACGCGATACAATCGCGCACAAACGAGGATGTTTTGTTCATTTTCTTTGCTTCTCCAAAGAAAACGAACCAAAAGAAAGGAGCCTTTTTATTAGGTATTTTTGCCTTTAGGGGCAAAACCGCAATAAATTTCCTAAATTTTCTCCAAGGCTTCGAAAATTCTTAACGGAAACTTCTTGCTATACTGAAGAAAAAGAGGACTAAAGAATGATATTCTTAGTTCCATTCTACAATCGGCCTACAAGAAGATATCCTAAAATTTGAAGTGAGCGTAAGGTCGCAGGCGGTTCTGTTTGAGGCCGCGATAGCGGACGAGTTAAGCGCATGCAGTGCAGTGAACGATAAATTTAGATATCGTCTTGTGAGCCTAGCGTTTTTTGTTTCTTTTTTGGGCAATGCAAACCGAGGCACGAGGTTCACGAGTTCCCGTATAATACAAATGACACGAGCTAAAAAAGAAAGGAACATTCTTCAAACTATAAAGATATGTAAGGAATTAATATTTAAAGTACGCGATACAATCGAGCACAAACACGGAGCGAAAAGAACTCATAATTCAGCATTCTTAATTCTACATTGATTAAAGCTTCTCCCTCAAATACTCCGCAGTAAAGGATTTTTTGTTTTTAGCAACTTCTTCCGGGGTGCCGGAAGCGATGAGGTAACCCCCGTTTTCGCCGCCTTCCAGACCCAAATCGATCACATGATCGGCGCATTTGATCAAATCCAGATTATGCTCCACCACAAGAATGGAATGTCCATTTTTAATCAGTGCCTCAAACGAAGCCAGCAATTTCTGAATATCGTGAAAATGCAGTCCGGTGGTAGGCTCATCGAATATGAACAGGTTCTTCTCTTTGGTGGTTCCCTTTACCAAAAAGGACGCCAGTTTGATACGCTGGGCTTCTCCACCGGAAAGGGTAGACGAACTCTGGCCAAGGGTCACATAGCCCAGACCTACGTCCTGTAAAGGCTTGAGTTTCCGGGTGATTTTGTCCTGCTTGTTTTCGGTAAAAAAGGCGATGGCATCATCAATAGTCATATTGAGGATGTCGTCGATGTTTTTATCTGCAAAGGTGACTTCCAGCACTTCCTTTTTAAAACGTTTGCCCTTGCACACTTCACATTCCAGATGCACATCGGCCATAAACTGCATTTCGATAGTCACTTCGCCTTCACCTTTACAGTTTTCGCAGCGGCCGCCATCTACATTAAACGAAAAATGCTTGGTTTGGAAATTGCGAATCTTACTCAGTTTCTGATCGGCATATAGTGAACGGATATCATCATAGGCTTTGATGTAGGTAACCGGATTGGAACGTGACGATCTACCGATAGGATTCTGATCTACAAACTCGATGTTCTTGATGTTGTCAAACTTGCCTTCAATCCCGGTCATCTGACCCATTTTCTCCCCGTAACCACCGGTTTCCTTAAGCATAGCAGGGTAGAGCAGCTTTTTAACCAGCGTACTCTTGCCACTACCCGAAACCCCGGTTACGGCCACAAAAACTCCCAGTGGAAAGCGTACATCAATATTTTTCAGGTTGTTTTCGCGTGCACCGATTACGTCTACATAGTATTTAGAAGTGCGGCGCTTTGCCGGCACTTTAATTTCCATAGTGCCATTTAGATATTTCGCGGTAAGCGATTCGCTTTTAAGAATGTCGTCGTAGGTACCTGTGGCCACTACGTTACCACCATAGGTTCCGGCTTCGGGGCCTATGTCTATGATCTCATCTGCGGCTTTCATAATGTCCTCGTCGTGCTCCACCACAATCACGGTATTACCCAGATCGCGTAGGCTTTTAAGTACTTCAATAAGACGCTCGGTGTCTTTAGGATGCAGGCCTATACTGGGTTCGTCAAGAATATACATCGATCCCACCAGGCTGCTCCCCAGTGAAGTTGCTAGATTGATGCGCTGCGACTCTCCACCCGAAAGTGTGTTGGACTTCCGGTTTAACGTGAGGTAATTAAGCCCCACTTTCGAAAGGAATTCGAGGCGGCTTTCAATCTCGGTGAGCAGGCGTTTGGCAATTTTAGCATCGTGCTCGCTCAGTTCGAGGTTTTTAAAGAAATCGGCTACTTTGTTGAGTGGCAGGGCAACCAGATCGGTAATGGTCGTGTTGCTGATCTTCACGTAATTCGCTTCCTTACGCAGGCGTTTGCCACCACAGGTTTTGCATTTGGTTTTTCCGCGGTAGCGCGACAGCATCACGCGGTTTTGAATTTTATAAGCTTTGGATTCCAGAAATTCAAAAAACTGATTGATACCCTCAAAATACTGGTTTCCGTTCCACAACACCTCTTTTTGAGCATCACTCAGTTCAAAATAGGGTTTGTGAATGGGGAAATCGAATTTATAGGCGGAATTGACAAGCTGATCGCGGTAATAGCTCATACTGTCTCCTCGCCAGGGGAATACGGCATTTTCGTAAACCGAAAGCGCGGTATTGGGAATCACCAGGTCTTCATCGATCCCAATCACATCTCCGTAACCTTCGCAGGTAGGGCACGCCCCGTAGGGGTTATTGAAACTGAACAGGTGTACATTGGGCTCCAGAAATTGCATCCCGTCCAGCTCAAAACTGTTGCTAAACTGCCGTTGCTTGCCGGTAGCCAAATCTTCGATAAACAATTCGCCCTTACCTTCAAAAAAGGCTGTTTGCACCGCATCGGCGAGGCGGTTTTCAAAGTCCTCATCGTCTTTGGTGATGATTCGGTCCACCACCAGAAAGAGTTTGTCTGTTGCGGTAATGCTTCCGGCTTCTTCAATACGCACTACCTCGTCATTAACCTTTATACGCGCATAGCCCTGTTGCTGCAGGATGTTGAGCTTTTCTTCAATCTTTCGGCCTTCCTCTACAATAAAAGGAGCGAGGAGCAACAGCTTGCTGCGCTCTTCAAAGGTTTTGATGTAATTCACCACATCGGTCACTGTATCTTTTTTGACCTCGTCGCCCGAAATGGGGGAGTAGGTCTTGCCGATACGGGCGAAAAGCAGTTTGAGGTAATCGTAAATTTCGGTAGAGGTGCCCACAGTAGACCGCGGATTGGTACTGTTTACCTTTTGCTCAATTGCAATTGCGGGAGCGATACCTTTTATATAGTCCACTTTCGGTTTGTCGAGACGCCCTAAAAACTGCCGCGCGTAAGAGGATAAACTCTCCACATAGCGGCGCTGCCCTTCGGCATACAGGGTGTCAAACGCAAGGCTTGATTTCCCCGAACCCGACAAGCCGGTAATCACCACGAGCTTGTTGCGCGGGATGATGGTATTGATATTTTTAAGGTTATGCAGCTTTGCCCCCTTGATGATGATATTCTTTTTAGGGTCAGCTTTAGAAACGTCTACGATCATAGCAATTGAAATAGGATTGCAAAGATAATTTATAGGAAGCATAACCCTGCAACCTTTTGCCCAACGTCCTGTTAATGTTAAAATTGTGGAGCAGCGTTTGTTTATTTGGAATAATAGTTGTTATATTTGACTCAATATTAACATTTAAGCGAAAGGCCTATATCTGAAAATTACTTTTAAAGTTTTGACCCCGATCCTATAAACGGATCACTATAACCTACAAAAAGTAATTTTATGGAAGATATGTTAATCTCTGACGCTGTCCTGGTCAGCAACTACCTCAAGGGCGAAGAAGCGGCACTTTCTATACTCATCTCGAGACACCAACAACGCATTTACAGTTTTATTTATTCAAAAGTTTACGACAGGGATGTTACTGAAGACATTTTTCAGGATACGTTTATCAAAGTGATACGCACCTTAAAACGCGGCGGATATAATGAGGAGGGTAAGTTTTTACCCTGGGTTATGCGCATCTCTCACAATCTGGTGATTGACTATTTCCGCAAGAACAAACGTATGCCCAAGTTTGACAACACCGGAGATTTCAATATTTTTTCAGTTTTGGGTGACCCCGATTTAAATGCCGAAAAACGCATTATCAAAGATCAGGTAGAAGATGATGTACGTAAATTAATTGATGAATTGCCGGAAGATCAGCGCGATGTACTGGTGATGCGTATTTATAACGACATGAGTTTTAAAGAAATCGCAGAGCGCACCGATGTGAGTATCAATACGGCTTTAGGACGTATGCGTTATGCCCTGATTAACCTGCGAAAAGTGATTGAAAAAAACAATATAATTTTAACAAATTAGGATAGAATAAAACCTAAGGCTGTGCGTTCTAGTAAGACTAAAAAACTAAACCACAGTACATGGAAAACCTTTACTCTAAAAAATCTTCTTTAAACCGAAAAAATCTGAATCCGTCTAAGGAGACCGTAAACCGAATATTAAATTATTCGAAAGCCTTAAGTGTTATGAATACCTCAATTGGGAAGGTGGAATCCCTTCTCAATTAAAAGAAAGACCCGCTAATCAGCGGGTCTTTTTTATGGGTATTTAGGTACTTTTTCTGAAGTCTATGAAATAATCAGATTGGCGATTTCAATTAATTGCCACACACCATTTTCTTTACGGAAATAGACAAGTCCGCCATAACCGCAAAGGCTGCCACATCCACTTGAATATTCAAAGAGAGCCTGATCATTGGTTTCGTTAAATGAAATGCGACTTAGAGACATAAAGCCTTGTGAGTTTGCATAAATTTGATGGAAATAGTTCCAAAACGGGATATCTTCACCGGGAGCGTTTTTATCCGGCGCATTTTCCTGAATATAATCAAGTTCTTCCTGAGAAATTAAGGAGACTTTTTTGGCGGCAAGTGAAAAGCGATTATCCAGAAATAATTGAGTTGTATTGATCTCAACCTGATCGGCAAGTAATTGCGTATCATAACCTTCAAAGCGTGTATTCAAATCATTTCTTTGATTATCTGAATCAGAATTGATTATATAATTTGATACCCAGGCACTTGTTTTTTGCTCGACGACAATCTCATTTAAACCCCACCATTCTTCTAAAAATAAACTGTAAAGCTCATATTCTTCTTGCGAAAATTCATCAGGAGTCTGTAGCTCAAATTCCGGGTAATCGTCCTGCTCATCATCTGTAGAACAGCTGCTGGTTAGTATTAAAAAAAGGCTTAGGCTTAAGAATTGGAGATACTTCATAACTGGTACTTGTTTTATATTTCTAAAACTAATCAATTAGTTTTAGAATAGCTAGTGTTCAATCAGTTTTGTGGAAAGGTAAAGAAGCGACGAAGCTTTAATTAACTATTTTACTAAATTGAATTTTTCAAATAATATCTATTATTTAATTCTTTAGTCTCCTTTTTCTTCAGTATAGCTGGAAATACCCGTTAAAAATTTTTGAAGCCTTGGAGAAAATTTAGGGGATTTACTGCGGTTTTGCCCCTAAAGGACAAAAAGACCTAAGAAAAAGTGTCTTTTCTTTTGATTCGTTTTCTTTGGACAAGCAAAGAAAATGAATAGAATGAACTGTTTTGTTAGTAATCTGAAAAGTTAAATCCAAAGTTGATAGAAATGAGAATCTTAACGATGTTGTATTCAATAAAATCAATAGGGGATTTCAAATCAATCCTGTGGAAAAGTAAACGAAAACGCCACACCAATCGAATTGGCTGAAAAGCTGTAGTCAAACTCATTTTTATAGTTGATCGCCGTATAGGTTAGCGCAACCCAGCGCCAGCCGAACTCAAAGCGTCCGCCAAGACCGCTAGTCAAATCAGCATCAGGTACAAAACCATCTCCTTTAAACCGAATGAGTTGATGGGTGGTAAGCCCGGCGCCCAGTCTAAAGTCTTCGTTAATCCTGTAATAGCCCACTAAGTTGATGGGAAAACGGGTAAGCCTGATGTTTGCATTGTCGGCAGCGGTGGTTACATACTTAAAGCCTACGCTACCCCGCAACATAAAAGACTTCAGATTTTTAAAATGGAATTTGCCCCCCACAGCCAAATAGCCGCCCTGACCGGCGCGCATTTTTTGATCACCACCTTCTTCAAAATAGACAGTTAGAATTTCTTCCCCGCCAAATTCCCCACCGAGTTCGACCAGAAATTTAGCACCTCCCGGAGCAGTGATTTGCTGCGCAGAAAGGTTTCCGTAATTTATTAGTACTAAAAGAGATAGAAGTGTAAAAATAGATTTCATGAACATTGAATAATTCGTGTTATTGAAATCTAATGTAGTTTATAATCAAATAGAAAAATGATAATTATTTAGGATTAATTGTCATTAATGCCTGATAAAAAATTGCTAGCGCGAGCATCCTGCTCGTGGTCTAACCTCAAATATCTATTTCCAAAACTGTTTGATCTTCCTGATAATTTCTCGCGCTGCTATACTTCCAATCTACAGGATTTGTTACAAAACCGCTTTTGACAGGATTGTTATGGATATAGTCTATCTTTTGCTGAATTACTTTAGTGCTCCACAGTTCGATGGGATTATTGTGCTGCTGCCAAAACTGAAGTTCTTTTACATTACTATTCTTAGTACCCGCACGCTTCATCATCCATAATAACCATTCTTTTCTGCTTTCCTTTGGATTGTCTTTTATTGTTTTTATGAGTTTTCTCGCTGTAAATCCTTTAAAATCTCTAATCAATCCTGAAGGATCATCATTAGCTGATCTAAAAATTAAATGAACATGATTAGGCATAAAGCAATAAGCAAATACCTCCATACCTTTTTTAGCCCTGCAATAAGTTATACTTTCCGTCAATACGTTGAAATATTCCTGCCGGGTAAAAACGTCCAACCAGTATACCGTAGCAAAACTTATGAAGTATGCTCCAGATAGATTGTGAAATTTATATTTTCGGCTCATTCTTAATACTGACTTATGCTACACGAGCGAGACGCTCGCGCTAGCAAACTTTGAGAAATAATTTCAAATTCTATAAACTTACTAGTTATTTGAACACCCGACTTACGGAATTCCACATTTTAAATAAATAAAACCAACGGCTTTACTTCCTTCCTTTATTCCACTCTTCAATCACTTTTTTGCGAC
This sequence comes from Leeuwenhoekiella parthenopeia, assembly GCF_020782115.1. Classification (GTDB taxonomy): domain Bacteria; phylum Bacteroidota; class Bacteroidia; order Flavobacteriales; family Flavobacteriaceae; genus Leeuwenhoekiella; species Leeuwenhoekiella parthenopeia. Next base: position 31,598 of record NZ_JAJGMW010000032.1, on the reverse strand, counting down.
CAATAGTTGCAGTGATGATGTCTTTTTCCAGATCCCAGCCGCGCGCGGGTAATAAACGTATTAACATATCTTCCACCAAAAAAGTTTCCACTGGTGTTTGAATCCACCTAATTCCCAGTTAAGATCAAACATTTGTTTATCTCCTTCTACATAAGGAGGAATGGCTAACTTGGAATGTATCATCGGGGAATCTTGGCTAACTTTTTTATGGTATTCTTTATCAAGAGAACTTTTTAGAAAGTACTGAATTTCTACAAGACTTATATTTTTTGAAGATTTGTAGATGAATAGATTTATATCATACAAGTCTTCGTACAAGTGAGTAAGTTCTGCGACCACTTCATTTAAGAACCTTGGCTTTTTGTCTTTATTTTTTCTTTTTCTAAGTTTTCTTACTTCAAGAAAGTTCTCGTTTGAATTATTTTCAATTTTGCTGGTTATATAAAGACAGTTTTCTGAAACTGGGTATAGCGACCTTGATTTGGCCAATTCGAGCAATTGCCTTGTTTCTGCTTTCAAATAGATATGAAGATCTTCTTTGACCATCTTTGAATCTTAAAAAAACCAACGGCTTTACTTCCTTCCTTTGTTCCACTCTTCAATCACTTTTTTGCGACCTATAGTTGCGGTGATGATGTCTTTTTCCAGATCCCAGCCGCGCGCAGGACTGTATTGACGCCCGTACCAGATGATCTGTAAATGCAGGTCATTCCACAAATATTCGGGGAAGAGGCGCTTGGCATCTTTTTCGGTTTGTACCACGTTTTTACCGGTGGTCAGTCCCCAGCGGTACATCAGGCGGTGTATGTGTGTATCTACCGGAAAAGCCGGAATATTAAAAGCCTGTGCCACTACCACGCTGGCGGTCTTATGACCTACGGCAGGCAATTGCTCGAGTTCTTCAATACTTTCCGGAACCCTTCCGTTGTATTTGTCAATCAAAATATGGGAGAGGCCGTGAATACCTTTGGCCTTCATAGGCGATAAACCTACGGGTTTTATGATTTCCCGTATTTCTTCCACCGTAAGCTTTACCATTTCATAGGGATTATCTGCTACCTCAAACAGCAGGGGCGTGATCTGGTTTACCTTGACATCGGTGCTTTGGGCACTCATCAAAACCGCAATAAGCAGGGTATAGGGATCTTTGTGGTCTAATGGAATGGGAATCTGGGGATACAGGCGCTTTAACGTATCTATAACAAAGCTAACCTTCTCGGCCTTGGTCATAATCTTTAAATTTATAGTCTTTAGGCAAAAGAACTTCTTATTGCCTTAAAATTTGAATAATAATACCAATAATAATCTAAATAAAACGCTATGAATATGCTTAAAGAAGGGGATGATGTTCCCGCATTTACCACAACCGATCAGGATGGCAACACCGTAAACTGGAGTGATTATGCCGACAAGAAGGTAGTGGTGTTCTTTTACCCGAAGGCCTCAACGCCCGGCTGTACTGCCGAAGCCTGCAATCTGAGAGACCACTATAAGGAACTTCAGGATCAGGGTTACGCCATACTTGGGGTAAGCGCAGATTCTGAAAAGCGCCAAAGCAACTTTAAGGAGAAATACGAATTTCCGTTCCCCTTATTGGCCGATGAAGACAAGACCGTGATCAATGCCTTCGGCGTCTGGGGCCCTAAAAAGTTTATGGGTAAGGAATACGACGGCATTCACCGTACCACTTTTATTGTAGAAAATGGTACGGTTACCCGGGTGATTGATAAGGTAAAAACCAAAGATCACGCTGCGCAGATTTTAACCGAAGTCTAGGTCTCCGGTTTTCAATGTTAATTTAAAAGTCTGTCCTGGTTGGACAGACTTTTTTTATGCATTTGGGCTTAACGACTGATTTATAGGGGATTTCCCCAAATACAGTTTACACAACTCCTTAGAATAACTTTAAATAGTAAAGTTGAGGTAACACCTATAACATTCACTTTAGAAAAGGGTAATCCAAACACGATTTTGAATTAACCTTCACCGACGGTCATCTGGCTAGTTTTGAAACAAACTAAAAAATCAAAAACTATTTAAAGATGATTACAATTAAGAGACTTGTATTTAATCTGATGCTTCTGGGTGCTGCCGGAAGTGTTTTTACAGCCTGTGATGTAGAAGACGGAATTGACGGCGTTGATGGTGTAGATGGTCAAGACGGTGCAGATGGCGTTGACGGCGAAGACGGTCAGGATTTTACACCAGACCCGGGAATGTTTTCAGACAAATCAAATCTGGCTCCGCTTGTGGCGATGATGCCTCAATTTAACTATGTAAAGGCCTATTCCATTATCAGTTCGTCTGATACCTTAAGCAACGGCTTTAAACTAGTAGGGGCTCAGGATGGTGCCGGTTTTCTTAAAGATCCTAACAGCGATGGCTATATCTACGTGGTAAATGCCGAAGATACCTATGCCGTATCACGTATCATGCTTGATAAAAACCTGAAGCCTTTGAGCGGCGAGTGGTTGTTAAACTCAAGCGTGGCAGACTATGCCCGCCAGTGTAGTGGTACGATGTGGGAAGCTGCGATTCATGGCGGGTCACAGGATTTATACCTTTCGGCTTCGGAAAGCATCAACTACGATGTAAAAGGGATCGACCCGTATATGACACCAGACCCGGATGCTGATTTTGGTCTGGATGCTTTGGGCGAATTTTCATGGGAAAATGCGGTGCCGCTTCCACAAGGTGCTTACGCAGGTAAGACCGTTATCATAGGTGGGGATGACGACTCCAGCGGTTCTGAAGGTCAGGTGACCATGTACCTTTCTGAAAACGGTGATGCCGATTTAGAAAACGGTAAAATTTATGTGCTTCGCTTTAAAGAAATAGCTGACGGGGCAGGCGGCAAAAAAGCTGTGGAAGCCGGAAAAATTTATAACGAAAGCAATCTGGATTTTCAGAAATCGTATGATGTGGAGTTTGTGGAGATAGTAAATGGAAAAGATAAGACCAAAACTGAAATGGAAACCGCTTGTATCGGGGTACAGGCTTCTGCTTTTATGCGTGTGGAAGATGTGGATTATCAAAAAGGTTCTGATGCTAAAGGCCGAAATGTATTTTTTGCAGTAACCGGTCGTGGTCCCGGAGCAGGAACTTATAACGATTGGGGAACGGTTTACAAACTGGAGCTTGATGAGACCAATCCGCTGGAAGGTAAATTGACTCAAATCATCAGCGGAAATACCGATTCTAACAATGCAGACGGAAACGTGTCTTTGCTACAGAGTCCTGATAACATCTGTGTGACTGAAAACTTTGTGTACTTTCAGGAAGATCCTAACTCGTTTTCCAGAAATCACGCGGCATACATTTACCAGTCTGACCTTAACGGTAACAATGCACGTCCGGTGCTTGAATTTGTTATTCGTCAGGATTTGGTAGAAAACGGAAGCTCCGGATTTAGCGGGGAGTACGGTGCTTTAATTGATATTTCAGACAAGGTAGATAAACCGGGTACTTTCATTCTAAACCTACAACCTCACTACTGGAAAAATGCTTCGTTTGCAGGCCGTGATGGTCATACCTTAGAAGGAGCCGAAGATACCCAGGGAGGTCAGATCATTATTCTTCAGGGACTTCCCAGATAAGTAAAAACAAACCAATCAACCTTAAAACCTCCGGCTTTGACTCCGGGGGTTTTTGACGTAAAACCCACTTGATGTATTCTATTAAACACCTAGTTACAGGTCTTCTTGTTTGCCTGATTTTAGCTTCTTGTAAAGAAGATAAACCGGCCCCGGAAACCTATGAAATTGCCGTAGACTGGCAACCTGCGCATCAATATTATTTGAAGCACATCAACGAGACGGCTGACTATCTCGACAGTTTAGATGGGGTGGCTTCTTCCGATTCTTTGGCTAAAATCTACTTTATCAAAGCCCGAGAAGCCTTTAAAAAAGCTGAACCTTACGCGTCGTACCTCAATCCGCCGGTGGGGCATCAGGCTAATGGTCCGGCTTTGCCGCGTCTTACCGATGACACCCAGCGCGTGTTGCAACCCATAGGGTTACAACGCCTGGAAGAATCTATTTATGAAGGAGCTGAAGATGAGGCGCTTTTTAAACACGAACTTAAATTGACCCGAGGTCTGATCAGTGTACTTCAAAAGAATGTTGGCCAACGCCAGCTGGATGCCCAGCGCTTTTTTATCGCGACGCATCAGCAGTTGATGCGGGTGCTGAGCTTTGGAATTACAGGTTTTGACACTCCTGTAAGCGGTCTGGGTTTAAAGGAAACGGCTCAGTCGCTGGAGTCGCTCAAAACCGTGTACGAATTGTCCCTTCAGGAATTGATTAAGCAAAAGGATAAACAGATCGACCAAAAGTTCACTGAAGCTATTGATGCCGCAGTAGTTTTTATTCGAAAAGATGGCGATTTTGAGACTTTTGATCGCTATACTTTTGTGCGGGACTATCTAAATCCCATTACACGAGCCTGGGTAGAGATCCGGAAAACAGCTGCGGTTTGGGAACCGGTAAACACTCAGGCCTATAATTTTGATGCGCCTACCTTTTTCGAGAATAATTCTTTTAATGTGGAATTCTTCAGAAGGGTGACCAACCGAAATCCCTCTGAAGCACAGATCGCTTTGGGAAAGCGCCTCTTTTTTGATGCGAAATTGTCAAAAGACGGTACTATGGCCTGCGCCACCTGCCACATTCCGGAAAAAGCCTATGCAGATGGACTGGTTACTAATTTTAGCAATGCCGGAACTTCGTTAAAACGCAATTCGCCCACGCTGATCAATTCGGTTTTTCAACAGGCGTTTTTCTGGGACGGGCGCGCTCCCGATTTGATGGCGCAGATTTCCGGGGTGTTTACCAATGCCGAAGAATTCAACAGCAGTGTTCACGAATTTTCAGAGGAAATCCTTCAGGATTCTGCCTATGTGGAAGCCTTTCAGGAAGTTTTTGATACCAAAAAATTAACCAATGATCAGGCGATCATGGCCCTGTCCTCTTACATTTCGACCCTAAATGCTTTTGATTCTAAATTTGACCGAAATATGCGTGGGGAGGAAGATAGCTTTACCGAATCTGAAAAGGTGGGGTTGAATCTGTTTATGGGTAAAGCCCTGTGCGCGACCTGTCATTTTATGCCCTTAACCGGCGGAACGGTGCCGCCTTTTTTCGCAGAAACCGAAAAAGAAGTCATAGGCGTGCCCGAGACTGCGGCTAATAAACAATTGGATGACGACTTGGGTTTTTACTTTATGTATGACGAACCCATACAAAGCGGCATGTTTAAAACGCCTACCGTGCGCAATGCCGGGGTGACCGCACCCTATATGCACAACGGCGTTTATGCCACGCTTGAGGAGGTGATGGATTTTTACAACAAAGGGGGTGGGGCAGGCCTCGGTTTTGACCTGCCGCATCAGACCCTGCCTTTTGATAATCTGCAACTGGATGCAGCAGAACTCCAGGCGTTGACCGACTTTGTAATGACCCTGACCGACACTGATGTAGAGCCTGAATATTCCAATTAGGTCTCAATAATTTTTTAGAAAAATTAGCAGCAACTTAACAGTTGCTGCTATACATTTGTGTGGTATTATGAAGCGAATTTTTCAAGCATTTTGGTTGTGTCTGTTCCTGTTTTTTACAGCGGGCGGTTCTTCCTATGCTTTAGATTTAAATCTTCAGTCTGATCGCGCAGAGGATCCTTTCTCCAAACATCAGTTGGAGCTGGGTCACCTTAACGATCAGGCTCTTGGCGCGGTGGAGTTTGTGTTAACTTCTCCGGAAAATCGGGTTCAACCTCAGGAGGATACCACTACACCATTCGTTCCATTTTGCTTTTACAGAAGCAGTCCTGTAAATCTGCATTTTTATGCTGATCAGGAATCCAATTACATCAAGGCTTCAGCCCTGATTATTCCCGGTCTTAGCAGTTTGCAGCAGATCTTTCCGTTTCATCTGTTTCCCTAAGTTTTAGTTTGTTTTCCGTTTTGCAATTGACGCAGTCCTACGGGCCTGGGTCGATTTTTCGATGCTTTGCATCCAATTCTTACATAAACAACACAAAACTTTTTACAATGAAAATAGATATGATCCTCGTATTTGCCGTAGTTACCGGCTTAGTAGCAATTCCTTATATAGCCTTTATTCTTTTTGGTTCGGGGCGAACAAAAAAACTGAGCACCCGCTTAAAAGACGAAGCTAAGCTCAAAGGCCTTAATTTGGAGCAAAAAGAAAACTGGAACAGCCGTGAAATTGCCCTCGATACTCAAAAAGGGCAGTTGCTTTTTGGTCAGTTGCTAGACGATACAGTAACGGTACAACATCTTGATTTAAATACCATAAGCCGTATTCTGGTTCACGAGGTGGTGGTTTCTAAAAAAATAGATGGTAAACACCAGCAAACACTTGAAGCCGTAAATCTTGAGTTTATCTCAAAAACAGCCGAGGCATCTCGTATGCTTAGTTTTTACGATTCTGAAATTGATCCGGCTCAGAACTATGAGGTAAAGCGTGCTAAAAAATGGAAGGAACTTATTGAGGCGCAGCTTACGCCTGCAAGACGTACCGCCGTAGCGGCATAATAATGCATTCCTAAAACCAGAAAACCCACAAGTTAATTAAGCTTGTGGGTTTTTCAGTTTTTAAAGGCTGGCTTGATTTACTTTTGGTTATGCTCAAAAAGGTAATTGGTAAGCAGCGTATATAAGTGTCTGCGGGTGTTGGCGCCCTCATAAATACCGTGCGAACGGTTGGGATAGGCCATCATCGTAAATTGTTTGTTGTTTGCGATGAGTTCGTTAACCAGGAATTCCATATTCTGATAGTGTACATTATCGTCGCCCGTACCGTGAACGATAAGCAGGTTGCCTTCCAGATTTTTAGCATAGGTGGCAGGCGAACCTTCCACAAAATCTTCTTTGTTTTCCTGCGGAAGTCCCATATAGCGCTCCTGATAGACGTTGTCGTAGAACAATTGATTAGCAACAGGTGCTACAGACATTCCGGTTTTATAGATTTCCGGATAGCGAAACATCAGATTAAGCGTCATCGAGCCACCGCCGCTCCAGCCCCATACCGAAACGCGATCTGCATCAAGGAAGCTCCAATCGTTAAGTAACTTTTTAGTAGCCATCGCCTGATCGCGCGAATTGACTACACCCACCTTCCGATAAATCGATTTGCGCCAGTCGCTGCCCTTCAGGGAAGGTGTACCGCGGTTGTCGAGGTTGATAATCACAAAGCCGTTTTGGGCCAAAAAGATGTTGTACATCCCAATAAAATTATCGGTAGCCATTTGTCCCCAGGGTTCGCCGTAGACGTGAAAAAGCACCGGATATTTTTGAGCAGGGTCAAAGTTGGTGGGTTTGGTAATGCGGCCTTCCACCACAATGCCGTCTTCGGTTTCCACCTGAAAGAAATCGGTTTCCGGTAAATCGAGACGCGCTAACTTCTCTTTTAATGCAGTATTAGCTACGAGCACTTTGATCGTCTTGTGATCGGGCAGGCTGATGAGTCGCGTGGTGGTAGGGGTATTCGCATCGGTATGGTTGTGAATGGCAAACGCGCCGTTAGGAGCGATCTGATAGGTGTTGATGCCTTCATATTCAGCGGGAGTAAGGCGTTTGGGTTTGCCTTTTCCGCTGAGTGAGGCTTCAAACAGATACCGCTGCGCAGGGTCTTCCGGCGAAGCCGAAAAAAATACCTTTTTAGCATTGGCAGTATAAAAAGCCGCCACGTCATAATCGCCCGGAGTGAGTACCGTTTTTTTACCGGTTTTTAAATCGACCTTGTAAATATGCCGCCAGGCATCATTTTCGGTCATACGCAAAAACGCATCCTTATCTTCGGTAAGCAACAAATCGTTTTGACCCCATTGATTGGCCGAAACATCAGGGTATTGCAGATCAACCCAGGTATCTTCGGTCTCGGTGTACACGTTTTTAATACTTTGGGTGGAAGGCTTAAAGGTGTAAATCTTCAGGGTATTTTGCTTACGGTTAAGCTGCTGAATCAGGAGCAAATCGGCATCAATCCATTGAATTGCCGGAATATAGTGTTGCACCGGGTCACCGGGAACCGGAATCCAGCTGGTTTCTTTAGTTTCGGTGTTTACGATACCCACTTTAGCTGAAGAGGGATCGTAGCCTGCTTTTGGATATTGCAGCGGAATGGGTTTTGAATACACCGAATCGGTCGTGTTGATCATATAAAACGTGCCGATTTCGGAAGCATCCAGTTGCCAGTAGGCGATATGTTCGCCATCAGGACTCCAGCGGAAGCCGTCGCGGGCGCCAAATTCTTCCTCATAAACCCAGTCAAAAGTCCCGTTGATAATATCGCCGTTTCCGTCCTGAGTGAGCTGTGTTACGTTACCGGTGTTGAAGTTTTCCTCATACAAATTGAAGCCCGAAACGTAAGCGACATGTTCGTTAGAATCTGAAAACTTGGCAAACATTAAGGACGATGCAGGCAGCTGTGTGCCCAGTTGCTTCAGTTTTTGAGTGTCAAAATCGTAGACCCAGTAATCGCCTTTGGTGTTGGAACGCCAAACCCGGCTGGTGTTGGTAAAGATAAGGACCTTGCTTTCGTCATTAGAAAGGCTGAAATCGGCCACATTGAGCGCCTGATTTGCACCTTCAGGAGTAAGTGCGTTTGCACTCAGAAAAACCGAACGTTCGTTTGACTTGCTCTCGTATTTGATGAGTTGGTCATTACCGTTTTCATTTTCGATAGTGACAAAAGCATCGCCCTCGTTGATCCACGAGATCGAGCGGGCGCGGTCTGCGTTGAATTCGCCGGAATTGTAGATCCGGTCGAGCGTTAATTTTGCAGGGTCGGTTTCCTGTGCGTTTACCGCCAGACCGGCGCTTACCAGGATAAAAAGGATAAACAGGTTTTTAAAGTTTCTCATGGGATTCTTATAAGTTTCTTAAGGCTTCGATTTCTTCTACGGTTTTGGCAAGAGGTTCACCCAGCAGTTTGCTTCCGGTTTTGGTAATGACAAAATCTTCTTCAACGCGTATTCCGCCGAAAGTCTTAAACTGCTCTACGGCATCATAATTTACAAAGTCGAGGAATTTACCTTCCGCTCTGCGCTCGTCAATTAAAAACGGATTGAAGTATAAACCGGGCTCTACCGTAAGCACGAAATCTTCCTGTAGTTCTTTACCCAGACGCAGGGATTTCAGGCCAAACTCGGTACTCTTCTTCAGTTCGGGCGTATAACCTACGTATTCCTCGCCCAGATTTTCCATATCGTGAATGTCGAGCCCCATCATATGCCCAAGTCCGCACTGAAAGAACAGGGTATGTGCCCCTGCAGCCACGGCATCATCGGCATTGCCTTTCATCAGACCGAGATCGGTAAGGCCTTCTACCAGTTTTTTGGAGGCCAAAAGATGCACGTCTTTAAAGCGTATTCCCGGTTTTAAAGCGGCAACCGCCGTATTGTGTGCGTTGAGCACAATGTTGTAGACGTCTTTTTGCAGCGGACTAAAACGTTTACCGGCCGGGAAGGTGCGCGTCATGTCGCCACCATAACCCATGGTGTTGTAAGCCCCGCAGTCGCAAAGCACCAGATCACCATCCTGCAATACGGTTTGCGAAGCGTGATTGTGCAGGTATTGGCCGTCTTTGGTAAGAATAATGGGGAATGCGAGTCCGCCACCACCGCTTACGGCAATGCCGTTTAACTGGCCGGCCATCTGCATCTCGGTCATACCCGGACGGGTATTTACAATGGCATGCTTATGCATCGCTCGGGTAATGTTTACCGCTTCTTCCAGTTGTACCAGTTCTTCGGCAGTTTTGCGTTCGCGCTGGGCAACGATGGCTTTGATGAGCGGTACCGATTTGTGCGCGTCAAGTTCCTGAACCGGGATATTCAGCAAATCGCTCAGGGCAATTTTTTGTTCAAAGCGATAGGGGGTGAGGTAATGTATCTGTAGGCCCTTGCCGAGTTGTGTTTTGAGGTAGGTATCGATTTCCTTTAGCGGTTTGACGGTCTTAAAACCGGTTTGCTCCGCATAACTTTCCAGTTTTTCGGTGGCGCCCACCCAGACTTTTTGTTCTGCGGTGGTGTTATTGCCAAAAAGAATTTCTTCGTCTGTATCCAGATTGATCAAAAAATACAGATCTGGGATATGATCAATACCGGTGTAGTATAAAAAGCTGCTGTCCTGCTTGAAAGGGTACCAGTTATCAGCATAATTCATCGGGCTTTCGCCGTTTCCGGGAAAGAGGATGATCCCGGTTTTGAGGGTGTTTTTAAGTATGGCGCGTCTTTCGACGTAGGTTTTTTTAGGGAACATGCGGTTCATTTTTGTTTAAACAAGTGTCTGTCTGCTAAGATACCAAAACCGTAACAGAACTGCTTTTTATCGATTATCGGGAAGTATGCATTTATTAGCAGGCCTGAGTTTTTTCAGGTAAACTTAAATCGCCTAATCGATTGTAATGGCCAGCGATTGAACAGGACTTAACAGCCGCAGCATCCCTTTTAAGGCTTGCTAAACAAAGACTAACCCGGAAGGCGCTTTTCGAGCGGTTAAACGACTGACCATAAAATGGAAAAAATGCAGCGGTAATTTATAGCGGAGGCTAAATAACAAGCTATATCATTAGTGCTAAGAGGCTTTCTAAAAAGTCTTAATAACTTGAGTTGTCAGGTTGAGCCTGTCGAAACCGATTTTGATAATCAGTAAGTTGAAAATATTTAGACAAGCTCAATATGACACGGCTTGCTTTTTAGACAGCCTTTTTTTAATAGTAGGTGAAAGTTATTATACTGACGCCATCTTCCTGAGTAACGGGATAACCGTCTGAATCGTAGGTATAGGTGTAGTTTTCTTCCCAAATAACCCTGTTGTCTGATAAATTTATTCGTTTAGAAGACAAAACATTATTTACTCTCGAAGGAAAATCTTCCCACAATAAAAAATGTGGTTTAAGATGTCTAAAGGGATTTATCTTATCATCGTATGTATACTGAATTTCAGATTCGGTATTTGAATCAACAACTGTTTCTTCTAAAACTAAATTACCGGAGGCATCATAGTTATACACATAAATACTTCGTAAGTCCGGGTTATCCTGTGCGTAATAAGCAATATCCTGAATACGATTATTTAGAATCGTAAATTGAAAGGTTTCATCTAAAAAGTTTTCATTGTAAATGTCTTTACGCTTCACAAGTACTCCATTTTCGTAAATATATTCCTCAAAATAGTCGTCATAAACAGCATTTATATCCCTTTTTTCTGAGCGCATCAAAAGACCATCTTCATAAATATATTCCCTGATAAAATCTTCAAACTCATTGGATGTAGATATGGCGTAATCTAGTGTTTGATCTTCATTGTAAAACAACTCAATCTTATAGTTACTTTCTCCTGACTTCTCGTAGGTTTTTAGAAGCTTAACAGTTTCCGGAGAGTTATCTATAGTATTCTCAGAAACTGATTCACATTGAACAAAAAAGAATAAACATAAAACGGCGAAAAGATAATTCTGCATAGAAAGATTATTATCCGAGCAATATAAAATTAAATATCTAAACCACCTTGAGCGTGCTATATCCCTATCCGTTTTTCGTGATTTTAATTAGTTCAGATACTAGAGATGTTTTAGCTAGGAATTATATACATTTTGGATTTTATACAATTGATTTAGCAGGTTTTCCAAAGGAGTTTCCAACACGGTATCAATTGTTGTTTTTCCGTTTTTTAGTCGAAGAGTTCCTGCTCCATTAGTTGTTTCACTATAAACAATTTCTGCTTCTAGCTCTTCAATCTCAATTTCCTGTCGAGCATCTCTGAAGTATTTATAATCTGCCAAGTATATAATTTTATCTTTTTGAAGATAAAGAATTTCTTTTCCGAAAGAATTCCATAAAAAGATGCGCAATATCATAAAGCCAAGTCCCCAAAAAAGGAAGAAGGCAAGAAAAATACCAATATGCAGACCTTTACGATTGAGAGCTACCACAGTCAAAACAATTATCGGAATAAGCGCGCAGACCAACACTAATAAACCTAGAAAAAACCTTATCATTAATGGGGTTTTCTTGTGGTGAAATGTAATGGAGTCTAATTGCTTATTCATTATTTTAATATTAAAGAATTTATCAAACCACCTTTAAGGTGCTATATCCCTGTCCGTTCTGCGTAAGCTGAATTTGGGTGGCGATACGCTCTTTCAGACTGTCTACGTGGCTGATAACTCCAATCATTTTGGACGATTCTGCTTGTAGCACTTCAAGGGTATCGAGGGTTTGATCAAGGGTTTCCGGGTCGAGGGTGCCAAAACCTTCATCAATAAAAAGGCTGTTGATTTCAATATTTCGCGAAGCCAAATCAGACAAGGCCAATGCCAGCGCCAGACTCAAAATAAAAGTCTCGCCACCGCTCAGGGTTTTGATGGAGCGGCGTTGCCCGCCCATATGCTCATCAATGGCAACCAGACTATCGTCTTCTTCATCACCCGGCTGATCAATACGATAGCGGTCTGTAAGTTGCATCAGACGTTTATTGGCCAAAAGCAGTAATTGCTGTAAGGTAAGATCCTGAGCGAAATTGTTGAATTTGTCTCCTTTAGAGTCGCCGATTAATTCCTTGAGAATGTACCAGTGTCTGGATTCTTCAATACTGGTCTTTATTTCCTGCTGCAGTTGCTCAATGGCTTCTAGGTTTTGTTTTTGGTTTTTAAGCAATCGCGAAACCTCATTAAATGCCGTTTCATTTTTTGTTAGGGCTTCATTATTCTCGTGCTGCTGTTGTTTCAGTTCCTCGAGAGGTATTTCACCGGCGGTTTCTTTTAGGCCGGCAATAGCTTCTTTAAGTTTGGCGTGTAAGGTATTAAGGCGAAGCAAGGCATTTTGTAAATTTTGATGCTCGTTAGCCAATGCCTGTGCTTCTCCTGCCGGTAAGCGCTGTTGTAAAGCCTTTTCGATGAAGTCGTAGCCCTTTTGTTGTAGTGCAGCAGTCAGCTTTTCGCTCAATTTGCTCAACTGCTCCTGTACTTGTTTCGCTGTAGCCTCGGCTGCTTTTAAAAGCTGCTGTTGCTGTTGCAGGTTTTGCTCATTGCGGTTCCAGGCGATTTCGATGCTGTTGATCTTATGCTCGAATTCTGAAATTTTCCCCGTAAAGTGTTTTTCGATTTCATGAGAAACATGTTTTCCCTGTTTTAGGAGCGTATTCAGATCTTCGGTCTGACTTTTTAAGGTGTGCAACAGCTTGAGTTCATTTTGCAGGTTTTCAGCCTGATTAAGCTGGCGTTCCTGTTCTTCAAGGCTGTTTTCAAGATCTTTAAAACTGCCTGCGGAAACTTCTTTTAAAAGGTCTTTAAATTCCCTATCAAAGTTTTCCTGCTCGGTTTTAAGCTGGGCAGTCCCCAGGCTGATGCGCTCCTGAATGAGTTTTTCCTGCTTTTCCAGTTGGCTTAGCGAGGTTTCGGTGGCCATACGTTTTTGGGATAACTCGTTAAGTTCCTGCTTTAGCACGTCAATTGCCGTTTTGAGTCCGTTTTCTGCTAACGAAAGATCTTCAGAATACGGATGATGCAGCGCACCACAGAGGGGACAGGGCTCATTATCGATTAATTCACGGCGGTAATCACTGAGTTGCTTTTGCAGATTCTCGATCTCCAATTTTTGTTGTTTAGCCTCGAGCTGAGCTTCTTTGAGTTCGATCTGAGTCTTTAACACATGCAGCTGTTCAGGCAAACCTTTTTGTTGCTCTGTGATTTGTGTGGCTTCGGTTTGCCGTTCCTGCAGGACGCTCTTGAGATGCTCTATTGCAGTGGCGCTTTTTTCAGTCTGGCGCAATTGCTTCAGTTGTTGTTGAAGTTTTTCCTTTTTATCGCTTACCGCCTGATTCTTGAGATCAAAACGGGTTTCAAGCTCCTCGTACGTTTTCTGTTTACTGGTTAGGTTTCGCTTTACTTCAGCCTCAAATGCAGTAGAGTCGGAAGGATCGCTGTCAAAATGAAGTGGCGATGCCAGACTTTTGAGATGGGTTTTGGTATTGGTAAAACTGGTGGCGATGGTATTGCGCTCCGCTATCAGCTTACGTAATTCGCTTTTGTAAACTTCCAGCTTTTCTGAAAAATTTTCAGATGAAACATCCAGTTTAAACATTTCGCTGATTTCATGTTTAAGTCGGTTGCGTTCTGCTTCAGCAGTTTTGATCGCCTTGCTTGCTGTCGTGATTTCGCTTTGCTTGTCTTTGACTTTTTCGGTAAGGCTTTGCCAGGTGTTGAGGTCGTCGCTAAATACCTGAATCTCCTGATGCCGCTTCAGTTTAAGTCCTTTTTCGGCATCAAATTCCTGCTGGCGGACTCGTAGCTCCTTAAGTTCGTTTTCGGTTTTAGCCAGCTCGGCTTCTTCCTGCTGTAGCTTGGTTTTTAGGTCGATTTCCTTACCCAGACGTTCCAGTTTCGACTTAATTGCTTCACGTGCCTGCTGTAGTTTTTCGGCTTCGGTTTGCTTCAGTTTATAAACTTCCTCGTCTAATAATTGCTCTTTATAGGTTTCAATTTTGCCCTTTTTAGCATCAATAGCAGCTGCACGTTCTTTGTTTTTCAGAAACACTTCCTGCCCAATACGGCGGTAGATTTCGGTGCCGGTTATTTTCTCGAGCAAAGCCCCGCGTTCTTTTTTGGGCACCTGAAGAAACTTGGCAAACTCGCCCTGAGCCAATACCACACTTTTGATAAACTGATCGTAGCTCAGCCCGATGAGTTCTTCATTCTTAGCGGGCACATCCGATTTTTTGAGGTCTAAAAGTGCACCGCTTTCCAGATTTTCGAGCTCCATATGGTAGTCCCGTAAATTTCCGGTGCGGGCGGTAGAGATAGACCAGGTAGAAGCAAAAATACCGGCTTTGCAACGGTAGGTTACTTTGGCGAAAGCTTCGCTCTGATTGCGGGTAAGGATCGCACCTTTTTTCAGGATTTCGTTAGTACTCATTTTACCCAGACGCGGCACCTGATTGAAAAGCGCCAGCGAGATCACATCGAGAATCGTGGTTTTACCGCTTCCGGTAGGTCCCGTGATCGCAAACAGACTGTTTTGCAGAAAGGGTTCCTGGGTAAAATCGATATGATGTTCCCCACGAAGGGAATTGATGTTTTGAAAATCAATTTTTAATAATTTCATCGCTTTTAAATGGTGTTATCGCAGCAGTTTCAGGTTTTTATTCAGCTCTTGCAGGCTTTCGGGCTAAGCGGGGTCTGCATTGGTTATCTGTTCTACCAGTTCCTGAAAGGCGCGGGTCACTTCGGCTTTGGTTTCGGCATCATAACTGTTTTGCTCCAGCATTTTGGCAAAAACTTCCCGGGGTTTTAAATCTTCAAGCTTTTGGTGCGAATCAAAGAGTTTTCCGGTTTCGCGAAGTCGGTTTTTAAAGCTCGCACGATGCTTAACGATCTCCATTCCGGGCTTGTCAAACTGCGTCACGAGATCGTCCAATTCGCTTATGAGCCTCGCGTCAAAATCTTCTTCGAGCAGCTCGACTTCAATCAGATTGGTGAGTTCGCCTTCGGCGGAAAGTATGCTCAGTTTGGCTTTGATTTGGTCTAAAGTACCACTCACTTTTATCAGCTTGCGAAAAGCAGGGATAGCCAGGCTTTTCGGCTCAAAACCAGCCTCAGTATCCAATAGTAGTACGCGTTTTTCATCTTTTCGTTCACTAAACGAAAGGGGTAATGGCGAGCCGCTGTAAAAGGCGGGAATTGCCGCGTTGATGCGTTGCGGTTTGTGAATATGGCCTAATGCCACATAGCTGAAATAGTCACCAAACTGACTTGCCTGAAAAGCCGCCTGATTCCCTATTTGAATGTCGCGCTCGCTTTCGGAGGACTCGATGCCTGCGGCATACAGATGCCCCATTGCGATCACTGGAAGACCCGGAAATCGCTGTTTACAAAGCGCGGCTGCCTGCGCAAACACGGCTTCAATGCCTTTGCGAATGGCTTCAATACGGGTGTCATAGCTCACCCCTTCTTCGGCAGCGCGCAGATCACTATCCCGCAAAAACGAAATCGCTGCCACAACCAGTTCGACTTCACCTGCTTTATTGCGGATAGGGATGAGACATTGAGCGGGATCCTGAGGCATCCCGCCGATGATGTGTACGTTAAGGGCTTCGAGTATTTCACGAGGCGCGTCCAGCATCGAGGGTGAGTCGTGATTGCCGCCGGTAATGATGATTTTGCAATTGAGGTTGCTCAGTTTTTTGAGTGCCAAATAGTACTGCCTGCGTGCTTCGGCTGAAGGATTGGCCAGGTCAAACACGTCACCCGAAATCAAAACCACTTCAACCTGATGTTCCTGTATGCAGGTGAGCAACCAGGTTATAAAGCGCTCAAAGTCTTCGTGGAGGTAGTGTTTATGTAGCTTTTTGCCGATGTGCCAGTCGGCGGTATGGAGGATTTTCATCACTGTTTTTTTGCTGCTTTGCGGGAAAACCGAAGTTACAAATTAAGTGACTAATGCCTGCTGTTTCGGGTCAGGTGTATTTAAAAATGTAGTATTTCAGGCTCTAGAACGCCTCTCCAATACTCAGGTAAAAATTGCTTCCGTCTCGTGTAAACGCATAGTCAAAGCGTATAAAGATGTCTTTTTGCTGAAAAAGAAGAAAGCGAGCCCCGGCCCCGGCAGACCATTTCAGGTTGTTCATCTGGATTTCATTCCAACCGTCAAAAACCTCGCCCACACCGGTAAAAACAGTTGCCCCAATGCGATTGCTAAAACCCAGTTTGAGCGGTAGAAAGCGGTATTCAACCTGAGCGGCAATCTGATTTCGGTCTCTAAACCTTCCGTCAAAATACCCCCGCATAATGCTTTCACCGCCCAGATAGGACAACTGATTAAAAGGCACATCACCTCCAAAGTTAAACTGACCGATCAGCTGTGCGGCCAGAACGTCGTTTTTGCCAACCGGGGTAAAAAAGCGGCTGTCTGAAGTTATAAGTTGGTATTTGACATCACTTTGCCAAAACGGATTGTAATTGAGATAGGCAAATTCACTAAAAAAGGCATCGCGTTCGTTGAGGACGTTATGGCGCTCATCATATACAAAGCCTATACCCATACCAAAATTGGTTGAGCCGCCTGCGCCAAAAGGTAACTCGATATACAGAGGTTGATCGCTGTCTTCGGGAGACTCAAAACTTACGTTGGTAAGACTTCTGAAATCGGTTTCCAGGCCAATGTAAAAGTTGTCAAGAACCTTGCGTAATACGCGCTCTTTAATCTGAATCTGCGTCGCATCTACGATAGCGATATTGTCTTCGGGAACGTCATTGCCAATACCATAATATTTCAAAGGGAACTGTTCAAAATCAAGGTCTCCCAGAAAAAACCATTTGTCCTGATCTGAGTAAATGGCGTGGTTGATGCGCAGGCCGTACTGGCCATTAAACGTAAAAAAGGCATAGGCGTTGATTTCGCTAAGCCTGTTATTGGTGTCTTCATTGGCATAAAAAACCATTAAAGGCACAACACCAAATTCTAAACCCGTTTCAGGACGAACGCCCATAACCGGATAAAAGAGAAATTGTGATTTTTCCTGCGAAACGGTATCGTTAAAGATTTTATTGATGTACCGGGTGATAAAGCCTTTTTTGCGGGAATCTTCCGGAGATTCCTGTGCAAAGGCAGAAAAGCTGAAGCAAAGCAAAAGGCCTGTCACCAGCAAGGTGGGGTTCATAATCTTTTTCATAGGCGCCAAAGTTAGTCCAATTAGTGGTCTGCAGATGATAAATGAATGTTAACCACCGGGATAGGTTTTCGCTTCGCTTCAACTGAATACTTTAAAGGCTCTTAAGGAAAGTAGGAAATACGAAATATGAATTTATGAAGTAGGTATTGATTGATAAAAGCCGTGTAGCAGATTGTCTTATGCATTTAGATGAGTCCTTATCCGCAAAGGCTATTTGTGAAGTTTTATGGAATTCCATAATTCAAAACAAAAAATAAAGAATATTTTGCCTTTAGTTTTGAATGGACTCAACAATGGAAATACCCCCAAAATCTAATATACGATATCGCATTCTTGCAGGACTTATCGACTATACCCTGATATATGCATTCTTCCTTACGTATTTATTTTCTTTTGGTACACCTGATGAAGAAGCGAATTACTCCATCGAAGGACTGCCTGCTTTGGTACCTGTTATATTCTGGTTTTTAATGACTATCGGAGTAGAGATTTGGTTGGGCGCAACTGTAGGTAATACGATTGCAGGCTTAAGAGCCATCCCGCAAAATGGGAGAAATCGTAAGCTCACTTTTGGCGAATCCTTCAAAAGACATTTTTGCGATGTAATTGATATGAGCTTTTTTGGGCTTGTTGGGATCATTACAATAAAAAACACAGCTAAACGCCAGCGTTTAGGAGATTTATGGGGAAGAACGATTGTTGTTCGTGCTAAGGATTTGGATCAACCTGGATAAAAAGAATAAGTAGTATGAAACTGGAAACTTATAACAAACGTTTGTTAGCGATATTGGGTAGTGTTGCCGTGATTTTTCTATTAATTGCGCTCTTTTCCTTTCTCGTATATACCATAAATGATATGCGACGAAACAACTACCCCGAGGAAACAGGCATATTATCTGACGAGAAAATTGAAGAGTTGCAGCGTAAACAGAAGAGGCAACAGGTGATTTCTTATAATACCCCGAAACTGGTTGATACCGTCAATTCTATTTATATGATTCCGGTTTCTCATAAAAATCTGGAAGAGGAAGAAGATATTAACAGCGGATTATTAAAGGCGATGGCAAGCTCGTCTGATTATTATGAAAATGAAGACGAGAGGTACTCTGCTAATTTTTATGGTAAATTCAATAATCTGCTGCTCTATGATGCAAAATCCCAGACTACCAATAAGTTATTTGAAAAGCGTATCAATTTCAATAACATCCGTACCGAGTATTTTGAAGATGATATTTTAATTCTGATTCAGGCTTCCAATTCAGACACCTACAAAGACGGGGTCATAAACCTGCAGGATCTTTCCTCATTGTATGTTTATTCGTTTGCACAGAACGAATTAAAAACTATTTCGCAGAGCGGAATGGACGCCTACCAATATGACTTTCTGTATAACACTAAAGATTTAATTTTATCATTTGGTATAGATAAAAATGAAGATGGTCGCTATACCGAATTCAATGAGCCCACCCGTATTAAAAAATACAATTTTGAAACGGGGGTCCTGAATGATTTGATTGATAAAACTCTAAGTGAGGAGCTTCAGAATACTTTAGAAGGAAGCAAATAGAGCACAAACTCCCTATCCCAGCGACAAACAACCGCATTAGCAGGGGATTCCACATGGCATCGCTAAGGTCTACCTGATACTTTTGTAAGGTATTCAAACCTTTAAAGTAGTTCTATGCGTCTATTTGAAATCATACTGCTCGTATCGCTCACCATTTTACCGTTTTGCTGGAAATTTTTAGCCCGTAAATTCAGTTCTTATTATTTGATAGGCGGACTCGCTGTTTTGATAATCCTCCAGTTGGTCGTTGAAGGCTATCGTTGGCAATTGCTTCCGGGCTATCTACTTATCGTGATTTTAGCCGTACGCATAAGATTTGCAAATGCAGAAAATCCGTTTCGATTTTCAGCGCTATCCGTGTTGAGAGGTCTGGGATATCTGTTATTGCTGGTCCCGGCCTGGGTGTTGCCACTGGTTTTGCCGGTTTTTAAATTGCCCGAGCCCCGCGGACCTTTCGCCGTAGGCTCAAAAAACATACATCTGGAAACCAACAAACCTGAACCAATCACAGAGAATCTAGAAGACAAACGCCAACTCATGCTCAAAGTCTGGTATCCCGCGATTGCAGATGATGCGCCAACTGAAACCTATGTCCCGGGTGCCGGTCGCGATGCTTTTGCGTTGAAATACGGCCTGCCTGCTTCGGCGCTTAATTATCTGGATTATGTGAAGACCTATGTGCATCCCGAAGCTCCATTTGCCGAAGGACGCTTCCCGGTTTTGATTTTTTCGCACGGCTACGGCTCCAAGGCCACCGGGTATTATGCTTTATTGAGTGAAATCGCCAGCCAAGGCTATATCGTCATCACTATGAATCACACCTATGAAAGCCTGGGAACTACCTTTCCGGATGGGAGTGAAGTGTATTTCGATTACGAGTATCAAAGACAAATTGCCGCAAATCAGATGGAAACCATTACACCCATTCAGCAGGCTTTTCGCGATTCGATCTCCTTTGAGCAGCGCCAAAAGATTGTACGCGATGCCGTGCAAGACTATTTTGAAGGCGATATCCAGGAGCGTTGGGTGCAGGATATGCAGGAGGTTTTAGATCGTTTACCGCAATGGAATAGCAGTGGGTTTTTGAAGAACAAGATGAATCTCAATCAGGTAGGTGCTTTTGGGCATTCGGTTGGTGGGGGAGCGGCGGGCAGGCTTAGCCTTTCAGATGCACGCATTAAAGCCGGAGCCAATCTCGACGGCATTCAATGGGGAACTAAAATAGATACCCTGTTTCAAAAGCCGTTTTTGTACGTTTCGGCAGACTGGCCTGCGGAGCACGAAGACCTGAACGCACATATTTACCTCAAAAAAAGTACCGACTATTTTTACGAGGCCAAATTGCTGAATTCCGGGCATCCCAATTTTATGGACATTCCGTTTATGGTTCCTGTTTCGGCTTTGGCAGGCACCGGAAGCATTGATGCTGAAGAAGGTATCCACATCGTAAGCGATCTGGTCACAGCCTTTTTTGACCGACACCTTAAAAACGAGACAAACGCCAATCTGGAATCTTTTTCAACATCAAGTCTGCTGGAGTTTCAGATTTTTAAAGGCGATTCTATTCGCCAATAAATGCTATTTTTAGCCGAATACATCTAAGGTTCAGCTATGCGTAAACTTCTGTTTTTCATTTTAGTGTCTTTGTTTCTGATTTCGGCAAACGCACAATCCCGATTTTCAAAGCAACAGGTTGCTGAAGATTTGAACGAGCTCAAAAACTTGCTCATCAATGCCAATTACAACGCGTATGCCTATACTACCAAGGCTGAATTTGATTCGGTTTACGATGGTTTAAAATCTGAAATTAAAAGAGATTCCCTGAATTTTCTGGAAACGACCAACCTGTTTCAGCGAATGGTCGATGTGGTCAAAATGGGGCATACCTCCATTCCGTTTCCTGCGCAGTCGTATATCGAATATGTAAGCGGCGGCGGAACGGTGTTTCCGTTAGAACTCACTTTTGAGGACGATAAAAGCTTTGTGCGTAAAAACTGGTCTGCAACTGAAGCACTCCGTCCCGGGACTGAAATTCTCAGCATTAATGGGATGCCCATGCCTGAAGTATTGGCGAAACTGCATCCGCATCTGGCCGGTGAGCGGGAGTATCTAAAAAACGCGAAGATGGAACTTTTCTCCTTTCCCAGAATTTACTGGCAGGTGTTTGGCAGTGTTTCGTCTTTCCAGGTCGAAGCGCTTCAGGATGGGAAGTCCGTCTTAATTGAAGTGCCCGCTGTAGCCGGTATTTCCGGTTATGAAAGCCTGCGAAATGAAACGCTCGACGGCGTTCAGGATTTCCGCTTTATACAAAACAAAGCCTATATGAAATTGGGAAGCTTCAGTGGGGATGAGGAACAATTTAAAGCCTTTGTTGATTCGGCCTTTACCGAAATACGCAAAACCAAAACCGATACTCTGATTCTCGATTTACGCAACAATTCCGGCGGAAATGACAGCCAGAGCGATTACCTCCTCAGTTATATTGCAGACCGGCCTTTTCGGTGGAATTCCTCCTTCAGTCTTAAAACCAGTAAAGCCCTGAAAGAACATGTGCGCAGCGAGCGCGACACCACCGCTGCGTTTTGGAAGGAAGCCCTCACGCACGCTGATGGTGAAATTTACGATTACGCCTTTGAAGCTTATGAGCCCAAACCTGAAAACCAACGTTTTACGGGAACTGTCTATGCGCTGATCAACCGCCAATCGCATTCTCAGGCGGCCGTCACTGCCAGTCAGCTTCAGGATTACGGTTGGGCGACGCTGGTAGGCGAGGAGACCGGCGATTATCCTTCCTTATATGCTTCCGTGTTTTATGTAAAACTGCCTCAGACGGGTATCGTGGTTCAACTTTCAAAAGGGAAAAGCGTTCGGGTAAATGGGAGTGATGCCGAAGAAGGCGTGATCCCCGATCTCAAAATACGCGATCACCTGCTGGATGATGAGGACGAAACTCTCGACAGACTCCTGCAAGTTCTTTCCCGCTAATCAACGCACAATTAAGCCTTTAAAATTTTCTGCTTTAAAAACGTCACAGGATTGTGTATCTTAGGGCAGCGCTATGAAAACCACTTAAATTCTACGCCTGTACCGGCTTTTGAATTTTAGCAGAACTTCCTTATCGGATTGCTTTCGGTATTCTGGTGTTAACCTTAAACCCTAGTAAAAACAGCGTATTATGCCACAGTACACTTTAACAATTAACAATCAGGAACATCAGGTTGATGTTGCTGCAGACACGCCCATTCTCTGGGTGCTACGCGATCACTTAAAACTGGTAGGAACCAAATACGGCTGCGGAATTGGCCAATGCGGAGCCTGTACCATTCACGTAAACGGAAGCGCGGTACGCTCGTGTTCGCTTCCTGTAAGTGCGGTTGCGGGCGGCTCTATGCAACTCACCACAATTGAAGGTCTATCCGAAAATGCAGACCATCCTGTGCAACAGGCCTGGCTGGAGGTTGATGTGCCCCAGTGCGGCTATTGCCAGGCGGGACAGATTATGAGCGCCGCGGCTTTGCTGAAAAGCAATCCCAATCCCAACGAGGAGGAGATCAAGACCGCTATGAGCGGAAACCTCTGCCGTTGCGGTACGTACACACGAATAAACAAAGCAATCGCTCTGGCAGCACAAAAACAATAAGGACTATGGCATTTATTAAAACCAAATACAATCGCAGATCATTTCTAAAGGTTTCGGCGGCGGGAGGTGCCGGCCTGATGTTGCAGTTCAGTTGGCTGCGCGGTATGGCTCAGGACAATAAGCCTGCCGAAGAAGCTTTTGATCTCAACGCGTACATTCGCGTGAATACAGACGGGACGGTGACTATTTTTTCACCAAACCCGGAGATTGGTCAGAACGTAAAAACCTCGATGCCGCTTATTGTGGCCGAAGAGCTTGATGTCGCCTGGGATCAGGTTAGCGTAGAGCAGGCGCCTTTAAATACCGATAAATATCAGGGCCAAATCGCGGGTGGTAGTCAGTCTATACGCCGCAGCTGGGATGGTCTGCGTATGGCGGGAGCTTCGGCAAGACATCTGTTTTTAGCCGCAGCGGCTAAAAAATGGGATATCCCCATTGAAGATTTAATCACGGAAGACGGTCAGGTAAAACACCTGCCTACCAATCAGTTTGTGGCCTATCCCGATCTCATTCAGGATGCCGTGATGATTCCGGTACCGGAAGAAGTAAAACTGAAAGATCCTGCCGACTTTAAATTGATAGGAACTGCGGTTAAGAACGTAGACGGTATGGGCATTGCTACCGGTAAGCCGCTTTTTGGCCTTGATTATATGCGTGATGGTGCGCTTATCGCGATGCCGATACATCCGCCGGCTTTCGGTCAGAAACTAAAATCTTTTGATGCCACGGCGGCTAAGGCGATGCCGGGTATTCACGATGTTTTTACCATTAATACCACGCTGGAGAAACCGCAATGGTCTGATGTTAATGCTTTTAATGAACTTGTAGTCGTGGTAGGTGACAGCACCTGGCAGGTGATGCAGGCTAAAAAAGCTGTTGAGGTAAGCTGGGAGACTGTTGAGGAGCTGGAAGACACGGCCGCTCATCGGGAGAAACTCGAAAAAGTTTTCAGCAGCGGAAAAGGAGAAGTGAAGCGTAAGGATGGGGATCCTGATGACGCTTTCGCGAAAGCAGATAAAATTGTTGAGGCCAGCTATTACGGTTCGTTTTTAGCCCACAATACCATGGAGCCGATGAACTTTTTTGCCGATGTACAGGCTGACAAAGCTGACCTGGTTGGGCCTATTCAAACCCCGGAATCGTTGCGCAAATCGGCTTCGGCACTGTTGAATATTCCGGAAGAAAATATAAATGTCGATATGACCCGTATGGGAGGTGGTTTTGGCCGCCGTTTGTATGGAAATTTCGGACTGGAAGCGGCAGCGATTTCGCAGAAAATAGGCAAACCCGTAAAACTGGTTTACAGCCGGGAAGACGATATGACTCAGGGAACCTATCGCCCTTCGTATATGCTGAAGTACCGTGCAGCGCTTGATGCGGATAAGAATTTGATAGGTTTTGAAGTCCTGGGTTCAGGAATCCCGGAGAGCCCTATTTTTGAAAACCGCTATCCTGCAGGAACAGTTAGCAATTACAAAGCAGAAAATTTTGGTGTGGAAACCGCGATTTCCACCGGAGCCTGGCGTGCGCCGCGTTCTAATTTTACCGCGGGAGCAGAGCAATCCTTTTTGGACGAGGTGGCTGAAGCAGCGGGTAAAGATCCTATAGAGTTCAGACTGGAGCTTTTTGATAAAGCGATCAGCAATCCGGTAGGGGAGCGCAACGATTACGATCCCGAGCGTTATGCCGGCGTGCTCAAACTGGTAAAAGAAAAAAGCAATTGGGGCGTAGAACTCGACGGTGTTTACCGCGGTGTTTCCGCTTATTACTGCCACAATTCCTACGTGGCTCAGGTAATTGATTTGGTTAAAGATGAAGATGGCAATCCCGTGATCAAAAAGGTTTGGGCCGCTGTTGACTGCGGAATCGTGGTCAATAAAGAAGGCGCTCTTAACCAGATTGAAGGCGGAATCGTAGACGGTCTGGGTCACGCGCTCTACAGTCAGCTTACTTTTGAAAAAGGAAAACCCATGCAGCAAAACTTTAACCGCTACCGCCTCATCAAAAACAACGAGGCACCGGCAGAGATCGAAGTCTTTTTTGTAGAAAACGGTATTGCACCCACCGGTCTGGGTGAGCCCGGTTTACCACCGATAGCCGGAGCCTTTGCCAACGCCATGTATAAAGCAACCGGAAAGCGCTATTACCGACAGCCCTATATGATCCTCGATCAGCAGGAGAAGGTGTTGGGTTGATCAGCAATTTTTACCGGAATTATAAAACAAGCGACCCTTTTGGGTCGCTTGTTGTTTTAAGGAGATTAGAAAGGCGTTGAGATTTTTTTTTAATTTACAATCACTTTTACAGATTCGGTTTTTGTGTTTGTAGCAACCTGCAAAATATAAATCCCTGAGCTGAATTGCCCCAATGTATTTGTCACGCCATTTGCCAGATTGCCATTACCCAACAATTGCCCTGTAATGGTATACAAACGGTAAGAAGGGCTTTCGTCACCTGAATAATTGCAGTAAAGTGTACTATTAGCACTAAAAAGCTGAATGCCTTTATCTGATAAGGAATTTTTCTCAGTTCCCAGTCGCTCTGTGTCGGCCAGTTTTTCAATTTCTTCTTTAGGTAATCCGTAATTGAAAATTTTAAACTCGTCATAGCTTATTTGGGACAGCGGATCCGGGTATTGTGATTTGCCCAGATAGTTTGCTGTTGTATTCCCAAGATCAGCAGGTTTTAAGGTTACTTCAGCACTTCCGGCAGCATTTCCGTTGACGTATAGGGTCGCGGTATTTCCGGCCTGTACAATTGCCACGTGCATCCATTCATTTAGGGAAAGCGTGAGATCGGTACTCACCCGGTTTCGGGTGCCGCCATGTTCAATTTCGTACTGAAATTTTCCACTTCCGTTAGCGGCCTCAAGCGCCATCCAGTTGTCTGTGCCGGTACCAAAATCGAAAACACGATTCCAGTTTGAAAGCTGATCCAGTTTAATCCAGGTGGATACCGTAAAATCAGTTAGTGTGCTTACAACCCCTTCAGGTAACTGAATGTAACCGCCGCCGGTAAGATGTATGGCATTTTGCTTAGCACCGGTTTCACGGGTAAAAGTGGTCATCGCCCGGGCGTCTTTCATATTCCAGACATCAAGAACTTTATCGCCTTCACCCTCAAAATTGAAGTGGAGGTGTCTGCCGTCTTGCGGTTTAGCTTCGAAGATTTCGTTGTTTCCCTGTTCACCAGCGGCAGTAAACGGAACTATTTTATAAAAATAGGATGTGCCATTCGTGAGATTTTGATCCACATACGGTGTGCCGGTAACCGTGGCTAAGTTTTCAAAATTACCATCAGCCGCATTGGCGCGTTTGATGTAATAACTTTCATCGTAGCGGGCATTCCAAAATAGACTGACCTGAGCATCTGCTGCGCCTATACGAACGCCGTTTACAGCATCAGGAATGCTCACTGCCGGCGTTGTTACGGCCAGTGTTTCTGTAAAAGTACCTGTGCCTGCAGTATTTAAAGCTGCCACACGGTAGTAATAAGTGGTTGAGGCAGTAAGATTTTCATCAATAAACGTCAATTCTGAAAAATTGCTGGCAATATCCGTATAGGTTCCGTTTGCGATGGCTGCACGCTGTAAAACATACGAACTTGCATTTGCAGGAGCTTCCCAGTTTAATGCAATGCGAAACGGAGATAGTGCTTCACCGGTAAAGCCTGTTGGAGCTTGTGGCAATTCTTCTTTTACAAATTGAACGACATTTGACCAGGGTGATGCCGCACCATCTTTGCCAATAGCGCGTATGCGGTAATCTGCCTTCTCCTGTATACCATCTTCTTTAGTAAGTACAGTAAAATCTTCGGTCTCAAAAAATACCGAAAAGTTTGATTCTCCTTCTAATTTACGTTCTACAACATACTTAGAAATCAGATCAAAATTGTTGCCGGTCCATTTCAAATCAATGGACTTGTAATCATCGGCAACTTCATATTCTAAAACCGGAGCAAGGGGTTTCCAGGTGGTTGTGTATTCATATGACGGTTTAAAGGCTTTTTCTGAAGCATTAGCGGCATAATATTGCCCGGCCGGGGTTAATACCACTTTGATGGTGCCGCTATCGCCTTCCCAGCTGGCTACAACGGGAGCGATTTTTAACCATTCGTAATTTGCGTGATTTGGATTTCGTGATTTGAAAGCGTCGTTAATGGTCACAAACATAGCACGTGCATCCTCTACCCAATTGTAAATGGAATAGCGTTCTACATAATCGGTATTGTCAAGCAGATCTAGAATTGCGATGAGGTCATTTTTATGTTTTTGGGCGTTGGCGTCGGTCAGAACCTGAGGGCCATCCGGGAAATTATTACCTGTCCAGTTTGCACCTATATTCCATTCGGTAATCCATAAGGGTCTTTTATATCGGTTGTAGACGTTTTGTAGATCGCTTGCCCATTGGCTCGGAGATTTGTACCAATAGCAGTGTATGGCCATATAATCTACCCGGTAATTGCGAGCTTCAGCCTTTTGCATAAAATCGCCCAGCCAGGGATTAAAAGGATCTGAAGTCGCGGGAGAACCCAGTCTGAGACCAGACTGAAGTAATCCAGGCCAGCCGTCAATTGCTCCCTGTACATCTAAATTAGCCTGATCGGGACGATCCGGTTCGTTATAACCCAAAAGATGCGTATAGCCTTCTTTGGTATTCGCCGGCCCCAGATCTGGCCACCAGCGCGTTTGGCGAATTGGGACATATTCAATATTTGGAGAACTGTTTATACCCGTGTTCCAGTTGTAGTACCAGGTGATATCAAGTGCGGCCTGCTCTGCATCACCTCCGCCGGCAAGACCTTTTTTGCTTACTTCGTGCCATTTCATGGTACGTATAAAAGAAACGGTCTCATACAAGTACGGTTGTAAAACCGGAATTTCGAGATCTTCGTCTTCCGCGATAAAAACCCGGCTGTAGCCTGTACCGTTTGCATTAGAAGCCAGAGTAGCCATAAAGCCTTTCTTCAACTTGAGAGACTTAATTTTATTATCCAGATCGCCCAGATTGTTATGTGGAGTCACAGTCACGAAGGTTTGAGACTGTCCGCCATAATTTTCTTCGGTATATACAGTAAGCGGACTGTAATCTGAAGCATACTTTGTCAACCGGCTGCCTGCACCTGATGCGCTTACCGAAACATTTGTACCTTCAATAGCGTTGGCCCCGTCTACACGTATAAATTGTAAAACCGAACCTATAACTTCCGAAGGGCGAAGCTTGTCAAAATATACAACAGCATCATCGCTGATATTAAGCTGCGCATTGATGAGGGGATTTACCAGGTTACTGAGGTGCAACCGGCTATTGCCTCTGAGATTTAAGTTGGTTTTAGCATAACTAATGGTACTTAAGTTTTGATTAGTGATTGTTTGCTCTACCGTTGAAGGAGCAGAGACCGGATTGGGAGCGAAGGTGCCTGCCTCAAAGTTGATGTAATCTAATGTAGCAGTCAGAGTCCCATCAATATGATTTCTTCCGATGATGAGCTCTTCAGTTTCTTTTTTCAGTACCGAAAGATTGGCAAGTCCAAAGCTTCCTGAAGCTGCCTCAACAATTAGAAAAAAGGTACCGTCTGCCGAAGGTGTAAAGGTAAGCGCCTGGGTTTTTAGGCGGTCTGAAACCGGAAAAGAGGTTGTTTTTAAAACAGAGCTTCCGTCTGAATTGCCGGCAATACTCCAGGTCAAATCGCTTGTGGTTCCGTTGAGGCCTTCCGCAAGAGCTGAGAATTCATAGGTTTGATCAGCCTGCAATTCAATAGGAAAGGAAAACTTGCGCGTACCGGAAACATTTTCCCAGTTAAGGGCTAAAATGCGCCCTTCAAAATTACCGTCCTCTTCTTCGAGAAGGTGCCCTGAAGTAACATCAAGATAACGTACTCCGGCTGTGCTGTTTGCTGTAGTCCAGTTTATACCGGCATCGGTACTTGTCCAGCCATATTGGTCAGGACTGCCTGCCTGATCAATGGCCAAACCATCCCATTTGTTAATCAGGTCGCTTGACTTGAGATGGAGTTGCCCAATACCGTACAGGCCCCAGTCGCCGGTAATGGTAAGATAGTGTTTGCCACTAGCGGGTGCAGTAAAGGCGAGCTTACCTTCTCTAAGTCTTAAATTAGCAGCAGTAGTATAGCTTTCTGAGAAGAGTTGGTTTGTTCCTGTCTGGTCTGAAGAGATAGCTACCTGCAATTTGGCACCGGGGGACGTATTAGCGACAAGCTCATATAACCACGAAAACTCGTAAGAAGCACCTACCTTAAGATCTATAGGATAGCTGTAGGTTGAGTTACTGTAATCATTACCATCCCAGCGTATATACATCAGGCGTCCGTTAAAGGTTGAACCGTCGCTGTCCAGAACATGTCCCGAAGACAAATCCATATACCTTACACCAGAGCCGGCATTTGCGGTATTGAATATCGAAGTGATCTGATTGTTGCTCCATCCGTAGTCAGTGGGTCTGCCCGAGTTGTTACCGGGTGTTCCGGCCCAGGCACCCAAAAGATTATCAGGTCCGTAAGCCACGGGGTTTGCACTTTCAGAACCCGAAATCTGCTCTAATTTTTTAGAAGTTAAATAATACCCGTCCAGATAAATGTGAAGGTCATCGCCGTCTACTACATAACGATAGGTTTGCTTCTGAGCATTATCTACCGAAAGGCTGAGATTTTGTGGAGCATTCAGGTCTGTTGTGAGGTTAAATTCAGTTTTAGAAAGACTGGTTCTAAAACCCCTTCCCAATTTGTTTTTGTAAAATACGTCAAGACCTCTGCCTGTTGCCGCATCAATCTGTGCCGGAAATTCAACACTGAAATTAGAAGCATTTTGCGTGTGGAGCTTCACGGTATATTTTGAACAGTCAAATACCACTTGTGTACGCAGGTTTTCATTGAGACTGGTCTGCACCGGGAATGCAGGGGCCTGAGCGCGCAGGTTAGTCAGACTAAGCGTAATTATGGCTAATAGAAAAAGGTAATGTTGTTTCATAGGTTATAGTTGTTAGCGAAATCGATATCGTGAAAAAGCTTTAGTTGAGCTTTTAGTTGTTTCATATACAAGTTTCCTAAAATAGCAGCTTTTATTCAGGGGGTATTTGGGGTAAACTAGAGGGGTAAAGTGTTCAATACACATTTACTTAATTGACAGACCTGGAATAGGGGCTATGCTGACTCCAAAATTGTTTTTGCATGGTTATAAGATTCTCTTTCAGGAAATTAAAAATCTGTTGTAAAAGCTTGTTATCTTTAGAATAGCGTAAAGCCTTGATACTTAATTAACCAAAAGCAAGAACTGAAATGGCATCAATCAACCCATACATTCATTTTGACGGCAATGCCGAGGAAGCCTTTGTATTCTATAAATCTATTTTTGGAGGAGACTTTGCCATGCTGATGCGCTTTAAAGACGTACCTGCAAATCCTGATTTTCCCATAGATGATGCAGATGGCAACCGCATTATGCACATCGCATTACCTATAGGTAAAAGCGATATCCTGATGGCCAGTGATATTCACCCGGGACTGGGGCCTTTAAATCTTCGGGAAAACCGAAGTAAAATTTCGATTAGTGCCGAAACTCTTGAGGAGGCCGAAAAATTATTTAAGGGTCTGTCTGAAGCGGGTGAGGTGGAAGTTCCTTTTGCTGAAAGCTTCTGGGGCTCTCATTTTGGGATAAATATGGGATCGAGTGGATGATTGATTACGACCCAAAGTATCGGGGCGAGGGATGATAACCGGTAAACCTGTTCATTTTTCCCGATTATTAGTGATCTAATTTTTTTTTGAACTTAAAAATTAGTAGCAGAATCCCTACTAAGGTATTTCCTTAATTAGAATGGTATCGGCCTTAATAGTAAGTTCATAAAGGTCTGAAATGGGCCATCCATTGGTGTAATATCCAAATCTTTTGAGATGTTGCTCATCATTCATCCTGAATGAAAGGAAGTATGACCCATCTGTTTTTGGGACATGGCTCATATCGATTTGGTAATCCAGATTTTGATTGGGTTTAAGACCAGTTACTTTATCCGGATTTTGATTGGGTTCAATATTTAAGGAATCAATCTGAAAAGTGGTGTCGTTTTTAATTTGGAAGTTGACGGTAGTCTTATTTTCGCAACCGACACAGCATACCATAATTAAAATTAAAATAGATAGGTAGGTTTTAAGCATTGTCTTTAATTGTGCTAAATAGTATTTTGCAATATAAGTTATATCGAAAGGAATTTGTTCTGAGGTCTTTATAAAAATTATAATGTGGAAAATAAGGATAACTATTTTGGGGTGTATGTAGTCTTAGGTATGATCATATTCGGTTTTTTAGGTAATTATTTTGTGAATAAACGGAATAGCGATGCTCTAAATTCCTCACACGCTTTACCCGAGGAAAAGTTGTAGACTTTTCATTTAGCAACTATACGTACTATTTGAAATATGTGTACTATGTGGACGGCGTAAAGTACAGATCAAGTGTAGGCGGTATGAAGAAATTTTATTTTAAAGGAGGGGATTTGGGATGTATTGGGGCATTTTTTGAGGTTAAATATGCAACTAAGGAGCCGAGTATTAGTGAAATTGAGCATCCCCCAAAAATTAGGACAGTAATTTAAGTTCCAAAATAACTTTAAATTTACTGTTTTATGACACGAAGAAAATTCACACCCAAGTTCAAGACCAAAGTGGTTTTAGAAGCTCTCAAAGAG
>NZ_JAJGMW010000031.1 GCF_020782115.1 Leeuwenhoekiella parthenopeia | reverse complement strand
TGGGTAAAATATCACCGGTGCAATACGCAAAGCTTCATTCTATTGGGGCTAGCCCCAATAGAATGAAAAACAATAATTTTAAACAAGTTTTGGAAAATTAAGCAGTTCTAATCTAGGGAAGCTTACACCTAAAGCACAGTTCGAGTATTTCAGAGAAAATATATAAGCATGGCAATTTTGAAATTACGCGATCCCGAGTTCGTGCTCTGATTTCGTTCATTAAAAGGTTGCGGTCAGAAGGCAGGTTGTCTCCCTCACTCAGGAGATTTTATACTATTGAATTACGAAAAATGATCCCCTTTGTTTATAAAGATTCAAAAACAACAAAATCCATTTTAAAAGCGCTGTTAAAATTAGGATCTCTAAATTTTGAGACACTTAAAAACTGGAGTAAAGTGAGTTTAGGGCTTTCGAGTTTGATGATTACCGGTAAAGGTCAAAAGCTATTTAAATGAAAAATTACTTAGTTTTAATCCCCGCACGTGCCGGTTCGCAAAGACTTCCCGGAAAAAATATGCGGCAATTAGGAGATAAGCCGCTCCTTGGT
This sequence comes from Leeuwenhoekiella parthenopeia, assembly GCF_020782115.1. GTDB lineage: Bacteria > Bacteroidota > Bacteroidia > Flavobacteriales > Flavobacteriaceae > Leeuwenhoekiella > Leeuwenhoekiella parthenopeia. The sequence continues at coordinate 45,331 of NZ_JAJGMW010000031.1, read as the reverse complement.
CATAGCATTGCATACGCTTTGAAAAATGGTTTGAGCGATATAGTAGTCACTTCAAACGATGCTGCTGTTTTAGATTTTGCCACTCAAAATGGAGTACAGGTTATTGAAAGACCCGATTCATTAGCGGGTAATGAAGAACCTGTTGTAACAGCTTTGCAACACGCAGTAGATCAATTGCAAAAAAAATACGAGGCGGTTATTTTACTGCAGCCCACAAATCCATTGAGACCGGAAGGGCTTCTCAAAGAGGCTATTGCAGTTTTTGAGCGAGAGGATTGCGACAGCCTGATGACCGTTTCCCGAAATGAACATAAATTAGGAACCATTTCTAATCATCAATTTATACCTTACAATTATGAAATGGGTCAGCGCAGTCAGGATCTCGAGCCTTTGTTTTTTGAAAACGGATTGCTTTATATTTTTAAAACAGCCTTACTTGATCAGGGGAAACTTCTGGGAGAAAAAAACTATCCACTGATTGTTGACCATCCTTTTGCCGAAATCGATATTGATACGGAAGCCGATTTTAAAAAGGCCGAGTTGTATTTAAATCACTTTAAATAATGTTACTGGTTGTCACTTCGACCTTGTCACTTCTCGATACATTTGCTTTCGGCTTTTGGCGTCAATAAAACACTTGAAGTGACACTTCTCGATACAATTTTTTCGAACTCAGGTTTTCAAAAATCACTCGAAGTGACAAACAAATCTTAATTCTTGGAAATTTATAGTGTTTATATTCTAAAGTGTCGGGATAAAACCTATTATACCGGTATAACGTCTGAACTTTGGGAGCGGATTGAACAACATCAATCCGGGAAGTATAAAAATTCCTACACGTTCAGCAGAAGGCCAATTGAACTGGTTTATTATTGTGAATTTACAGAACCAGATTTAGCAATTGAGTTTGAGAAGAAGATTAAAAGTTGGTCTCAGGTAAAGAAGGAAGCCTTGATTGGTGGAAAATATGAAAAATTACCTAATTTGGCTAAAAAGCGATTTAAATAATGTTACTTCGACCTTGTCACTTCGAGTGAATTAAGTGTAGCGATAGCGAAACTTAATTTGTATCGAGAAGTCTTCTTTATTCGATTTTTTTTAGTTCTCGACGCTTCTCGATACATTTGCTTTCGGCTTGTAGCCTCAATCAAACACTCGAAGGGACAAGGTTCTCGATACAATTTTTTCGAACTTAGGCTATCAAAAATGACTCGAAGTGACACTTCTCGATATTTTTTTTTAAGTTCAATAACAAATAACAAATCCCCTTGAACCCATACATCCAAATCGAAAACCGCAAAATAGGACAAGATTACCCGCCGCTTGTCATCGCCGAAATAGGCATCAATCACGAAGGTTCGTTACAGGTTGCCAAAGAACTGGTTGATGCTGCGCACCGGGCAGGAGCTGAAGTGGTCAAACACCAGACGCATATTGTAGAAGATGAAATGAGCGGTGCGGCAAAGAAAGTGATTCCGGGGAATGCAGATGTTTCTATTTACGAAATTATGAAGCGTTGCGCGCTTGATGAAGCCGATGAGATTGCGCTTAAAAAGTACGTAGAAGAAAAGGGGATGCTATTTATCTCTACACCCTTTTCCCGCGCTGCCGCAAACCGGCTTCAGGCTATGAATGTTTCGGCCTATAAAATTGGTTCGGGTGAATGCAATAATTATCCCTTGCTTAAGCACATCGCAGGTTTTGGTAAGCCGGTTATTCTCAGCACCGGGATGAATACACTTGAAAGTGTTTCTAAGGCTGTACAGATTTTTAAGGATGCCGGGACACCTTTCGCTTTGCTGCACACCACCAATTTATATCCAACCCCGACTCATTTAGTGCGTTTGGGCGCGATGACTCAACTGCATCAGGCCTTTCCCGATGTTCCTTTTGGTTTATCAGATCACACCTTGAACAACAACGCTTGTTTGGGAGCAGTAGCTTTAGGAGCGTCTATTTTAGAGCGGCATTTTACCGATCATATGCAGCGTACCGGACCGGATATCGTTTGCAGTATGGATGAAGAAGCCTGCTCCGAACTGATTCAGTCGAGTAAGGAAATCTGGCTTATGCGCGGGGGCGAAAAAACTCCGGCAAAGGAGGAACAGGTCACCATCGATTTCGCATTCGCAACCGTTTGTACCATCGCGCCCATTAAAAAAGGGGAGGTTTTTAGTGAAGCGAATATTTGGGTAAAGCGCCCCGGAACGGGCGAAATTTTAGCTGAACAGTTTGAAGACATTTTAGGGAAAAAGGCATCAAGAGCTATTGCTGAAGACGCTCAACTCAAGTTTAGCGATATTCAATGAGTTCGATAAAACGATGGCTGAATACCGCATATCAAAGGGTGATAGATTACTATTTTAACCTTCGCCTACAGCGCAATCAACAGCTTATCCTTAAAAACAAATCTAATGGCATATTTGCCGTTGAGGTGTTCTCCAAGATGGGTTTTGGAGCAAACTTTATTTGGTTACTTGAAATTCTTGAATATTGCGACTCCGAGGGTTTAAAACCTTTTGTAATTTTTAGAAATCCGTCGAAAAGAATAGGATCAAAAAGCTTTTCAGAATTCGTAAAATTTAAAAATGATTCTCAAAAGCCATTCTTCCTGCATTATGCGGTTATGCGGTCTTTTAAAGATCTGGATTTGAACAGGGCCTGGAATTACAATTCGGCTTTAACTTTGGGACGAGCCAATTACCTGCTCAATACCTATCTGGAAATGGATGCCGAAGTTACCGAATTTGTACAAAATTACACTGCAATTGAGTTTACAGCAAAGCGTATGATAGGCGTACACTATAGGGGTACAGACAAAATTACCGAGGCCCCTGCTGTTTCTTACGAACTGGTAAAAGAGGTCTTGCTTTCCGAGCTTGAAAATGAATCTCAAAACATTCAATTTTTTCTGGCTAGTGATGATCATAATTTCATCGATTATATAACCTTTGAACTCGGAAAAAGCCAGATTTTATGTAGAACGATCAATCGTTCTAAAAACGAGAAACCCATTCACATTACAGCAAAGAATCATCGCGAGGTTAACCGCGAAGCACTAATTGATTGCCTCATTCTTGCCAGGTGCGATAAACTGATCAAAACGGCCTCGATTTTAAGCGGTTGCTCTGTGGTTTTTAATCCAAATTTGGAAGTCGAAATGCTTAATGAGCCTTTTCCCGAATACCGTTTTTTTCCTGAAAAGTTCCTTTTAAAATCCAGGTTGCTTTGAGAAAAATTGCCTTCTTAAGCGGTACACGTGCAGATTTCGGGAAGTTAAAATCCCTGATTCAGGCGGTAAGCGACGCGTCCGATTTTGAGTATTGTATTTTTGCCACGGGTATGCACCTGCTTGAGCAATATGGACTAACCGTTATTGAGATCGAAAAGGCCGGTTTGCATAACATACACCGCTTTTCCAATCATACCTCAGAAGCCACAATGGACCTTACCCTTGCTAAGACCATCAAAGGTTTTTCAGCCTTTGTCAAAACAGTCGAGCCTGATTTAATAATTGTTCACGGCGACCGGGTAGAAGCTCTGGCCGGTGCAATTGTGGGTTCTTTAAATAATATTTTGGTAGGTCATATTGAAGGAGGCGAACTTTCGGGCACCGTTGATGAACTCATTCGGCATTCGGTAAGTAAATTGAGTCATATTCATTTTGTATCTCACGAGACGGCAGCCAAACGTTTGCTGCAAATGGGCGAACTCGAGAGCAGTATTTTTAACATCGGTTCGGCTGATTTAGATGTGCTATTCAGTGATACCTTACCCAATCTCGAAACTGCAAAAGCCTATTACGACATTCCGTTTGAAAACTATGCGGTAGTCTTATTTCATTCGGTAACCACCGCGCATCAGGAAACTGCCACGCACGCAGGTGATTTTGTACAGGCGCTATTGGAAGATGATCAAAACTACGTGGTGATCTATCCCAATAATGACCTGGGTTCTTCCGCTATTTTGAAGGCGTATGGCCAATTTGAAGAGCATCCGCGATTCCGGCTTTTTCCGTCCTTGCGGTTTGAGTATTTCATTACCTTGCTCAAAAACGCAGCTTTTTTAATAGGAAACAGCAGCGCCGGTATTCACGAGGCTCCCTATCTGGGTATTCCTACGGTAAATGTGGGCAGGCGCCAGGAAAACCGGGACTTACAAACCGACAGAATCATTCACGTGGATAATTCTAAAGCAGCTATTTTAAAAAGTATCGCTTCCGCGAAAGCACTAAAGGTCAATCCAAAAGGAGCAAAAAGTACCAAAACAGCTGCCTCCGGATTTCTGGAAGCCCTAAGAACCGAAGCTTTTTGGCAAATAGATCATCAGAAGCAGTTTAGGGATCTCTAAAGTGAAAAGTAAAAATTTACACTAGAATTCTAGAATGAGATGAAGAATCGATATTTTCCTCTAACCTCTAACCTCTAACCTCTAACCTCTAACCTCTAACCTCTAACCTCTAACCTCTAACCTCTAACCCCCAGTTTTGAATTTGAAATCTCGAAAGACCTTAGGAATTGTAATTACAGATGGCGTTGGCTTTCGCAATTTCGTTTTAAGTACATTTCTCGATGAGGCGGCAGCCGGTTTCGAAAAAGTTATCATTTTTTCAGGTTTGCCTTATACCGCCTATCCCGAACTGGATGCAGCAAAATTTACTATCGTAGCCCTTCCGGTTTTTACCGAAACCAAAAAGAACTGGTTTTGGCGTAAACTTAAAGAAGTGGCACACCTGCAACAACACAAATCCAATCCGGGAATTGCAGATAATTACGAGATGAACAAAGCCAGGAGCTGGAGCCCGCATGCTCTTTTAGTTCGCATCGTTTATACAGTAAGTTCGGTTTTTCACAGCGAAAAGGATATCCTTCGGTACGAAAAGTTGCAGGAGCAAAGCTTTGCAGGAGACGCGACCGTAGCTAAATATGGTAAAATTTTAAAGGAGCATAAACCGGATATTTTGTTCTTTACGCATCAGCGACCACCCTTTATTGCTACCCTGGTTTTTTTGACAAAAAAGCTACAGATTCCTACCGCCTCGTTTATTTTCAGTTGGGACAACCTTGCTTCAAAAGGGAGGATGGCTTCAACTTTTGACTACTTTTTGGTCTGGAGCGATTTGATGAAAAGCGAATTACTTCGGTTTTATCCCTATACCAATCCGCAGGCGGTTTCTATAGTGGGGACTCCGCAATTTGAGCCGTATGTGCTGTCCCAATTTGATATTCCAAAAGCGGAGTTCTACGAAACCTTTGGTCTCAATCCGGATGAAAAAATTATTTGCTACAGCTGCGCTGATGCCACGATTGGCCCTAACGATCCGCTGGTGATCGCGACTTTGGCTGAAGGCATCCGTTCCGGAGCAATCGATTCGTGCCAACTTTTGGTGCGTACCTCTCCGGCAGAAGACGAGCGGCGTTTCGCAGAAACCATAACCAAATACCCTGAAATCAAATGGAATCATCCCAAATGGGAGCTCACCCGGGAAGGGCATCCCGAGCCCTGGTCTCAGCGGGTACCTACACGCGAAGACCTGAGCATGCTTAAAGCCATTCTTAAGTTTTGCCATCTGAACGTCAATATGCTTTCAACCATGAGCCTCGACTTTATGCTGTTTGAAAAACCGGTTGTTAATACCGCTTTTGGTAACGGTATTAACGGACTTTACAACGATCAGCGGTTCTTGCAGTATGAGCATTATGATAATGTGGTTAAAAGTGGTGCGGTTAAAATCGCTAAAAATGCAGAAGAATTGTATACTAACGTAAACGCATACCTGCGTAATCCCAATCTGCATCTGGAAAATCGCAGGAAGCTTATCGATATGCAGGTGGGTAAACCCCTTGACCAAACCACTCAGGCTTGTGTACAGGCTTTAAAAAACACCTTATGAGTACCAAAAGATTAGCTGTGGTTTGCAATTACGTATTGCGCCAGGATAGAATAGGAGGTATGGATCGCTTTTTTGTGGCTTATGATACCGCGGCGAAAGCCAAAGGCTATGAGGTAGACTGGTTTTTTCCGGATATTTTGGATAAAACATTTTACGAAGGTGTTACTGTTTTTTCTGCGGAAGGAAATTCAAGTGTCGAAGCCTTTTTTCTCAACTACCTTCAGGAAAATGAAAAAACCTATACCGCTCTGGTTACCCATTTTACCGAGTTGTGTACGCCTTTTTATAAAAAAGCCAAACACGCCGGAAGAATCAAAAATTTAATAGCCGTAGATCACAATCCACGTCCTTTAAATGGTTTTCCGCTTAAAAAGCAGTTGAAAAACCGTCTTAAAGGCTATTTGCATCATAAGGCTATAGACCGGTTTATAGGAGTGAGCAGTTATACGGCCCGGCATATTGTGAAAGATCTGGGCAAAGTGGTGGCCCGCAAAACCGGAGTGATTTACAACGGGATTGATACTTCGGTCTTTAAAAAGAGAGAAAATCACAATCTTAATCAGGAAGGAAAGGTTCAGTTTGTTGTGGTTTCCCATCTGCGGGAATCTAAAGGCTTGCAGGATTTGATAGATGCTCTGGCGCTGTTGAAACCCGATCTACAAAACAAACTCCACATCACCATTTATGGCGAAGGTCCGCTTGAAGAAGGCCTAAAGCAACAGGCAAAAGATAAAGAGGTTGATCAGTTGTTGACATTTAAAGGCAGTTCTTCAGAGATTCCGAAGATTCTGGCCGAGTACGAGTATCTCATTCAACCTACTTATATGGAATGCTTCAGTCTCTCTATCCTCGAGAGTTTATCTGCAAATGTACCGGTGATTACCACCACAGTTGGGGGTAATCCTGAGATTATCAAGGAGGATGAAAACGGATTTTTAGTCCAACCAAAGGATAAACAGGCCCTTGCAACCATTATTGAAGAAGTAGTACGTGGAGATCGAAAAATAACTGAAGACACTTCGGTTTTAATTGAAAAGGAATACACGCTAGACCGTATGGTCGCTGAACATATAAATTTACTGGACTGATGCACATCGCTTTTTTAACTCCTGAGTATCCCCACACTGCGTTTAACCGAAGTGGCGGTCTGGGAACCAGTATCAAAAACCTGGCATCAAGTCTGGTTGAGGCCGGGGAACGCGTTACGGTTTTTGTGTACAGTCAGGCGGAAGACCGGGAATTTGAAGATCAGGGAATCAAAATTCGCAGCCTCGCAAAGCGGAAGTATACATTCGCAGGCTGGTATTTGCACCGCAGGTTTTTACAGCGCTATGTCAATCGGGAGATTCTATTACATAAAATAGACATTCTAGAGGCGCCGGACTGGACCGGGATCACCGCTTTGATGCGCTTTAAATGTCCTCTGGTCATTCGTTGTAACGGAAGCGACGGCTATTTTTGCCATTTGGATAACCGAAAACAAAAACCCAAAAACCGCTGGTTTGAAAAGCAGGCGCTTAAAAATGCCGATCATATTCTTGCGGTAAGCGCTTTTACGGCAAAACTGACAAAAGAAATTTTTGGACTGAAAAGGGAAATTCAGGTGATTCCCAATTCGATTGATGTAGCTCAGTTTAAGCCGGTTCAAACTCCGGAGGTTCCCAATCGTATATTGTATTACGGAAGTATAATCCGAAAAAAAGGTGTTTTGGAACTGGCCGAAATCTCCAATCGTATTTTTGAACAGAATCCCGAAGCCCGGCTCATTCTTGCCGGGAATGATGTCAGGGACGTTTTTACAGGCAGATCTACTCAGGAACTTTTTAGGGAATTGGTAAAACCGGAATTTCGTAAACACATCGAGTTTAAGGGATTACTGGCTTATGAGTTGGTACAGGAAGAAATTGCCAAAGCGGCTGTGGTTGTCCTGCCCAGTTTTGCAGAAGCCTTACCGATGACCTGGATTGAAGCCATGGCGCTGGAAAAAGCGCTGGTTACTTCTGATATTGGTTGGGCAAAGGAGGTAATGCTAGATGGTGAAACCGGATATACCGTTGACCCCAAAAATCATGGGAAATACGCCGATGCCGTTCTCAAACTACTTGATGACGAGGAATTAAGAAGTAAAATGGGAGCTCGTGCCCGCAAACAGGTTGTTCAACATTTTGCAACGGCAGTTGTGGTTAAGCAGAACCTGGAGTTTTATAAAGGTGTCGTAAAAGCTTGATTTTCTTAAAACATAATGGTAAAACGCCTGTCGCTGTCTTAAAAGACGGGCAGCCTCTGGAACTCGAATTTAAAAATCAAGCGGTGAGTGCCGCTTGTTTTCTTTTAGCCGAAACCTTTCCGGATGAGATTCTGCTATGGTTTCACGAAGAGGTAGAACCCAGCCTGAATCTTGAATTCATTGAAAATTTTTCAAGAGAATCTGAAATGTGGAGTTATGCTGCAAATCGACCTTTGGTAATTGCTGAAGAAATGGGATTTGTAGATCAGAGTGTTTTTTTTAGAATTCAGCCCGGCGTAAAATATCCCACCTGGCTGATGAGCAGTGCGGTGGGGTTGATAAGCTGTAAAAAACTATTGCACTTTAAGGAATACATTCCTGTACATTCAAATTTCGATTTGTTTCTGTGCATACTGGCAAAAACCGGGATGTCGAAAGGCTTACGGGTATATAGTGAGCCGCGACTGATCAGGAGTTCCTCAGAAAGTACCCTTTCCTTCTCAAAAAATACGAAAGCAACCTACACCGCAATTGCGACCCTAATGGGGAAAAAATGGCTGATCCTGTTTGCCCTGCAACTTTTGTTGTATCGTAAAAAGCTCAATCTGTTTCAGCTTGCGAAATCCTTTCTGATTAAATCTATTCCGCAAAGAGATATCCCTCACTTTGAAGTGAGCCCTTCAGATCAAAAGAACGTGAAGCCGAAGATCCAGTTTGATCTTATTATCCCCACGCTGGGCCGCAAAGAGGTTTTAAAACAAACCCTTACAGATCTTACAGAACAGCTTCTGTTACCCAAAAGCCTAATCCTTATTGAGCAAAATCCCGATACAGCTTCGGTTTCAGAACTCGATTATTTACAAACCCAAAGCTGGCCTTTTCAAATCAGACATACCTTTACCCATCAAACCGGAGCCTGCAATGCGCGCAATCTGGCTTTAGATCAGGTTGAGGCAGACTGGGTTTTTCTGGCTGATGATGATTTGCGAATTCCGAGTGATTTTTTACAAAAGGCTGATGCGTTTATTCAGACTGAAGATCCTCAGGCTTTTACGGTGAGCTGTCTTCAGGAAGGCGAAACAGAAGTCGAAAAGACGGTGATTCAATGGCCTGCATTTGGTTCGGGTTGCAGTTTTGTAAAAGCCTCGGCTTTAGAAAACATACGTTTTGATTTGGCGCTGGAACACGGTTTTGGTGAAGATGCTGATTTTGGGATGCAATTGCGAAAAACCGGCGTTGATATATTATATAATCCATTTTTAAAACTGATTCATTTAAAGGCTCTTTCGGGTGGTTTTAGAAAACCGGTTGAAAAGCCCTGGGATACTGAAAACCCTGCGCCCAAACCTGCCCCAACGGTTTTGGCTTCTATACTCAAACACGCAACACCTGCACAGGTTCAGGGTTATAAAACGCTGTTGTTTCTTAAATTTTACCGGCTGCAGCAGATTAAAAATCCGTTTTCCTATATTCGGTTGATGCAGAAGCGGTGGGAGGTGAGTTTATTTTGGGCCAAAAAACTTTTGAATACGAAATGATGTTTTCACTTATTGTCTGTACCTACCAGCGTGCCGAAGCCTTAAACAGGCTTTTAGCTTCAGTAGCCGTGCAAAGTCTTTATCCGGATGAAATTTTAATCATCGATGGTTCCCGGGATGATAAAACCAGGGAGAGTCTTTCGCAGCAAAACTTTAAAAACCTAAGCTACTATAAAGTTGAGGATAAAGATCGCGGACTTACCCGACAGCGGAATTTTGGGATTGAGAAGCTAAATCCTCAAGCCGAAATAGTTTGCTTTCTGGATGATGATGTGGTTTTAGAACCCGATTATTTTGAGGCGGTGCTCGGGGCTTTTAAATCTAATCCCGATATCGTGGGTGTTGGTGGAGTGGCAACTAATGAAAACCTTTGGAAACCCTCAGACCGCAAAAGCTCAACAGATAAAGTCTATGTATTGGAAGGCTTTGAACGCAGTGAATCGCAGCGTTTTTATCTGCGGAATAAGCTGGGCTTGCAATCACCCGATCTTCCGGGAATTATGCCCGACTTTTCTCATGGCAGAACCTATGGCTATCCCTTAACCGGAAAAAATTACGAGGTAGATTTATTAATCGGAATGGCTATGAATTTTCGCCGTAAGATAATTGAGGCTGAAAAATTCAGTCTGTATTTTGATGGGTACGGACTTTATGAAGACGCAGATTATTGCCTGCGAGCTTTAAAATACGGCAAAAATGTGATGTGTACTGCTGCTCGTCTGGAGCATCATCACGACCCCGCCGGAAGACCTAATCTTTACAAATACGGCAAAATGGTGATCCGTAACGGCTGGTATGTGTGGCGCGTAAAATACCCCAACCCCGGTCTTAAAGCCCGTTTTAAATGGAATGCCACAGCATTGCTGCTTACCTTGATCCGGTACAGCAATGTACTGACCGCTTCCGACAAAAAGGGAGCGTTTAACGAAGCAACCGGCAGGGTCGTGGGTTGGTGGAGTTTACTGTTTAACAAGCCCCAACATCGGTGAAATTTGCTGTAATTACCCATATTAAGCATTTCAGGGAAAACGGGGATTACTATTCCTACGCTCCTTACGTGCGGGAGATGAATCTGTGGTTTCAGCACGTAGATGAGGTTCTGGTCGTGGGTACATTCAGTTCAGAAAAACCGGGAGCTATTGATTTGTTATATCGTGCGAAGAAGCTCGATTTTAAACGGGTTCCTGATTTTGATGTGCTCGGATTACAATCCATGTTGAAGACTTTAATCCTGCTTCCGTCAATTCTAAAAGTTATTTATAAAACCATGCAGGAGGCAGATCACATCCATTTGCGTTGTCCGGGTAATATGGGTTTGCTGGGGGCATTGGTTCAGATTTTCTTTCCACATAAACCCAAAACAGCAAAATACGCCGGCAACTGGAAACCCGGTGCAAGGCAGCCATGGAGCTACCGTTTTCAGAAATGGATATTGAGTAATACCGTTTTGACCAAAAATATGCAGGTGCTGGTTTATGGGGAATGGCCGAATCAGACACCCAATGTCAAAGCCTTTTTTACAGCCTCTTACAGTGAAAAAGACAAAGCCGAAATTCCCAAACGCAAGTACGATTTACCCTTGCGTTTCCTTTTTGTAGGAAGCCTTTCGCCCGGCAAGCAACCCATTTACGCTTTAGCATTGGTAGCCGAATTAATCGAACGTGGATTTCCTTCAGAATTGCATGTGTATGGGGAAGGGCCGAAACGCGAAAAGTTGAATAAAGCGGCTAAGGAATTAAAGGTAGAACGCCAATTGTTTTTACACGGAAATCAGCCTTCAGAAGCCGTTAAAGAAGCCTACACCAAGAGTCATTTTTTGATTTTACCCTCAAAAAGTGAGGGCTGGCCCAAGGTAGTAGCCGAGGCGATGTGGTGGGGCGTGATTCCTATCGCTACTTCGGTTTCCTGTGTGCCCTGGATGCTGGATTCCGGAAAACGCGGCGTGCTTTTACAGGTTGATTTAGATAGCGATGCCCAAAAGGTTCAGGAACATCTACTTGATAAACCTAAGCTTAAAACTATGGCTGCCGAAGCGGCAACCTGGTCTCGAAACTATACTTTAGAGCGCTTTGACGCTGAAATCAAAAAACTGTTTTAGCGTGCGCATCCTGCAACTTATAGATAGTTTGGAAATTGGCGGCGCTGAACGTATGGCGGTAAATTATGCGAATGCCCTGCATAAACGCATAGCGGTTTCCGCCCTTTGTGTCACGCGGAAAGAAGGTGATTTAAAGACTTTGATCGATCCCGAAGTCCAGTATTTGTATCTGGAGCGAAAGCGTACATTGGATATTTTAGCTGTATTACGGCTGAAGCGTTTTATTCAAAAGCATAGAATTGAAATAGTTCAGGCGCATGGAAGCAGTATTTTTATTGGTGTTTTAGTTAAGATAATGACTCCCGGTCTTAAGTTGATCTGGCACGATCACTACGGCAAAAGTGAGTTTTTAGCAGCGCGAAAAGCAACCGGGTTAAAACTGATGCGGTCGTATATTGACGGGATTTTTGCAGTTAATGAAAAACTCAAAAACTGGTCGATAGAAAAGCTGAAAGTTAAAAAAGCCTTCTACATTAAAAATTTTATAGCGGAAGCTTTACCCTTTGATGCAGACTTTAAGATTTCCGGAGCTAAGGGAAAACGCGTGGTTTGTGTGGCCAATTTAAGGCCTCAAAAAAATCATCATCTGCTTTTAGATGCTTTTAAACTGGTTTTGGGACAGGATTCGGCTTACACCTTACACCTTTTTGGATCTGTACCCGATAGTCTTTATGCAAAATCTCTTGTTGAGCGTATAGAAGCAGAGCCCTTCTCAAAAAGCGTTTTTTATCACGGGACCTACTTAAAAATGTCTGCCATTTTACCGCATTTTGATATAGGCGTTCTATCTTCAGATTCGGAAGGCTTACCTTTGGCCCTACTCGAATACGGCCAGGCAGGAATACCGGTAATCGCCACAGATGTGGGGCAGTGCAGAGCAGTACTAGGGGATTTTGGGAGGTTGGTTCCTGCTAAGAATCCTGTGGTATTTGCTCAGGCTATTATAGAATCCCGTTTGGAGAAAACCCATATTCAGGAAGGCCCTGAAAAATTAAGAGATCGGATTCTTTTGGAATACGGGGAACAAGCAGTGATTCAGGAGGTCGTTTCAAAATATGTTGAAATTATTTAAAAACCATAACAAATTATACCTGCAGCTCGTGGCATTGCACATCGGGATCGGTTTTGCTATTTATTTGTTTCGGTTTTTAGGCCTTTTCTATTTTTTAGGCTCCATTGTGTTTTTTGTACTCTGGGTTTTTCAATCGGGAAACAAACAAAATCAGGCGCTTCTCGCTGCTGCCTATATGACTGCCGGGGAGGTATTTTTCAGGATGACCGGGGGTAGCATCATCCCCTGGGAAGCCGGTAAATATTCGGTTATTTGTTTTATTCTGTTAGGCTTATTTTTCAGCGGAACCTCCCGTAAATCCGCACCGTATTGGTTGTATTTGTTGCTTCTGATTCCCGGAGTCATTTACGCAGCTTCAACACTTAATTTTGACACCAATGTACGTAAGGCAATCATCTTTAATTTAAGCGGACCTTTCTGTCTTGGGATTGCAGCTTTGTATTGTTACGATCGGCGTATTTCAAAAATGCAATTGCATTATCTGGTCTGGTGCCTCTTAATGCCGGTACTTTCTCTGGGAATTTATTTATTCTTTTACACTCCGGATACGCGTGAAGTTTTAAATGGCACACAGTCAAATTTCGCATTGTCCGGAGGTTATGGTCCCAATCAGGTAGCAACCGCTTTGGGAATTGGTATGTTTGCACTGGTGGTGCAAATTTTTGTAAACAGTAAGAATAAGCTCCTGTTCTTTCTCAATTTGGGCTTGCTGATGTTTCTCACCTATAGGGCGATTATAACCTTTTCTCGGGGAGGGGTGCTCACTGCAGCATTAATAAGCATCGCTTTTATAGTGATCTATTTCCAGGGGGTTCCGGCACGAAAAAAAAGCGCAATTTCTTTTTACCTGATGGTTATAGGCGGGGCAATCGCAATGACCTGGCTGATCTCTTCTGCACGTACAATGGGGCTCATTGATTTACGCTATGCCAATAAAGATGCTGCGGGTCGTATTAAAGAGGATCTCTCTACGGGCAGGCAGGAACTTATAACTTCCGAATTGACCTTTTTTGTTAACAATCCTATAATGGGGATCGGTGTCGGTAAAACCAAAGAATACCGGGAAGAAAAATTAGATATACTTGCAGCTTCCCATAATGAAATCAGCAGGTTGTTGTCTGAGCACGGCGTGTTTGGACTTATCGCGTTAATTATTTTGATTGTTACACCGCTTTTTTACCGTATCGGTAACCGAAAAAATTATCTGTTTTATTCGTTTTTAGGTTTTTGGTTTTTGACCATAAATCACTCTTCCATGCGTGTGGCTGCACCAGCCTTTATCTACGCACTTTCCCTGTTAAACGTTGTACATGAAAAGAAGAATACTCTACCTGGGAAACAAATTAGCGCATAAGGGTTTTACCCCTACAAACATTGACACGCTGGGACCGCTGCTGGAGCAGGAGGGATACGACTTGTTATATGCCGGGACAAAAAAGGCTAAGCTCCTGCGCTTTGCCCAAATGGTACAAATGATCTTAACCTATCGTAAGCAGGTAGATTATGTGCTTTTAGACACCTACAGCACGCAGTATTTCTGGTTTGCGTACACTGCAGCACGATTATGTAATCTGGTTGATCTGAAATACATTCCCATTTTGCACGGGGGCGATTTACCCAAACGCCTTTCCAGAAGTCCTAAATCTGCCCGTTTCCTATTTGGGCAGAGTCATAAAAATATAGCCCCTTCCCGGTATTTGAAGGAAGCTTTTGAGAAGGCGGGTTTTTTCAATGTCGAAGTGATTCCAAACAGTATTGATCTTGCAGATTATCCGTACACGGGAAAACGTAGCTACACTGCGCCCAATCTACTTTGGGTACGCTCGTTTGCAGAAATTTATAATCCGATGCTGGCACTAAAGCTGGTCGAAAGATTGCTTAAAGATTACCCGATGACCGGTCTAACTATGGTAGGGCCCGATAAAGACGGGAGTTTAGAGCGATGCCGAAGCTATGTGTTAGCGCAAAAGCTTCCGGTTGTATTTACCGGAAAATTGTCTAAAGCCCAATGGATATCCCTTTCAGCAGATCACAATCTGTTTTTAAATACAACCCATTACGATAATACCCCGGTGAGTGTTATTGAGGCAATGGCTTTAGGCCTGCCGGTTGTTTCCACAAAAGTGGGGGGTATTCCCTATTTAATTCAGGATGAGATAACAGGACTCTTATACGATGACGATTCGCTCGAGCAGCTACACGACGCCGTTATGCAAATTATGACCCGGCCTTCTTTAGTCGAAAAGATAATTTCTAATGCACGGGAACGGGTTGAAGAATACAGCTGGGAACATGTAAAATCAATGTGGCATAAGCTTTTGACCTGAAATAAGTTATATTTGCGGCAAAGCTCATCCCTAAATGAATTGGATCCCTAAAATCCATTTTGAAATTTCAGAGCGTAAGATCTTATTGCGTTTGTTTGATGTACTCTTCATCTTTCTTACGTTAGGTCTGGTTTCAAAATTTTTCAACTTTGATTACTTCAACCTGTCTGCCACGCGGTGGACCTGGGCCTTACTTCTTATTCTTTACTATTTTGTTTTTGCTGCAATTTTTGAACTTTATGATTTGCAAAAAGCAGCCTCATTTCAAAGTACCCTTAAGAATGGTGTTCTTGCAGTAAGTTCAACCGTTCTGTTCTTTATTCTTACGCCGTTTTTTACTCCGGTTCTCCCTGAAAACCGCCTGCAGATTGTTATTTTCTTCCTGGCAATCATCGGTGGTTTGCTGATCTGGAGATACGCGTATATCAGTCTGATTTCGGCACCTCGTTTTAATAAACGTATCGTTTTAGTGGGGAATAGCTTTGATATCAACCTCATTGCAGAAAACCTGCACAAGGCAGACCCCAATTACAGGGTAATTGGCTTTGTAAATACTGATGAGATTAAGGCTTTAAATTTTGACCGAAGGTTAAAACCAATCGAGGTTAAGGATTTAGTGAAGGCAATAAAACGGTATTCCGTTTCTGAGATTGTGGTTTCCAGTACTTCTAAAGGCGTGAGCGTAGAGCTGTATAACCAATTGATCAAACTGCTTGAGGAGGGCTTTCCCATACGCGAGTACACACAGGTTTACGAAGAGATCACGCATCGCGTACCGGTACAGCACGTAGAACGCGATTTCTACAAATACTTCCCGTTTAGCCGAAGTAATAAAAATCGTTTTTATCTTTTTATCAGTAGTTTTTTCAACGCGATCTTCGCAATACTGGTGCTTTCATTGACCATTCTTTTACTTCCGCTTATTTTAGTCGGAAATGTTTTGGGCAATCGCGGTCCTTTATTATACCGTCAGAAGCGCGTGGGGATGAATGGAAAGGTTTTCGAAATTATTAAATTTCGAACCATGGTTGTCAATGCCGAAGATGCCGGGGCGCAATGGGCCTCAAAAGAAGATAAGCGCATTACACCTTTCGGGAAATTTTTACGGAATACCCGTCTGGACGAAATCCCTCAGTGCATCAATATTCTTAAAGGCGAAATGAGTCTTATTGGCCCCAGACCCGAACGTCCCATTTTTGTGAAAAAGCTTTCTGCGGAAATTCCATTCTACGAAATACGCCATGTGGTTAAGCCGGGATTAACCGGTTGGGCCCAGGTGCGCGGGCGTTATGCAGAGTCTGTAGATGATACGCTCGAAAAATTACAGTACGACCTTTACTACATCAAGCACCGGTCGTTCTTTCTGGACCTGAATATTCTGCTCAAAACCATTAGTACGGTTATTTATTACCGCGGTCAGTAAGTGGTTTTTGAGGTTTTTTAAAAAACGACCAGATCAACAGAACCACTGCAATAAGCCCTGCCCCGCGAGCCAGATAATCGCCATAACGCACGTAAAAGGTAAGGCCGTTATTAGCATTAAGCGTTCCTTTTAAGCTTCCCTGCAACTCGTAACCCAGTGTTTTGGTAATTGTTCCTTTCTGGTCAATAAAGGCAGAAATCCCGGTGTTTGCGCTTCGCGCGATACTACGCCGGGTTTCGATGGCCCGCAGACGGGCATAATTCAAATGCTGTTTGTGACCCTGAGTATCACCCCACCAGGCATCGTTTGTGATAATGGCTAAAAACTGAGCACCTTCCGCTACATAGCCTGTTACAAATTCGCCAAAAACCGACTCGTAACAAATCACCGGTCCCACCTGAAGCCCCTCTGCACCCTTGAAAACACCCCGGTTTTCCTGAGTGGTTTTCATAGATACCGTTCCGCCCAGATCGATCATTACATCGCCAAGAAGGGGCTTTAAAATGCTTTGGTACGGAAAGTTTTCAACGCCTACGACCAGCTTACTCTTATGATAAATTTGTGTGGAATCTAAGCGATTCAGCATAAAAGCCGAATTGAAAAAATCTGCATAGATGGGATTTCCTATTCGGTTATAGCCCATAAAGTTGGTCGTGGGCAAAATGTCTTTTTCGTTTTCATAAAGTCTGAAAAATTGGATGCCAGTCAGATAGTTGAGGTTTGGATATTGAGACAGGTATTCAGAAGCCCGGGATCGCTCAGGGCTGTATTCAAAATCCCGAAGGTTTACTCCTGCGCCTTCGGCCAGCACCGTCTCGGGAGCAATTAAAAAATCGGTATTTTGAGTAAGTGTTGTGTCTGCGATGCTAAACAGCAGATCAGCAATGCGCTCGTTTGTGGTGTTATACTTTTCGGTATAGGGATCAATGTTGGGCTGAAGCAGGACGATCTCTACAGGATTATCTGCTTCGGTATAGGTATAAAACATAGCCTGCCCTATCCCGATGGGGATCAAAATTAATAAGGTGGCAAGTACGAGTTTGTTGAAGAATTTTTTTCGGTTATGCGTTTCAGCAAAATGAAAACCTGCACTAAATAAAAAGGCATTTACAACCCAGACCCAAAGCGTTCCCCCAAAAGTTCCCGTGTATTCGTACCATTGAATCCAACGGGTATAGTCGGCAAAACCATTTCCCAGATTTAACCAGGGCCACGCAAATTCCCAGTTAAGATGCATAAACTCAAAAAGCATCCAGGTTGCAGCGAGAAAGACAAGACTTAGATGGCGTGCAAATCGCTTGCGAACACGTACATACAACAGCCATACACCAGTCATCAGCAGGGCGTTTGCCAGCACGGCAAACCACATTCCAAAAGGCGTTGAATTGTAGAGCCACCAGGTTGTGATGATATTGAAGATAAAAAAAGACAAATAGGCCAGCCCAAATATTTTTAATACCGGGCGGGATGATTCTGATTGCAGCAGCCTTTCGGTAGCCCAGAGTAAGGGGATAAACCCAAAAAACAAAAGTCCGGGAAAGCCGTATGTGGGCCAGCCCAGGGCAAGTACTAATCCGGAAAGAATAGCCAGCAGCAGATTTTTCATACGATACGTGAATCTGTTATTGCGTTGCAAGTTAAGTCAATCTCTTTTTAAGCAAAGCCGTACTTCATAAATATAACTTTTAAAGGCTGTTAAAGCTATTTAAAAAATGTTAGTAAGACCTGCGCTTAATGCTAACTTAGAGAAAAATTACTTCATGAACATTTTAATCACCGGTGCCACCGGACTCATAGGGCAGCATCTTACACAGCAGCTCCATCAGGCAAAGCATGCCGTGCATTACCTGACTACCAGTAAGGATAAAATCGAAAATCAACCCAATTACAAGGGGTTTTACTGGAACACCCAAACCCGTGAAATAGATCCCGCCTGTCTGGAGGGCGTGACCACAATAGTTCATCTGGCAGGAGCAAGCATTGCAGAGCGCTGGACAGACGATTATAAAAAAACTATTCTTAACAGCCGTACCGAAACTGCTGCGATGCTGCTGGAAACCTTAAAAACACATGAAAACCAGGTTAGCCATCTTATTTCTGCAAGTGCAATTGGGGCCTATCCTTCCTCAAGAACCGAAATTTACACTGAGTCTTATCCTGAATACAATCCGGGTTTCTTAGGAAAGGTTGTGGAGGAATGGGAAGCTTCGGCAGACCATTTTAAAAGTTTAGGAATTCGGGTTGCAAAAGTACGGGTAGGTGTTGTTCTTGCCGAAAAGGGCGGAGCGCTTGAACAGTTGATCAAACCTATAAAAATGTATGTAGGAGCGCCCCTGGGAGATGGGAAGCAATGGCAATCCTGGATTCACGTGGCAGATCTTGCGGGTATCTTTAAAACACTAATTGAGAATAAGCTGGAAGGTGTCTACAATGCAGTAGCTCCACATCCGGTTACCAATGAAACCCTTACCCGCGAGGCAGCTCAGATTTTAAATAAGCCCTTAATAGTCCCTAAAGTTCCTGCTTTTGCATTAAAGTTGTTGCTGGGGGAGATGGCGGCTATTGTTTTAGAAAGTCAAAAGGTTTCCGCCGCTAAGATTGAATCGGTTTACGACTTTAAATTTACCCAACTCAATCAGGCTCTGAAGAATTTATTGGGCTAAAAGACTCCAAACAAAAAAAGCTGCCCGTTGAGGCAGCTTTTCTGATTGGGTATTAGAGTATTACATTTGTTGAGTAGCAACAATCTTAAATTCTAATTGAATCTCATCGTTGATAAACTTGTCACCTAAGTTGTCAAAAACAGACTTGGAACCGTAGTTTACACCCCACTCGGTACGATCAATAGTAAAAGGCTCAGACTTTAAAGTCATAGTGTTGCCGGCTACTTCGTACATTACAGGAAATTCGATGTTTTTCTTGGTTTCTTTAAGCGTAAGGTTACCAGACATCATTTTCTTACCGTCTTTTTCAGTAACACCGGTGATTTCAAATGCAGCAGTTGGGAACTTTTGTACATTAAAGAAATCTCCTTCTTTACCTTCAACAGTACCTTTTAAGTGATCTTCAAGACTTGCTTTTTGGTCTCCTTCAAGGTCAGTTACCAGAATAGAAGTCATATCGATCAAAAAGCTTCCGCTAATTACACTGTCTTCAAGACGCACAACACCTGATTCTAATTTTACAGTACCTGTGTGAGTTCCGGTTGGTTTTGCACCTTCCCATGCGATCTCAGATTCATTTTTATCTACCATATATTTAGCAGCTTCAGTAGATACTTCTGCAGCGGCTTCGGCCTCAGCAGCTTCTGTTTCATTTTTAGCCTCATTTTTACAAGAAACTACAGCTGTAAACAGCACAGCCAGAGTAAAAAGACTTAATAATTTAATTTTCATTATGATGTTTTTTTAAGTGTTAATTAAGGCGTAAAATTAACAGAATAGCAGGGAGTTCTTCTTAAATAATCTATAAAATAATTGCGGTGACATTTTGACATTTTTGTATTAATGGCAGTACTTTTGCCTCCCTTAAAGAAATTTGAAGTAAAGACGATACCATGAGTTCAGAAAATAAAGAAGAGATTATAAACGAACACGACGATAATCAGACGGTTGAGACGCAGGCAGAAGAGCAGGAAGCTCAGGGCGAAACAGATCAGCAGGAAAGCGAAGCTGACGAATTGAAGCGTTACAAAGAAGAACTGGAAAAAGAGAAAGATAAATTTTTACGCCTTTTTGCAGATTTTGAAAATTACAAACGCCGCACCGGGAAAGAACGTATTGAAATGTTTAAAACTGCCGGTCAGGAAGTGATGCAGGCTATGCTTCCGGTACTTGATGATTTTGACCGCGCTATGGTTGAGATTGAAAAGGCTAAAGACAAAAACCTGAAAAAGGGAGTTGATCTAATCAGCAATAAACTGCGCGAAACCCTTAAAGCAAAAGGGCTTAAGCAAATGGAAGTAAAGGCAGGAGATGTGTTTGATGCCGAGATTCACGAGGCGATCACTCAAATTCCTGCACCCAAAGATGATCTTAAAGGTAAGGTTGTTGACGTGGTTGAAAAAGGCTACCAGCTGGGAGATAAAATCATACGCTATCCTAAAGTAGTTGTAGGACAGTAAGCAGCGGGTTGAGAAAAAGAATTTAAGTTTTAAGAAGCAGATAGAGGGATGAAAGAAGATTATTACGACATATTGGGAATTAGCAAAAATGCCACAGCGGCAGAAATTAAAAAAGCGTACCGCAAGAAGGCGATAGAATATCACCCTGATAAAAATCCGGGAGATGATAAAGCTGAAGAAATGTTCAAAAAGGCCGCAGAAGCCTATGAGATTCTGGGTGATGAGAACAAGCGTGCGCGTTACGACCAGTATGGCCATCAGGCATTTGAAGGTGGCGGTTTTGGCGGCGGCGGCATGAATATGGATGACATCTTCAGCCAGTTTGGCGACATTTTTGGCAGTGCCTTTGGCGGCGGAGGTGGCTTTGGCGGTTTTGGCGGCGGCTTCGGCGGTCAGCGCAGAACCAAAGGAAGTAACCTGCGCATTCGTGTAAAACTTACTTTAGACGAAATCGCAAATGGCGCCGAGAAAAAGATAAAAGTTAAGCGTAAAAAGCAGGCTTCCGGTACAAAATTTAAAACCTGTACCACCTGTAACGGTAGTGGGCAGGTTACACGTGTGACCAATACCATCCTGGGCCGTATGCAAACAGCTTCACCCTGTACCACTTGTGGCGGTAGCGGTCAGATCATAGAGTCTAAAGCTGCTGATGCCGATGCTCAGGGAATGAAAACGGAAGAAGAAACCGTTTCAATCAAAATCCCAGCAGGTGTTGTAGACGGGATGCAGCTTAAAGTGACCGGGAAAGGTAATGAGGCGCCCGGCAACAATGGCATTCCGGGAGATTTGCTGGTGGTGATTGAAGAAGCCGAGCACGAGACGCTTAGCCGTGAAGGCGATAATCTGCATTACGATCTGTACATCAGCGTGCCCGAAGCTATTTTGGGTACCAGCAAGGAGATTGATACAGTAGGAGGTAAAGTACGCATCAAAATAGAAGAAGGTACGCAAAGCGGAAAAATTCTGCGTTTGCGCAGTAAAGGAATTCCGTCGATAAATGGTTACGGAAGAGGCGATCTTTTGGTTCACGTAAATGTGTGGACACCGAAAAATCTCAACAAGGAACAGCGCGAATTTTTTGAGAATATGCTCGATGACGAGCGCTTCTCACCACAGCCCCAACGGGAGGATAAATCCTTTTTTGAAAAAGTAAAAGACATGTTTTCTTAGAATTTAAGACCTTATTAAGAAAAATGTGTATATTTGAACATCACTAATCACTAGTTAGTGATATTTTTCTTTTTCATAGCAATTTTTTTCCCATCCTTAATTTACGTTAAGGGTGGGTTTTTGTTTTAGGGCTATTTCAAATCCCGAAAACAGGGCTGTCTGAGCTCTTGCAGCTTCTTAAAACCGCTTATAGTCAATGCTTTTGCAATCCCGGTTTTTAGACCCATCGTAAAACTACTTCCTTATAAATAATTCTTAACTAGCCCTTAGGCTGTTTGCTTTTCAATATCTTTGACCTGGATTTCTTATACGTAAAAGTCCAAAATAAAATCAGGAATTACCTGTTATGGACTTGCAGTCCTAACTCCATTTTATCTTATTTTGATCTCAAGTTTCGATGACAGACCTTTTAGTTGCTGAACACATAAAGAAACAATACGGTGACTATACCGCCCTTAATGATCTCTCTATAGTCGTACCCAAAGGCAGTATTTTTGGACTTTTGGGGCCTAATGGTGCCGGTAAAACCACATTGATACGCATCATTAATCAGATTACCATGCCAGATCAGGGGAAGGTTTATCTGGATGGGGAGCCGTTAAGCCAAAAACACATCATCAATATAGGTTATATGCCCGAAGAGCGCGGCCTGTATAAATCGATGAAAGTTGGCGAGCAGGTGATCTATCTGGCAAGACTGAAGGGATTAAGCAAGGAAGAAGCCGGGAAACGAAGCAGATACTGGTTTGAGCGTTTGGGTATGATGGACTGGTGGAACCGAAAAATTCAGGAACTATCAAAAGGACAGGCGCAAAAGGTGCAATTTATAGTTACGGTGCTGCACCGCCCGAAACTCCTCATTTTTGATGAACCCTTCAGCGGTTTTGACCCTATTAATGCAAGCCTGATCAAAGACGAGATCCTTCAGCTTCGCGAGGATGGCGCAACCATTCTGTTTTCTACCCATCGTATGGAGTCTGTAGAACAAATGTGCGATCACATTGCATTGATGCACAAAAGCAATAAGGTGTTAGACGGTAAACTGGTAGATATAAAGCGCGAGTTTCGTACCAACACCTATGAGATAGGTATAGAAACTGCTGATGACACGGCCGAAAGTCGTGACAGACTGCATGCAGATTTAATGAATGAACTTTCCGGGTATTGGGAAATCAATACCGCTCGTTTTAAAACAATTAATGAGTACGACCTTAAACTTAAAGTGAAAATCTCGGAAAATCAGACGCCTAATGATTTACTCAATTACCTTACCGGTAAAGGTTTGATCAACCATTTCGTAGAAGTGATACCTACCGTAGATGATATTTTTATTCAAACCGTAAACGCAAACTGATGGGAGCTTTAGGCTTAATTATAAAGAGGGAATATAAGGCGCGGGTGAGTAACCGTTCATTTATTGTGATGACTTTTTTGAGTCCGTTAATCGTCGTGGGTATGATCATGCTAATCACCTATCTCACGCAACTCAATCAGGCCGGCAAACAAACCATTGTAGTGGTTGATGAAAGCGGACTGTTTTATAAAGAATTTGAAAGTACCGAGGATATTGATTTTCTGGACCTTTCTCCTGCCGGAATCGCAGTGGCAAAAGATCAGGTAGAAGATCAGAATTACTTCGGCTTGCTTTACATTCCTCAAAACATAAAAAACAATACAAGCGGGGTTCGTTTTTACGGGAATGAAGCTCCGGCAATAGCTGTTTTGGAAGGTATTGAAGAGCAAATTGAAACCAAACTTACAAACGAGAAACTTTTAGATCGCGGGGTAGATCTTGATCTTATCGATGAATCCCAGACAACCATCTCGGTGAGTATTGAAGATTTTAAAGGAGAACGCACTTCAAAAATATCAAGCTGGATCAAAGCCGGTGCCGGTGGTGGAGCAGGTTATCTGTTGATGATGTTTATAATTATCTACGGAAATATGGTGATGCGTTCGGTTATCGAAGAGAAAACCAATCGCATCATCGAGGTGATTATTTCTTCTGTAAAACCTTTTAAGCTGATGATGGGAAAAATAATGGGTACCACCCTGGCGGGAATCACGCAATTCGTTATCTGGCTGCTCATAGGTGGCGGACTCCTGCTATTTCTGGCCTTGTATCTGGATTTAAATCCGCTGGAAAATCAATCGGCTGTTGGGAATATGTCGGTCACCAATATGGATAAAATTGAGCTTATAGTTTTAGACATTCTAAATCTTCCCTTACTCAAACTGGCCTTTTTCTTTTTGATCTACTTTATCGGCGGGTATTTTCTGTACAGTTCGATTTATGCTGCTATTGGTGCTGCAGTTGACAGCGAGACCGATACGCAGCAATTTATGCTCCCTATCATAATGCCTTTAATGCTGGCTATTTACGTTGGCTTTTTTGCGGTAATCGAAAATCCTGACGGCTCTATCGCTACGGCTTTTTCCATGATTCCGCTTACATCGCCTATTGTGATGTTGATGCGTATTCCATTTGGGGTGCCCTGGTGGCAGTTGGCATTGTCTGTGAGCATTTTAGTAGGCTCATTTATTTTTACGGTATGGTTTGGCTCAAAAATCTACCGTGTGGGAATATTGATGTATGGCAAAAAGCCTACCTGTAAAGAAATTCTAAAATGGATTAAGTACTAGCAAAACATGATTCAGGAGAAACTAAAAGAAACCGTAAAAGAAGGGGCTGAGACCGTAAAGGATCTTCCGGAAGATATCTGGCAGACCATTAAGGATCTTTTAGACCTGGGTTTTCACTTTGAAAGCGGTGGGAAACGTATTGATCTTACTGTAGGGCATTTACTTTTAGTCATTGTTGCTTTTATTGTGGCTACGGTCGTGCTGCGTTTGATTCGCAGTCTCATCACCCGAAAGATGGATACCGAGAATGAACTGAAGTTCAAAAGCATCTTCAAGTTTATCAGGTATATCGTTTATCTGGCGGTTATTTTATTTACGCTTAATGCTTCAGGCGTTGATATAACTGTTTTACTTACCGCGTCGGCCGCACTGTTTGTTGGTTTGGGTCTTGCCTTGCAGGATCTGTTTACAGACATCATTGGCGGTATTTTTATAATGGTAGATAAGTCGCTGGCCGTGGGAGATGTGGTAGAGATAGACGGCAAAGTAGGCCGTATTTTTGAAATTAAACTGCGTACCACACGTGCCCTTACCCGTGATGATAAGGTAATCATCGTTCCCAATCACCATTTCATTAGCGACATCGTCTATAACTATACGCAGAACCACCGCACCACCCGTGAAGCTGTAAAAGTTGGGGTGGCTTACGGAAGCGATACCGCTCTGGTACGTAAACTGCTTTTAGAATGTGCAGCCAAGCAAAATGGCATTCTCAAAAGCCCGAAGCCCTTTGTACTCTTTGAAGATTTTGGAGATTCTTCCTTAAACTTCGGGATTTACTTTTTTATCAACGACAGTTTTTCCAATCCGCGTATCAAGAGTGAATTGCGCTTTCGCATCGATGAGCAATTCAGGGCTAATAAAGTTACGATCCCGTTTCCGCAACGCGATGTACATTTTTATCCCACAACCCCGATTCAACCTAAATCTGATGAATAAATTCCTCCTGTTACTATGTCTTTTCGGAATAAGCTATACAAACCACGCGCAGACAACAGATATCGCCCGTGTAGAGTATATGTATATCCCGTTTAGACAGTCTGATAACAACGTAGGTCGATTTAGAGCTTTGCTGCAGGTACCCATTCCGCTTGATAAGGATTTAAATAAAATTATAGTTGCCGGTTTTGAATACCGCAACACCAGTATCGATATTAACGATCCTGTGCCTGCAGGTTTCAATTTGCAGGAAGTGGGAACCTTACATCGCATTGAGGGGTATCTGGGATATACATGGAAACTCAATGAAAACTGGCGGGTGGGCGTTAAAGCCGGTACCCGTATCAATTCGAATCTCGAAGGTAGTCTGGTTGCCGATGACTGGATCTATTCCGCTTCGGTTTATGCTATTAATGATAGGAAAGATGCCGAAGTAGGCAAGCCTTATCGCTGGATTTTTGGTCTGGACTATTCCAGTACACCGGGGCGTAATTTCCCGCTTCCCATTGTTAATTACTATCGGGAGTTTCACCCCAATTGGACCTATACTTTGGGTGTTCCAAAAACCAATATTCGACACTACATCAACGACTCGCATAAAGATGCGTTTCAGGCCTATCTTACGCTCGATAACTTTTTTGCCAACATTCAAAACAACATGGTGATTAACGGGCGTACCGCCGAAAACATCTCGATGACCGTTGTTTTGGGAGGTCTGGGTTATGAGCACTATTTTACAAAGCATTTGCTATATTACGCCTACGGGAGCTATTCGATAACCAATGATTTCAGGCTTCGGGACAATACGCGTGAAGATATTTACACCATTAACAGCGCCTATACTTTTTATTTTAGGTCGGGCGTCAAATTTAAATTTTAGACATGTCAAAGATTTTAATCATTGAAGACGAAGCCGCAATCCGCCGGGTTCTCAATAAAATTCTATCTGAAGAAAATAAAAACTATCAGGTTGAGGAAGCCGAGGATGGTCTGGAAGGCATGGAAAAAATCAAGGATAACGATTACGATCTGGTGCTTTGCGATATCAAAATGCCTAAAATGGACGGCGTCGAAGTGCTCGAGGCAACCCGTAAGATCAAACCGGAAATTCCGGTGGTTATGATTTCCGGTCACGGCGATCTCGATACCGCGGTAAACACTATGCGTCTGGGGGCTTTTGATTACATCTCCAAGCCACCCGATCTTAACCGCTTGCTGAATACCGTGCGTAATGCTCTGGACCGAAAGAGTCTGGTGGTAGAAAATACCCGTCTCAAGAAGAAAGTTAGCAAGCAATACGAGATGATTGGCGATAGCGAGGCCATTGTCAAAATCAAGGAAATCATAGAAAAAGTAGCTCCTACCGAAGCACGCGTGCTCATCACCGGCTCAAACGGCACCGGTAAGGAACTGGTGGCCCACTGGCTGCACGAAAAAAGCGAACGCGCAAACGGACCCATGGTTGAGGTGAACTGTGCTGCAATCCCTTCGGAATTGATCGAAAGTGAATTGTTTGGTCACGTAAAAGGTGCTTTTACTTCGGCAAATAAAGACCGTGCCGGGAAGTTTGAAGCCGCAAACGGCGGCACCATTTTCCTGGATGAAATAGGGGATATGAGTCTTTCGGCTCAGGCGAAAGTATTGCGTGCCCTTCAGGAAAATAAGGTTTCGCGCGTGGGTAGCGACAAAGACATTAAGGTTGATGTGCGCGTACTGGCTGCGACCAATAAAAACCTGAAAAAAGAGATTGAAGAAGGTAAATTTCGCGAAGATTTATACCACCGTCTGGCGGTAATTCTTATTCCGGTGCCGGCTCTTAATGAGCGTCGCGATGATATCCCCTTGCTGGTAGATCACTTCTCAAACAAAGTGGCTCAGGAGCAGGGTACAGCCGTTAAAAATTTCACACCAAATGCCATTAAAAAGCTTCAGGAATACGACTGGACGGGGAATATTCGCGAGTTGCGCAATGTGGTGGAACGCCTTATTATCTTAGGTGGAACAGAGGTTTCAGAAGAAGATGTAAAACTTTTTGCGAGTAAATAAATTAAGCGATTATGAAAGTAGCAGATTATCAGGTTACCGGGCCTATTACTCTTTCGGATTATAAAACCCACGAAGATTTCGGCAAAAAAAGAGAGCTTGAAGACGAACTCGATGAGGTGAGCAAAGCTATTGCCGAAATTCAAAATGCAATGTACGCTCACGGTAAATATGCGGTGCTCATTTGCATTCAGGGGATGGATACGGCCGGGAAAGATAGTCTTATTCGCGAAGTGTTTAAAAACCTCAATCCGCGCGGCCTGGTGGTTCACAGTTTTAAAGTGCCCACGCCGCTTGAGTTGGGTCACGATTACCTGTGGCGGCATTATGTGGCGCTACCCGCCCGTGGGAAATTCGGCATTTTTAACCGAACCCATTACGAGAATGTTTTGGTGACCCGTGTGCATCCCGAGTATATTTTGGGTGAAAACATTCCGCGGATCGACAGCGTCGCAGATATTGATGCGGCATTTTGGGAAGAACGGTTTAGACAAATCAATAATTTTGAGCAACACATTGCCGAAAACGGAACCATCATCTTCAAATTTTTCCTGAATCTTTCCAAAGAAGAACAGAAAAACCGCCTGCTGCGTCGTCTCGATAAACCCAATAAAAACTGGAAATTCTCTCCCGGCGATCTTAAAGAGCGCAAACTTTGGGACGATTACCAGCGTTGCTACGAAGAGGCGATTAACAAAACCTCCAAATTTCATGCGCCCTGGTACATCATTCCGGCAGACGACAAGCCTACCGCCCGTCTCATTTTAGCTAAAATACTTCTCGAAAAACTTTCGGAATACACCGACATCAAAGAACCCGAACTCGACGAAAAAACCAAAGCCAACATCGATCAGTATCGAAAGGAACTGGAAGGGGAAGCTTAAATTAGAAAGTAGAAATACTGAATGAGTTGGCAGTAGCAGTCAGCAACAAACAATTCTATTCTCTTCTATAAAGATTGCGAACTGAGACTGCCTACCGCAACTGCTAACTAGAACTACCAAACCCCAAACATTTTTTTCATTCAAATACTTGTTTACGCTCAGAGAATAGTACTTTTAGAATTCCACAGTTAAAAAACAGAATTTTGAAAAAACTAGTTTTATTCATTGTCGCGTTTTGTGGTCTGACGCAGGTACAGGCGCAAACGACAAAAGACTCCCTCCAACTTCGCAATTTTTATGACCTTTCCCTGTTAAGCGGCCAAAGTTATCAATGGCTCGATGCCCTGTCTAACGATATTGGTGCGCGCCTGAGTGGCAGCGCGGGTGCTGAAAAAGCCGTACAATGGGCCAAAGCAGAGCTCGAAGCCATTGGTCTTGATAAAGTCTGGCTACAGCCGGTTATGGTGCCCAAATGGGAACGCGGCGCTCCCGAAAAGGCCTGGATTAACGGCCCTGACGGAAACATCGATGTGCCGGTTTGTGCATTGGGCGGTTCGATTGCAACGACTGCAGACGGCATCACGGCTCCCGTCATTGAAGTTCAGGGACTCGAGGATCTTGCCAACTATGGGGAAGATCAGATTAAAGGTAAAATCGTTTTTTACAACCGCCCTATGCAGGCCGATCTGATTCAGACTTTTTCTGCTTATGGAGGCTGTGTCGATCAGCGGTATTCGGGGGCTCGCGAAGCTGCCAAATACGGCGCGGTAGGCGTGATCGTGCGTTCGATGAATTTGCGAATGGACGACCTGCCGCACACCGGTGCGATGTCATACGGCGATCTGCCTAATGAGCAGCGTATTCCCGCAGCGGCAATCAGTACCAACGGGGCTGCTTTGTTGAGTAAAATGCTGAAAACGGATAAAGAGACCCAGTTCTACTTAAAAATGAATTGCCAGAACTATGAAGATGTGCCTTCGTTTAACGTGATTGGTGAGATTACCGGAAGCGAAAAACCCGACGAGATTATGGTTGTGGGCGGGCATCTCGACAGCTGGGATCTGGGAGACGGAAGTCACGATGATGGTGCCGGGGTCGTTCAAAGTATGGAAGTCTTGCGTCTGATGAAAGCAGCCAATTACAAACCCAAACACAGCATTCGCGTGGTGCTGTTTATGAACGAAGAAAACGGTTTGCGCGGGGGTAATAAATACGCTGAGGTCGCTGCTGAAAAAGGCGAGCGTCACGTTTTTGCGTTGGAAAGCGACGCGGGAGGTTTTACGCCACGCGGATTTTCATTTGATGCCGATGCGGCCAATTTTGAGCAAGTCGAAAGCTGGATTCCGTTATTCAAACCTTATTTGATTCACTATTTTGAATTGGGCGGAAGCGGTGCAGATATTGGTCCGTTAAAAGGCAATGGGACCGTTCTTGCCGGTTTGCGTCCCGATTCGCAACGCTATTTTGACCATCATCACGCCAGTAACGATACCTTTGATGCGGTTAACAAACGCGAACTCGAGTTGGGTGCCGCGACAATGACCAGCCTGGTGTATCTGATGGATACTTACGGCGTAAAACCTGCGCCAATAACTAACGAAGCAGAACTAAAAGACTAAAAACTATTCCTGACCTTTCTATGAAAAACCTTCAATTTCCTATTGACTTTGTGTTCCGAATCAGCACGTTTTCTAATGATTTTACCGCGACCGATGCTTACGGGCATACCGTGGGCTACATCCGTCAGAAGATGTTTAAGCTGAAAGAGGAAATAAAAATTTATGCAGACACCTCTCAAAATCAACTTAATTACACCATCAAGGCAGACCGCTGGCTCGATTTTTCGGCTGCTTATGCGTTTTACGATGCAAATGGAAACGAGTTTGGTAAAATCGTGCGTAAAGGCTGGCGCTCCATCTGGAAGGCCAAATACCAGATTGTAGACGATAACGGTACTCCGGAATACACTATCGAAGAAGAAAACGGTTGGATCAAGGTGGCCGATTCGCTTTTTGGCGAAGTGCCGGTTGCAGGAATTCTTACGGGGTATTTCTTCAACCCGGCGTATAAAGTAATGGACAAAAGCGGCACCAAAATCGCCCGACTTAAAAAAATACCTTCTTTTTTTGGACGTAAATTCCAGGTCACCAAAGAAGGTCCAATGGACGAAGGCGACAGCGAGCGTATTATGCTGGGCTTAATGATGATGATTTTACTGGAGCGCAGGAGAGGGTAGGGCCTATTATTATTATTATTATTATTATTATTATTATTATTTCGATTTTTATTTAGGCTTTCAATTCAATGTTCAAAATTTAAAATTCAAAATAAAAAACGATAAGAGTCAAACAGGCAATTCTTAGAACACATTTTAATCAGTTTATTCATTGATTGGGCCCTTAAATATCTTGAGTAAAGACAGGCAAATTTATCTGGAAGCAGGTAAGTACAAAATCCTTTGTTTAGGTGGTTGGGGTGTCGAGCTAAATGAATTTGAAATAAAGCTTAAGGAAATGGAGGGTACAGGCGTCTTCAATTTTACAAAAGCTAAATGGCCTGTTCAGTCTTATTTTTTGAATAAAAGAGCCAAACGTATTGGAACTGTTGAGGTTTCGAAAGCCGGAAATTATATAGTGGAATTTATGCATCCCTATTCGCTGCGTGTAAAGAAATCAAATCTCTTTTTTTCATCCCGATTTGAAATGTTTCTCGACGCCGAAGCGATAGATCTAGTTCTCCTGTAGTTTAAGTGAAAGCTGCAATAAGGGGTATGGAGTTTTAATTTTTGTCTATCGAATCCTGAAGGTTTCTAGAATATTTCATAATTCATAATTCTTCATTCTGAATTATCTCAAAAGGGTCACGCCCCAATACAAATAGATAAATCACTCATCAGGTGTCTGAGTGATTTTTGCAGAAAATTGTATCGAAGGCCCTGTTAAACTTCTTATAAGTAACGACCTCGTTCTCACGGGGTCGTTTATTTTTGGGTACAACCAAAACTGTAGTATTTATGGCAATTTTAGGCGCACTCATAAAAGGAATTATTGATCTTTCAGATAAGGTTATACCCGAGTCAAATCCCATTGAAGAGCAGCAGGAAGTTTTAGAAAAGCTGCTTAAAAAAGCCAAAAACACGCAGTTTGGGAAGTACTACGGCTTTGAAGCTATCTTAGAATCAGAGAGTCCGGGCAAGGCGTTTGCCGAAGAGGTTCCTTTTTTTGATTACAACAGCATCAATGAGGAGTGGTGGTCTAAAATGCATGAAGGGGAAGAAGACGTGACCTGGCCGGGAATGCCTCATTATTTTGCGTTGAGCAGCGGGACAACCGGTAAAAGCAGCAAGCGTATTCCGGTAACCGATGAAATGATTGATGCCATTCGCACCGCCGGGATTAAGCAGGTGGGTGCGCTTGCCCATTTTGATCTGGAAGCCGACTTTTATGAGAAAGAAATCATGATGCTGGGCAGTTCTACCGATCTTCAAAAACGAGACGGTCACGAAGAAGGGGAGATCAGTGGTATTAGCGCCAGTAATATTCCGTTTTGGTTTAGAGGCTATTACAAGCCCGGCGAAGACATTGCAAAAATTGAAGATTGGGACGAGCGGGTGCAGCATATTGCCGAGAAAGCCGAAGAATGGGATATCGGCGCGCTGAGCGGAATTCCCAGCTGGATTGAGCTGATGCTCGAGAAGGTAATTGAGCATCACAATCTGAAGAATATTCACGAGATCTGGCCCAATCTGCAGGTGTATACTTCCGGCGGTGTTGCATTTCAACCTTACGAAAAGAGTTTTAATGCGCTACTGGGTAAACCCATCACGGTTATTGATACCTATCTGGCTTCGGAAGGTTTTATCGCTTTTCAGGCAAGACCGGAGACTAATGCCATGAAACTGGTGACCGATAACGGCATCTACTTTGAGTTCGTACCCATGAACCCTGATTACATCAACGAAGACGGTTCCATCGTGCAGGATGCGCCCGTGATTGGACTGGCCGATGTTGAGGAGGACAAAGATTACATTTTAATCATTTCTACCGTTTCGGGTGCCTGGAGGTATTTGATAGGGGACACGATCGCGTTTACCGATAAAGCCCGTGCCGAGATCAAGATTACCGGGCGTACCAAATTCTTCCTGAATACCGTCGGTTCGCAACTTTCGGTAAATAAAATGGAAGCTGCCGTGCAGGAGCTGGAAGAGCAATTTGATATCAAAATCCCGGAGTTTACGATTGCCGCAAAGCGAAATCCCGAAGATGACGAGTTTTACCACTATTGGTATTTAGGTACCGAAACTTCAGCCTCAAACGAAGAATTGGCCGATGCTTTAGATAAAAGCCTTCAGGAAGCCAACAAAAACTACGGCGTAGCCCGAAGCAAAGCCTTAAAAGGCGTCATCGTAAACACCGTGAAACCTGAAATTTTCTACGAATGGAGTGGTGCCAACAAGAAAAAAGGCGGTCAGGTAAAAATGGAAAAAGTGATGAACGAAGAGAAATTCGCCGAGTGGGAAGCTTTTGTAAAGGAGCACGCGGGGAGTTAAAATTTAGTCAAATGTAATTTGCCGCCAGTTCGTGTTTGTAAACTCTTTAGATACATAGCCTTTACCATTGCAGGCAGTACAGATATACTCTTCATATCCATCAAAAACATCAACTATCCCATAAATGGGTTTTGCCGGGGACGAAACAGTTGTGCTAACAATTTTGTCATAATACACTCCTTTAACTACATAGCGGTTTGATTTTATAGTAGGTGTTGTAGTTCCAATTTGTTGTGATTCTTTTCTGTATTTTGGCCTCCGTATAGTTGTGGCACAAGTTTGAGTTTGCGCTCCTTTAGTAAAAGACCTTACGTATAATGGCTTATCGTAGGAAGCGTCAAATTCTGCTAAAATACCCGGAGTGTCTGTATAAACACTTATGGAGTTTTTTTCAAGATCGACAGATGCTACTTTTGCAGTTCGTGTTATTTCTTCAATGAACAGTTCATCTCCAGTCGTTATTGAGTTAAGCGGAATATTTGTATTTGGAAATAAGGTTCCAGATGGTTTTAGATAGTCCTTATGCTTAAAGCCGGCAATGGGAATCACATCCCAAAAATCTTTTATGGGACTATTTACAACATCAATTTTGCGAACGTCTACGGGTTTTCCATCTTCGAATATTCCATAAACAATGTGTACTGTATAATCCTGATCGTCTTTGGCTAATGATGGTGTCCCCCAGTCATACCGCGCATCGTGACCTCGAATGATCTGACTTTGCATACCCACACCATTTAATTTTCCATTTTTAAAAACTCCAATTTCAAGATTAAGTTCATCACATGGTGCTAGATTATCTGGAGTGGTATAATTAATCCCGTAACCATTTAATGTCGCAATGTTTTTTGTTATTAGACTGAAGCAATGGTTGTCGTGGTATTGAAGTCCTCCTCTCTTTGAGAAATTTTTTGTAAAAATATAGGGTACCGCTCCGACGAGTTTATAATGTTCAAAATCTGTATTTTCCTTTAATTTCACTATGTCTGGGCTTTCACCTTCAGCTTCTATTTTAAATTTTATTTCATTGTCTAAAACGACAACCCAGTAGTTTTTTTTGGCTACGACATCTTCCATAAATAAAACACTACCATTTGAATAATAAGAAATCATTGGGAAGAAATATCCGGTAAAAATGTAGTTATGCTTTCCGTTTTGAAAGTAACCCACCTCGTCATAGCCATAATACCAATTGCCCTCTGTAGGGGAATACATTTTTGGGTTTTTTATATGGTATTGAGCTTCACGCATCCCATATTTACTGTCTTTTTCGGGTTTAAAAGTAGGTTTTTCGTAAGGTATATCTACTATTGGAGCACCATCAGGAGATAATTCTATTAGCCTCATAAGGCCATGATCTTCTTCATCTTCTATCAGGCCATTCCAGAAATTTCCGTTTTCATAATAAATGGGATTGGATAAGGATATTCCTTTTTTGTCAGTTTTAGAGAATAATTGACCGTTACTGTAGTAAATACCCTTTTTTCTAAACTCTAAATTTAGATTTAAACTTTCTGGATTATTCCGCATCTTGACATATTTAGAATTCAACAATCCATCTCGTGGGATTACTTTTTCATCATCATTGATAAACCTTTGTCCAGAACAAACCGAAGTGTAAAATGCGAAAAGACTACAAAGCAATTTGAAAAGTTTCATAATAAATGTCTTATTTAACTTCAAAGTTGCAGGAAGATTTTGATGCATTCAATAGGTCAATTGACGTATTTAAAAGGTGAATTCTAATTTTAATGATTTTACAACTAGAAAATTCGTGGAGATAACTATTAAAAGATAACAATTAACCTTGTCATCACTCCTCATTAATCAGCCTCATAATTTCCTCAGGCGAAAGATAGAGGCGTTTGATACGGGCTTTGTAGGGTTCTGAAATGTGTGCGTGATTCAGAATAAAGTCTTTGGTTTTTAAAATGTATTCACCCATTCCGTGTGCTACGGCAAAGGTGTCTGCCGCACGTTCTGCTTCTCGTATAAACTTCGGGAAATACAAATATTTGATTCCAAACCAAATGAGTCCGAGGCTACTGCGATCCCGGTAGTCCATCACATGCCCCAGTTCGTGACCTATCCACCCGATCAAAACATCTGAAGGGATATTCGTGATTTTAAACGACTCATCTTCAATCTTTACTTTTTTACTGATGAAAATCACGTATTCGCGTCGCTTACGGGGTTTTAGCAAAGACTTGAATACCGGCTGCGCCTGCATGGTCGACTTTTTAATGTCCTTTTTAAACTGAAAGCGTATCGGAGTTTCCCGCAACTGTGGATAGTAGGAAAGCGCGGTTTGCGCTTCGTTCTTAATTGCTTCCGGTATGATTTTATTGGAAAAGTCGCTTGTATTCATAGACCCTGTAAAGGTAAGGGAAATGCTGTTTTTCGGCTGTTAAGGCCGTTGTAAATTAACAAACTTGGCATCCGTCATCGTCTGCTATCTTAAACTTAAAAGGTATTTTTGCACTTCCTAAAAAATGGCAGTTTTGTTTAATAAATACACGCAGGAATTCCGTCAAAATTTTAAGATCGCCTATCCAGTGATGCTGGGACAATTGGGCCATATTCTGGTTGCTTTGGTTGATAACCTGATGGTGGGGAGGCTGGGCGCCGCACAGCTGGCCGCTGTATCGCTGGGCAACAGCCTTATTTTTATTGCGCTGTCGCTGGGTATTGGTTTTTCGTTTGCGATTACCCCATTGGTTGCCGAAGCAGACGGTGCCGGGGATACCGCTATGGGTCGCAATTACTTTCACCATGGCATCGTAATGTGTACCCTAAATGGCGTTTTATTATTTCTGTTATTGCTCCTCGCCAAACCCATAATGTATATGCTCAATCAGCCGGTAGAGGTGGTGGAACTGGCCCTGCCCTATATGGATATTGTAGCGTTTTCACTCATCCCGTTGATGGTATTTCAGGCGTTTAAACAATTTGCAGACGGACTCTCAAACACCCGCTACGCGATGTATGCCACACTGGTTGCAAATGTGGTGAATGTATTTTTCAACTTTATTCTGATTTACGGATTTTGGATTTTCCCAAGACTCGAACTGGTAGGT
Source organism: Leeuwenhoekiella parthenopeia (assembly GCF_020782115.1). Taxonomy (GTDB): domain Bacteria; phylum Bacteroidota; class Bacteroidia; order Flavobacteriales; family Flavobacteriaceae; genus Leeuwenhoekiella; species Leeuwenhoekiella parthenopeia. The sequence goes on along the minus strand of NZ_JAJGMW010000031.1, from coordinate 9,325 downwards.
GCAGCCTGGGGTACCCTAATCTCCCGCTTTTTTATGTTGTGGATGTTGTATTATATTTTAAAAAGGAAAGATAAATTCAAACCCTATTTTGTGTGGACGCGCAGAAAGGCTTTTCAATGGCCTATTTTTAAGAGGCTTTTTGACCTGGGTTTTCCTACCGCAATGCAGATGCTTTTTGAGGTGTCACTCTTTACCTCCTGTATTTTTCTTTCGGGGCTTTTGGGAACAAATGCTCAGGCGGCCAATCAAATCGCCCTCAATCTCGCGGCGATGACCTTTATGATTGCAGTAGGGCTTGGCGTTACGGCGACCATTCGTGTGGGGAATCAAAAAGGGAAAGCCGATTTTAAGAATATGCGACGCATCGCGTTTTCGCTGTTTCTGCAGGTGTTTCTCATTGAAGCCGTGTTTGCGCTGGGCTTTATTTTGCTGAAAGACATTCTGCCTACCTTTTATCTGGATAATGTGGAGGTAATTGTGCTTGCCGCGCAATTGCTGATTGTGGCTGCCTTGTTTCAATTGAGTGATGGCTTGCAGGTGGTGATTTTAGGTGCTTTACGTGGTTTGCAGGACGTAAATATCCCAACAGGAATCTGTTTTCTGGCCTACTGGCTGGTTGGTTTTCCGGTGGCCTGGTATTTTGGGCAGGAAGATCAGGCGGGGAGTCAGGGTATTTGGTACGGCTTGCTGGCCGGCCTTAGTGCTTCGGCGGTCTTGTTGTATATTCGGTTTGATTATTTAAGCCGAAAGCTAATCCGATTGAAACAGGCTGAAAATTCCTAAACGATGAACGAACTGATCACAGACGAGCTTTTTGAAGGGCATAATTTCGCCGAAAAACCGCTGGAAGCTGATTTTGAAGAATGCATCTTTAGAAACTGTGTGTTTGCCAAAGCCAATCTTTCGGGTTTGAGTTTTACCAATTGTATGTTTGAAAACTGTGATCTGAGCGGAACTAAACTCCTTAAAACGGCTATACAGGAATGTGAGTTTATAGATTGTAAGATGCTGGGACTTGCATTTGAGGCCTGTGCACCCATCCTGTTTCAGATTACCTGTACGCGCTGTACGCTTAATTTCAGCAGCTTTTATCAGGTAGATTTGACCAATTCAGGCTTCAGTATCTGCAAATTGCTCGAGGCTGATTTTACCGAAGCCGATCTTTCGGGCATTTCCCTTGCCAGTTGTGACCTTTCCGGAGCTACGTTTGATCATACCCGTCTGGAGCGAACCGATTTTTCTTCCGCAGAAAACTACACGATTAACCCGCAGCTCAATAAAATTACCGGAGCCATTTTCGGCAAAGAAGGGCTTCCCGGTTTGCTTTCGGCCTTCAACATAAAAATCGTCTGATTTGGATCCCGAAAAACTCATCGAACTGGCGCATTACAAAATGCCTTTTGGCAAATATAAAGACCGGTATCTGGTAGACCTGCCCGAATATTATTTCACCTGGTTTAAGCAGAAAGGCTTCCCCGAAGGCAAGCTCGGTCTGATGATGCAGCAGATGTATGAGATTAAAGTGAATGGTCTGGAAGAATTGATCTATAAAATCAAGCGCCAATATCCTGCGCCCCAACCGAAAAGAAAACCCAAAAAATAATACCAAAAAGGGCTAAAAGGGTTCGCCAATAAATCCCTACCTTTGCATCCCGTAGACGCGCTCTTTATGTTAAAAAGAGCTTAATTTATTTTCACGATACAGATGGCAGACACTAAGTACATCTTCGTCACGGGCGGGGTTTCTTCTTCATTAGGTAAAGGTATAATCGCAGCTTCACTGGCCAAATTATTACAGGCACGGGGTTATCGCGTGACCATTCAAAAATTAGATCCATACATCAACGTAGATCCCGGGACGCTCAATCCATACGAGCACGGCGAATGTTATGTGACCGATGACGGTGCAGAAACCGATCTGGATTTGGGCCATTACGAGCGCTTTTTAAATGTAAACACCTCTCAGGCTAACAACGTAACTACCGGTCGTATTTATCAAAGTGTGATCGAAAAAGAACGTCGCGGCGAGTTTTTAGGAAAAACCGTACAGGTGGTGCCGCATATCACAAACGAAATCAAAGAACGCATCAAGCAGCTGGGTAAAACTGGCGATTACGACATCATCATTACCGAAATAGGCGGTACGGTAGGGGATATTGAATCCTTACCCTATATCGAATCGGTACGTCAGCTAAAATGGGAACTTGGCGATGAGAATGCACTGGTAATCCACCTTACGTTGGTGCCGTATCTTTCAGCGGCCGGCGAATTAAAAACCAAACCCACGCAGCACTCGGTAAAAACCCTGATGGAAAGCGGTATTAAAGCTGATATTCTGGTTTGCAGAACCGAGCACGAACTCAGCGATGATCTGCGCGAAAAGCTGGCCTTGTTTTGCAACGTGCGTAAAGAAGCGGTCATTCAGTCTATTGACGCGTCTACCATTTACGACGTGCCTAATATGATGCTCGAAGAAGGTCTGGATACCATTACCCTTCAAAAATTAAATTTATCTACCGAAACCGAACCGGTACTCACCCGCTGGAATGAGTTTTTACGCAGACATAAAAATCCACAGGCTGAGGTTACCATTGGTTTGATTGGTAAATACGTAGAGCTTCAGGATTCCTATAAATCTATTCTGGAAGCGTTTATCCACGCCGGTGCAGAGAATGAGGTAAAAGTGAAGGTAGAGCCTATTCACTCGGAGTTCATTTCGCAGGATGTGATCGATAACAAAATTGCCAAACTGGATGGTTTACTGGTCGCTCCCGGTTTTGGCGAGCGCGGTATCGAAGGTAAGATCAAAGCCGTACAGTATGCCCGCGAGCATAAGATTCCGTTTTTAGGGATTTGCCTGGGGATGCAAATGGCGGTGATTGAATTTGCCCGTAATGTGGCCGGTATTACCGAAGCCAATTCGGTAGAAATGCAGGCCAATACCCCAAACCCTGTGATAGACCTTATGGCAGATCAAAAAGACCTGAAACATATGGGTGGTACGATGCGTCTGGGAAGCTGGGAATGCAAACTAAAACCCGGAAGCATTGTGAGCGGCGTTTACGGTAAAGAAATTATTGCAGAACGCCATCGCCATCGTTATGAATTTAATGATAAGTACCGCGATGTTTTGGAAAAAGCCGGACTCAACATCACCGGAACCAATCCCAAAACCGGTCTGGTAGAGATTGTAGAACTGGCAGACCATCCCTGGTTTGTAGGCGTGCAATACCATCCCGAATATAAAAGTACCGTTGCCAACCCACATCCCTTATTTGTAGCCTATGTACAGGCTGCTGTAAAATTTAGCAAGTTAAAAAAAGCACAGGGATAATCTCAAGAGCAGATATCATTTTGAAAAAGAATAGCTTAAGCGTGGCGGTTTTGAGGTAAAATACCGCCAATGTGGCATAAAACAAATTGCTGGGCTTATTCTTGAATGCATCAGAGACCGTATATTCGCGGGCGAAAATTTTCCGCAAGGAACAAGACTAAAAGACAATCGATAAAAAGGCAGTGATGCCTCAAGGACTTATGGAAGAAAAGAAATTTGACAAACAATCGATGATAGGCTTCCTGCTTATAGGAGCTATTTTATTGTTTATGTTATGGCAAAACCAGCCTAGCCCGGAAGAGCTGGAGGCAGAAAAGGCCAAACAGGAGCAGGTTGAAGCTGCTAAAAAGAATCCTGCACTAACACCAACCGAATCTGCGGTTGCCGATGCAGCACCGCAAAACGACTCTCTGGCGCAGGAGCGTTATAAGGCGACCTTAGGAAGTTTTGCTTATTCGGCCACCCTACCTTCTGCAACAGATGCAGTTACCGAAATTGAAAATGAGGTTTTAGCGCTAAAAGTGAGTAATAAAGGTGGTTTTATTACAGAAGCAAAGCTGAAAAATTACAAGAGCTACGACTCGGTACCGGTTTACCTGATTAAAGACGGAAACACCCGTTTTAACCTGAACTTCAGCACTACCGATAACCGAACCCTGAATAGTGAAAACTTATATTTTGAGCCGAAGTTAACCACCGAAGGTGAAAACCAGGTGTTATCGATGAAGCTGAAAGTTTCAGATTCTGAGTATCTGGAATATCGCTATACGCTGAAGCCCGATGATTATATGATGGACTTTGGTATCAAAACCGTAGGTCTGCAAAATGTAGTGAATACTTCACAGCCTTTAAATCTGGATTGGGAACTGAAAGGCTATCGTCATGCGAAGAGTATTACCTATGAAAACCGCTATACCCGTCTTACGTATGAATATGAAGGCGGTGATCATGATAAACTCGATCAGAGCGGTGAGGATGACGCTATAGAGACCGATGTAGACTGGTTTAATTTCCGTCAGCATTTCTTCAGTTCGATTTTATTGACCGATCAGCCCTTTGAAGAGGTTACGTTTAAGTCTCAGAATTTGGTTGAAGATGAAGAAGTAGATACCGTTTTTACCAAGAAATATGCGGCGAGTATGCAGCTTAAACCGGTTAACGGCGAGCTCAACAATGCGATGAATTTCTATTTTGGTCCTACCGATTATCAGGTGTTGAATAATTACGACCGCGGTCTGGATGAGGCGATGCCTTTGGGCTGGGGTATTTTTGGGTGGATCAACAAATACCTGATTATTCCGTTTTTTAATATTCTGGTAGCCTACTTCCCTGCGGGAATCGCCATCATTTTATTGACGGTTTCGATCAAATTATTGCTTTCGCCCGTACAGTATAAGCAATACCTGTCTCAGGCCAAGATGAAAGTACTGCGTCCCGAGATCAACGAGATCAACGAGAAGTACGCAGACAACCCTATGAAAAAGCAGCAGGAAACGATGAAGCTGTACAGCAAGGCCGGTGCGAGTCCGTTGAGCGGTTGTATTCCCGGATTGCTTCAGATTCCTGTATTCTATGCCTTATTTACCTTTTTCCCTTCGGCATTTGTATTAAGACAGAAAAGCTTCCTGTGGGCAGATGACCTTTCGAGTTATGATAAAATAGCCGATTTGCCGTTCAACATTCCGTTTTACGGAGACCACGTGAGTTTGTTTCCAATTCTGGCATCAATCGCGATCTTCATCTATATGACGATGACCACGGGGCAGACGATGCAGCAAACGAGTCAGCCGGGAATGCCGAATATGAAATTCCTGATGTACCTGTCGCCGATTATGATGTTGTTTTTCTTCAACAACTACGCGAGTGGATTGAGTTTGTATTACTTCGTTTCAAACCTCATTACGATCGGGATTATGCTGGTGATCAAGAATTTTATTCTGGATGAACAGCGCATTCACGCTAAAATTGAGACCGCTAAGGCCAAGCCGAAAAAGCAAAACCGTTTCAGCAAGAAGTTTTCTGAAATGATGGAGCAGGCCGAAAAACAACAAAAGAATAAATAATCTTTTTTGTCCCAACTTTAATAGAAAAGCCCTTCAGTAAATAACTGAAGGGCTTTTTCATTTTAGGGGAATTTTAGGGGAAACTTATTCGGGCATTAATACCCCGTCAATTGCGTGAACCACACCATTTGTAGCTGTAATATTTGTTGCAATGATGTCGTGAGTAGTTCCTGATCCATCAGTAATTGTAGGTGGAGTTACTGTCGCATCGATGCTTAAACCGCCACCGGCAAATAATGGGGTTGCTGGTGTAGCACCTGTAGTGCTCAAAGCTTCAGCTCGAACGGCCGTTCCTAAAACGTGATGTCTCAAAATATTATCCAGTACACTGGTAGTGCTGGTACCGGCATTTCCAAGTGCTAGAATGTCTGCAGCACTACTAATACCATCATTTGGATCTGCATTGATTAATGCTACAAAGGCGGCATTGGTTGGGGCAAAAACGGTAAAACTACCTGTTCCCGCAAGTGTAGCTGCAAGTTCTTCCTGAGCTACTGCAGCTAAAAGTGTAGAGAAATTAGAATCAGCCGTAGCAAAAGTTGCAATGGTGGCCTCAGGTATCACAGCATCCACAACGTGAATGATTCCATTATCGGCGACAACGTTAGGCTCAATAACCTCTGCATCACCGTTAATGGTAACAACATTGTTAGAAACTGCTATATACAAGTCTAAATTATCTTCAGTACTGTTTTCTGCCAAAGATTTTACATACCCGGTGGTTACTTCAGACGCAGTAACCGCAGTGGGTAATACGTGATTGAGTAATAAATTACGCACGGTAGCAACGGGTAATGCATTTATGGTTGCAATGGCATCTGCTTCAGTATCTACGTCAAGGTAAGCCACAAAAGCAGCATCGTTGGGAGCAAAGACCGTGAGACGCGTGTCTGAGACTGTAGAGAGTGTGGTTACCAGATCTGCACGCGTGGCAGCTGCAAGCAAGATTTCAAAGTTAGTACTACCGGATACCAGACCTGCAATGGTAGTATCCTGTTCAATGATGTTGCCATTATCATCGTCGTCACTGCACGAGGTAAATCCAGCGGTGAGCACAACCAGTAAGAGGGCTTTGAGTGTTTGTTTTAAATGTTTCATAGCTATTTGATTTGTTAATTATGCTAAAGCTACACCTTGAACACTCCTAATTTGTTTAATAATAAGTTAAAAAAGTTAAACAAAATTATAATTAACAGGACTAAATCCTTTTAGCTCAGTCATTTGCTGATTTCTTAAAGTGCACCAATTGTTTTGTAAATTTGCAGATTCAATAGCGACAGAACAGTTCACATTCAAAACAGACTTATGAAAACAGTGGTTGTAGGTTTAAGCGGGGGAGTAGACAGTAGTGTTTCGGCCTATTTGCTGAAAGAGGCAGGATACCGGGTAATTGGTCTTTTTATGAAAAACTGGCATGATGATTCAGTTACCATTTCTGATGAATGTCCCTGGCTCGATGACAGTAACGATGCAATGCTTGTTGCTGAAAAGCTTGGAATTCCCTTTCAAACGGTTGACCTGAGTGAGCAGTACAAAGAGCGCATTGTAGATTATATGTTTCGGGAATACGAAAAAGGACGCACCCCAAACCCGGATGTGCTCTGTAATCGCGAAATCAAATTTGACGTGTTTATGAAAATTGCGCTCGATTTGGGTGCAGATTATGTCGCTACAGGGCATTATTGCCAAAAAGGGGAAGTTGAAGTTGATGGCAAACCGGTTTATCAATTGCTTGCCGGGGCAGATGCTAATAAAGATCAGTCTTATTTTCTGTGCCAGCTTTCGCAGGAGCAACTTGCCAAGACCTTGTTCCCAATTGGCCATCTTCAGAAAAGTGAAGTGCGCAAAATCGCCAAAGAGCAGGATTTAGTTACTGCGGAAAAGAAAGATTCTCAGGGATTGTGTTTTATAGGAAAAGTGCGCTTACCCGATTTTCTTCAGCAGAAATTAAAGCCGAAAGAAGGCGTAATTGTCGAAATCACTGCCCAAACTGTACGAGAGAAAATTGAAGCTTTACATACCGAATCAGAAGCCGGTGCCGCTGTGGCTTTGAGCGACGTTGCAACTCTGGCTCAGAAGCCCAAATACAAACTTACCGACGGTAAAATTGTGGGCAAACACCAGGGTGCTCATTATTTTACCAAAGGTCAGCGTAAGGGACTTGCCGTGGGAGGAACACCCGAGCCACTTTTTGTATTGGATACAGATGTTGAAGAAAATGTGATTTATACCGGTCAGGGTAAAGAACATCCCGGTCTGTTGCGTAGCGCACTGTTTATTCAGGAAGACGAAGTGCATTATATACGGGAAGACCTGGCACTACAGCCCGGTGAAGTGCGCGAGGTGGAAGCGCGAATACGCTACAGACAGCCTTTGCAAAAAGCGATGCTTCACAAGGTAGAGGAAGGCATGTATGTATCATTTGACGAACCACAATCTGCCATTAGTGAAGGGCAGTTTGTAGCCTGGTACGAGGGTGTAGAATGTTTGGGTTCGGGAGTAATTTCATAAAAACCGGTTTTGAATACAATCACCTCACTTTTCAATATTAAATATCCCATTATTCAGGGCGGAATGGTCTGGAACAGCGGCTGGGAACTTGTCTCGGCAGTGAGTAATGCCGGAGGTCTGGGACTCATTGGCGCAGGCTCTATGTATCCTGAAATTTTACGCCAGCACATTCAGAAATGTCAGGCTGCGACCGATAAGCCTTTCGGGGTTAATGTACCGCTATTGTATCCCGATATTGATCAATTGATGCAAATCATAGTTGAAGAGGGAGTCAAAATTGTGTTTACCAGTGCCGGAAATCCTGAAAGCTGGACCTCGTATCTCAAAGAACAGGGAATAACCGTCGTACACGTGGTAAGCAGTGTAAAGTTTGCTTTGAAGGCTCAGGAGGCCGGGGTAGATGCCGTCGTGGCCGAAGGCTTTGAAGCCGGTGGACATAACGGCCGCGAAGAAACCACCACCTTTACGCTTATTCCTATCGTGAAGGAGCAATTAGCTATTCCGTTAATTGCAGCCGGAGGTATTGCGAGCGGCCGTGGAATGCTGGCGGCGATGGTTCTCGGGGCAGACGGCATACAAATGGGAAGCCGGTTTGTCGCTACGGTAGAAGGCAGCGGCCATCAGGCATTTAAAGATCTCGTCGTTCAGGCGAAAGAAGGGGATACCGAACTCACTTTGAAAGAACTCGCACCGGTACGTCTGCTGAAGAATAAATTTTACAACGATGTGAAAGCCCTGTATGCTAAGGCACCTACAAAAGAGGAACTGAGCAATTTATTGGGCAGAGCCCGGGCAAAAAAAGGCATGTTTGAAGGCGATCTGGAAGAAGGCGAACTCGAAATAGGTCAGGTGAGTGCTCTCATTCACGACATTAAACCGGTGGCTGAGGTAATTGAAGAAGTGATCATTGATTTTGAGCAGGCGAAAAAGCAAGTGATGCTGCTCTAAATTCAAAATAAAAAAGGGCTTCATTCGAAGCCCTTTTACTTTTTATCTATCAGGATTATTGTTCCGTAGCGACAGGTTCCCACTGCATAGATTCTAAAATAGCTACAATCATGGTGTTGTATTCTGCTTTAGATTTACCGCGAACGGAGGTAGCAAAGTCAACATAAGAAGCCTCGCCCTGAGATGATTCTTCAATAGGCACTAAAATATGATCTACCTGTGCAGAACCAATACTGTTTGGAGCTTTATACCTATAAACCGTATAATTTCCCATTTCTTCGGCATTCTTAGCGTTCAGATGCCTGGTCGCCTCTTCGGCATTCATCCAGGTCATATTCATAATAAAACCGGATCATTCTCAAAAGTTGTGTGTGAATTGAATGAATAGTTTGATTTTTGTTTTCTAAACAGGAGGCATTGGACGCATATATAGATTTACTTAAGATTTTATTACCAGAATTATTGATTA
>NZ_JAJGMW010000030.1 GCF_020782115.1 Leeuwenhoekiella parthenopeia | reverse complement strand
TTCTTGCCCGACATGAACTGGTCAAGCACCTTCTTTTCAAATTCTGTCTGTTCCTCTTTTCTCATGGTTCTGTCTGAATAAAATTAATGTTTAAATCTATTTCAGACAGAGTTTAATTTACACCCTCATTTTTAGGCTTGTGCAGCAGTTATCGGTATTGTAGTACGTTTCTTATTCAAGATCCCTATCTGTTAATATCAGTTTATATTCCACTTCATGCGTTGCAAAGAGCCCACTTTTCAGTACTTTAAATTCCCAATTTTTTCGGTCGTCAATATTCTTTATCAAAGTACCATATTCACTTGTTATAACAATTGTGTCAAGCCCCTCCAAGAATGCATTCCCTTTATCACGAGCAGTTCCAATTTCGTAATATTCAATAATTTGGGATTGCGTGTTTGGATTTAAAATTACAGTATGAATAGAGTCTTTTTCATTATAATTTCTGTAACCAAAATTTAATATGGATTCAACTTTTAGTCTTGATTCCGTATTATTTTGTATTACGAATTTGTTTCCAACCGCTGGGTCGCAAGAATAAAATATTATTAAAATTAAAAGTTGATAAGTATATTTCATTTTGTTTTCTTGAATGTGCTATAACTATATAAAACAACGAGTTGTGACCTCTCTTTTTTATCCCTTCACAATCCTTTCGTAAACAAACGATAGAAGCCTGCTTTCCCGTAAATATACCTGTTCAGTTTATAAATTTTTTCCGGAATTCCAGATTTTCTATAAATACGGGAGCAGGTAATTAAAAAGCAGTCCGGCACCTATGGCCAGGCCAAAGCTGAGGAGGGTTCCTATCAATACATATTCGGTAAGCTGGCGGTTTTTTCCTTCGGTAAGATCCCCAAAACGAAAAACCGACTTGGCCGTGATCAAAAAGCCAATGGCAGACCAGGCGTTGAGGAGGATAAAAGCGAAAACAAACAGGCGCTCAAGCATCCCGATGATTTTTCCGGCACCGGCCAGAGAGGTGTTTTTGACTTTGAGTTTCTCTTTTTTAGAAGGTTCGATGGCTTCCTGCCAGGGTTGTAAAATAAGGCGCATTAAAATCCCGGCGACATAGGTTACAAAAAACAATAGGGTGAGCACCAGTAAAACTAGAGGCTGGTACAGCGCATCAAAGTCTATCGTATAAGGCGTGTAGTAATACAGCACCAGATTAAGCACCAGCAGATGCGCGATCTGATCTGCAATGAACAATGGGGTACTGTTCTTTTTGGTCGTGTATATGATCTTAAGCAGGTCTATAGCGTAGTGGGTTATACCTATAAAGGCGATGCCTAAAAAATAGCGGCTGTCAAACTGCAAAAGCACCAGCAAAGCCAGCAGATGTACGCCGATGTGCGCCAACAGATACGGCGAGCGAAATCCCTTTTTGCGCTTGTCTTTTACCCAACGGGTGGGCTGCAGTACAAAGTCTCCCAGAATGTGAGCGAGCAGCAATTTTAGAGCGAGTGCGAGCATTTAGTGATTGTTTAAGGTTTGGCTGTAGTACTGAAGCATTTTGGTGAGTTCGTCATACCCCGCGCGGTGCAGGGTAGCGCTAATGGTGCTTTGCGATTTGCCCAGCATCTCGCTCAGTTCGGTTTGATTGAGCTGCGGGTGCAGCAGCTTTTGGTGAAACACCTGCGCGCTCACCGGCGTCCAGTTGTCCATCGTCAGGCAGGCCAACTCGAGAATGAGGTTGAATTGCGTGTCAAAATCAGCATTGTCGCTTTGCAGGGCGAGGGTTTGTTTTTTAAGTCGGTCAAAACAGGTGCCGCTGTTTACAAAAGCGCTTCCGTTAGCTTCTGTGATTTTAGCCGCGTCGTGAGTCTTCTCTCCCAGACCTATGGCGATGCGCACATCTACACCATCCAGACTTTTAACAGCACTTTTGATTAGTAAGGCGGAATACAAGGCTTCTGTAGGTTTTACCTCAAGCTGAAAGCTGTCGCCCCGGTAAATCTCCCAGTCTTTAGGTTCGTCACCCAGGCGGTTAAGCACGGCTTTCAATACCGGAAGCCAGTTTTGCTGCGTTCGCGAATTGATGATATCTGCGGTTAATATAGCGGTCATAAATGTTCGGTATCGTATTTAGAGACGATAATGGTAAATATCGTATTATAATGCGATAATTGCAATTTTTTCTAGTTCTCAGTTTTCAGTCTCAGTGGGCAGTTTTCAGTTCTCAGTCTCAGTCTCAGTGGGCAGTTTTCAGTTTACAATCACAGTTCACAATTTTCGGTTTTCTGTTTTTTTAAATAACTGAATAACTCAATGATCAATTCAGAATTAGGAATGCAGAATTATTTAAAACAAGAAATAAGAAACTACTCAATAATCAATTCAGAATGCAGAATTTTTTAAAACAATCCATTAACGCTTAACCATTAACAAATAACACAATGACATTATCGCATCTAAAGGCAATAAATTAAATTATCGTGTTCAGAAGCGATAAAAATCAATAACCTACAGCAGTATCATCTCCGCGACGGTCTGCGCCGCCCTCCAAAGTGCCGTCAGGTAATACGAGTACACCGTCTACCTTTCCTAGAATAACGCTGTTTTCCTGACGAATTTGGTATCCTTTCGCCGCCAGGCTATCTAAAAGCGGTTTACCAAAGGCATCGGGTTCAAAGGTAACCACGTCGGGCAACCACTGATGATGGAATCGGGGTGCATCTACCGCTTCCTGCATACCCATTTCAAAATCGGCTACATTCAGAATCGTTTGCAACACCGAAGTTATTATAGTTGAACCGCCCGGGGTACCCACCGTCATCCAAAGTTTACCGTCTTTTTCTACAATGGTAGGCGTCATCGAGCTCAGCATGCGTTTTTGAGGTTCGATTTTATTTGCCGCCGCGCCAATAAGGCCAAACATATTAGGAACTCCGGGTTTTACGCTAAAATCATCCATCTCGTTGTTCAGGAAAAAGCCGAGTTCGTCTGCATACAGCTTAGAACCGTAGGCGCCGTTGAGGGTAGTGGTAAGGGCAACCGCATTACCATATTGATCAACAATCGAGAAATGGGTGGTTTCCATAGACTCATAGCCGGGGATTACGCCATGCTCAACCTCAGAAGAAGGCGTTGCCTGCTCAAAGCTGAAATTCTCCATACGTTCTGTTGCATATTCGGTGCTGATGAGCGTTTCGATAGGAATATCGTTAAAGTCAGGATCGCCCAGAAAAAAGCTGCGGTCGGCATAAGCGCGACGTTCGGCTTCGGTAATCACCTGAATGCTTTTGAGCGAATTGTGGCCATAGGTACTCAGTTGGTAGGGTTCAATCATTTTAAAAATCTGTGCCAGACAAACGCCGCCGCTTGAAGGTGGCGGCATCCCGATGATCTTCAGGTTTTTATAGCTGGAAACGATGGGTTCCCGCCAGACCGCTTCGTAATTTTTGAGATCTTCGAGCGTGATGAGTCCGCCATGCTTTTGCATAAAGTTGACCAACTTCTGAGCGGTCTCTCCTTCGTAGAATTCGCTTTTTCCGTTTTGCGCAATGCGTCTCAGCGTAGCGGCCAGTACGGGGTTTTTAATGGTGTCACCCGCTTTGATTTTAAGGCTGTCGCTTTCGCGAAAACCTACCGAATAGAGGGTTTCCATCCCGTTAATACTGTCAAAAACCGCAGCATAATTGCGATAGCGGTTCCATTGATTTTCGGTTATTACATAGCCTTTTTCGGCCAGAGCAATAACGGGTTCAAGGATCTCGGCCATCGGCATAGAACCCAGCTTTTCGTGAATGGCAAACATCCCGGCAATGGTTCCCGGAACGCCCACAGCCAGCGCTCCTTCACGGCTCAAAGAGGCGATGGCATCGCCGTTTTCATCCAGATACATATCGTGCGTGGCAGCCATAGGGGCTTTTTCGCGGTAGTCGATGCTGCCAATCTCGCCGTCGGCTTTGCGGTACACCATAAAACCACCGCCGCCTAGGCTTCCGGCAAAGGGATAGGCAACATTAAGCGCCATATCTACGCCTATGAGCGCATCAAAAGCATTACCGCCTTTTTTCAGGATTTCGGCGCCTATACGCGAAGCTTCTTCACGGGCCGAAACCACCATAATGCTGTCTGCAAGTTCTCCGCGTTGAATGCTGCGTGGCTGTTTTTGTTCCGTTTTGCAGGAATTTAAAACCAGAATAAAAGTCAGTATAAATCCTAAAGGTTTCAGTAGTTTAAAATTCATAGTTCGGTAGTATTGGTATCGGGAAATTCAGTATTTAGTTCTTCTAAGCGTTCCGCAGAAAAGGCGCGGAGTTCTTCAAAAAAGCAGGTGAATTCGTGTTCAAAATCGGTATAATGTTCCTGTAAATCTTCAACGGCACGATCCATGCCGCTTCGGTTGCGGGTACGGCGGTTCATATTGTGCAAAACCGTGGCGATACCGCTTATTTTGGCATAACTCAGCAACCAGTTGTCTGCGATCATATGCGGAATCATATGCTGTATCGGGTTGGTCAACACATCGTAATGCCGGTCAAGACTGTCGTAGAAATCGCTTACAAATTGCTCTAAAGGAACTTTTGAATATTGCTGCCAGTTTTTGGCTAAAAAATGATCGTAGAGAATATCTACAATCACCCCGCTGTAGTGGCTGTACTTAGCGTGCAGGCGGCGGGTGCTTTGGCGCACCGTGGGATGGGCGTCTGTGAAAGTATCTATACTGCGGTGCAGCAAAATGCCCTTTTTAAGCCGTGGACTAAACTTTTTATACTGCTTGCCTTTTATGCCGTCTGCCATAAAATTGCCCAGCGTGACCAGTTCGTCATCACCCGAAAGATAAATGTGTGCCAAAAAATTCATCGGTTTAAAATACAAATAATCGGTTTAGGAACGCCTGGTGTTTGGCTATATTTGCGAATAGCCGGTTTTTTTGAAAACCAATAAGTATAGCACTAAAAATAACAATAGATAAATGACCCTAATCAAATCGATATCCGGAATACGCGGAACCATAGGCGGTAATCCCGGTGATAACCTGACCCCAATTGATGCTGTAAAATTTGCTTCGGCTTACGGAAGTTTTATCAAACAGCAGCGAACTAAAGACGAATACCGCGTCGTGGTAGGTCGTGATGCCCGCCTTAGCGGCGAAATGCTACAGCAACTCGTAATGCAAACCCTGGTGGGAATGGGAATTCACGTGATTGATCTGGATTTATCGACCACGCCTACGGTAGAGCTTGCAGTAAAACTGGAGCACGCTGATGGCGGAATAATTCTTACCGCATCGCACAATCCCAAGCAATGGAATGCCCTGAAATTGCTGGATAAAAACGGGGAATTCCTCAATGCCGAAGCCGGAGCGAAAATCCTCGAACTCGCAGAATCAGCAGAACTGAATTTTGCAGCCGTGGATGATTTGGGCGAAATACATAAAAACGACGCCTATATCGATATTCACATCGACGAGGTTTTAGATCTTGAACTCGTGGATGAAGACGCGATCAAAGCGGCCGGATTTAAGATTGTGGTAGACGGTGTAAATTCAACCGGAGGGATCGCGATCCCGATGTTGCTCAACCGTCTGGGGGTGCATACCGTAAAATTGTATTGCGAGCCTAACGGAAGGTTTCCTCACAATCCCGAACCTTTGAAAGAGCATTTGGGCGATATCTGCGCTTTGGTAAAAGAAGAAAACGCCGATTTGGGAATCGTGGTTGACCCTGACGTAGACCGGCTGGCATTTATTGACGAGACCGGTGAAATGTTTGGAGAAGAATACACACTTGTAGCCTGTGCCGATTATGTTTTGGGTGAAAACCCCGGTGCAACCGTTTCTAATTTGAGTTCGTCGCGGGCTCTGCGTGATGTCACTTTAAAGCACGGCGGCACGTATCACGCGGCTGCTGTGGGTGAGGTGAATGTGGTTGCCAAAATGAAAGAAGTGGGTGCCGTAATCGGTGGTGAGGGCAACGGTGGTATCATTTACCCCGAGTCGCATTACGGTCGGGATGCTCTGGTTGGTGTAGCCCTGTTTTTGACGCATCTCGCAAAGCGAAAACTAAAAGTAAGCGAGTTACGCGCGAGCTATCCCGCATATTTTATGAGTAAAAAGAAAATTGAACTTACGCCCGGTTTGGATGTAGACGGAATTTTAAAAGCAGTTGCCGAAAATCACAAAACCGAAGAAATTAATACTATTGACGGCGTTAAAATCGATTTTGAAAAGCACTGGGTACACCTTAGAAAATCAAACACCGAACCCATCATTCGTATTTACACCGAAGCTATGTCACAAACCGAAGCAGATAAAATCGCCGATGATATGATCGCTGAAATTAAGCAGATAGCGGGGATTTAGTTGACAGCTTTCAGTTGCAGTAGGCAGTTTTTTGAAATATGAAATTAGAAATACGAAATACAAAATCGGGAATTTGCAATTGGTTTTTCATTTCGACCTTTGGGAGAAATCACATCAGTCATTAACGAGAGATTGTTTATTAAATAATAGAAAACTAAGTAGGATGTGACCTCTCCTATCGTCGAGGTGACATTTGCGGTCATTACGTTTTTTTAAAATTCAAAACTTTGAATTTTCAACCTTAAATATTGAATTCTTCTAGCGGCGGCTGAGTGGATTTTGCGAAGCCTGGCGGAGCAAAATTTGTATCGAAGCCAAAGCCTTTTTAAATACGAAATTAGAAATACGAAAAAACATCCCTCTAAATCTCCCTTCAAAGGGAGACTTTTGATTTTGGTATGATTTTGAATTGGTTTGTCATTTCGACCTTAAGGGAGAAATCACATCAGCCATTAACGAGAGATTGTTTATTAAATAATAGAAAACTAAGTAGGATGCGACCTCTCCTATCGTCGAGGTGACATTTGCGGTCATTACGTTTTTTTAAAATCCAAAACTTTGAATTTTCAACCTTAAATCTTGAATTCTTCTAGCGGCGGCTGAGTGGATTTTGCGAAGCCTTGCGGAGCAAAATTTGTATCGAAGCCAGAGCGTTTTTAAATACGAAAAAACATCCCTCTAAATCTCCCTTCGAAGGGAGACTTTTGATTTTGGTATTATTTACAATTGGTTTGTCATTTCGACCTTTAGGGAGAAATCGCATCAGCCATTAACGAGAGATTGTTTATTAAATAATAGAAAACTAAGTAGGATGAGACCTCTCCTGTCGTCGAGGTGACATTTGCGTTCAATTCGATCTTTTGAAAAATAAAATCCAAAATCTTGAATTTCAAACCTTGAATCTTGAATTTTTCAGCGGCGGCTGAGTGGATTTTGCGAAGCCTGGCGGAGCAAAATTTGTATCGAAGCCAGAGTGTTTTTTAAATTAGAAATTAGAAATACGAAATCGGGAATTTGCAATTGGTTTGTCCTTTCGACCTTAAGGGAGAAATCGCATCAGTATCTCCAAATCAAAAATTTTGAATCTCCAACCTTGAATTTTGAATTCTTAAAGCTTGTGCTTAAACCGCTTGTGCGTCCAAAGGTAGTATTGCGGTGCATGGCGGATTTGTGTTTCCAGGTTTTTGATAAAAATATCAGTAATATGATAATCGGGTAGGGACGTGGGGTCTTCGGTGATGACTTTAAAGCTGGCTTTGTAATAACCACGCTTTACTTTGTCTACAGCTAGATACAACACAGGCATATTTTCAGATTTGGCTAAACGTTCAACACCCGTAAAAAAGGGTACATTCTGCCCCAGAAAATCGGTGCAATATTGGTTTTTACGGGATTTTGGGGACTGGTCTGCAATAAACGCATAGGTAGCCATCTCGCCTTTACGTTGCTTTTTGCGAATGATAAAAGTAGCCTCCTTGTTATTGATGAGTTCGGAGTTCCATTTTTGACGGATCTCCCGTATGAGATTGTCAAATCGCTTGTTCTTGATGCGTTTATAAATACCGTAACCGGTGTAATCAAAGTAGAACTGCAGGGCCGTAAGCCATTCATAACTGGCATAATGTCCCATCATAATAAGCGAACTGCGCTTTTCGGCTTCCAGCTTGTAGATGATGTCGAGATCTTCAATAACAAAGCGTTTCTTTAATTCTTCCGCAGAAATGGAGATTGACTTGATCATCTCCAGAAACATATCACACATATGCTTGTAAAATTCTTTTTCAATCTGTTTTAATTCGGCTTCCGATTTTTCAGGAAAAGCTGTTTTGAGATTGAAACTTACTGTTTTTCGGCGATAGCCCACTATATAATACACCAACGCAAATACTCCGTCTGAGACCAGATAAAACAGCCTCCAGGGGAGCTTAGAGATGCACCATAAGAGCGGATAAACCAACCAAAACACAAGTCCTTGCATCAGCAGATCATTTTAAAGAGAAAGACAGCAGAAACGTATTTGGAAGTTCTATAAACCCACAGGAAATCGCTGCTGTTCTGCTCACTTTTAGTGCGCAAATATAGGTATATTTGAAGCTTAAACTCGAGCATTTATGGGGGATTTAAACCTGGTAACCTTAATCGTGATTGGTATTAATGTACTTATCTCAATGAAAGGCTTTAACGATTATTCATTTTTCGAAAAATACAAATTCAATACCGGCGCAGTGCGTCGCGGGGAGCAGATACGCATTCTTTCTTCCGGATTTTTGCACGTAAGTACGGCGCATTTGTTTTTCAATATGCTAACCCTGTATTTTTTTGCGCCTCTTGTGGTGAATTTACTGGGCAATTGGGAATTTGCGATAATCTACCTTGGCAGCCTGATCTTGGGTAATTTACTATCCTATTATTTCCATAAAGATGAATACCATTATTCGGCAGTAGGAGCGAGTGGGGCGGTCTCAGGGATCTTATATTCGGCGATTTTACTGCAGCCCGATATGAGTCTGTATATGTTCTTTATTCCCATCCCGATACCGGCCTATATATTTGGTATTGGCTATTTGCTGTATTCCATTTACGGAATGCGCGCCAATAATGACAATATTGGCCACGACGCCCATTTTGGCGGCGCAGTAGGCGGATATGTTATTACTTTGTTAATGGCGCCCATACTGCTACAGATTAACACGTTGATGGTGGGATTGTTAGCGATTCCCATCATTGTTTTATTTGTGTTAAACAAGACCGGAAAGATTTAGTGGCATAGCTCTTGCTTTTACCTTTGATGTCAAACAACCGGCAATTTTAAAATTCTAACAAGGAATTTGGAATTGCTTAAAACTAAAAACAAAAATTTAAAAGCATGAAAACGATTCTAATTTTAGCATTAACAGCTATGACCACCGCAGTAAGCGCTCAGCAAATTCAACCTACCGTTAGTGTTACGGGTGAGGGCAAAGTAATTGCCGTACCTGATGAAGTAACCATTCGCATGGGAGTTCAAAACGAAGGTAAAGACCCTAAAGCGGTTAAGACGGAAAACGATGCGGCCGTTGATAAAGTGCTCGATTACCTATTAAAAATGGGTATCCCTCAAAATCAGGTTCAGACAGAATATGTCAATCTGAATAAAAATTACGATTACAATACCAAAACCTATAGCTACAATGCAAGTCAGACTATTTCGGTAGAACTGAAAGACTTATCTAAATACGATAAATTAATGTCCGGCCTGGTAAGTTCAGGGATCAACTCCATTAATGGGGTGAGTTTTTCGTCCTCAAAAATGGAAGAATACGAAGCTGAAGCCCGTAAAAAAGCGGTTTTAGATGCTAAGGAAAAGGCTGAAGCTTATGCGGCAGTTTTAGGACAAAATATTGGTAAAGCCTTACTAATCGCAGAACAGGGAACCAGCAGTCCACAACCACAGCCTATGTTTAAAATGGCTGTTGCTGAATCTATGGATATGGATGGTGGTCGCAATACCATCGCTCCGGGTGAGATTACTGTAACCTCTTCAATCCAGGTAAGTTTTGAACTTTTAGACTAAATAAATTGCATTTGGCCTAAGCCAAAAAATATCCCGAGGGACCTATAAATCACGTTTATAGGTCCTTCTTCGTTTATGCAGTTTGTGGTCGTATTTTTTCCAAAGCTGTTGAATGGCTTTGTTTTCTTCCAGTTCGGGATTGGTTTCTACCTGCGTGATTCCGTTGGCTGAAAACAAATCCTGCATCGCCTGAAAAATTGCGGCAGTAACTCCTTTACCCTGATATTCGGGATCTATGCCAATAAGGTAAAAAGCCGCAGTATCGTTTTTTTTGCGGGCTTTTAAAAGATGAATAAATCCAAAAGGCCACAGGCTGCCGTTTGCCTTTTTAAGGGCTTTGCTAAAGGAAGGCATTGTAATAGCAAAAGCGATCAGTTTTCCTGCGGCATCTTCAATACATTTAATGTAATGCGGATTGATGTATTTAATGTACTTATCCTTGTAATGGTCAATCTGGTATTGCTGAATAGGAACAAAGGTGCTGAGCTCATTATAGGTTTTATTAAGCAGCCCAAACATATCATCTACATAAGGTAAAATCTCTTTGCTGTTGTTGAAATGTATGAGTTTCAGCTTGTAGCGCTCTACGATTATACGCGCAAATTTCTCTACTTTCTCAGGAGACTTTTCGGGAATCTGAATTTCATATTCTACCCATTCTGAAGCTTTCTCAAAGTTGAGTTTTTCAAAATGGTCCTTATAATACGGGTAATTGTACCAGGTAATCATCGTATTGAGGTAGTCAAAACCTTCAATGAGCATCCCGGCTTTTTCCATATTGCTAAAACCTACAGGACCTTCGATCCACTTGAGGTTATTTGCACGACCTATTTCTTCAATCTTAGCAATCAGCGCTTTGGTTACCTCAAGATCGTCAATGGCATCATACCAGCCAAAACGCATTTTGGGTTTTCCCTGCTCGTTAATTTCAATATGATTGATGATAGCCGCAATGCGCCCTACCGGTTTTCCATTCTTTAAAGCCAGAAAAAATCGGGCTTCCGCATTCTTAAATACGGGATTTTTATCGGGGTCCATACTTTCCAGCTCATCGTTGATTAACGGCGGAACCCAGTTGCTTTCCTTTTTATAAATAGAAAACGGGAATTTGACGAATTCTCGCAATTCCTTTTTCGTTTTCATTTCTTTAATTGTAATCATCTTGTATACTCTAGGGTGTAAAAGTATGGGTAATTTTAGTTTTTGGGAAGCAGTTCATCATTTCGATGAAAATCCAGGCGATACGACAGGCCCAGACCCAATTGCCTGCGTCGCGGGGTTTCCTTAAAGTTTATAAGGGCATTTACATCAACCTGTAAATCTTTAGTGATTAGATAAGCACCGCCAAAACGAAACAGGTCATCAGCATAAATGTCACTTATAATAACCTGTACTTCAGCAAAAGCTGCGATTTTAGGGTTAAATGAATGCGTCATAGTGGTGATCCAGGCTTTGGTGGGGTAGTCCGTTAAAAACTGATCGTAGATGAAGTTATTCACCCATACCCAACGGCCCCAGTTGTGCTGGGTAATTGCCATAACTTTAGGTGAAAAACCGGCCTGACTTTCGGGCAAAAAGGGGTTGTTGTTTCGATAAACGTAATTGGCTCCAGAGAAAATTGATACTGCCGGAATAAGCGTACGCCATTTAAAAGCGCGATTGGCGTGGTAGCTGTATACGTTTATTTTTTCGGTGTAGTTTTTATAGGGGTCGTAAAGCAGGTATTTAACGCCCGCATTGATAATGGGAAAACCGCTGTGGCTATACGGTTCTGCATTTCCGGCAGTGGGCGTGATGTTTTCATACAAAAAGCTGCCCGAAAAATTAAATTCAAGCTGCTCGCGTATGGCCCCGTAACGCAGTTGAAATTCGGTTCCCCAGTTTTCTGTTTCGGTAAAAAGCAGGTTGTGGGCTTCCCGGCCTAAAGTTGCACCCACTTCAGCCTGAAAGACTCCTGTTCCCACAGCAAATGCGCCTTGTGACTGGCCGGGACGGTTGGAGTTAAGGGTTTCGGTATACTGCGCCTGCGCCGTTAAGGCCGCAAAAAACAACAGCACACCCGTCACATAACTATATTTCACCTTCATTAGAGAGGTATATTTAAGAATTTGACAAAAATAGGTGCTAATCTCACAAACATACTGTAAAAATTACAGATAGCCTAAAGCCTGTAGTCTCTGTTTGCCATCCATTTTTAGTCTTTTTTTAAGCCTAAACAAAAGCCTAATAGTTACTTTTACACCTCATGTAATGAAACTTAAGGCCTGATTAGGCAATAACTTCCGCACAACTTTGGTTAGCTATTTTAAAATTCCTAAGGATGAAATTTTTACAAACCATTCTCATCATACTGCTTATCTTTTTTGCTCTTCGCATTATAATGCGCCTTGCAGCGCCCTATATAATGCGGTACATAGCTAAAAAAGCCGGAGAGCGTTTTCAAAAAATGGCAGGAGGTTTTCAGGGACGTCAAAATCCGCCTCAGCGTGAAGGAGAAACCGTGATCGATAAGGTGCCCAGACAAGACACCCACACAAATAAAAACGTGGGGGAATATATCGATTACGAAGAAATTGACTAATTTCCACCCTTTAGTTTTAGCACTTCAATATGACTTTTTCGTTTAAAAAAATACTACCACACCTCGCTGTGGTTTTGGTTTTTATAGTTACTGCACTTTTGTATTTCAGTCCGGTTCTTTCCGGGAAGAAAATGTATCAGAGCGATATACAGCAATACCGCGGTATGGCTAAAGAATTGATGGATCACCGGGAGCAAAACGGGGAGGAGTTGTACTGGACCGATGCTGCTTTCGGGGGAATGCCCACCTATCAACTGGGAGCTAAATATCCACACAACTGGATTAAAAGTCTCGATCTGGGAATACGCTTTCTACCCCGACCTGCAGATTATCTCTTTCTCTATTTTATAGGTTTCTATATTCTATTACTCGTTTTAAAACTCGACTGGCGTTATGCCGGCCTCGGTGCGTTAGCTTTTGGGTTTAGCAGTTATCTCATCATTATTTTGGGGGTGGGGCATAATGCCAAGGCGCACGCCATTGCCTATATGCCGCTGGTTTTAAGCGGAATTCTACTCACCTTCCGAAAAAAATACATCTGGGGGTTTTTGCTCACCGCAGTGGCTATGGCGCTCGAGATTGTGGCAAACCACGTGCAGATGACCTATTATCTGATGCTGCTCGTCATTGTATTAGGTATCGCATATTTTATAGATGCTATTCGTAAAAAAGAACTGCCCCACTTTTTTAAAAGTGTGGGCATTTTGGTTTTAGCCGTAGGCCTGGCAATAGGATCTAATGCTGCGAGTCTGATGGCTACTTCTGAGTATAGCAGTTTTAGTACCCGCGGAACCAGTGAACTCACAATTAATCCCGACGGGACTCCAAAAGAAGCCGTGGCGGGTCTCGATAAAGCCTACATCAACCAATACAGCTACGGCATATCTGAAACCCTAAACCTTTTTATTGCCGGTTTGTATGGGGGTTCAAATTCTGAGCCTTACGATAAAGACAGCGCCTTTACCGAATTTTTAATGCGCCAGGGAGTGCCTCCCGCTCAGGTAGAATCTATTTTTGGGCAGTTTGGTCTGTATTACTGGGGTAGTCAGCCCGGGGTTTCAGGACCAGCCTATCTGGGTGCTGTTGTGGTTTTCCTATTCGTTTTAGGTTTATTTCTGGTTCGTGGCCGTATCAAATGGTGGCTTACGGGGGGCACGGTATTGGCTTTATTGTTGAGCTATGGCGGAAATCTGGCCTGGTTCACCGATTTGTGGATTGATTATTTCCCGCTTTACAACAAATTCAGGGCGGTAACTTCGATTCAGGTGATTGCCGAATTGTGCGTGCCTGTTTTGGCTATTTTCGGACTTTATAAAGTTCTGCAAAAGACCGAACCTCTTGACCGGAAGCTGAATGCTTTAAAATGGACTACCGGGATTACTGGCGGACTCGCACTCATCATTCTGCTTTTTAATGACAAACTCTTCTCTTTCGCCGGTGGAAATGACGCCTATTACATTCAGAATTTTGGAATGGAATTCATTACCGCGGTTAAAGAAGACCGAAAGGCTTTACTGGTAAGTGATACCATTAAGACATTGGTTTTGGTCTTGATTGCCGCCGGTTTGATTTGGTTTTATCTGAAGGATAAACTGAAGGAAACTCAGGCGATTATTGCCATTGCGGTATTGATTGTTTTCGATCTGGTAAACGTAGATCGTCGTTATGTAAACACGGAAAACTTTATGAGTGCCCGTCTGGTGGAGCAGCCGTTTCAGGCTACACCGGCAGATCAGGAGATTTTAAAAGATACTACGCGCTATCGCGTGTATGAGCAAAGTGTAGGACTCAATGGGGCGCGTACCAGTTATTTTCACAATTCGATTGGCGGCTATCACGGGGCTAAACCTGCTCGTTTACAGGATTTGATCGAATTTTATTTGTACGAGGGTAATCTGGTTCCGCTTAATTTATTGAATACCAAATACATCATTACGCAAAACGAAGAAGGACAGGAGCAGGTGCAGATCAATCCACAGGCTGCCGGTAATGCCTGGTTTGTGCAAAATGTAAAGGTTGTACCTGATGCAGATGCCGAAATATTGGCTTTAGACAGCATTAATGTACGTCAGACTGCAGTGATACAGCAGGAATTTGCCGGTTTATTAGAGCGCAATGTTTTTCCACAAGATTCTACTGAATCTATAAAATTGGTAGAACATCGCGGCGATTATTTGAAGTATCAATCACAGGCTTCGGGCGATAAGCTGGCTGTATTTAGTGAGGTATATTACCCTAACGGCTGGCAAGCCTATCTGGATGGAAAGCCTACCGTGCATTTTAAAGTAGATTACATCCTGCGCGGTATGAAAGTACCGGAAGGCAAGCACGTGATTGAGTTTAAGTTTGAACCCCAGGTAGTCAGGACCGGTAGTACCATAAGTCTGGCCAGCAATGTTATTTTGGTAGTCTTACTGTTAGGAGCCCTGGCTTTCAGCATTAAAAGGTCCCGGGAGACCGAAGCATAAAGGCGAATTAAACGACACACGCATTGCATTGAAAAAGGCGCTGATCATCTGTTATTATTGGCCTCCCGCAGGTGGACCGGGGGTGCAGCGCTGGCTAAAATTTGTAAAATACCTGCGGGATTTTGAGATCGAGCCTGTAGTTTACGTGCCTCAAAATCCGCATTATCCAATACAGGATGAAAGCCTGCTGGCGGAAATACCGGAAGGAATCGAAGTCATTAAGCAGCCTATTTTTGAACCCTATGCTTTAGCTTCGGCATTTTCTAAGAAAAGCACAGAGCAATTGAGTTCCGGGATTATCAGGGCTGAAGAAAAACAGTCTGCACTTCAGAAGCTGATGCTTTTTGTACGGGGTAACCTGTTTATCCCGGATGCGCGTAAGTTTTGGATTAAGCCTTCGGTACGTTTTCTGGAGCAGTATCTTAAAAATAATCCGGTTGATTGCCTTATAACTACCGGACCTCCGCACAGTTTACATCTTGTAGGCCTTCGGCTGAAGTCAAAAACCGGTTTGCCCTGGCTGGCCGATTTTAGGGATCCCTGGACGCAGATCGGCTATCAGAAAAAACTGAAGCTTACCCGTGCTTCTCAAAAGAAACACAGCGAGCTTGAATCAAAAGTACTTACCGGTGCAGATCATCTTTTGGTCACCAGTTATGCCACCCAAAAATTATTTGAAGCCCAAACTTCAAAACCGGTGAGCTGCATTACAAACGGATTTGATGAGGAGCAAATGCCTCAAGTCCATCTCGATAAATCATTCAGCCTTTCGCATATAGGATCGCTGCTTGAAGAACGAAATCCAAAGGTTTTGTGGGAAGTCCTGCGGGAACTTAAAACAGCATTACCGGAATTTGGAACCGATTTGAGAATCAATCTGGCCGGGAAAATCAGTGCTTCGGTTGTAGAATCGGTTAAGGCGGAAGGCTTAGAAGAAAACCTGAAGTTACACGGCTATATTTCTCATCAGGAGGCTTTGCAGATGCAACGCCGCAGCCAGATTTTGGTCTTGATCGAAATAGATTCCGCAGAGACCCAATTGATTATTCCCGGGAAATTATTTGAGTATCTTGCGGCCCGAAGACCAGTTTTGGCCATTGGGCCGTCGGAATCAGACGTTAGAAAGCTACTGAAGGACACCGGTGCCGGATCGTATTTTGAATATGCTCAAAAGGCACAACTTAAGCAGACTTTAATGGCGTGGTATAGGGCATACAAAGAAGAGGGTTTAGCAAATCCTGATGCAGATTTAAAAGCATTTACACGCAAGCAATTAACGGCAGAACTTGCAGCTATTTTACACCGTTTATAAGTATGGGAATTGTTGCGTCACAATCGGTTAAGAACCTCATTACAACTTATCTGGGTTTTGGTATTGGAGCGATCAATACGCTGGTGCTGTACGTAAAATATTTTGAAGATGAGTATTACGGTCTTGTTGGGTTTTTATTGAGTACTGCCACACTGGTAATGCCATTTGCTTCGGTAGGTGTTCAAAACACCCTCATCAAATTTTACTCTAAATATTCGGGAAGACAGCAGGATGTTTTTTTGAGTTTTATGCTGATTTTGCCCTTGCTGGTGATTCTTCCTCTACTATTTGCCTTTAGTTTATTCTACGATACGATAAGTGATTTTTTAGCTTCAGAAAATGAGATCGTTCGGCCCTATGTATATTTAATAGCAATCATTGCAATCGCAATGGCTTATTTTGAGATTGGTTATGCCTGGGCCAAAACCCAGTTGCAAAGTGTTTTTGGAACCGTGATGAACGAAGTATTTCACCGCTTTGGGGTGATGGTCCTATTAATTCTTTTTGCTGTTGATTTATTGACCATTCCGCAGTTTTTATATGGGGTTACACTGGTTTATCTATTACGAATGATTATCATGCTCAGCTATGCCTTTCATTTAAGAATGCCCCGATTTAAGATTGCTATTCCTGAAGAGTTTACTGTAATTCTCAAGTATGCTGTACTCATTATTCTTGCAGGATCTGTAGCGGTGATGATTCTGGACATCGATATGTTTATGTTGAATATTCTGATTCCAATAGAAAATGTAGCCTATTACGCGGTTGCGATTTACATCGCTGCGGTGATTGCTGTCCCTGCGCGGGCGATGCATCAAATTCTTTATCCACTTACAGCGACCTATTTAAATGACCGGCGGTTCTTAGAACTTAAAGATCTATACAAGAAAAGTTCACTCACTCTTTTTGTGATTTCAGGTCTTATATTTTTATTAATCATCTGCAATATCAAAAGTCTGTATTTAGTTCTGGATTCTTCTTACAGTAAGGGATTGTATGTGGTTTTGCTCATTTCTCTTGCAAAACTGGCCGATAATATACTGGGTAACAACAATGCGATTCTTTACAATTCAGATTACTATAGGCTGGTGTTGGTTTTGGGGATAATTCTGGTTGTTATAGCAGTAATTCTTAATTTGATTTTCATACCCACTTTAGGCGTTAATGGAGCTGCGATTGCGACCTTTATAGCTTCGGTAGGATATGTGATTGCAAAGATTGTTGTGGTGTATTCCAAATTCAAGATGCAGCCTTTTACCCGGGAGTCATTAGGAGTAGGGGTTTTACTTTTGGTTTTGGGCTGTGGTTTTTACTTTTGGGATTTTTCGATCAATCCCATTCTCTCGATTGCTTTAAAATCAGCTCTTTTAGCGCTTATTTATGGCGCCGCGATTTACCTGTTTAAAATGTCTCCGGAAGTAACGGGCTGGGTTGATCGGGTAGTATTCAAAAGAAAATCCCGCTCTGAATAAATCAGAAACGGGACCTTCCAAACTAACCAACCAAAAAATCAATCTTAATCCAACTTGTGGATCTTATTTTATCCTCTGCCTTTTTCGGAGTTTCCTCCAGATCGGCCTGCATCAGAACTGCGGGTTCTGCCAGAGTTTGAGCTTCGTGCAGCGTTGCTGCTGCGTGAGCTTTGTGAACGTTGTTGTACACTGCGCTGCGGTGTGGTGTTTCTTTGACTCACCTGACGCTGCGGAGCTGCACTCCTGGTTTGTACATTTTGGTTTGAACTGCTGCGCTGAGCAACTGAACGTTGCGGTGCAGTGTTTCGTACCTGTGTGTTGCGGTTAGGAGCAGAGCTTCTAGTCTGTATTTCACGATTAGCACTACGACTTTGAGTCATCTGGCGCTGTGGTGTTGCGTTACGCTGTCTGGCATCTGTATTTTGAGACCTGCTTTGCACGTTACGGGCATTATTCTCATAGCTTCGGGCCTGGCTGCTTCGGCTTACAACATTACGGTCAGATGATCGCGAGTTAATAATTGCATTGTCTGAACGACCAGAGCTTGATCTCGAATTAATAACATTTCGATCATTTGAAGATCTTCCGTTTGAAACGCTTCTTACATTTCGATCATTAGAACTTCTGCTGTATGCTGAATTTCTAGATGAAGAAGATCTGCTGTAATCGCGGTCTGCACTTACGCGCTGACGTGCATCATAATAACTACCTCTTCGCGCATTGTTGTGCGCCACACGACCACTGGGACGTTTAAAATCATGGTATGCATTGCGGTATCCGTTGCGATAGCCTAATTCATAATGACTACGGTGGTAAGCATAATCATAACGTACGGGTGAATAGTATCTTCTGTACGGTCTGTTATAAACCAAACATCTGTCGAAATAAGGTCTGTAAAAGAAATTATGATAGGGATGGTACACATAATTTCTATTATAGATGTTGATAAAACCGGTCACGTGAGAGAATCGCGGACCATTATAAAAAACATGTAACCCACCAACATTAACGATTCGGTTGTTATTATAGTTTATATAAACACTACCGGCCTGAATTATACGTCCCCAGTTATCATAATAAACAGGAACATTTTCTACCTGAATTACGGCTCCAAAATCATCATACTGCACAAAGGGGTCGTAGTTGTATCCTGAGTTATAACTTATATTGACAGGGCCGGCGTTTACATTGACGTTTACATAATTTTGAGCGACCTGTGGTAATACAAAATCAAACTCACCGTCGGGGTATACCGAAAATTCTACACCACCCTCAACAAAGATATAGCGGCTGCCGTCGTAATAGTTTCTATATACGCCATCCAGAGTCTCCGCTTTCATCGGAGCAAGGCCTGTAAGCAGACCAACGAATAAAAAGATAAGATTTTTCATAATTAAAGGATTTAGATTGTTTGTACTCTTTTTAACTTTTTGGATGGTACACTTAGTATATTACAAGGAGCGTGCCATAAATTTTAAATCGGCCTTTACCCGTTTGTAACAATTGATCAAAAAAAGCTACCAATAAGCGTAATCAATCAAAAAAATCAACCAATTATGATGATGAGAGAAGACCGAAATTTAATTGTTATAACTCACCTAAGTCAACTTTTAGACTTAATAACGGGTTTTGGTGGGCTAATAGTGCCTTTAGTTATTTGGTTAACCCAAAAAGACAAAGTTTTAGGAATGGACGAGTCGGGAAAACAAATCCTGAATTTTCAAATCAGTTTATTTCTATACTCTATAATATGTATTCCTGCGATTTTATTATGTGGTCTGGGAGTGTTCGGAATAATAGTAATCGCTATTATCGCACTGGTACTTCCTATCATAAATGCGATTAAAGCGGCTAATGGAGAACCTACTTATTATCCGGGAACCATTCAGTTTTTAAAATAGCTATTGCCAGAAATGAAAAAACCGCGCCAGAAGCGCGGTTTTAACAATATATAATTAAATCGACAAATTAGTGCTCGTTTAGACCAAAGTCCGGGTATGCACTCATACCATGCTCGTGCTCATCAAGACCTTCAAGTTCTTCTTTTTCAGAAACACGAAGACCTATTGTTGCTTTAAGGGTAAACAAGATAATAAAGGCAGTTACACAGCAAAAAGCGCCTACGATACCAACACCGGTTAACTGCGTAAGGAATTGCTCCATACCAGCCATTGCACCAAAAATACCTACGGCAAGTGTACCCCAAATACCACAGATTAAGTGTACTGCAACAGCACCTACAGGATCATCCAGTTTAAGTTTATCAACCAAAGCAACACCAAAAACGATGATTGCACCAGCGATAACACCAATAAGAACGGCATCATTAGGTGACATTTGATCTGCACCTGCAGTAATACCTACAAGTCCACCCAAAATTCCGTTTAAGAACATAGTAAGATCGTAGTTTTTATACATAAGTGTAGAAACGATAAACGCACTAACACCACCTGCAGCTGCAGCTAAAGATGTTGTAACCAGGGTTAAAGAAGTCAATTCAGGATCAGCTGAAAGTACAGAACCTCCGTTAAAGCCAAACCAGCCTAACCAAAGGATAAGTACACCAGCAGCAGCAAACGGGATGTTGTGACCCGGGATTGCTTTGGGCTTTCCGTTTTCATCAAATTTACCAATACGAGCTCCAAGAAGGTAGATCGCGATAAGTGCGGCCCATCCGCCTACAGAGTGAACCAGGGTAGAACCTGCAAAGTCATAGAAGCCCATAGCATCTAAGAACCCGCCACCCCATTTCCAGGAACCTACGATTGGATAAACCAGACCTACATAGATCACGGTAAAAATCATAAAGCTTCCCAGTTTAATACGCTCGGCAACTGCTCCAGATACAATAGTAGCTGCTGTAGCGGCAAACATTCCCTGGAAAAGGAAATCGGTCCACCAGGTATAACCACCGTCTGCATATTCGGGAGTCATTCCGTTTTCAGGAGGAGCGATACCAAAACCTGCAAAGCTGAAAATACCTGAAGAATCTTCGGCAAAGCCAGGGTACATAAGGTTAAACCCACCTATATAGTAAACCAAAAGGCCTACACAAATGATAAAAACGTTTTTAAATAAAATATTGATTGTGTTTTTCTCACGGGTAAGTCCGATCTCAAGAAAGGAGAAACCCAGGTGCATAAAAAACACCAGCCCGGTACAGATCATCATCCATACGTTGTTTGCTGTAAATAATCCTGCTTCCATATATTATAAAATTTTGATTAGGTTAATTTTTAGTTTAAAGTGTCTCCACCTTTCTTTCCGGTTCTGATTCGGTAAGCTTCCTCTACGTGAGAGACAAAGATTTTACCATCACCCACTTCACCGGTAGCTCCTGCTTCAAGTATTGCGCTTATGGTCGCCTGCTCAAAGTCGTCGTTAACTACTATAGAAAGATATCTGCGCTGAATGTCGCTGGTGCTGTAAGAAACCCCGCGGTAAACGTGACCGTGTTTTTCGTTTCCTAAACCGGTAACATCCCAGTAAGAAAAGAAGTTTACTCCTTTTTCGTGCAAAGCTTTTTTAACAGCTGAGAACTTAGATTTTCTAATAATTGCTTCAATTTTTTTCATTGTAAATGTGATTTTAGATTAAAATGAATATACGGCCGCAAGAAGGAATGATCCCAGACTTCCTGAGTATGATGGTGTCCCATCAAAATCATCCAGGAATACATCCTCGCTAGCAGAATCTAATCTAAATTCGGGAATAAATGTTAAAGGACCAACTTTTGCGTTACCTGATAATGTCACAGCAAATACATTTGCATCGCCATTAGCATCTGTACCTCCAATAGCTCCAAAGTCTCCAAATTCGCTGAAATATTCAGGACGTAATCCTATAGAAAATGAATCGCTAAGTGCAGCCTGAGCGTAAAGCGCTACGCCGTAGAATCCTGTTTCTTCAGCGAAATCTCCTGCAGCTGTGGTATTATAAGTGGCATTAAGTCCTAAGTAAAATGAATCAGAAACGTCATATCCGGTAGTTAAATCAACCTGGAATGTAGATCCGTATCCATCTGATCCACCTTCATCGGTATAGTTACCACCCTGATCTCCGTAAAGTACATTTAGGAAGGTGCTACCAGAATCTGTAGAATAGCCTAACTGACCTCCAAAGGTATAGCTGCCAAATGGGTTGAAATCTGTAAAGTCTGTAGAGTTCATAACGGCAAGCATTGCACTCCAGCTCTCATCAATTGTAAAGTCTGCTTTAAGACCACTGTGAGAGAACGGTCCGTAAGAGAACATATACGATGTAGAGTAGTTGAAATTTGAAGCAGGAGAGATAACCTCGTATCCTAAAAAGGTATTCCAGTTACCAAAGGTGAATTTTACCTTTTCGCTTGCATTCCAATACACATATAATTGGTTAACAATACTTGAACTTGCAGTGGTTGAACCAAAAACAGCATCTGTACCACGTGGACCGTAAACAAGATCGGCTACAGCACCTACGCTTCCTTTTTCATAAGAAAGAACCAGGTTAGCCATACCTAATGCAAAGCCGGGTTGGTTGGCAAATGAAGATCCGGGTGCTGGATATGTGTCAAGTTCTCCATCTCCATCAACATCAATAAATTTATTGGGAGCAGTAATGTTTTGTCTAAAATAGGCATCAACAGATCCCGATAAAGTAAAACCATCAGTCCATGAAGTTTCTTCTTCTTGAGCAAAAGCAGTTAAGCTTAAACATAGCATAAAGGGTACTAGTAATTTTCTCATTTTAAAATTGATTAATTGGTGAGTTGCTAAACTAGACATTATTTGAAGTTACCCCCAAATATTTTGGGGGTCACCCTTTAATTTTTGCTATTTATTTAAATATACCCCCTATTTTTTTAGGGTATGTTATACGAAAGCGATTGCGAAAACTCAAAATTGCCATTTCCATTATGGATAATGTGCCATTTTGATTGA
The DNA here is from genome assembly GCF_020782115.1 of Leeuwenhoekiella parthenopeia. Lineage (GTDB taxonomy): Bacteria > Bacteroidota > Bacteroidia > Flavobacteriales > Flavobacteriaceae > Leeuwenhoekiella > Leeuwenhoekiella parthenopeia. Next base: position 26,766 of record NZ_JAJGMW010000030.1, on the reverse strand, counting down.
TTTTTAGTAATTTTTAGGATAAAAAAGCACCAAAAACGTCGAATCTTAACATTGGCTTAAGAAAAAGATAATTTCTGCTTTTTACTGAAAACGCCATTTTTTACCAAAAATGCGTTTCATATTCAATAAAAAGGACCCATTTATTTTGAGTTCTTTATAATTTGAAGTCAATATTTTGCTAAAAATGAAATAATAAAAATCTTATTCTTGAAAATTATTGGCATTTGAGTTTATTGAATAGCTTTATCATTCTTACGTTAAAAAAGAGCTTAAATTTTATGGAAAAACAGGGTTTATATTCACCAGAATGGGAGCACGAAAATTGCGGTGCCGGGTTCATTTGTAGTCTTGAAGGAAAGCAGTCTAATGATATCATTCATAAGGCTCTTGAAATTCTCGAAAAACTGGAACACCGTGGTGCAGTAAGTAGTGATGGGAAAACAGGAGATGGTGCGGGTATTCTTATAGATATACCTTACGATTTTTTTAAAGACAAATGTGATTTTGAACTCCCTGAGGCACGGGAGTATGCTGTAGGTAATGTGTTTTTGCCTAAAAAAGAAAATCAAAGAGCCTATTGTAAAAAAATATTTGAAGAGCAACTAAAGGCTAAAGGTCTTGTTTTGCTAGGCTGGAGGAAAGTTCCGGTTGATGCCGGTTACCTGGGCAGTATTGCTGCAAGCGTAGAACCGCACATAGAGCAAATCTTTATAGGTAAGCCAGATGCCAAAATGGAAGAGCAGGAGTTTATGATTAAACTCTATACCGCCCGTAAAATTACCGAGCATACCATATTAAAGAGTAAACTATCGGAGCGTTCCTATTTTTACCTTCCAAGTTTGTCTAATAAGACCTTGATATTTAAAGGGCTTCTGATGCCTGAAGATATTAAGTATTACTATACCGATCTTTTAGATCCTAAGCTTACGACACGCCTGGCATTGGTTCACCAGCGTTTTTCGACCAATACCTTCCCAACCTGGGACTTGGCTCAGCCGTTTAGATATATGTGTCATAACGGGGAGATCAACACCCTGCGCGGTAATGTTTCGCGTATGCGCAGCCGTGAAGAATTGCTTCAATCCAAATGGTTTGGTGAAGAGATTCAGGATTTATTCCCAATAATTCTCCCGGGCAAATCAGATTCTGCTTCTATGGATATGGTGGTAGAGCTGTTGCTGATGTCTGGACGTTCATTACCCGAGATTATGATGATGCTGGTTCCGGAAGCCTGGGAAAAGCATAAAGAGATGAGCGAGGCTAAAAAAGCTTTCTATGAATTTAACAGCTGTATTATGGAACCCTGGGATGGCCCGGCGTCTATTCCTTTTACAGATGGTGATTATATCGGTGCGGTTTTAGACCGAAACGGATTGCGTCCTTCACGCTATACGGTTACCAAAACCGGTTACGTGATTATGTCTTCAGAAACCGGAGTTCTCGAAATAGAGCCCGAAAATGTAGAGTTTCACGGAAGACTGGAGCCCGGTAAGATGTTTTTAGTAGACATGAAAGCGGGACGTATTGTAAATGATGAAGAGATCAAGGAGCGCATCGTAACTCAAAACACCTACGGTAAATGGCTTGATGAACACAGAGTACATCTTAGAGACATTCCATACCGTGATGTGGAAATCGAAAAAGAGGATACTATATTCGACTTACGCAAGAATGCCTTTGGTTATACTCAGGAAGATATACGTACCATTATCTTGCCTATGGCAAACAAAGGTAAAGAGCCTATTGGCTCGATGGGGTCAGACACGCCATTGGCTGTACTTTCAGACCGTCCTCAGTTGCTGTACAACTATTTCAAACAGTTGTTTGCTCAGGTGACAAACCCACCTCTCGATGGTATCCGCGAAGAATTAATTACCGATTTGAGCCTCACTTTGGGTCCTGATACAAACCTTATGGAGATTGTTCCTGAGTATTGTAAAAAAATCCGAATCCAAAATCCGGTAATTTCTAAAGAAGATTTAGATAAGATCAAAAATTTTGATCATCCGCACTTTAAAGTGCGTACCATCCCGATGCTTTATGAAGCAAATCGCGGTTTAAACGGACTTGAAGATGCCTTAAACGATATGGTTGCTCAGGCTTCACAGGCTATTGATGAGGGGCATACGATCCTGATTCTTTCAGACCGTGGTGTTGATGAGAAGATGGCACCTATACCCGCACTATTGGGAACCTCGTATATGAACAGCGGACTTTTCCGCAGCGGGCAGCGTTCTAAGATGAGTATAATTATCGAGTCTGCTGAGCCTCGTGAAGTTCACCATTTCGCTTTGCTGTTTGGTTACGGAGCCAGTGCGATCAACCCGTATATGGTAAATGAAATCATCAGAGAGGAAATCGCAGACGGAAACCTTGAAAATATCGAATTCCAGCAGGCTGTTGAAAACTACAACAAGGCCGTAGGTAAAGGAGTGATCAAGGTTATGAACAAGATTGGTATTTCTACCCTTAACTCGTATCGTGGATCACGTTTATTTGAAGCTCTTGGTTTAAATTCTTCGTTGATTAACAAATACTTCCCAAATACGCCCAGCCGTATTGAAGGTATAGGCCTTTATGAAGTAGAGCAGGAGATAGCCAAGCGCCACAACCGCACGTTTAAAAGACAGGATATTTCCGGAAATCTGGAAATGGAAATTGGGGGTGACTACCGCTGGCGTCGTAACGGAGAAAAACATATGTTTAATCCGTTAACCATAGCAAAACTACAGGAAGCTGTACGTCAAAACGATCCAAAAACCTATAAGGAATATTCAAAACTCGTAAATGAGCAGTCTAAGCAATTGATGACTATTCGTGGACTCTTTGAATTTTCAAATTACGATCCTATTCCAATTGAAGAAGTAGAGCCCTGGACTGAAATCGTAAAACGTTTCAAAACCGGAGCGATGTCTTACGGTTCTATCAGTAAGGAAGCACACGAAAACCTGGCTGTTGCGATGAACCGTATTGGCGGTAAGAGTAACAGTGGAGAAGGAGGTGAAGATGCAGAGCGTTTTTATAAGAGTCCAAACGGTGACTGGAAAAACTCGGCCATCAAGCAGGTAGCTTCCGGTCGATTTGGAGTAACCAGTAACTATTTGACTAGTGCTTCTGAGATTCAGATTAAAATGGCTCAGGGTGCAAAACCTGGAGAAGGTGGTCAGTTACCGGGTGAAAAGGTTAATAAATTTATTGCCAAGACCCGTAAGAGTACACCATACGTAGGGTTGATCTCACCACCACCACACCACGATATTTATTCAATTGAAGATTTAGCTCAGCTAATCTATGACCTGAAGTCTGCAAACCGCGAAGCACGTATTAACGTGAAACTGGTTTCAGAAGTTGGTGTAGGTACAGTTGCTGCCGGTGTTGCTAAAGCAATGGCCGATGTAATCCTGATTTCGGGATACGACGGTGGTACAGGAGCTTCGCCGCTAACTTCATTGCGTCACGCCGGTTTACCCTGGGAATTGGGTATTGCCGAGGCGCAACAGACTTTGGTACTTAATGATCTGCGTAGCCGCATTCGTCTGGAGTGCGACGGCCAGCTTAAAACAGGTCGTGACGTGGCAGTAGCTTGTTTATTGGGAGCAGAAGAATTTGGTTTTGCAACCGCACCATTGGTAGCTTCGGGCTGTATCATGATGCGCGTGTGTCACCTAAACACCTGCCCGGTAGGTATTGCCACTCAAAATCCTGAATTGCGCAAGAAATTCAAGGGTCAGCCGGAACATGTGGTAAACTTTATGTATTTCATCGCTGAAGAATTGCGTGAAATTATGGCTCAGCTTGGTTTCCGTACCGTTGATGAAATGGTAGGTCAGGCGCATAAATTAGATCGAAATAAAGCAATCGAGCACTTTAAGGCAGCAGGTGTTGATTTATCACCTATTCTGCATCACATTCAGGTGCCTGAAGGAGTTAAAATTTACAATACCGAAACCCAAAATCATCATCTGGAGAAATCCATCGATTTTGAAATTATAGAACTGGCGCACACGGCTTTATTCCGTAAGGAAAAAACCACTTTAGATTTAGATATCACAAACCTGGATCGTGCTGTAGGAGCTATTTTGAGTAACGAAATCTCAAAAATCTACGGTGAACAGGGATTACCCGATAACACCCTCAAGGTAAACTTTAGAGGTTCTGCCGGTCAGAGTTTTGGAGCTTTTGCCACACGTGGTTTAACTCTTAAAGTAGATGGTAATGCTAACGATTATGTAGGTAAAGGTCTTTCCGGAGCCCGCCTGATTGTTAAGGTTCCTGAAGAAGCAACCTTTGTGGCTAATGAAAACATCATTATTGGTAACGTGGCACTTTATGGTGCGACCAGTGGAGAAGCCTATTTTAACGGTGTAGCCGGGGAGCGTTTCTGCGTACGTAACAGTGGTGCTGTTGCCGTGGTAGAAGGAATAGGTGATCACGGTTGTGAGTATATGACCGGAGGTGTTGCCGTAATTCTGGGTAAAACTGGACGTAACTTTGGTGCCGGTATGAGTGGCGGTATTGGTTATGTTCTGGATATGGACGGAACCTTTAAATCGAAGTGTAATGCTGAAGATTTAAACCTGGATCCGGTGACCGAAGAAGACGATATCAATCAGCTTCGTGAACTCATCACAAACCATTACAACTACACCCAAAGTTCGCTAGCGCAGCGTATTCTTGAAGATTGGAATACCTACCTGCCCAAGTTTGTTAAGGTACTGCCTGAAGAATACCGCAGAGCTTTAATACGACTGGAAGAAGAAGAAAAATTAACAGATTTAACGGAATAATAGAATCATGGGAAAGACAACCGGATTTTTAGAATACGAAAGAAAAAATGAACCGTACAAACCTGTTGAGGAACGGATTCAGAAATACGAAGAATTTACCATCCCGCTCGATAAATCGGAATTAAAAAAACAGGGAGCACGTTGTATGGACTGTGGAATTCCATTTTGCCACAGTGGTTGCCCGCTTGGTAACCTCATTCCCGATTTTAATGACGCGGTTTATCGCGAGCGTTGGGAAGAAGCTTCACAAATTTTACACGGGACTAACAACTTTCCGGAATTTACGGGAAGATTGTGTCCTGCACCTTGTGAAGAAGCCTGCGTACTGGGTATTAATGAAGACCCTGTAAGTATTGAGAATATTGAAAAAAATATTGCTGAAGAGGCTTTTAAAAACGGCTGGATTAAAGCAAATCCTCCACAAAAGCGCACCGGTAAAAAAGTCGCTGTTATCGGTTCAGGACCTGCAGGTCTTGCTGCTGCTCAGCAGCTTAACCGTGCCGGTCATTTGGTAACCGTCTATGAGCGCGATGAGAAAGCAGGTGGATTATTACGCTATGGAATACCTGATTTTAAAATGGAAAAGCACGTCATCGATCGTCGCCTTGCTGTTTTAGAAGAAGAAGGCATAAGCTTTAAATGCGGTGTACACGTTGGTAAAGACGTAACTGCAGACCAGTTAAAGTTGGAGTACGATGCCGTTGTGCTTTCAACAGGAGCAACCGTAAGACGTAATTTGCCTATTCCGGGTTCTGATCTAAAAGGAATTTACCAGGCGATGGATTTTCTTCCTCAAAACAACCGTCGTGTTGATGGTTTGCAATGGGAAGGTGAAGAAATCAAAGCCACCGGAAAAGATGTTATTGTTATTGGTGGTGGAGACACCGGAAGCGACTGTATAGGTACTTCTATCAGACACGGGGCGACCAGCGTTAAGAACTTTGAGATTATGAGTAAAGGAACGCCAGATCGACCTGAAAATCAGCCCTGGCCGTATTGGCCTATGCGTCTGCGTACCAGTTCGTCGCACAAGGAAGGTGCAGAGCGCTTTTTCTCTATTTCTACTAAAAAATTTGTTGGGGACGAAAACGGTAACCTTACCGGTCTGGTCACTACCGAAGTAGAATGGACACACAAACCCGGAGAACGCCCTAATCTTTCTGAAGTTCCCGGAACAGAAAAAGAATGGAAGGCAGATATGGTTCTCTTAGCTCTTGGTTTTACCGGAAGCGAGCCTACTATCGCCGAACAGTTGGGTATTAAGATGGATGCGCGTACAAATATTGAAGCGTCTCCTGAAGATTATATGACTAATGTACCCGGCGTTTTTGCCGCAGGAGATACCCGCAGAGGACAATCCTTAATCGTATGGGCTATTTCCGAAGGCCGCCAGGCAGCTCATTACGTAGATAAATACCTGATGGGGAAATCAGATCTTCCGCTCAAAGGAGATGGCGATTTGCCTCGCGTTTAGATACTTAAACAAATTCAGATAAAAAGACCGAATCTATTTCGGTCTTTTTTTTTGTTTCTAACGCAACCTTCGCACGGTTATTGAATCTAAAAAGACAAAAGAATCGATTAAACCTATGAAAAGACTAAGTCCCATTATTTTATTTGTATTCATCACGTTGTTCTCCTGTAGTGATGAAGAAGAAAAATCTTCAGATTTACAAGCCCAGTCAGAACCTGTAAAATTGGAGCTCGTAGCGATGAGCGGCCAGATGCGAGGTTCTGAAACTACCGGCGAGGAGATGGAATGGCAGGAATATTTTCTGTTGAAAAACGACATGAAATTTGAAAAGGTTCAACAGCGCGATGATAAAGAGTATCGCTCTACCGGAACTTTTGAAATCGTGATGATCAACAGTGATAAACATCTGCGGTTTACACACGATACTAAAAACGAAGCTTACGGCAATTGTACCGGTGATAATATCGAGCTTCTGAGATACACCAGTTCTAACGAATTAACCGGAAGCTGGAGCGCCTGTGACGGTCCCGGTTTAGAGTACGCTTTTAATTAAAATCAAAAATCGAAACAGTAAAAAAGGATTCCGCCACACGGCGGAATCCTTTTTTTGATAAATAAAAACGCCTTTCTGAAGGCTCAAAAAGACGTTTTCGGAAAATAATAAAAGGTACCTACTTACTCTTATTTTAATTATTAAGCATTACCGGCATAACCAGCATAGTAACTGCTTCGCCTTCATCAAGACCATCAACCGGAGTAAGAATGCCGGCGCGGTTAGGAAGTGACATTTCGAGGGAAACGTCGTTGGCGTTTAGATTATTCAGCATTTCTACCAAAAAGCGGCTGTTAAAGCCTATTTGCATATCGTCTCCCTGATAATCACAGGTAAGACGTTCTTCGGCTTTATTGCTGTAGTCGATATCTTCAGCAGAAATATTAAGCTCAGCACCTGCGATTTTCAGGCGGATCTGATGAGTAGTTTTGTTTGAGAAAATAGAAACCCTGCGCACTGAGTTTAAAAACTGGTTGCGATCTATAGTCAGTTTGTTTGGATTCTCTTTCGGGATTACCGCTTCGTAATTGGGGTATTTTCCGTCGATAAGACGACAAAGCAATTCTACGTTGTCAAAGCTGAACTTTGCGTTAGAATCGTTGTATTCAACCGTAATATCATCATCACTGGCAGCCAGAATTCCTTTTAGGAGATTAAGAGGCTTTTTAGGCATAATAAACTCTGCGGTTTGTGACGCCTGTACGTCAGATCTTTGGTATTTAACCAATTTGTGGGCATCAGTCGCCACAAAGGTCAATCCTTCGGTACTAAACTGAAAGAAAACCCCACTCATTACCGGTCTTAAATCGTCATTACCGGTTGCGAAAATCGTATTGCTCACCGCAGTAGCTAAAACCGCAGCAGGAATCGTTACTTTACTGGGATCATCCAGTTCTACAGCATTGGGGAATTCTTCACCGCTGGCATAAGCCAGAGCATATTTACCGTGATTTGAGCTGATCTCAATCGTATTGGTATCTCCGGCAACAAACGTAAGCGGTTGCTCAGGAAATGTTTTTAAGGTATCAAGAAGCAGACGTGCAGGTACGGCAATACTACCGCTATCTTCAGACTCTACTTCAAGATTTGCAATCATGGTAGTCTCCAGATCAGAAGCAGAAACTTTGAGAACGTTTTCGTCGAGCTCAAATAAAAAATTGTCAAGAATGGGTAGTGTGTTACTGTTATTGATGACCCCTCCTAAAACCTGTAGCTGTTTAAGCAGGTAAGAACTTGATACAATAAATTTCATTTATTTAGAATTTTACCAACTCTACAAAATCAGTAATTAACTGTAAAAGCCGGTATTGGTTATTATGCTTTAAATGCCTTTTCTGGCGTTTTGTAAACTTAGCCTCAGCTGATGTTACATTGGTGTCAACACGAGCATTTAAGGCTGTTTGTTTAGGTTTTATGGCTGATTTTTCAGCTAAACAAAGATATCTTAATCGTATTTTTTGCCGAAACAAACTTATTAACACTTAGCCCTTGTATTTACGACGGCGCAGGTAGGTGTAGAGGAGACCAAAAATCATGAGAATAGCCAGCGGAAGCCCTAATGTCAAGGCTTGCCACGTGAAGCGTTCATTTGAAGTTTTTAAAGAATCAAGCGCGGGCAGGACGATTGTCTTGCTGCGTATGTTAATAAGACCTGAATCGTCCAAAAGATAATTCACGGCATTCAGTAAAAATTCTTTATTGCCGTACTCTTTAAAGGTAAATTTATCGAAGCCCAGTTCAAGAGGTCTTCCGTTTTGATCCAGATCATTTTTAATGACATCACCGTCTGCTATGACCAGCATCGCATTTGGTTTTGTTGCGCTTTCGCGAAAAGGAATGCTGCTGTTTTCAACCGGAAGAATTCGGTTTTTAAAGGCAGAGGTAAACTGTCCTTCCACCAAAACAGCAAGATTTTGAGGCCCGGCGGCATAGCGTTCAGGAGATGGTTCTGTTGTGATTGATTCCAGAGTTATAGGAAAGGGTACTCCGTTAATTTTTGAAAGTTGGGAGCTTTTCAGCAAAACGGTCTGCTTTAGTCCGTTATTCAGTAAATCAATTTGATTGACGTATTCAAAAACCACCGGATTGTCAATATTGGTATTGATTGGGTGATTTTCTTCCGGCGTAACCAGAGGATAATAAAACCAGGGCAATTGCGTGTATTGCGACTCGCTGCCTTCTCCGCTGGCCAGAACCAAAGGAGCTGCATACAGATCTTCTACCAGAACCGGATTTATACGCAAGCCATAATTGAAAAAGAAGTCGTTCAGATTTAAATCCCGGGCGGTTGCGAGGGCCATTCCGTTGCGTTTGTAAAGACTATCGGTCTCCATCGCCACCTGATCGATTAAAAACAATGACTTTCCACCGTTTATGATGTACTGATCCAGCGCATATTTTTCGACATCGGTAAAGGCACGGGTAGCTTTTGCAACGACAACCAAATCAAATTTCTGAAGGGCAGCCATTACCGTATCGGCCTTTAGATTTACGGAGTCAAGCGGAAAAGGCGCGATAAAATAACTTTCGCGCAGCGTTCTAAACAAATCGGCAATATACCGGTCCTGCAATTCGCCATTACCTTTCAGCACCGCTATGCGCTTGCTTTTAGGATTTAAAAGTTTAAAAAAGGCATCACTAAAGGCATATTCTAAATTTTGTACAGACCTGCTTATGAATGTTTCGGGATCTGCACCCAGAGTTTTCTTTAAAAGCGGAACAGGAACCGTTTTACCTTTGTATGAAGCCATTGCCCAGGGGAAAACAAATTCCTGGCTCGTTTTGCCATTATCGCGAAGTTGAACCTGTTGAGGCCGCATTCCGCGGTTATTGAAATCCTGAGCGATCTGTTCTACAGGTGCTCCCTCTGGTACCGGGTTTATGAAGGCAAACTTGATGTTGGGGTTTTCTGATGCATATTCCTCAAGCAATTGACGGGTTTCGAGTTGTAGCTTTTTAAAGGCATCGGGGACATTACCTTCCAGAAAAACATCAACAATCAAAGGTTCGTTGGCTTTAGAGATAATGGTCTCTGAGGTTTCCGAAAGGGTATACCGGCCATCAGCGGTAAGATCTAGCCTAAAGTAAAACTGCTGAGCTAAAAACCAGAGGGCTGCAAGAGCTCCGCTAAAAATCAGAATCTGAAATTTGATTTTCATTTAGTTGTTTTTAGATTGAAGTTTCAAATAGGTTAAACCTATAAAAACAGCGCTAAGCACCAGAAAATAAACAAGGTCACGACTATCTATGACGCCCCGGCTTATACTTTCAAAATGGGTTTTAAGACTGAAGTTGCTCATAGTTTCAGCATTTAAAAAGCCGGAAAGCGCATCAAAACCAAAGTAAAACAGGAAGCACAGGAAAACTGCGATCAAAAAGGCCACTATCTGATTTTCAGAAAGCATAGATGCGAAAATGCCTATCGCGGTATAGGACGCCGCCAGAAACAAAAGGCCCAGATACGAACCTATTAAAATTCCCGAGTCAAAATTGCCAGGCGGATTACCCAGTTGGTCGATAGCATACACATAAACCAGAGTAGGGATCAGTGCTAAAATAATCAGCGTCAGCGCGCCCAGAAATTTACCTAAAATAAGCTGTAGCGGACTGATGGGCCGAGCCAATAAAAGCTCAAGAGTTCCCAACCTGAGTTCGTCACTAAAACTGCGCATGGTCACCGCCGGAATCAGGAAAATAAAAATCCACGGTGTGAGTTGAAAAAAGGGCGTAAGGTCTGCAAAACCGTAATCAAAGATGTTGAAACCGGAGTCGAACACCCATAAAAATAAGCCGTTGAGCACTAAAAACAGCCCGATCACAAGATAGCCTACCGGCGAAGCAAAAAAGGAATGAAATTCTTTTTTTAAAATGCTAAACATAAACGCTGTACCAGATTATTTTTCGAGATCTGCAATGATTTTCATCGCGACCCGCAAGGCTTCGGTTCCCTGTGCCAGACTAACGACAGGCGTCTCATCTTGTTGTATCGCTTTCGCGAAAGCGTTAAGTTCATCGAGAATCGCGTTATTCGGCTCTACCTCAGGGTTATCAAAATAAATTTGTTTTTTAACTCCTTCTGCATTTTGAAGAATCATCGCAAAATCATCCGCATTTTCAGGAGCGTCCTTCATACGCACCACCTCACATTTTTTCTCCAGAAAATCTACTGAAATGTATGCATCACGCTGAAAGAACCGGGCTTTGCGCATTTTTTTCATCGAGATTCTGCTGGCCGTCAGGTTAGCCACGCAGCCGTTTGCAAACTCGATACGCGCGTTGGCGATGTCTGGGGTGTCACTAATAACGGCAACGCCCGAAGCCGAGATGCTTTTAACCTCGCTTTGCACAACGCTAAGAATCGCATCAATATCGTGTATCATCAAATCAAGAACCACAGGCACATCGGTACCACGGGGGTTAAATTCTGCCAGGCGATGCGCTTCGATAAACATAGGATTGTCAATAAGGTCGTTAACGGCAGTAAACGCCGGATTGAAACGCTCTACGTGACCTACCTGCCCGCGTACATCGTGTTTTTTGGCGAGTTCGCGTATCGCAACAGCCTGCTCAACGGTTTGGGTAATGGGTTTTTCAATAAACAAATGTTTACCGGCTTTGATTACCTGCTCTGCGCAATCAAAGTGATGCGTGGTTGGCGTCACCACATCGATCATATCACAGGCTTCTATGAGTGACTGCATCGTGGGAAAACGCTTGTAACCAAATTCTTCTGCCACAGCTGCGGCTACAGATTCAGACTCGTCGTAAAATCCTACGAGTTCATAATATTCAGATTGTTGTAATAATTTCAGGTGTATTTTACCCAGGTGACCTGCACCCAGAACGCCGGCTTTAAGCATAAATTCTTTATTTAACTCAACTGGTGAGCGTGAAGTTTCCGCAAGGGAAACGGTGTTTCTTTAATTTCATCAAAAGCTGATGATGCATACAAAAATAGGTTTTCTGACCGACAATATAGAGGAAACTGCTAAGCAGCAGTGGCATTAAGTTTAAAGTGATTCATTTGGAACATCTAATTTATCTGAAACAGCTCTTACTGTTGAAAAATTATAGTTTAAAGACTGGCAGGAGTGGGGCTGCTTTGCTTATTTTAGCGGTATGAATGATACTACACGTCACCAGGGAAAGCGCCGTTTACTGGCTCAGATTGTAGAAAAAAAAGGGGTCAAAGATCCGCGGGTACTTGAGGCTATACGCAAAATTCCGCGTCACTTTTTTATGGACAGCAGTTTTGAAGATCACGCCTATCAGGACAAGGCATTTCCTATTGCCGCAGATCAGACCATTTCGCAGCCGTATACCGTAGGATTTCAAACCGAATTACTTGAAATCAAAAAAGGAGATAAAATTCTGGAAATAGGCACGGGAAGCGGGTATCAAACCGCCGTGCTTTGTGAAGTGGGAGCTAAGGTGTACAGTATAGAACGCCAGCAGGAACTGTTTAAGAAAACTAAAAATTTCCTGACCAAATTGGGATATCGACCCAAACGCCTGAGTTTTGGTGACGGCTATTTAGGTATGCCCGAGTTTGCCCCTTTTGACGGAATCATTGTAACCGCAGGAGCTCCTTATATTCCAAAACCGCTTTTAGCACAATTGAAAATAGGAGGGAAGCTGGTCATTCCGGTAGGAGACGAGGTGCAGACCATGATACGTATCATCCGAAAATCAGAAACGGAATTTGAGAAAAAGGAATACGGAGAGTTTCGATTTGTACCTTTGTTGGAGGATAAAAACTAAATTTTCTAAAACTTGATTTTTTCAATCGGTTTAAAATCGATGACTTTAAGGCGAGGTTTTCAGCATGATCAATGTAGTTATTGATTATTGAGTTATTGCTTTTAATCGATTTTACATACTAGCTGACATCGTTCGGATTTGAGCCAATAGCCTTAAATAGCGGGGTAGTGAGTAAAATTAGGTTGTTATTGCTTTCGCGAACGCGAAAAATCTATCCCCGTAATTGCTGGTAGGTGTAGTAATACCAGCCAAGGCCAACAGCTGAAAGTAAGGCCACCGCATATACCGGAATAAATTTCAATTCAATTAGTTCTACCGGCTTTACCTGAGTAAGTGCAAAGCCTACCAAAGCGACACCGGTGATCCAGGCGATACTGACGCCCAGTAGTTGTTTTGCTATTCGTTTGCGGGTGTTTCTTTTGCGTTGCTCATTCATAATCATATTTTCTTAACTTTTAAAATTTACAAAACGAAACGCAAAACGCCAAAAAACCAATAGTTGGAAGTCAATATCGTACCAAATTAGGTCTGTTTCATAAAGAACGTTTTTCTTAGAATATAATTTTGAGTTTTCAGTTTCAAGCCTTGTTGGTAGTATAGGCATAGGTTTAATATGATGTTTGTTCATTTTCTTTGCTTGTCTAAAGAAAACGAACCAAAAGAAAGGACACTTTTTCTTAGGCGTTTTTGACTTATCAGTCAAAACCACAAGAAGCCACCTAAATTTTCTGCAAGGCTTCGAAAATTTTTAACGGAGACTTCTTGCTACGCTGAAGAAAAAGAAGATTAAAGAATAAAATAGTCCTTTCATTCAAATTTGATTGAAAACAGTAGGATTTACTGGTTTTACCTATCTAACAAAAAGCGTTTAGTAAACGATTGGCTGTACTACAAAAAAGCCCCGTAAAAACGAGGTTTTACGGGGCTTGCCTTAATTCCGGAAAAAACTATTCTGCCAGAAAATCTTCTTTAGTTTTAAAAGTCACCGGTTCTTTTTCTGCTTTTTGGATTTCGGCATTGACAGTCTCGAGGTATTTCTTTTCAATTTTAGAATAGGTTTCCCACGCATTTTTAATTTGCGCCTCGTAGGTTTCTGCATTGCGGTAAAATACCGGAGCCGGTTTTTCAAAAGCACCAGCCACGTTGTTGTAGAGTTCGCTCAACTTTTCACGCAGTTCGGGTTCGGCTTCCTGTACATAGCGGTCACCGGTGGTGATCACCAGAGTTTTCTTCAAAGCGGTGAGTTCCTCAAGGGCCTTAGTCGCTTTCTTGGATTCCACGCCCTCTAGTTGTTCAACCCAATGATCGATGCGGTATCCCAGATAGGCGAGATCCTCCACATCATTAAACAGACGCTGGGTTAACTCACGCTGTGCCTTGCGGTCTGCTTCACTCAGTGTGGTATTGGGATCATTTTCAACCCTAATGCTGTGTTCGTAGGTGTCTTTACCTTTTGTGATAATGACTTTGTAAGTGCCTGCTTCAGCATTAGGAGCCGCTACAAACGAAGGTATTTTACCCACCGCAACTTTAGGTGCCTTTTTCAGCTGATCCCAAAGCACAATATTCAGACCTTTAGATTTTCCGGGAGCAGGCTCTGCTATAAGATTGCCTTCCATATCTCTGATTTCCATCGTCATTTTACCAAAAGTGTGACGCTTTTTGAGGTAATACATAATCTTAGCCTGCTTGCTCGGGTTTGGACCCACAAACTGGGTTTCGGTACTGGTGCTGCCAAAGCCCGAGCTTTCATCAATAATTCCGGCAGGAGTTTCAAAAAAGTGCAGTTCTTCCGCTAAAACATCCTGATTGATTTGTCGTAAAGGCGAAATGTCATCGATGATGATCACACCCCGACCGTGGGTTCCCAAGACTAAATCGGAAGTTTGCTTTTGCAATTCAATATAATGCACCGCAACCGGCGGAAGGTTGTTGGTGAAATGCGACCAGTGCTTACCGCCATCAACGGTAATAAAAAGACCAAATTCAGTTCCCAAGAACAAAAGGTCTTCGCTTTCATAATCTTCCTGAATGTTTCGGGCGAAACCTTTTATTTCATCCGTTACCAAAGAATTCCAGGTTTTACCGAAATCGGTGGTTTTATACACATAGGTATTCATATCGCCGGTAGCGTGACCGTCAAAAACCGCATACGCCGTGCCCTTGTTGTGAACGCTGGCTTCAATATGATACACCCAGGTATTTGCCGGTAAATTTGGAATGTTTTCGACCAGATTAGTCCAGGTTTTACCACCGTTTTGAGTTAGTTGTACGTTACCATCATCGGTTCCTACCCAGATGATGTTTTCATCCAGTGGAGATTCAACAATGGTAAAAATGGTCGTGTGTGTCTCAGCACCCGATTTGTCAAGTGACAATCCGCCTGATTCCAGTTCCTGCTTTTTAGGATCGTTTGTGGTCAGGTCCGGCGAGATTTTAACCCAGGTATCGCCCATATCCTCACTTTTGTGCAGATATTGACTTCCCATGTAAAAACGATCTGGCGCGTGAGCTGACAGGGCCATTGGCGCATTCCAGTTAAAACGCAATTTTTCATCGCCTTCAGGCTGGGGAGCTACATTTTTGGTTTGGTTACGCTCGGGATTGTAACGCCATACCACTTGTGCGCCCTGCATTTCCGAATAGATATAGGGCTTGGTAGGGTGTTTCAATACACGGAAACCATCTCCTTCACCAATACGATCCCAGTCGCGGGCTTCAATGCCTCCGGGAGAGGCTGAAGGGCCGTACCACGAACCGTTATCCTGCAAACCACCATAAATATTATAGGGCGTAGCATCGTCAACTGAAACCTGATAAAACTGCGAAACCGGTAAATCTTCAACCATTTCGAAGGTTGCCCCGCCATCCCAGCTGCGGTAAACCCCGCCGTCTGTTGCGGTAAACATACGGTCACTGTCTTTCAGGTCAAAAACAATATCGTGAATGTCTGAGTGCTGGTAGCCCAAATCGGTAAAGGTCTTTCCGCCGTCGCGTGATAACGAACCGCTTAAACCACCTTTGACCACGATATCTGGATTTTTAGGATCAACCACCAGGCGTGCGAAGTAAAAAGGACGCACCGTAAGACCGAAGTCGTTATTTAAATGTTCCCAGCTTGCACCGGCATCGGTAGACTTGTAGAGTCCGTTTTTTTTTTCACTGGCTGTTTCTACGGCAGCGTATAAAATAGTAGGATCTGAAGGCGCGAGGGCAATTGCAATACGGCCCAGATCTCCTTCAGGAATGCCGTTTTGAATTTTATTCCAGGTTTTTCCGGCATCGGTGCTTTTAAAAATTCCGCTTGTTGCTCCACCCGAATCAAAGTCCCAGGGCGTTCTGCGGAATTTCCACATCGAAGCATAGAGCACATTTGAGTTTTCAGGATCCATAATCAAATCTGCCGCTCCGGTTGCAGTATCGGTGTACAGCACTTTTTCCCAGGAAGCCCCGCCATCGGTACTTTTATAAATGCCGCGTTCTTCACTGTCGCTCCACAGCGCGCCTAAAACAGCGACGTACATTTCCTGATTATTTTCGGGGTTGATCACGATAGCGCTGATGCGCTCTGAGTTTTCAAAACCTACATTCTTCCAGGTAGCGCCACCATCGGTAGATTTATAGAGTCCGTCGCCAAGGCTTACCGAGTTGCGGGTCCATACTTCCCCGGTGCCTACCCAAACGGTTTTATCGGGGTCTGTGGGATCAATTTCAATGGCACCAATAGATTGCGCGTGTTCGTCAAAAACCGGTTCAAAGCTTGCTCCACCGTTTTCGGTTTTCCAGACGCCGCCACCGGCAGCACCTGCGTATAAAATACGATTGTTGGTAGGATGGGCTTCCAGGTCTATAAAGCGGCCGCTCATCAAAGCCGGACCAATCTGACGGGCTTTAAGATCGCCAAAGAGTTGCTTACCCGTAAGTGTGATGTCTTCCTGAGCCTCTACAGACGCAAGCGTCATCAGGGCACCGGTTAGACTGAGTAGTATTTTTTTCATTTTCGTTTGTATTATGCACTGGCGGACTTGCATCCGGTAAGCACGGTTTAATTCGATATAGGAAGTAAGATTTTTAACTAAAAAAGGTGCCAAAACATTGTAAAGGCACCTTTTAGGATTTTAATTAAGCTCTTAGATTCCTTTTTAAGGATTTTAAGTTCTGGAGTTTACTCTACAGGGAAGTCAAAAATGGTTTCGTCGATCTCAGGATTCACAACGATCTCGCTCATTTGAAAAGGCTGACCGGCCTGGCTCATCGCAAACGGAAAGTATAGACCTTCCACTTCCTGATAATCACTCATGGTGATGTTGATAGGCTGTCCCATTTGGGTTGTTTCGATCGCGATAGGCACATACGAGTCCATATCAAAATAGTAGTAGCTGATGCTTGGCGTTTCAACACCATTCATCATTACCGGCTCCTGCACAACTTTAAGTTTATAGGTTTCTGCACCGTCTTTGGTTTCGGTACCTATATATTCAACCTCATATCCGTTTTCTTTGTAATGTAATAGTGGAGAAGGGAAGTCGTTATTGTTGAGCTTCATATTATTGCTCATCTCTTCAGAAGCTTTTTCGGGCTTCATAGACATAAAATTGGTAGTCCATAACGTCTCGCCGTCAAAAGCCATTTGGGTGATTTTTTGACCGTTAAACTCAATAACCACCGCTTGTTTTCCGTCTTTAGTATTGTATACAGTCACCGGGATCGACATTCCGCCCTGATTAACCGTAGCACTCATTTTAGTAGCCTGTACATCATTCCAGGCATCACCGCCGGTATTTTCGATGTAGGTGCTAATGATTTCATCTGCCGTTTGTGCAGAAAGGGGCATGGCTATCGCCACAAAAGCAAGAATAAATAAGGTTTTAACGAGTTTCATAAATTTCTGTTTTAGATTCTTTGCGAGTAAGACATCAATTGTGCCAATGTGTTACACAATCTAGTCATAAAAATTAAAAGTAAAGGATTTTCCAAAAACCTACTGATGTGAACCCTTTGTTTCTGTTTGGGATTTATATCTTTAAAGACCCAACTTTTAAGGGGATTCCAAAATGGGCATTAAATAGACAGGACCCGGCATTAGGATAAAAGCAAGCTAAATAGGTGGATTTCTAAAAACGAATAAATGAAATTTGGTAAAGTAGATAACCCGGAAGCGATAGATTTTACGCTTCCTCCAGATCACCCCGATACGCAGGTGATTTTAAACAGCAAGGCGAATAGTCAAAAACCGCAACTGTATGTGGGTTGTGCCAAATGGAATAAGCAGGATTTAAAGAATTTTTATCCGCGAGGGACTAAAGATGAATTGGGTTATTATTCCCGCCAGTTTAATTCCATAGAATTGAATGCTACCTTTTACCGGCTGTTCCCGAAAGATCAGTTTGAGAAATGGCAGGAAAAAGTGCCGGAAGGGTTTAAGTTTTTTCCGAAAATCACGCAGACCATCAGTCACCTGAAACGCCTGATTGATGCCGAAAAGTTACTTCCTGAATATTTAGACCATACGCTGTTACTTAAAGAAAATCTGGGGACTGTATTTCTACAGATGCATAACAACTTTGCTCCCAAAGACTGGGATCGCGTGGTCAATTTTGTAGACGCCTGGCCTCGTGAAGTCCCACTCGCAATTGAGTTTAGACATACCGACTGGTTCAATACTCCTGAAGTTTCCAATAAACTGTATTATTTGCTGGAAGAGCACAACATCAGTAATGTGCTGGTAGATACGGCCGGAAGACGGGACATCATGCATATGCGTATGACCAGTGACGAAGCCTTTATCCGTTTTGTAGGGGCTAATCATCTCAGTGATTATGACCGTCTGGATGCCTGGGTAGAGCGTCTGGATACCTGGATGGAACAGGGACTGCGCCAGATCGATTTTTTCATCCATCAAAATGTGGAGAAAGAATCACCCCTGCTGGCAACTCATTTTATAAAGCAGATGAACAGCCGTTTTGGCTTTGATTTAAAAATACCCGGAAAAGATACGGATGCGCCTACTCTGGACCTATGAAATAAAAAATAAATGAAAGAAAAAGTAATAGTAGTTTTCGGTGTGTCCGGAAGCGGAAAAAGCACTATTGGTAAATTATTAGCAGAACGGCTTGATATTCCCTTTAAAGACGCTGATGATTACCATCCGCAGGCTAATGTAGATAAGATGGCTGGAGGCAATCCCCTCAACGATGCAGACCGAAAACCATGGCTTGAAACCCTGGCTCAGGAGATGGAAGCGTGGAGTAAAAACTCTGGTGCAGTACTGGCCTGTTCGGCGCTTAAGGAGTCTTATCGCAAGTTACTTTCTCAAAAGGTGACGCCACAATGGGTTTTTTTAGAAGGTTCCTTTGATTTATTAAAATCCCGTTTAGACAATCGTAAAGGGCATTTTTTCAATTCGGAATTGCTGCAATCACAACTGGACACGCTTGAAGAACCTGACTACGGCATTCACGTGTATATTGAGCCCAGCCCGGAAGCTATCGTTGATGAGATTGTAAAAAAACTTTAAGGGCAGTTTATGGATTATCAGTTGCTGTTTGCAGTTTTTGCCGGTATTGGTCTGCTTCTTTTTCTCATTTTACGATTAAAACTTCAGGCATTTTTAGCTCTTTTGATTGTCTGCATTGCAGTGGGCGTTTTAAGCGGAATGCAGCCACAGGCGATTTTAAATGCAATCACCACCGGTGTAGGAGGTACGCTGGGTTTTGTTGCCACTGTTGTAGGTTTGGGCTCCTTATTTGGCGCGGTACTGGAACATTCAGGAGGGGCTCAGCAACTGGCTAATTTTCTCTTATCAAAATTTGGCATTAAAAGAGCGCCCTGGTCTATTATGCTCGCCGGGTTTTTTATCGCGATCCCGGTGTTTTTTGACGTGGCGTTCATCATTTTAATCCCGCTGATTTATGCATTACAGCGCGATACTAAAAAATCCTTATTGCTTTACGCTTTGCCTTTACTGGCCGGTCTGGCTGTGACTCACGCTTTTATTCCGCCCACACCGGGACCTATTGCTGTTGCAGATATTTTGCAGGCTAATCTGGGCTGGGTGATCGTTTTTGGTTTTATAACGGGCATTCCCGCAGCGGCTGTTGCCGGACCGTTTTTTGCCCGTTTTATTTCGGCACGAATTCACATCGATGCGCCCTTCGAATCTCAGGAGAGCACAAATCTGCCCGAAAATCTGCCTTCGGCTTCGGGCATTCTGGCCATTATCTTTTTACCAATTGCCCTTATTGTTTGCAATACGGTGCTTACGAGTCCACTGGCCGCAGACTGGTCAATTCCTGATGGAGTGATCTATACAGCCCAGTTGCTTGGGCACCCGTTTACGGCATTGATTTTGGCCAACCTGATCGCGTGGTATTTTTTAGGCATTCGCCGAAAGGTTTCCGGTGAAAAATTGCTTCAGGTTTCTACAAAAGCCCTGTATCCTGCCGGAGTGATCATTTTGCTTACCGGAGCAGGAGGGGCATTTAAACAAATATTGATCGATACCGGTGCCGGAACGATGATCGCCGAGTCGTTGACTAATGCTTATTTTCCGCCTGTGGTGTTTGGGTTTCTGGTCGCTGCCGTTGTTCGGATTATGCAGGGTTCATCTACAGTAGCGATGATCACCGCTGCCGGAATCACCGCTCCACTTTTAGAAACCGGTAGTTACAGCGAGATGCAGCTGGCCATTCTGGTGGTAGCCATTGCAGCGGGGGCTTCAATTTTCTCCCACGTAAATGACAGCGGCTTCTGGCTTGTAAAACAATATCTGGGTTTAAGCGAAAAGCAAACCTTTAAAACCTGGTCTGTTCTTACCACACTCATTGCGGTGGTAGGTCTTGTGGTTTCGTTTATTTTGTGGTTTCTGGTTTAAGATTTTTTAGAATCAGCATTTGAAGTGTTATCGATGCTTTGTGTTGTTTGCTCAAAACGCAGCGGGCTGTCTTTGGCAGCACCATACAACTTGATTTCCTGAATATCTGCCGGCATATAGAAACCGTTATCTTCTAAGGCTTCTTTGACCTTGCGTACGACGCTACCTTTGGTGATAAGCGCCATTCTGCGGAAGTCTTTGGTATCTACCCAAAAGAACACTTTCAGATTTACGGTGCTGGTTGCGAGCTCATCTTCAATCACAAAATTCTCGTGCTCTTCATCCTCAATAACATTTGGTTCTTGGCGCAAGGCTTCCATTACAACCTTTTTAGCCCCGTCAATATTGTCTTCATAGGCAATACCAATGGTAAAATTCCAACGGAAGAATCCGTCTTCGGTATAGTTGGTAACAGGGGTTGTGAGCACATCACTATTTGGGATATACACATCTTTTCCGTCAAAGATTTTAAGCTTGGTATAGCGAAATTCTAAGGCTTTTACCTTTCCGAAGTTATCCCCAATCTCAACCGTATCGTTTACGTTAAAGGGTCTGTTGAAGGCTAATATAATTCCGGCGATAAAGTTTTCGCCTATATCTTTAAAAGCAAAGCCCAAAACCACTGCACTGGCACCCGCAGCAGTAAGAATACCGGTAGCAATTGCACCCAGGCCGGCAGCTCTAAGTGCCAGCATTACTGCAATTATAAAGAAAGTAATGCGAATGGCTTTACCCAAAAACCGGCTCATAAGTGGGTCTTGCGTGCGCTGCGAGATGCGTTGACGGGCAAAATTACCCACCCAGGCGCCGATAAGGGTTCCCAGAATAATGATGAGCACACCCAGACCTATTCCCGGTAACTGATCGATAAAGCTGTTGTAAAAATTTTGAAAGGATTCTGATAGCGTAGCGGTTTCTTCCATAACTGAGGGATTTTAGTTGGTTTCTTTACGGGTATCTTTTTGAGTGGCTTCTTTTTTAATAATATCGTAGGCCCGGTTTAGCTGGTTTTCATTAGGTAGAGTCGGAGTTTGTTCGGCCTTGTTCCCGGGCTCCAGATTCAATTTTATGTAAGCCGGAAAGTGATCTGAACCTATTTTGGCTCCGCGATCTAATTCAACAACTCTAAAGTGTTCTGAGACAAAAATATGATCGAGTGGCCAGCGCATAAACCAATTTTTAGCATTAAATGTATTGTAGAGACCACGGCCTAATCTCGGGTCGAGCAACTCGCTTACCTCTTTGAACAATTGAGTAGACTCAGACCAGGCAACATCATTAAAATCCCCAAGTACCAAAACGGGTAGGGAAGACTCCCTGCTTTTAAAAGCGGTTTTCATCATCTCTGCATCCCGGTCTGTAGACCGTGGGTTATGCTGTGGCATGGGCGGCGTGGGGTGTATGGCAAATATCTGTACCGTATCACCCGATTTTAGCGTGACACGTGTATCAATAGAAGGAATGCTATCGTCTACCAGATAATGTACGTGTGCATTTTGCAGAGGCAGTTTAGAATACAGGAGCATTCCGTAGGTATTGCTAAGCGGTGCACCCTCATAATAAGGATATTCGCTTTTTAAAGAAGCGTTAACAGCATTAAGCCATTTAGTATCTGCTTCCAGGAGTACCAGGATATCCGGATTTTTAGCTTTGACTTCCTGTAACAGGCTGTCGTATTTTTTATTTTTCTGGAGCACATTGGCAACCAAAATAGACAACTGGGCTTCAGGTTTTTCAATTTCAGCATCAAGAACCTCGTAAGGAGCAACACCGGTGTACGGATAAATTTTTAGAACCTGAAAAACCAGACAGGCGATCATCACGGTCATAAATACATAATCTTTGAACCATTTGATGTCAAAGCGCATAAAATACGCCAGAGTGGCTATAGCGGTAAATACCGTAAGCTGAAGATGTGGGAAATCAAAAACACGAATCCACCAGTAATCGGCAGCTATAAACGGTAAAAGCGTAAGTACTATAGCAGTACCGCCAAGGATTTGGAGGAATGTTTTAAAGGTCATAGGTTGGTTGTTTGATCCTTTCGTCAAGGATGCTAATCACTTTTAAAAAATCTAAAAATGATTTTAACGGCAACCTAATCGTTTTTTATTTGCCTTTGCGTTAAGAAGTTGGTAATATCTTTAGAAGAGGGTTCTTCAAAAATCTCAAGATCAAAATACGATACTGCGGCGATTACATGATCAAAAATATCAGCCTGAATGTGCTCATAATGCTCCCAACGCTTGTCTTTACTAAAACAAAATATCTCCAGAGGAATCCCCTGAGCCGTAGGCGGTAAATGACGAACCATGAGGAAGAGGTCTTTGTTAATCGCAGGATTTTCATACAAATATGCGTCAATATACTTTCTAAAAACACCCAGATTGGTTTGATTAAGACCATTAATGGGCAGGCTGTCATCAACCTCGAGTTTGCGGTTTGTGCGCAGGACTTCTTTTTGCATATGATCTATATAGGGAGCGACCAGTTGAATGCGCTTCAGACGTTTCAGATCATCATCGGTAAGGAAGCGCACCGTATTTTGCTTGATGTAAACGGCACGTTTGATGCGTCGGCCATCACTTTCCTGCATTCCCCTCCAGTTTTGAAAAGAGTCTGAAATAAGGCTGTAAGTGGGGATAGTGGTGTAGGTGTTGTCCCAGTTTTGAACCTTAACCGTAGCCAGGTTTATTTCGGTCACATTACCGTCTGCACCATATTTACTGAAGGTAATCCAGTCGCCAATGCGTACAATATCGTTTATAGAAACCTGTATCGAAGCTACAAACCCCAAAATGGTGTCTTTAAAAATGAGCAGAATTATTGCCGAAGCGGCTCCCAACTGTACAATGAAATCAATGGGTTTTTGATCAAAAAGCTCCAGAATGAAGAAGAAAATACCCAGGGCCCATAAAAAAAGCATGGTAACCTGAAGGTAGCTTTGCAGTGGCTTATCGTGGTATTGCTCTTTGGTCTGAAAGTAATCGCGCGTGGTGCGCAGAATACTGCGTATGATTTTTACCACCAGCAGAATGACATAGATCTTGAGGAGTTTGTTTAACCAGTAGAGCGTGGTTTCATAATCGTCAAGCAATTGGGTGAAAAACCAGTTGAATAAAACCAGTGGAATTATGTGCGCGATGTAGCGCGGAAAATTGGTAAGTACCAGAAAATCGTCAAATGAGGTTTTGGTTTTATTGCTAAAAATCTTGAACGCTTCAATAATAATGCGTTTCAGCAAACGGTCAAGAATGGCCAGCAGAACCAGAAAAATAAAACCATTTAAAAAAACCGATAGCATTTCGGCATAAATCCCGGAAACGCCCAATTCTTTTAAATACCTGGTAAAGTGTCTTAAATAGCGGTCAATGTCCAGATTCATTACTGTTTTAGATTGGTGTTGTAAAAGTAAGTATATGATTAAGAATTGTGAGAAAAGTTAGAAAGAATTGCAGGCGGAAGTGGAGATGAAGCATTGCGCAATTTGGAGTTGCGAATTCTAGCATATTGTAATATAAAACCTACAATTTAAATCGTTTTGATTGGCGGATCTCTATGAAGATGGTGTTGAAGATAAGCTTCGAAAACCTTGATTTGTAGGAAAAAAAGTACTTTTTATCTTGTGATAGAAGTTGGAAATGTTAAAATTTAAAAATCATATGTTTTTCAACGATTATTTTTGTTTTTAATAGATGAAAGTATCTATATTTACGTCTTAATACAAAATCAACCCCAAGTTCATGAAAAAATCAATTACACTTTTAGGCGCTCTCTTCGTGACGTGCTTAATGCAGGCCGAAACCAATCCGGTTTCTGAAAACCAGAAGAAACCTGCTCCCAAAACAATTTCTACCCTAAAACCAATTGAAACCCCTCAGGTTGTCGTTGAATTACCGGAAGCCGTACTTCGTCTTCACGATTTAGAAAAGAGCGAGTATAAGGGAGAAACCATCTATAGACATATCCCTCTTGAATTAGCTAAAATTAAGAGTCCTGTTAAGACCGTTTAGTGCCTCTAACCCCATTAATAAAGCCCAAACTTTAAACTTTAAAACCCCAAATCATATTGATTATACCTTTACAACAAAATACCCCTAAACCTTTTTAATTAGCAGATTTAAGCCCCAAATCATAGTCTGGCTACTAATTAAAAACCCGATTTCCCCAAATCGTAGTTGGTTAAAAGTTTAAGTTGGGAGAAAGGCCCGTTGCGCAAGCGCGGGTTTTTCATTTTTGGTAAATTATTAGATTTCAGAGAATTACAATTAATTTGTATGAAAAGCGCATTTTTTAAGGTGTATAGCTTTCACTTTTTGGCTAAAGCGTTATATTTGCACCCGCAAAACAGGTCGCGTAGCTCAGTTGGATAGAGCATCTGCCTTCTAAGCAGACGGTCAGGGGTTCGAATCCCTTCGCGATCACTTGTAAAAACGAAAACCTTCAAGTTTTAAACTTGAAGGTTTTTTTGTTTTTTTAAATTATACCGGAAATAGTTAAAGAGACTTCTGCAATTCGATTAAAAGTTGAAAAACAGAAAAGTGTTCATCAAATAAGCCTTTTAGGTGTAAGAAGACCTGGCAATCTTAAATGAAAAGCTGAATTGTTGGGTATCTAGTTCACCAGTTGCTCAGCAAATTTCCTTTCCTGATTTTCTTTTCCTATCTGCTGAGCTCTTGCTGTCATTTTATTATAAATCAAAAAGCTGTTTTTTAACCTGTTAATTGTACTTAGACTTTACAAACCAAATCCCGTCTAAACTGAAATTAATAGAAAGGCTGTGTATTTTTTCAAATACGAGATTGTTAGAACGTGTTCCGTTTTGACCATAAGAGTACATTAAATTCAGTTTTGAACCGCTACGGCTTACGGGTAAACCCAGCCCCAGACTTAGGGAATATTGATCAATATCTTTTCCTGCAATAGTTAGGTAGCCGGTATCGTAATTTATTCCGGCGCGGTATTCAATATTTTGCCAGTAATAAAGTCCTCCCGGATGTGGTGTAAAGGTAATACCTGCTTTAAATTCTTCCTGATCCTTATAATAATCCAGGGCATCGGCCTGTTGGGTATTTGACCAGGACTTGCGGATGTAATCGGTATAGAATGCATAGTTTTCACCGAATTTAAACTCGAGACCAAAGCCTATTTCCAGAGGCAAATCAAAATTATCAAGACTGGTTTCCTCGGTTATATCATCATCATAATCCTGAGATATAATACTTTTTTGGTTTGTTTCGAGCGTAGCAGGTAGTTTTAGAGTAGAACCAAGGGAGATATTTTGATTTAAATCAAACTGCAGACCAGCACCCAGGCGATAGCCCGTATAGCGGCTTTCTTCCTGTATGTCTAATGAGTAACCCAAAATATCGTTATAGGTAGTCTGTTCTGTTTTACCGAAATAATAGGTCCCTGTAACTCCAAGGCGCAGTTTATCCCAAAAACTATAGCCGTAATTTAAATCGAGACTGTTAACGCCGCCGTTTGCTTCCACATCTGAGGTATAAAAGGATGTAGACCCCTCGATACTAGTGGTAACACCGCTAAGATTATAGGCCACTTTACTGTACGGAGCCAGGATCAGACTCACAGCAGATTCTTTGGTTACCGGAAATGCCATCGCCAGATTTGAAAAGCTCGAAATGCTTTGGGTTCCATTGCGGGAGCCCTGACTCAAACTCGTGTACTGTGAAGTATAGCCAATATCAAAGAAAAAATGTTTGACAGGCATTGCTCCCAAAGATGCCGGATTGAGTGCATTAAGTGAATTATCTGACTTTAGAGCGATGCCCGCTCCTCCCAATGCATTGGTTTTACCGGTACTAAATGCATTGGGAATACCTATTCCAAATACCGAATAAGGAGAGTCTGACAAGGCGTTGCTCTGTGCGCTTAGCCTGACTACTGTGAGTAAAAATAAACCGTACAATAGTGCTTTAGTCTTGGTCATATACTGCATAAATAAGTTGAATTTGTAATCTTAGGTTATCATTTGAAGAGTCCTGACCAAACAGGCCATACCGGTTTACCGATTGGGACTGTTCTGTACCGGTAAGTGTTAAATACCAATTGTCACCATTGGTTGCCGAGCGCTTTTGATCCAGAAAATAATGAATGGGGAGGGCGTAAGTGAGTTGGGAAAACTCTGAAGATTGAGTTGTTACACTGGCAATAACCTCGTTGCCTTCATAATGAGCATCCCCCAAAAATTAGGACAGTAATTTAAGTTCCAAAATAACTTTAAATTTACTGTTTTATGACACGAAGAAAATTCACACCCAAGTTCAAGACCAAAGTGGTTTTAGAAGCTCTCAAAGAG
>NZ_JAJGMW010000003.1 GCF_020782115.1 Leeuwenhoekiella parthenopeia | reverse complement strand
CTCTTTGAGAGCTTCTAAAACCACTTTGGTCTTGAACTTGGGTGTGAATTTTCTTCGTGTCATAAAACAGTAAATTTAAAGTTATTTTGGAACTTAAATTACTGTCCTAATTTTTGGGGGATGCTCACTCAGAGGATATGGAGTTCTTGGATGTTTACAGACAATTAAATGAGCTGAAGCTATTCTATCTGGAAGAAGAGTCCTTTAAACTCAAACTTGAACAATTGTCGACAATTGAAGATGATACAGCTTTGTTAAGCCAGTTTTACATGGAAAATCAAGAGGTTTATAGCAATCACCTCTTTAAATTTTTTATTGAATACTATGATGAGGTTGGCTCAGATTGCATCAAAGTTTTTCTATTGTCAGATAATGAATGTATACGTGTAGAAGCAAGTTGCTTTTATAACACAATAACCTTTTCTGATGTATTTAAAAATACATTTTCACTTGAAAAATAATTCAAAAAAATGATTCAATTCAGAAAATTACACAGTGTTATTAATTTTTTAGTAGCTCTATTCACGTTAGTAATATTTATTTCGATCAGTTTTTTACTGGCAATTGGAATAGGAGAGGCCATATCTTTCCTATTAGCGAACTTTCAGTATTTTATATTGCTATTTTTAGGTTTAATTATCCTAGCTCTTAATTTGAAATTCTATTTTTCATTTAAGGATTTATCTCTTAAACCTAAGGAGAATTTTATAGATTTTCAATCTAAGAACATTATAACATTAGTTTTAATTGGACTTTTCATATTAGTTTACTTTTTCATTGAATGGGATATTAGGTCAGAAATACCATTTAGTAATATTTCGTTAGGCTACTTTTTTAGTTTTTGGATAACAACATATTTTGCTTGGAAAGTCTGGATAATTAATAGTGTTTATAATACAATTCCAAACCTTATTAAAAAGTTTGGAATAAAGGCTGACGAAAACTTATCTGAGATTCAGAATAATTATCCTTTAAAAGAGTTTAAAATTATCATCTATAAAAAGGAAAGATGGTATATACCCTTAAATATGAATTTCAACAGTAATATAGAGTCAAGAGCTTATGATTACCTTTTAAATTATAATAGTAAGAATGCATTAGGCGTAACTTACTAAGTGGACTCTTTGTAAAACCTCAGTAAAACATTACCTGATAAAAACTGCAAATAAAAGTTATTATCTGATAATGCAGATTGATGAAAAATTCTGTCAAGCCCTATAAATGCTACTAAAAGATAACATTTATTAAATTAAATACTATGACTGGCAGTCAAAAGGTCGTCGGTTCGAGCCCGATCTTCTCCACTTAGTTTAAACCCGATACATAAACTGTGTCGGGTTTTTTACGTTTAGGACTTAATCTTAAATAAGACCTAAATCTTTAACCACTGCGATAAGGTGGGTGGCATTTGTAGCCTTAAAATCGGTACGTAGTTTACTCAATCTCTTTTCGATAGAGCTGATTCCGTTAGGTTTGATAGTACGTTCCTTAAAGCGCTCGCTTATTTCGCGATTAGATAATCCCTTTGCGATAGCTTCAAGCAGCAGAATATCATACTCTTCAATATCGAGATTTTCCCGGCTTCCTAAAGCGGCAGCTACCTGTGGTGAGATATAGCGTTGACCATGATGTACTGCATTTAAAGCTTCAGCCATGTCTTCAAGACTTCTGCGACTTTTAAAGACATACGCGTTAATTTTTTGATCATCAAATAAAAGCCTGATGCGCTGCAGGCGCTCTTCCATAGAGAAAACAATGACTTTTAGGGGCTCTTCGAGCTTGCGTATGGCTGCTATAAGTTCGTCACCGCTATACAGATTTTGCTGGCGGTGATCCTGCTTAAAAGAAAGGTCTGCGATAAGCAGATCAAAGGGTTTTTCATCTTTTAAAGCCTTTATATACCGCAGGTATGCATCATCACAATATTCTGTAATCACGATCTCTTCAACTCCTGCTTCAAGAAGTTGTTGCTCAAAGCGTTGGGTGTTCCAAACCAGGTCTTCGGCGATCAAAACTTTTTTAAACATATTACACCAGTATTTGAACCTTGAGCCCCTTCCCGGGCTCGGGTTCAAAGCTAATGGTTCCATTTAATGAAAAAATACGGAATTCCATATTTTGGATACCATTTCCCTTTTTTATTTCATTTCCAAGGCCATTATCCTTAAATGTAATCTGTAATTTTTTGCCTTTTTCTTCAAAGCTTATCAGAGCCAGACTGGCCTTGCTGTGTTTTTTGGTATTGGTCATCAACTCGCCCAGAACCATATAGATGGCATCCTTTTTATTTTTGCTGAATTTTTCCCAATCAATTCCATTGAGATTACGGGTAATTACGTTGAAGTTTTCAGACTTATAGGAACTGAGCCTGCTCACCAACTGATCTTTGAAGTTGTTACCATCAATAAGCGGACTGTGATTTTTTGAAATATCCCGGGTTTCCAGATAAATCTTGTCCAGTTTTGCTAAAATATGGTCGGGTATGTTTTCGAGATTCTGCAGTTCAGAAATTACCTGAAAGGTGTCGTTTGCCAGACCGTCGTGCACTTTTTTTGAAATACTTGCCTCTGTTTTACGAATTGCATCAAGTTGTTTTTGCTTCTGTTTGAAATGAGAAAGGACACTAAAGCCCAAAATTACAACGACCCCGAGCACCAGTGTGAGCACATAAATGGTTTTTAACCGTTTTTCGCGATCACGCTCCAACAGGGCCAGTTGGGTTTGCCTTTGTTCTCTGGCCACGTCATATTTTAGAGCTGCATACTTATTTTGCCTTGTAAGTGCAGACTCTTTAAGGCTATCACTTAGGTATTTAAAACGCTCTATGTACTCAAGCGTATCCAGGTCTGCTATGAGACCTAAAGCTTCCAGTTCGTAAGCAGGATCTGGTATATACTTAGAGAGGGAATAGGCCTTTCTGGCATAATCAATAGCCGTAAGGGTATCGGGAACCTGTTTGTAGTAGCTACTGAGGTTTCTGTAATTAGAAAATATACCCAGAGTATCGTGAAGCTGCAGTCTTATGGCTAAAGATTGTTTAAGATGCATCAGGCTTTCTTCTTCTTGAGCCAGCAACTCGGTATAGCCCAGATTGTCTAATAAATCGCCCGCCAACCTGGTATACCGGGGTGTATTTGCACGATTCAGCGCATAGTTAAGCGTATCTATTGCGGTCTCGTAGTTTTTTTCGGCACGCAAAACTGCACTCATATTGATTAGCACATAAAGACTGTCTGAGGTGGTTTTGGCCAATTGGAGACTTCTGCCGTAGTAGGTTTTACTTTTTTCGTAATTCTCAAGGTTTGCATACAAAAGGCCCAACAGATTATAAATACGTGTTTTAATCACCTGAGTGTCGGCATCATTTTCTAGATCAAGAAGTTTTAAGGCTTCTACCGAAAGACTTTCACTGGAATTGTAGTCGCCAATTTTATATTCGGTGTTAGCGAGGACCTCAAGATTTAGTGCGGCCGCTATGGGTTTAGATTCCGAAAGATTTTTCTCATAATTCCTTTCAAAAAAATGGATAGCCCTATTAAAATCGCTCCCACCCTGAAGATCCATCAGCAGATCACTATAATAAGCCGAACTGTCAACGGTCTTTGCTTCGGGCTGCTGCGCATAAGAGCCGATAAAAAGCAGGGGAATAAGAAAAGCTAATAGAGATGAAAAAAACACGCACTTCATTCCTCTAAAATAGCTTTTATTTTAGTTCAAAAATTATTGAACCTTAGCCTTTAGCGGTGTTGAAGGTAGATGTGGAATGGGAATTTCCATTCCGTAACAGGTCTTTGGAGCAGCTGTTTCGTCGTTTGATTTTTACGGATTTCAGTAGAAAGTGCTGAAAATGAGCAAGAGGCAAAGTGCCGGATTTTTTTCTTAAGAGCACGGTCCTAAACAATGGAGTCTAAAAATCATTCTAAATAAAAAACCCCTTAGGTTAAAAAAAGGGGTTTTTCCTTTGATTTCTATGACTTAATCTATGCCGGGTTTTTGTTAAATAAAGGTTTTACGTGTGGCTTATTGATCTCAATAAGGGTAAATATTCCCAAAAGTATCCCTAAAATACCGGTGAAGCAGTTGAGTATTGAAACTACTGTGATAAACGTATGCTTACGCGTTTCGCCCAAATATTTTGCGGCCATAAAGGTAAGAATAGCAAATACAAGCATCACAACAAAGCCTATTCCCGAGAATACACCCAGAAACGTACCTACGTCAAATGGAGCGTTTTCAAGCTCACCCTGATTGATGTTAGTAAATATCATACTCACAAAAAAACCGTAGCCTGCAAAGAATAATGCCGCCAGAAGATTAAAGACTCCTTTAATTACCATGAGAATTTTAAAGGTGTTCAGGTTGTTAGGTTGTGTTTCCATTTTTTAAAATATAACAGGTTTATACCTATAAGTTATACTTCGGTGAAATTTGTTACACGAAGAATTTCGATTAAGTACTTGCTTTAAACCTCTTTCTCAATAAACGGAGTGTTTATGTCCAGAATTTCATCGATGAGCCTGTTTAAATAGACTTCAAAGGTCTCCAGCAGTTCAGGTGTTATGGAGGTCTCTTTAGACTCACTGAGTTTGAGAAATCCTCTTCCAAGATTTTTAAAGGAAATAATGCCCGCCTCAGCCTGCTCAGGAAGGCTTTTCTCTTTAGAAAGCATAAGCGCGTAGCAAAGCACCTGAAAAGCCTTGGATTGTTTCTTATAATCGGTAATAAGGGTTTCCCAGTCTTTGATGACCAGTTCACCGGCTTCAACCCTTCCTGTTTTATAGTCCAGAATACGCAATGTACCGTCTACACGGTCCATTCGGTCTACGGTACCTTTTAGTTTTAAGTCGGGTCTTATTTGGGTTTCAAACTTAAGTTCAAGACCGGTGATCAAAATTTCTGAGCCGGCCTCGAGCTGCGCAAGTTCGGCCTGTAAGAAATTGCGAACAAATTGCTTGGCAACATTAAAAATGATGAGGTTTTTACCCGTTTTGATATTCCCTATATTATAACAGAGCTCAAATTGACGGGATACTTCTGCATCGCATTGCTTCAGGAGATTTTGGAGAATCGCAGGTGAAAGCACCTCATTTAAATAGGGCTTGTACAGTTGCTCCAGACTTTCGTGAACAACGGTACCCAAGGTATTGTGAGCAATCGTATCTTCTACTTCTTCCAGCTCTTGAATACCCAGTACATATTTATAATAAAAATCAATGGGATTCCTGATGTACGTGGTAAGTGCCGATGGCGAAAACCCCGATCGCGCGTGTTTTTTGAGGCTTTCAATCAATTCCGGAGTTTTTGAGACTGCTTTGAGTTTGGGTGGTTCGATTTTTACAGAAGCCGAAGCGGTACTTTCAGAATAGTGATATAGTGCTTCAGAATCTGTTGCTAGTTGTAGTAAAAACCGACTCTTTTCGCCCGAATTAAGTCCGGAAGCTTCATTGTTGAAGAGCAAATGTGCTGTTTCGGCGCGTTGCAGCAATCTAAAAAAGTGATAGGCGTAGATAGCATCTTTCTCCCGGTATGTAGGCAGATTGTATTCAATCTTAAGATCGAAAGGAATGAAACTGTTCTGACTTTTCCCTGAAGGCAGCGTGCCTTCGTTAAGAGAAGTAATGATGACGTGCTTAAAATCGATCACACGCGATTCAAGAACGCCCATAATTTGTAATCCCTGATAAGGGTCTCCTTTAAAGTCAAGTGTTTCTTTTTGAAGCAAATCGCGGTAAAACTGTCTTAAGGTCTTTACCGTATTGAAATAGGGATAAGAGGCGTTTAGATCGCCAAGTTGATTGAAGAGGCGCTCAAAGGCGGCTAAAAACTCGAGTTCGATCCATTTTTGTTCAGCCTGCATAATCGCCTTAAGCTGGTCTATTAGGTTTAAACTCGCAGTAATTGCTGCTTGTGACGCATCTTTCCAGTCTTCAAAAAGCAGGTTTACAGCCTGGTTATGTGCTACCAGTTCCTGAGGTTTTAAATAAATGAGATTTTTGGAAGTGATTTTCGCTTTAAGTAGGTTTCTGGAGCCGCCCAGTAACGCAATGGCATAAGGTTGATCTAAAAGAGCAAGAACATCTTTATAATAATATTCTGAATCCCTTTTGTTGATCTGAAGCTGAAACCAGGTTTCAAAGAAGGCAGCCTGTGAGATCTGATCTAAAGAAAGCCCCATCGTGACATTTACCGTTTTCACCCCGGGAGGAAGGGAATTGAGCAGTGGCAGAAGAAGGCTCTCGTCTCCCAGCACTACTGCGGTATCATTAATATCATCGGGAGAAAAGCTTTCTAAAATTTGACCCACGTATTTGATCTGCCCTATATTTTGGGCAATACCGATAGATTTTATGGTTTTTGGAGTGTTGAAGTTGCTTTGTGCTTCAGGTAAAAGCGTACTGTTTGCTTTTAATTCAGACCATTCCTCAAGATATTTACTTATAAAGGTATGGGCTATGTGGTTTTGCCCGGTTCTGAAATAAGGATCTAAATCCCAGTAAATATGGGTTCCTTTGCGTTGTAGAAATGTTCTAATTAATTGCTGCTCGGCCCTGTTTAAAGCGTTGAAACCACAAAAGATATAATTATTTTGATCGTTATTTAAATAGCTTTCGATCCGGGAGACCGATTCTCTATAAAGCATGCCCTGATAGGCGATACCTTTTTCTATTAGATGTTTTGTAAATGCAGAATAATAGGTTTTTACCGACCTCCAGAATTTCAGATAATTTGAAATCAATTCAGTGGGTTGTTCTGTAGACCATTGGTTAAGCTCCTTTACGGCGCTTAAATAATCGAAAAAGGACTCCTGGGGTATGAGATGCCGGTCAATTTCATTAAAATCTCCTATGAGGGTCTGTGCCCAACCCAGAAAGCTTAGAAAATTCTCGGGTTCGTCTTCGGGGCATTCCCGTAGATAAACCTGATATAATTCTACCTGAAGCTGCGTAGACGATGCTGCTGTAAGCCCTGAGATATCCTCTATTAGCTCTTCAATACTTAAGGTTTTCGGAAGAAATGTAAATTGCCCCTCAAGATGTAGACGTAGCTTTTTTGTGAAGAATGCGCCTGCTCGCTTAGAAGGTAAGATTACAACTGTGTTTACAAGATTTTGAGAATGTCTGCTCAAAAAATCTGAAATAACCTCGTCTATAAATGTTGTCATAGGTCTAAAATAAAAAACGCCCTGATTAATCAGGGCGTTTTCTGTATTTAATAATTCAGATTTTACATCTGCTTATTTCTTACTTTAAAGTAAGTTTTACACGTCTGTTAAGTTGCATACCAGCAGCTGTAGTGTTAGGAGCGATAGGCTGCTCTTCACCGTAAGCTTTAATAGATAACTGGCTTCCGTTTACACCTTCTTTAGAAGTAAGGTAATCTACAACAGATTGAGCTCTTCTTTCAGAAAGATCCATGTTGTAAGCATTACTTGCACGGCTATCAGCGTGACCTTCTACTTCAAATTGAGCGTTAGGATATTGTTTAACGATCTCAGCGATACGATCTAGAGTCTCGTAAGAAGAAGTTCTGATGGTAGCTTTATCTGTATCGAAAAGAATACGACCAGCTTCACCGTTAAGTGTTTCAAGAACGCTAGCATCTACACCAGGACATCCGTCGTTAGCAGCAGTACCGGCAACATCTGGACACTTATCATCTTTGTCAAGAACACCGTCACCATCTCTGTCAGCATAAGGACAACCGTTGTTAGCAGCAGGACCAGCTTCGTTAGGACACTCATCTTCTGAGTCATTTACACCGTCACCGTCAGCATCAGGACAACCGTTAGTTGCAGCAGGACCAGCTACTTCAGGACAAGCATCTTCGTTATCAGCGATACCATCACCGTCAGTATCAGGACATCCGTTAAATTCTGGAAGACCAGCTACTTCAGGACAAGCATCTTCAGAGTCTTTGATTCCGTCACCGTCAGTATCAGGACATCCGTTAAACTCAGCTACACCTGGAGTTTCAGGACACTCATCGTCTTTGTCGTAGATACCATCACCGTCAGTATCAGTTCCGCCAAATACGAAACCTACACCAACTACGTGCTGCATGTGCTTAGTATAATGATCTTCGAAAGCGTGCTTGTAAGTTGAAGAGAAATCAAGGTTGATGTTATCACTTAACCAAAATTTGATACCTAAAGTTCCGTTAGCAGTACCGTGGCTAGGCATATCACCTACAAACACGTAACCACCACCTGCACCCAGGTAAGGATCAAACCAGCCACCTTCACCGTTGATAAGGTCACGAAGGCTATAGCTGAACATACCATCAATTGCATAGTAAGCTAAATCATCAGCAGGAGCATCTCCAAGCTTGTCAATTTTATTGATAGAACCTTGTACACCAAGAGCAAAACCACTACCAATGTAACGACCTACATATAAGGTAGAAACAGAAGGAAGAATATTCCAGTGATCTCTTTGGTTGAAAAATTCGTTGATAAAACCACCGGTAAATGGTCTGTTATCAGGGCTTACAGGATACGTATCAACTGCATTAACCCCAATACGAACACCCCACGGGTTGTTTTTGTCTTGAGCATTTGCTGTACTTAGACTCGCAAGAGCAAAAGCTGCAAATAAAAATAGTTTAGTAAGAGTTTTCATGTTAAGTAAGTAAAATTAAGTGTTAATCGAAAGCAAATGTAATTTGTTAAAATTAAGCAGCAAAGCCAAAATTAATAAAATTCAGTTAAGAGTGTTAAATTAGTTTTAGTGTGTTTTGACACTGCTGCTCAATAAGTTCTATGTTTTTAGTCAATTAAGGATATTTCTACCCTTCTGTTTTTCTGTCTTCCGGCTGCAGTTGCATTGGTTGCAACAGGTCTGGTTTCTCCAAAACCTTCTGATGAAAGTCTGCTTGCAGGTAAGCCCTGGCCTACTAAATAATCTTTTACAGAAGCTGCGCGCTCTTTAGAAAGATTCATGTTATAACTATCAGAACCCTGACTGTCGGTATGACCTTCAATAAGGAATTGGGTATTTGGATATTCTTTCATTGTTACTGCAACCGCATTTAAGGTTTCGTAAGATTCTTTACGTATTGTTGCTTTGTCCAGATCAAAAAGTACTGTTCTTACCTGTACATTAATCTCTTCCAATACAGCTACAGTCACTTCCGGACATCCGTTATTTGCAACGGTACCTGGCACAGTAGGACACTCATCGTCTTTATCTAACACACCATCATTATCCTGATCTTTATAAGGACATCCGTCATTTTCGGCAGGTCCTGCCTCATTCGGACAATTATCTTCTGAGTCTTTTACTCCGTCGCCATCAGCGTCAGGGCATCCATTAAGAGCAGCTAATCCTGCTGTCTCAGGACACTCATCATTAGGATCGGCTATACCGTCACCGTCAGAATCTGGACATCCGTTAAATTCTGGTAATCCGGCAACTTCAGGACACGCATCTTCACTGTCTTTAATTCCATCACCGTCAGAATCTGGACATCCGTTAAATTCGGCAAGTCCTGGTGTATCGGGGCATTCATCATCTTTATCGAAGATGCCATCACCGTCACTATCAGTTCCGCCAAAGGCAAAACCAATACCTGCAGTGTGTTGCATATGCTTAACATATCTATCTTCAAATGCATGTTTATAAGTAGAAGAGAGGTTTAAATTTATAGACTCTCCTAACCAGATTTTTAAACCTACGGTACCATTAGCGGTACCAAAACTGGGTTGATCGCCCACAAAGGTGTAACCACCACCAAGCCCTAAATAGGGATCAAACCATCCTCCTTCACCAAATAAAGCATCGCGGAAACTGTAAGTAAATATTCCGTCAATTGCATAGTAGGCCAAATCATCTGCAGGAGCATCGCCCAATTTGTCAATTTTATTTAAAGAACCTCTCACTCCCAAACTAAATCCACTACCTATATAACGTCCAACGTATAAAGTAGATAAAGATGGAAGTATATTCCAGTGATCTTCAGCGTTGTACATTTCGTTAGGAAAGCCCCCGGTGAAAGGTCTGTTGTCTTCACCTACCGGATAGGTATCTACAGCGTTTACACCAATACTAATATACCAGGGATTGTTTTTGTCCTGAGCAAATGATTGATCTGAAATAAGGATAGTAGTACACAGTGCAATGAAAAGGAAAATTCTATTGATCATAATGGTGTAGTTGATTCGGGGTAAAAGTAGTTTGTTAAAAAAACACGGCAAAGCTGCTTTTGATAAAGTTTTATTAAACATTTACGGCAGCTTTCAGGCAATTTACACGCTTTTTAGGATAAAATAGAATCAATCAGATTATCGGGAATTTGACTTAAAATATTGATAACCAAATTGTTAAATAGAAATTTATTGGTTTCAATTACTGAAGATTATATCCTTAAATACCCATTAACAGTCTGTTAAATTACTAGTAGTTTGGCATCGTCATTGAGATAGTACAGGGCTTTTTCTACCACCTCATAACCCAGTTTTTCAAGACTTTTGGCATAAAAAGCGAGTTGTTGATGGTGTGTTTCTTCCGGTTTTCCTGTTTTGTAGTCCAGCAAATAGATCTTATTATCCGGTGTTACTTCAATACGATCGGGTCTGATGAGCTCGGTATTCAGCTGAATAGCTCTTTCGTTTAAAATGAGATGTTGGGTATTAAAATAGCCTTTGGCTTGCAGGGTACTGATAAGCGTATAAAGCTGGTCTTTTAGTTCGGGTACAACCTCTGCGGGTAAAATTCCCTTAACCTGAGCCTTTTTTAAGGCGAGAGACACATCTTTCGGAAAATCAATTTGTGAAAGTAAATTATGAATGATATTACCGTAATCAATAGCTGCAGCACGCGGAGACTCCCTGATATCTAAATCCTGAATCACCATAGCTATACTGTGATCTTCCTTTGCCGAAGAAATCAACTTTAGTTCCTGAGCCCGACTTTCCTGCTCAATTCCATTTGAAATTCGTGCGGGACTGCCCAATGCCAGATGGTTCTTTTCAGAATCAAACGCAGTCTGAGCAGCTGCATAAGTATACAAAAGATCTGCAAAGGTATTTGCCTGGCCCGGGTTTTTAGGCTGAGTACTTAGTATGTGTAATTGCTCGATACTTCGCGTAAGTGCAACGTATAATATATTTAAACTGTCTAACTGCTGTTCACTGCGCCTGCTTTCGTACAAACGGGCGGTTTGCTCATTAAAATCCTTTAGTTTGCTGTTTTGATTAATCAGCAACGCATCAAAGCCGTCAAATTCGTCTTTATGGGGCAGGTACCAGTTGTAATTATCGGAGTTATTGGGATACAGTTCTGTATCTGCAAAAGGGTAGATGACCACCGGAAATTCAAGTCCTTTGGATTTATGTATGGTCATAATCTGTACCGCTTCAGATTTTGAAGGGGTGCTGATGCTCAACCGGTCTTTTCTAAGTTCCCACCAGTGCAGAAATTCGGGAAGGCCACCCAAATGTTTTTGAGAAAAATCGAAAATAGCATCTAAAAAGAACTGAATGTAAGCCCCGCCGCGATTGTTAAGGCCAAAGGATCTCACTATATATTCGGCTGATTCGTATAAGGGTAATGAACTGCAAAAGTTTAAATCAAAGCCGGAATCTTTGGGGAGAACAGCATCAAAAAGAGCCTGACCATTAAATTCCAAATACTTGGAAAAGAAGCCGTGCGTATCGGTAAGATCATAATTATGCGCCGCTATATATTCTAAAAGTTTAATCGCAATGGCTTTAGACTGTGGCTCTACGATATAATGCAGCAAATCTGCCATAAAAACCACTTCGGGAGCCTGAGCAAGCAGCAGGCTTTCGCTTGAAATCACCGCGATGTTTTCTTCCTGAAGTTTTTGAGCAATTTCAATTCCCTCACTATTCCTTCTAACCAGAATACACAAATCCCGAAGTTTAAATCCATTTTCGGTACAGGAGCGGATGGTTTTTACTACCTCTTCCAGATAACGTGGAGTGGTGTCGGCTTTTACACCACTCTCTACAAATGTAAGAGTAACATATCCTCCTGAGCGTGAATTGAGCTCCTGGGCGTTTCCGGTTTTGTAGATCGCATTGTAATCCGGGTTTTCAAAAACACCGGCGATCTCTGTGAAAAATGCATTATTGAATGTGATGATTTCAGAATAACTCCTGTAATTACGCGGAAGATTGTACACGTTTTTGTTTTCATTCTGAAAAGGATTCACTCCGCCGGCCAATGCAATAAACTGGTCGGCGTCACCACCACGCCAGCGGTAAATGGCTTGTTTGGGATCGCCTACCAGCATCAGACTGTTCAAATTTTCTTCCTGAGTATAGGTACTTATAGCATTGTCAATAAGCGGAATTAAATTTTGCCATTGCAGGCGAGAGGTGTCCTGAAACTCGTCAATGAAATAATTCTCGTAACGCTCGCCCAAACGTTCATAGATAAAAGGAGTAGGCTGATTGATGATCTGGCTGTTTATAAGCTGATTGAAATCTGAAATCAGCACGAGATTATTTTCTTCCTTTATTTGCTGAACTTCTTTGTTTATAGCCTGTAGAACCGAAAGTTGGGTGATTTTCTTATAAATTTCGGTATTTAGGCCATACTCCAGAATGTAGGATTTAATGATGTTAAAACGCGAAGCGATTTCACCGCTTATTCCATCTAAAATAGCTTTGATGGGTTCTTTCTGAGTTTTAGTATACAAAGGTTCATTCCCTAAATTCTGCACCCAATTGGTATTTAAATTTATGGATAGATCCCCTGAAGCCAGTTTGTGCAAGGCATTAGGCAGGGATTTTCGGGTAAAATGCGCGTCTTCCAGACCTTCCCCCGAGAAAAAATCAAGCATTGCCTGCGCAGAGCTGCTTATTTTTTCTTCCAGGCCTCTTAGTTTTTTGTGAATGCTTTTCTTTAATGCCGTAAAATCTTCCAGACTTTTAGACTCCAGCAGTTTTAGATAATTGAGGTCGTTTTCGCGAAGCAGTAATTTGCTGATTTCATAGAAGTCCCTGGTGATGTCCCAGCTTTTATCATCATCGGTTTTTTCAAGAGCATAATCGATAAGGATAGCAGTGATCTGGGCGTCACTACCCGTTTTATCGATAAGCCGGTCTACAGCCTGCTCAAGCACCTCTTGTGTATTAAGTTCGACTTCAAAGTTTTGAGGAATTTTTAAATCGTAAGCAAAGGTTCTGATGATGCGGTGGGTAAAGGTATCTATGGTTACCACGTCAAAAGAGGCAAAATCCTGAATGATATTTTTTAGCAGGCGTTTGGCTTTCTTCTGAATAACCTGACGCTCCAGGCCGGTTTCTTCTTCGACAGCCAGCAAAAGTGGAGTAGGACTTTTAAGAATCGAATCTTCACTAAATTCCTGAAGGCTTTCTACTATACGGGTCTTCATTTCGGCTACCGCCTTATTTGTAAACGTAATGGCCAAAATACGCCGGTACTTAAACTCATTAGAGCTTTTAAACAGAATCACCAGATAATTCTTAACGAGTGTAAATGTTTTTCCGGCACCTGCCGAAGCATTGTAGATTAAAAAGGCTGCTTCATTTTCCATAGGATGAAGATACTAATTCTGGCAGGCAAAGCAACTCAAATAAACGTTATAGCCTATAATCATCTAAACCTTAAGAGTATTATAACATCGTGAACTTTCGATACCCTGCTGTTATTGTTATCTTTGATGAAGAACTATATATTAACGAAAAAATCACAGATATGTCATTTCAACTTCCGAAATTAAAATATGCCAAAGATGCATTAGAGCCTCATATTGATGCTCAAACCATGGAAATTCACCACGATAAACACCACGCCGGGTATACCAGCAAACTTAATGCTGCTATTGAAGGTACAGATCTAGAGGGCAAAACCATTGAGAACATCCTGATCAATCTGGATATGTCTAACAGCGCAGTACGTAACAATGGTGGTGGTTTTTACAATCACAGCCTATTTTGGGAAGTAATGTCTCCTGATGGTGGAGGTGAGCCAAGTGGCGAACTTGCAGAGGCGATTAATTCGGCTTTTGGTTCATTTGAATCTTTCAAGGACAAATTCTCAACTGCAGCCGGTGGACAATTCGGTTCAGGATGGGCATGGTTGTGTGTTCATGAAGGAGGAAAAGTAGAAGTATGTTCTACCCCAAACCAGGATAACCCACTTATGCCGGGTGTAGGTTGTGGAGGAACTCCAATTCTTGGACTTGATGTTTGGGAACACGCATATTATTTAAAATACCAAAACAAGCGTCCGGAATATATCGATGCTTTTTTTAACGTAATCAACTGGAAAGAAGTTTCTAGTCGTTATGCACAAAATAAATAATCAGAACTAACTGATTTTAAAAACCCGGTTTAATGACCGGGTTTTTTTATGTCAAATTTTAAGGATAGTTTATTCTAAATGGGGCGTGCCCTTTCAGGTCGGGCCTGCCTGCCGGTAAAGGCAGGCTATGCGCTGCAATTCCTCGCCCCTCAAAAGGGCTGCGGGATTTCCGCTACTATCCCTCACGCATTTTTAAAATCGGGAACCAACCTCTAAAAGTTGAAAAAATCAGCAATTAGGAAACAGCCCGCTCTTACTAGGAGTAGCCGTCTTGATTCGTATTTGGATAGAGATTAAAGGGGCTTATTAAAATTTCGTTTTGCTCGCCACCCCGATTTGGTGCAACTAAAAAAGGTGGAAGAATTTAAGAGTGGGAAACGGCTCGCTGCCTTGTGTTAGTGTTTTTGGTTTTCAGGAGCTTTCTTAGGGGCTTTTTAATCCTAAATACAGTCGTGGTAAGCTCGCCACCCCGGTTTGGTACAAATAAAAAAGGTGGAAGAATATAGGAGTAGGAAACGGCTCGCTGCCTTGTGTTAGTGTTTTTGGTTTTCAGGAGCTTTCTTAGGGGCTTTTTAATCCTAAATACAGTCGTGGTAAGCTCGCCACCCCGATTTGGTGCAACTAAAAATGTGGAAGAATATAAGAGTGGGAAACGGCTCGCTGCCTTGTGTTGGTGTTTTTGGTTTTCAGGAGTATTCTTCTGGGCATTTCAATCCTAAATACAGTCGTGGTAAGCTCGCCACCCCGATTTGGTGCAAATAAAAAAGGTGGAAGAATATAGGAGTGGGAAACGGCTCGCTGCCTTGTGTTAGTGTTTTTGGTTTTCAGGAGCTTTCTTAGGGGCTTTTTAATCCTAAATACAGTCGTGGTAAGCTCGCCACCCCGATTTGGTGCAAATAAAAAAGGTGGAATGAATCCACCTTTTTTGCCCCAAATCTACCATGAACTTAACCTACTTATGTTATGGCA
This sequence comes from Leeuwenhoekiella parthenopeia, assembly GCF_020782115.1. Lineage (GTDB taxonomy): Bacteria > Bacteroidota > Bacteroidia > Flavobacteriales > Flavobacteriaceae > Leeuwenhoekiella > Leeuwenhoekiella parthenopeia. The sequence goes on along the minus strand of NZ_JAJGMW010000003.1, from coordinate 289,608 downwards.
GGTACTAAAGTATTACAATGATGGTCTAGCTACCAAAACTTTTAGACCAAATGCGTTATTATCAGTTGAAGAGTGTTTTTAATACGCTCTTTTTAAATTTCCTTCTACATAATTGATAAAAGCACGGTTTACCACACGATTACCACCAACGGTAGGGTAATTACCTGTGAAGTACCAGTCTCCCAGATTTTTAGGACACGCCTTGTGCAAATTGTCAACTTTTTGATAAATAACACTTACCTCTGGTTTTATAGTTTCGTCTTTTAGTAACTGAGCAATCTTTTCAGAGATTTGTTCGTCTGTAAAGGGCTCATACACTTCTTTTACATAATTGATTACTTCTTTATCTTCAAAGTCAACCTGACTCAGGCATTTTTGATAAACATCATCAATAATGTGTTCCTTACCATGTTCTTTAAGTAAGTCTACAGCTGCTCTAAAGGCAATAAAGTCCTGTAGTTTGGCCATATCGATTCCGTAGCAATCCGGGTAACGTATTTGCGGAGCAGAAGAGACCACCACAATCTTTTTAGGATTGAGTCGCGAAAGCATTTTGATAATGCTCTTCTTTAAGGTCGTTCCGCGTACAATACTGTCGTCTATGATAACCAGATTATCAGTTTCTTTAACCACACCATAAGTCACGTCATATACGTGGGCAACCAGATCGTCCCGGCTGCTGTCTTCGGTAATGAAGGTGCGCAGTTTTACATCTTTAATCGCAATCTTCTCGGTGCGTAATTTTTTAGACAGAATTTCTTCGAGTCCGGCTTTGTCGAGTTCGTTTCTGCGCGCCAAAATCTCGTCTGCCTTTTGCTTATCGAGCTCTGCCTGTGCAGCCTCAACCATACCGTAAAACGAAGTTTCGGCGGTGTTAGGAATATAGCTGAACACGGTGTTTTGCGTATCGTGATCAATGTGCTTCAGCACTTCGGGCATGAGCAAACGTCCCAGTTCCTTTCGTTCCTGATAAATCTCAGCATCGCTTCCTCTCGAAAAATAGATGCGCTCAAAAGAGCAGGCTTTACGTTCGTGGGGTTCCTGAATTTTTTCGATAGACGTAGAGCCACTTTTTTTAATGATCATCGCGTGACCGGGGTCAAGCTCGTGCACGTCTTCAAATTTAGCATTGAAAACCGTTTGAATAACGGGTCGCTCACTGGCGATCACCACCACTTCGTCATCCTTATAATAATATGCGGGGCGTATCCCTGAAGGATCGCGCAATACAAATGAATCACCGTGTCCCAGAAGACCGGCCATAGCGTAACCCCCATCCCAGTCTCTTGATGCTTTTTTCAGAATTTTGGCCACATTAAGACGCTCTGCGATTTGTGGTGAGGCTTCAAATTTGGAATAACCTTCCTTTTTGAGCTTTTTGTAAACTTTTGCAACCGCATCATCCAGAAAGTGACCTATTTTTTCCATCACGGTGATGGTGTCTGCTTTTTCTTTAGGATGCTGACCCAGTTCAACCAGCTTATTAAAAAGCTGAAAAACATTGGTCATATTAAAGTTACCGGCAACGATAAGGTTGCGGTGCATCCAGTTGTTTTGTCTTAAAAACGGGTGAACACTCTCAACACTGTTTTTACCGAAAGTACCATAACGTACGTGACCCAATAGCAACTCGCCAATGTAGGGTACGTGTTTTTTCTGCAGCGCTACATCGTCTGCATATTCGGGATTTTCGCGCATCACCTCATTGATACGGGTGTTTATCTGAGCGAAAATATCCTGTATGGGCTGCTGGGCGACAGAACGTTGTCTGCTTATGTATCGCTCACCCGGAGCCATATTGAGCTTTATGCTGGCAAAGCCCGCACCGTCCTGACCGCGGTTGTGCTGCTTTTCCATCATCAGGTACATTTTATTTACTCCATAAAATGCGGTCCCGTATTTTTCCTTGTAATATTCGAGGGGTTTTAGGAGGCGTATTAATGAAATTCCGCATTCGTGCTTAATGGCATCACTCATAGCTTGTTGTAATGTTTGCGCCCCCTTCAGTTAAGAAGAGGGCGCGGGTTTTTATAGGTCTAAATTAAATTGCGTTAAGGCTTTAAATTTTTGCAGGCGTGTCTCGATTTCTTCGGGCCTAAGCTGCTGCATACGTTCTGTGCCAAACTTCTCTACACAGAACGAAGCCAGATTGGAGCCGTGAATGATCGCACGCTTCATATTTTCAAAAGAATAATCCCCGGTACTGGCTAAATAGCCTGCAAAGCCACCTGCAAAGGTGTCGCCTGCTCCGGTAGGGTCAAAAACTTCCTCCAGGGGAAGAGCGGGTGCAAAGAAGATTTTTTCGCCTTCAAATAATAAAGCGCCGTGCTCTCCTTTTTTAATCACCACATAGCGCGGGCCCATTGCCGAAATCTTTTGCGCAGCGACAACCAGAGAATATTCCCCGCTCAATTGACGGGCTTCTTCATCATTTATGGTAATCACATCTACGCGTGCAATTACTTTTTTAAGATCTTCCAGAGCACTATCCATCCAGAAATTCATGGTGTCCAGAATGGCAAGCCTGGGCTTTTGGTTCATTTGTTCTAAAACCGAAAGCTGAACCAGCGGGTGCAAATTACCCAATACCACCACTTCAGCATCGCGGTAGGCTTCGGGCACCACGGGATTAAAATCTGCAAGCGTATTAAGTTCGGTAATTAAGGTATCTCGTGAATTGAGGTCATTGTGATAGCGGCCTTTCCAGAAAAAGGTCTTTCCGTCTTTAACCACTTCAAGCCCTTCCATATTGATGCCTCTGTTTTTTAAGAGGTCGATATATTCCTGCGGAAAATCAGAACCAACAACAGACACAATAGCCTGGTCGACTTCAAAATTTGAGGCAGCCAGACCAATAAAGGTACCCGCACCACCCAGAATTTTTCCGGTTTTTCCAAAAGGGGATTCGATCTCATCAAAGGCACAGGTGCCTACAATTACCATTTTTTGCATTAAAAAATTTTTTGCAAATATACAGTTTTGCTTGCGCTTTCGTAAACAATGGTCGGTAGATAGACGTTAAACTTACCTCAAGATCGGATCAATAACTTGATACGTTGTAAGACAACAGGTTCGGTGGGGATTGAGGGCTCAAAAAGATACTCTGAGCAGGTTATTTACGACCAAAGTCTGCAGGAATTTCACCCCAGGCTTTAGTTTCCCATTTTACGATTACCGTTTTATAGGTATTGTTTTGAAGCCAAAGCTCTGCACGGCGTACCAAATCGTAAACGTCTTTGTTTTTAGAATTTTCGGTGAGCTTGGTATTGCACTTCTTCTTTTTTACCCAGCCTATAGCAATGCGGGAATCAGAATAAATAATACGGTCGCTGTTTTTTTTCTTGAGATAGGCAAGCCCGTGTACCAGTGCCAAAAACTCACCAATATTATTAGTGCCCTGCATAAATGGCCCCTGATGAAAAAGCTGTTTTCCGGTCTGCGTATCAACCCCTCGGTATTCCATTTTGCCGGGATTGCCTGAGCTGGCCGCATCTACAGCGATAGAATACAAATTAGGTTCTCCATATTTTTCCTTTTCGGTAGCGGAAAGTACTTTCTTGGATTTCGAACTTCCTTTTACGTCATTATAATCTTTGTTATAGGCTGCTTTGGCCTCCGGAAAACTGGAAAATGATTTGTACTGAGCTCCGGCATACCCGTCTATCATAGCCTTGCAATCTTTCCATGTGGTATAAATACCCGGCTTTTTGCCCTGCCAAACAACGTAAAACTTTTCTTTCTTACCCATAGATAATTCTTTCTTTCATTTCCGTACTTCGATTCCTCAGCACAGGCTTCGGCGGAAATCTTTTACTGCAAGCACAGCTGTTTTTTGAACTTTTCTTCCGCCCACTTCGATTCCTCAGCACAGGCTTCGGTGGAAATACCATCACTTAAATCTGCTTTTTTGATGCTTTCTACTTTCCCGCAAAGCGAAAAGCTCAAAATGTGCTGCTTTACTTTTTATTCAAAAACGTTTCGATCACCTGCGGAAAATGCTCGTATTCCAATTCATGAATCTTCGCAGCAAGGCTTTCGGGGGTTTCGTTTGGTGTAAGTTGTGTTTTAGCCTGAAACAGGATGCTGCCTTTGTCGTATTCTTCGGTGACTTCGTGTATGGTGATACCAGATTCTTTTTCGCCTGCGGCAACAACGGCCTCGTGAACGTGTGAGCCATACATGCCTTTACCACCATACGCCGGAAGCAGGGCAGGATGAATATTTAGAATTTTTCCGGAGAATGTTGCGATGATTTTTTTGGGCATCAGCCATAAAAAGCCCGCTAAAACGATAAGATCAGGTCTGTTTTGTTCAAGCAGGTTTAAAACCTGGTCGCTTTCGTAGAAAGCTGTGCGATTAAAACTAAAGGCACTTACCTTGAGTTTGCCGGCACGTTGAAGCACCTGCGCTGTGGGTTTATTACTAAGCACCAAAACGACCTGTGCATCGTCGCGATCATTAAAGTATTCTATGATGCGCTGGGCATTGGTCCCGCTTCCTGAGGCAAAAATTACTATATGTTTCATTAAAAATAGAATGTTGTAAGGCTGCAAAACAACGTATTATTATTTGTTTAAATAAGCGCTTTAAGCCTGTTCTTAAAAACTAAATACTTAAATTAACGTCACATTTTAGACTGGTAATGTGGTAAAACCGTAAAGTTTGCTATTTTTGCCTCCTAATTAAAATTTAAAATTAAATATTATGTCAGACATTGCATCAAGAGTAAAAGCTATCATCGTAGATAAATTAGGCGTTGATGAGAACGAGGTTGTAGCTGAAGCAAGCTTCACTAATGACCTGGGAGCAGACTCATTAGATACAGTTGAGCTAATTATGGAGTTTGAAAAAGAATTTGACATTCAGATTCCAGACGACCAGGCAGAAAATATAGCTACTGTAGGTCAAGCTATTTCCTATATAGAAGAAGCAAAGTAAGAAGAAAGCAAATTACCTTATGGAGTTAAAGCGAGTCGTTGTAACAGGTCTTGGTGCGCTTACCCCGATCGGAAACAATATTGAAGAATATTGGGAAGGATTGAGTACGGGTAAGAGTGGCTGTGCCCCTATCACGTATTTTGATACAGAGAAGTTTAAAACAAAATTCGCTTGTGAGCTCAAAAATTTCAACGCGTTAGATTTTTTTGACCGAAAAGAAGCCCGAAAATTAGATCGTTTTGCACAGTATGCACTGGTATCTTCTGATCAGGCTATTCTTGACGCCGGAATTAATCTGGAAGAGGTTGATAAATTTAGGGTAGGTGTAATCTGGGGAGCAGGAATAGGTGGCCTGGAAACCTTTCAGGATGAAGTGATCAACTTCGCTGAAGGTGACGGCACCCCGCGTTTCAATCCGTTTTTTATACCTAAAATGATTGCAGATATCGCCCCGGGTAATATCTCAATCAAGCACGGTTTTATGGGGCCCAACTATACCACGGTTTCAGCATGTGCTTCTTCAGCCAATGCAATGATTGATGCTTTAAACTACATTCGTTTGGGGCATTGCGATATCATTGTTACCGGTGGTAGCGAAGCGGCAGTAACCAAAGCGGGTATGGGTGGTTTTAATGCGATGCACGCCCTTTCCACCCGCAACGATAGTCCGGAAACTGCTTCAAGACCTTTTGATGCAACCCGCGACGGATTTGTTTTGGGCGAAGGTGCGGGAGCCCTTATTCTTGAAGAATACGAGCATGCAAAAGCACGAGGCGCAAAAATCTATGCAGAAGTTGTAGGTGGCGGAATGTCTAGCGACGCGTATCATATGACTGCACCACATCCTGATGGTATAGGTGTAGAACGCGTGATGCTTAACTGTCTGCGCGATGCCAACATAAAACCCGAAGAAGTAGACGCGATCAACACGCACGGTACTTCAACTCCCTTAGGAGACGTTGCAGAACTAAAAGCGATTACCAAAGTTTTTGGTGATCATGCAAAAGATATCAATATCAATTCAACCAAGTCAATGACCGGTCATTTACTGGGAGCTGCAGGAGCCATTGAAGCTATCGCCTCTATTCTGGCGATGCAACACAGTCTGGTTCCTCCAACAATAAATCATACTACGGTTGATGAGAATATTGATAGTTCGCTCAATTTAACCCTTAACAAAGCGCAAAAGCGTGAAGTTAATGTAGCGATGAGCAACACTTTTGGTTTTGGAGGTCATAATGCTTGTATCTTATTTAAAAAGTTAAGCGATTAATCCACCTATGGGTGTTATTCGCAACATATTTACTTCCCGTTCTGAAAAGGACGGGAATTTTTTTGGGGTAATCCAAAAGATCACGGGTTTTAAGCCTAAAAACTTAAAATGCTACGAGGAAGCCTTTACCCATCGCTCACTGGGGTTGCAAAATAAAAAGGGACATCCCTTTAATTATGAGCGCCTGGAGTTTCTGGGGGATGCGATGCTGGGTGCCGTTATTGCCGCTTATCTTTTTGACGAGGTAGGCCGTGGTGATGAGGGCTATTTAACTAAAATGCGTTCTAAGGTAGTTAGTCGTGAGCATCTTAATGAACTGGGGCGTGACCTGGGTTTACTCAATCTCATTCGGGCGGCTATACCTAAAGAGAATTTTGGAGTCAATGTACACGGCAATCTGTTTGAAGCACTGGTGGGTGCCATTTATATGGATCGCGGCTATAAATATGCCCGAAAATTTATAAATAAGCGCGTCATTGACCCTTACGTGGATATTGAGAAACTTGAAGGACGCGTTATAAGCTATAAAAGCCTGTTGATTGAATGGTGCCAGAAAGAAAAGAAAACCTTCAACTTCAATACCTATGAAGACTCCGGGCAGGATGTGATTCGTCACTTTTCTGTAAAACTGAGTATAGACGGCAAGCAGGTGGCCAAGGCACGGGCAACTTCAAAGAAAAAAGCAGAAGAGAAGGCCGCAAAAAGGGCGTATTACGTGTTTCAGAGCAAAATAGATTTGCAACAGTTTAATTAAATTCCTTTATTAAGAAGGTTTACAGTTTCATAAAGCAAAAGTGCGCTAATTAAAAAACAGTTGACTTATCTTTAACCTCAGATATGGGATCTTATAAACTCTTGCTGGACGAGGCTTTTGATTTTGACTTTAATCTGATCGCCATACATTGTTCTTTAGAACAGTATAGACTGGCCTTTTTAATCAATAAATACGCAGGATTGCGCCTGTCAAGTTCAGAGGATGTACATTTTTATGCAAAGCAACTGAAGTACAGTTTTGGCACTATGCGGTATGAAGATTCTAAAAATTATCTTAATTATACCTTGATCTCAAATCATTTTAAATTAAGATATTCGCAGGTGCTTACAGCTAACGCACTTTTTGCAGAATCAGAACACTTCAAGACCTTTAATTTGGTTCCTGAAGTAAAAAATGCCGATTACCTGCTTAAAGTTGAGAGCGATGAAGATAACGCTCCCTGTACCAAACTTTTGGGGCAATTAAACCGAATTCCCCATATAATAACCGCTTACCAGATAGACGTAAGCGCTTTAAAATCGAAACAGAATTTAATTTTTGAATAATGTCAGACACAAAAAAGACTAAAATTGTTGCCACATTGGGCCCTGCCACGAGTAAACGGGAAGTTTTACACGATATGATAAAAGCAGGGGTAGATGTTTTTCGTATCAACTTTTCTCACGCAGATTACGATGCTGTAAAAGAGCGTATCCAGATGATCAGAAGCCTGAGTGAAGAGTTTGGCTACAACACGGCAATTCTTGCAGACTTACAGGGACCAAAACTTCGGGTTGGTGTGATGAAAGACGAAGTGGTGGTGGAGCCCGGTGATAAGATAGTTTTCTCTACAAAAGAAGAATTTGAAGGCACCAAAGAGCGTGTCTATATGAACTACGAGCACTTTCCAAGAGATGTAAATAAAGGTGAGCGCATCCTGCTTGATGACGGAAAACTGATTTTTGAAGTTTTAAATACCGATAAGGAAAGCGAGGTAGAAACCGTAGTTATTCAGGGAGGACCGCTTAAATCCAGAAAAGGGGTAAACCTGCCGAATACTAACATTTCCTTGCCTGCACTTACTGAAAAGGATATCGAAGATGCCATCTTTGCCATAGGCCAAAAAGTAGACTGGATCGCTTTATCTTTTGTAAGACACGAGGGTGATTTGATTCAGCTTCAGGATCTGATCAAAGAACATTCAGAGCATAAAATTCCTATTATTTCTAAAATTGAGAAGCCCGAAGCCGTTAGAAATATTGAGAAAATCGTTGCGTATAGTGATGGTTTGATGGTTGCTCGTGGTGATTTAGGAGTTGAAATTCCTGCAGAAGAAGTACCTCTTATTCAAAAAGAATTGGTGCTTTCGGCTAAAAAAGCCCGAATCCCGGTTATCATCGCCACACAGATGATGGAAACAATGATAGACAGTCTTACCCCAACCCGTGCAGAGGTAAACGACGTTGCCAACTCGGTAATGGATGGTGCTGATGCTGTGATGTTGAGCGGGGAGACTTCGGTAGGTAAATACCCGGTACAGGTAATAGAGCGTATGGCTTCTATCTGTAGAAAGGTTGAAGATTCTAAGCTTATCAAAGTACCACATACACCACCACACATTCGCACGCGTCGCTATATTACCAAAGCGATTTGCTATCACGCGGCTCTTATGGCCAACGAGATTGACGCTAAGGCGATCACAACGCTTACCAATTCAGGTTATACCGCATTTCAGATTTCGGCCTGGAGACCCAATTCACACATTCTGGTATTTACATCAAACCGGGTTATCCTAAGTCAGTTGAATTTATTGTGGGGTGTTAAGGCATTTTTCTACGATAAATTTGTTTCAACAGATGAGACGGTGCGAGACATTAACCGGATTGCCCGGGACAGTGGTTTCCTAAATATCGGTGATATGGTAATAAGCCTTGCGGCTATGCCTATCAGCGAAAAAGGTATGGTAAACACCCTTCGCGTACGTGAAATACAGGGTAGTTAAGCTATAACTTATAGAATAGAAAAGAAGGGTCATTCAGGTAACTGAATGACCTTTTTTATTAAAAGGCAAATTTAAGTTGTACCGCGATTTCGCGTTCTTTCGGCTCCTCCTGTTTTCGATCTTCGGTATTGAGGTTAGCCAGCGTAATCCCCAGCAGGCGTACGCTATTTTCCATTTTTTCCTGAAAGAGAAGTTCTTTGGCAGTTTCTAATATAACATCTTTTGAGCGTACAAAATAGGGCAGGGTTTTGCTTCGGGTTTTAAGGGTAAAATCGCTGTATTTGATTTTTAAGGTGATCGTCTTACCCGCCACGTCAGATTTCTTCAGCCTGCGTTCTATCTCTTCTGCAATGCTGTTGAGCCTTTCGAGCATAAAAATTTCAGAAGAAATATTCTCGCTAAAGGTTCGCTCTGCACCCAGAGATTTACGTATACGATCTGGTTTTACCAGACTGCGGTGAATACCGCGCACCACGTTGTAATAATGTGTTCCACCTTTACCGAAATGTTGGGTTAGGTATTCCTGCGACTTTTGCTTGAGATCAGCTCCTGTAAAAATGCCCAGTTGGTACATCTTCTCTGCGGTGACCTTACCTACGCCATAAAACTTGCGAATATCCAGAGCTTCCAGAAATGAAATCACCTCTTCCGGTGGAATCGTTTTTTGCCCGTTGGGCTTATTGATATCGCTGGCCACTTTAGCAATAAACTTATTGATTGAAATTCCAGCGGAAGCATTCAGGCCCGTTTTTTCCTTTATTTTTTTTCGAATTTCGCGGGCGATCTTCGTGGCGCTTGGGTTTCCTTTCTTATTTTCGGTAACATCCAGATAGGCCTCGTCAAGTGAAAGGGGTTCAACCAGATCAGTATATTCGTAAAAAATCTCCCGTATTTGCGTGCTGATTTCGCGGTAGCGGTCAAAACGGGTTTTTACAAAAATAAGATCGGGGCACAATCTGCGTGCGAGACCTCCCGCCATGGCGCTCCGTACACCAAATTTTCGAGCTTCATAACTGGCAGCGCTTACCACGCCACGCTCTGAACCGCCACCTACAGCCACTGGCTTGCCCCGCAACTCGGGGTTGTCCAGCTGCTCTACAGAGGCGTAAAACGCGTCCATATCAACGTGTATGATTTTTCGGTCTGTGGGGAATTCTTCCATCGCGCTACAAAAATACGCACAAGTTGAGGTTTAAGATGCTTGTTGTATTTTAGACTAAAATATACAAGGTGGGAAAAACAGCAATCATTCTCGGAATTACGGGCATAACCGGAAAGCTTTTGGCACAATCCATTCTAGCCGATGCCACATACGACAAACTCATCAGTTTTCACCGGCGCAAATCGAGTCTTGAGCATCCTAAACTCGAGGAGCAGGTTGTAGATCTGTTTGAACTTAAAAAGCAAAAGGACGATTTTAAAGCCGATGTGGTTTTTTGCTGCATTGGCACTACCCAATCTAAAACGGAAGATAAAGAGCAGTATAAGGCTATAGATTATGGTATTCCATTAGCTGCGGCCAGGCTGTGTAAAGAAAACGGAATCCCAAAGTTTATCGTGATCTCGGCTTTGGGTGCAGATCCTGATAGCCGGGTGTTTTACAATAAGGTTAAGGGCGAAATGGAACGCGATATTTTGGCACTCAATCTTCCTGAGGCCTATTTTCTGGAACCGGCATTGCTTGCTGCAGACCGGGACGAAAAACGCACCGCAGAGCAACTGGCCATAAAAGCCTTTAAGGTTTTTAACTGGTTTCTGGTAGGACCGCTAAAGAAATACCAAAGCATCAAGCCGGAAGCATTGGTTATCGCAATGAAAAAACTTGCGGTTAGCACCTATCCCGATGCCCGAATAGAATCTGATAAAATAAAAGAACTTGCCTATGGCGATGCTTGAAATCGAACGTAAATTTTTGGTCAAAAATACCGGCTTTAAGACGGAAGCTTTTTCGCAAAGCGAAATTAAGCAGGGCTATCTCAGCAGCAATCCGGCTCGTGCAGTACGCGTGCGTATCACGGGCGACCAGGCTTTTTTGACTGTAAAAGGAGCTTCAGATGCCGGCGGGACTACCCGTTTTGAATGGGAAAAGGAGATTGCACCTGAAGACGCTCAGGAGCTTTTTAAACTCTGCGAACCCGGAAGCATACATAAAACGCGATATTATGTAAAGGCCGGTAAGCATACCTATGAAGTTGATGAGTTTTATGGCGATAATGAGGGCCTCGTGCTGGCTGAAATAGAACTCGAAACCGCAGATCAGCATTTTGATAAACCAGACTGGTTGGGAGAGGAAGTTACCGGCGATAACCGGTATTACAATTCGCAGCTCAGTAAAAACCCGTATACATCCTGGTAAAATTAAAGTGAATTGGCTTTTCAACTGAGGGATGTGAGGGCTTATAAATTATAGGAAAAGCCTGTAACACTTGGCTACAGGCTTTAAAGGCATTGCTTTTAGGGGAAAAAGGCGCCTTGATTTATCACCAGCCTCCGCCCAGCGCGGTATACAGGTCTACGATAGCCTGTAATTGACTGTAGCGGGTATTGATGAGGTCTAAGCTGGAGTTCAGTGCATTTTCACGAGCTGTTAATACTTCGAGATAGTTAGCCAGACCATTATCTAATAATTCTTCAGAATAACCGGTAGCAAGTTCATAGGCGTCAAACTCGTTTTGCTTTACTTCCAGTTTTTCGGTAGCGATCTCATAACTGTACAACGCATCTGAAACTTCACGGGTTGCATTTAGAAGAGCCTGTCTAAACTGGAGTTTAGCCTGTTCCTGCTGTGCCTGTGCGACTTCGTATTGCGTGCGTATTTGCCTTCCATTAAAAATAGGCTGGGTAAGGCCACCCACAATGGTTGCAAACAGCGAGGTCGTATCAAAAAGTTTAGAGAAATCAAGACTTTGAAAACCTCCCGTCGCATTAAGCGTCAGGGAAGGGTAAAAATTACTTCGGGCAACATTTGTGAGCTCAAATGCATTGATAAGCCCAAACTCTGCCGCGCGCACATCGGGACGGTTGCTCAGGAGTTCTGCCGGTACGCCGGTTTTAAGCGGGGTATTTATGGTTTGTGCTGCCAGTTCACTTCGGTTGATGGGACCGGGTTCGCGGCCTAACAAGATCGAAAGACTGTTTTCCTGCAGGCGTATTTGTTTTAGAATATCCAGATTAAGCGCCTGAGCGGTGTAAAGCTGAGCTTCGGTTTGTTTTACGCCTACTTCGGTAACATTACCGGCTTCCTTAAGCGCTTTGGTCGTCTCGAGACTGCTGCTTCGCGTTTCGATGGTGGCCTGAGTTACGCGCAACTGCTCATCTAAGGCCAGAAGCTGAAAGTATGCCGATGCGATGGAAGCGATCAACTGCGTTTTTACCGCACGATGTGCTTCGACCGATTGTAAGTAGGATGCTGCAAACGCGCGTTTATTACTGCGTATTTTCCCCCAGATGTCTGCTTCCCACGAGAGTCCGGCGCTAACCTGATACACATCAAGCGTTGAAAACTGACCCCCAAACTGGCTGTTTGAAGACAATTCCTGTCTTGTGTACTGGGCGGTTCCATTTAATGTTGGAAAATACGCCAGCTTACCTTGTTTGAAGTAGGCTTCGGCAGCGTTGATATTCTCAAGGGCTACCCGGATGTCGATATTTTCCTCCAGCCCCTCTGCAATGAGGTTCTTCAGCATAGGATCTGCGAAGAGTTTGTCCCAACTGATCAAAGCCACATTTGAGCTGTCAACGGGCAGATTATCGGTGCGGTAGTTGAGGTCTTCGACTACGGTTTCGGGCCGCTCGTATTCTTTTGCAGCAAAGCAGGATGCCAGCAATAGGGGTACTGAGATGAGTGCTACAATTCTATAGATGGTGTGTCTTTTCATAATTAGTGCGTTTCTTCAGTTTTAGCTTTTGGAGCTCCGGAAATTTTTTCCTGCAGCCATTGGAAAAGCATGAATAAAACCGGGATTACAAAAACCCCAATGAGTGTTCCTATGAGCAATCCACCCACAGCTCCGGTACCAATTGATCGGTTACCGGCTGCACCTACGCCACTGGCAAAAACCAGAGGGAGTAAGCCCATAATAAAAGCAAACGAGGTCATCAAAATGGGTCGTAAACGGGATTCTGCACCATCAACTGCAGCATCCAGCAGTGATTCTCCGGCGCGTCTGCGTTGTAAGGCAAATTCCACAATCAGGATGGCGTTTTTAGCCAGCAGCCCCAGGAGCATAATGAGTGCAATCTGAAAGTAAATGTTGTTTTCAAGACCAAATAACTGGGTGGTGAAATAAGCTCCAAATACCCCAAACGGCAGGGAGAAAATGATACTCAGCGGCAACAAATAGCTTTCATACTGTGCTGCAAGCAGGAAGTACACAAACACCAGAGAGAGTATAAAAATAACGGTGGTCTGATCGCCGGCATTTACCTCTTCACGGGTTAGACCCGAGTAAGCCGTAGTGTAATTAGCCGGAAGGCTTTTAGCCACTTCTTCAACAGCGGCAATAGCGTCACCCGAAGAATATCCGGGATTGGTAGCGGCCGTAATTTTGGTTGAGTTAAACAGGTTAAATCGGGTAACCGACTGTGGCCCGTAAACGCGATCCAGGCTTACAAACTGGGTTATGGGTGTCATCTCTCCGGAACCGGTACGCACGTAGAGTTCGCTGAGGTTTTCTTTATTTGCGCGGTCTCTGGGCAAGGCCTGAATATATACCCGGTATTGTTTTCCGAAACGGGAAAAGTCTGCTGCAAAAATCCCACCGATATAACCCTGAAGGGTGCTGAAAATACTGGAAATAGGCACGCCCATTTCTTTAGCCAGCGGCACATTTACGTCAAGTTTATACTGCGGATAATTGGTGTTAAATGAAGACTGTGCGTATTGAATTTCGGGTCGCTGCGAAAGCTTTCCAATAAATTCCTGATTCACTTTGTCAAGATCAATAAAACTTCCTCCCGAACGGTCAAGCAGGTTAACCTCTACACCAGCCGAACTTCCAAAACCGGGAATACTGGGCGGTGAGAAAAATACGATCTGCGCACCCGGAAACTGAGCTGCAACGCCAAACATCTTAGCCGTAATCGCTTCGATAGAAAGTGAGTCGGCATCGCGATCTTCCCAGTCATCCAGACGTATAAATCCTAAACTGTTGTTGCTACCGGCGCCTCCTAAGAAGCTTCGGCCACTCACTACAGATCCTTCTTTAATGCCGGGAATCTGTTTGATTTTATCATAAACTTCGCGGTTGATTTCTTCGGTACGGTCTAGTGAAGATCCCGGAGGCAATTGAATGTTCAAAAACACAATTCCACGGTCTTCATCAGGTACAAAACCGGTTTTCACCTGAGAAGATGACCACCAGATTCCGGCTGCCGCAACAACCAGTAAGGCAACGGTAACCCATTTATTTCGATATAAAAAGCCAATAGATTTACCGTATTTATTTACCGTAGCCGAAAAGCCGCGGTTAAAGGCAGCAAAAAAGCGTTGCAGATAGCTGCCTTTTTTGGTTCCTTCTTTTTCGTCGTGGCTTTTAAGAAAAAGTGCACACAGTGCAGGGCTCAGCGTTAATGCGTTTACTGCCGAAATGATAATCGCCACAATAAGCGTTACCCCAAACTGCTCGTAAAATACACCTGTAGGTCCGGTCACAAAAGTCACGGGAATAAACACGGCAGCCATTACCAGGGTAATAGAAACAATCGCGCCCGAAATTTCGCTCATCGCATTAACAGTAGCATTGCGCACGTTGTTTTCACCTTCATCAATCTTGGCATGCACGGCTTCAACCACTACAATCGCGTCATCAACCACGATACCGATGGCCAGCACCAGTGCAAAAAGCGTCAATAAGTTTACCGAATACCCAAAAAGATTCAGGAAGAAAAACGTACCTATAATAGATACCGGCACTGCAATTGCCGGAATAAGCGTTGATCTAAAATCCTGAAGGAAGATAAACACGACGATAAATACCAGAATAAAGGCTTCAATAAGGGTGTGCACTACTTTTTCAATAGATGCATTCAGGAAGCTGTTGGTGTTGTAAGGAATAAAGATCTCGATTCCATCGGGCAGGTCACCCCGCACCTCGTCAAGACGGGTTTCGATCTCGTTAATGATGTCGCGGGCGTTAGAACCTTTAGTCTGAAAGATCCCCAGGTTTACTGCGGGTTTTCCGGCAGTAATAGAGCTTCCGGCGTAGGACTGTGCCCCAAGTTCAATATCGGCAACATCGCTAAGTCTCAGGTACTGGCCGTCTCCCAAAGCTTTGATCACGATGTCACTGTATTGCTCTTCAGTTTTAAAACGCCCGCCGTATTTAATCACATAACTAAATGCCTCACCGTCGTTTTCACCTAAAGAACCCGCTGCTGCCTCGAGACTTTGCTCATTAAGTGCCGCCGCCACGTCAGAAGGAATCAGGTTGTAGGCCGCAAGCTTATCGGGATTTAACCAGATGCGCATGGCGTAATCCTTTCCGCCAAAAACATTAACCGCACCTACACCATCTACCCGTTGCAGGGAAGGAATGACGTTGATCTTAAGGTAGTTTTGAATGAAGGTATCGTCATAATCGGGATTTTCGCTGTAAAATGACATATACATCAACGCACTGGTTTGTTGCTTTTGAGTCGTTACCCCGGTTTGAATAACTGCCTGAGGTAATAGTGAATTGGCTCGGGCAACCCGGTTTTGCACGTTTACAGCAGCGATATCAGGATCAACTTCCTGATTAAAAAATACAGTGATCTCAGCTGTACCGTTGTTGTTTGCGGTTGAGGTGATGTAGGTCATCCCTTCAACCCCGTTGATTTGTTCTTCAATAGGTATGATCACACTCTCCAGAATGGTCTCGGCATTGGCACCTGGATAGGTGGCCGTAACACTAATGGTAGGTGGCGCGATGTCGGGATATTGTGTAATGGGCAGCTGGGTAAGGCCCAAAACTCCCAAGATTACAATAATGACCGAAACCACGGTAGAAAGTACCGGTCTGTCTATAAATGTCTTAAGCATAATGGCTTTTCTTTATCTGAATGATTTCTTGATGGGTGCAGCTATACTGTCAAAAGGTGTTTCCTGCGGTTGTATGGTGGTGGTTCCGCGCAGATTTTGAATGCCTTTAGCTACGATGCGATCACCTTTAGAAATGCCATCTGAAACGATATACAGATTGTTAATCTCATCTTTGACGGTGATTTCGGTAGCCGTGGCTTTATTGTCTGCATCCAGTTGATAAACATAGGTGCTTCCCTGACGTTCGAGAGTCGATTCTATAGGTACAACAACCACATCGGTATAGGTTTTTGGAACACGTAAAGTCGCACTGTTTCCGTTAGTAAGCAGTCGCTGCGGATTGTCGAAAACAGCTCTGAAGTTTACACTCCCGGTGTTTTCATTGACCTGCGAATTTACCGTCTCAATGGTACCCTGTTGCGGATATTCTTCCCCATTAGCCAAAATAAGCGTCACCTGAGGCAGGTTTTCAATTTTTTCGTCACGTACACCGCCATCTGCAGCCATGATGAAATTGAGATATTCTTTCTCGTTCATCGCAAAATAGGCGTAGACTTTATCTATCTCAGAAACTGTAGTAAGCGGGGTCTGGCTCGACGGACTCACCAGTGAACCGGCACGCAGATTAATCGCACCCACATAACCGTCTACCGGACTCTTTATAGTACCGTAGCCTATGTTTGCAGCAATACTGTTATAGGCGCTTTCTGCCTGTTTCAATTTGGCTTTCGCAGTTTCAAGCTGTACCTCGCTGATGATGTTTTTCTCCACCAGAGGTTTCAGCTTATCTACTTCAACCTGCGCAGCATTTACGTTGGCTTTTGCCGCTGCAGCATCCTGGTTGAGCGACTGGGTTTCCAGACGAAAAAGTACCTGTCCTTTACGTACTTTTTGACCTTCATCAACGGCCACATCGGTGATGTAACCCGAGATTTTAGCATATACCTCTGCATTAATCACCCCTTCAATACGCGCGGGATAAGATTGATATCCGGTCAGGGTTTTAACGGGTAAGCTTATAACCGGTAAAGAAGGTGTTTGTGAGGCCGCAGCCTGCTGGTCTGCCTTACCTTCTCCGCAAGAACTAAAGCCTGCAAGCACAACCGTAAGGAGCGTAGCAGTTACTAGATGATAGAAATTCTTTTTCATAATGATTTATTCGTGTTTAAGCTTCTCTGCGACTTTCTCGCGTATTTTTTTTACAGAATTCTGGGCCTGGTCTATATAATTGATAAAATCTTTGTGAAACTCAAGCTCAAAAAAGACTTCTCCCTCTTCAGAATTGAGTGCGTTGTATTTTTCCTTATAATTCATAACCTCCAGATGCAGCTGCTTTTCCTGTTCCCAGCTTTTTAGCATTTCATCCAGACTTATTAATAAACTCTTGGGGTTTGTTATGAAATATTTCTTACGATCGCCGCAAATGGTAAAATAGGTGATGCGCTCAGACTGTTGTAAGGAGTTTAGGTGGGTAGAAATGGTGCTTTTGCTGGCTTTAAGTCCGGTCACCAGATCATCAAAAGTGCAGCCTCTTTTACCACTCAATACCAGGCTGGCGATGATGCGTGCAGCAAGCGGCGGTATCTGATCTTTCTTCTCGATGAAAATACCCAGCCGTTCAATTAATACTTCTTTTTGTTTCTCAATCTCTTCAGGCATAATTCGATTCTTGGTTGCAAATTTACAGTTAGTTCGGTAATTTCCGAACTAAAGAAACTTAACGCTTTGTTAAATCAACGCTATCGTTGTAGTTTGGTCAATCTTCCGAAGCGTATCGAATATGCAGCTTGCGCGAAATGCTGTTGCCGGCACGGTCTGTGGCCGAGAGAAGGTAGTCACCGGGTTTAAGAATCAGACTGAGCTCGTGAAAAGTGGTTGTTGAACCCAGATAAAACGCATCAAGATACCAGTAAATTGTAGCGTCTGTATCGCGATGGGCGAGTTTAAAAACGGTCTCTTGTTTCTCGCCTTCAAAATCTTTCGGTATCAGGATGGCTTCACCGGCTTTGGGATAAATAAACTCCATAGTTTTTTCGCTTTCGCGGAAACATCCCGGTAAGAAGTCAGGCAGGGATTGATATTCGGGATGCAGGGGAGCATAATAATATTCCCACAGCGGTGGAAGGCTAAACCACGATTGAGATACTATTTGGCCCAAAGGATAACATTCGGCATTAACCTGATGGGTTCTTTCGGCATTAAGGAAAATCTGCCGGTGAAAGCTGCAGGCTTCGGTACGGGTTCCTTTTTTGGGAATCCACTTCAATTGGGTCTCGGGACAATACAGGCCGCCCAGTTTTCCGCTTTGCGGGCACATTTCAGCTTCGACCAGCTCATCAAAGGGCATTTTAAACCAGCCCGAAGCCGGTAAAAGATCAAGCACCTCAAACAAAATGGGTGCCGCCGCCTGAATACCTGTAATTCCGGGTCGCCCCTCACCATCTGCATTGCCCACCCAGACGCCAATGGCATATTGCGGGGTAACCCCAACCGCCCAGGCATCTTTAAAGCCATAACTCGTGCCGGTTTTCCAGGCCAGTGGCTGCGCATCGCTAAAAAACTCCCAGTTTTCTGAACCTTCGGGCCGGTTGACTTCCCGCAAGGTTTGCAGAGTCTGGTAAATGGCTCCGGCATCATAAAGTTCAGGTAGTGGTTGCTTTTCGCCCAAATCATAAGCAGTATTCTTTAAATAAACCGGCTCATCAAATGCGTGAGCGGGATATTCACTGGAGGAATCATTAAAAAAGTTGAGAGTAGCGGCCATTCCCGCATAGGCATTGGTGAGATCCCAAAGGTTGCTTTCGGAGCCACCCAGAATAAGCGAAAGCCCATAATGATCTGCCGGGCGGTTTATATCTTTAAACCCCAATTTTTGCAGATCGTTGTAAAAACGCTTTAGGCCGTGGCTGCGTAGTAAATTAACTGCGGGAACATTGAGCGACTGCGCCAGGGCTTGCGAGGCCGGCACCGCGCCGTTATGGGTTTTGTCAAAATTCTGCGGATTGTAACCGTTGATCGTCGTGGGCACATCTGCGACGAGTTCGTGAGGTAAAAGTTCGCCCGAACCCAGCATGGCGCTGTATAAAAAGGGTTTGAGCGTACTGCCGGTGCTGCGCCTGGCGCTAACCAGATCTACATAACTGGCATGCTCGCGAGTCGTAGGCGCGTTGCCCATATAGCCCAAAACCTTACGGGTTTTAACATCAAGGACCAGAATAGACAGATTGTGAATTTGATTTTGACTCAGGCGGTAATAGGCTTCGGCTGCGATGCCGTTAAGGCGGTTTTGCAAGTTTAAATCCAGACTGCTTTTTACGCTTTCGCCCGGATGTTCCTGTACCATACGTTCGGTAAAATGCGGCGCCAGATCGGGGAGTTCCTGTGGTGCGCCGGGTAAAACTTCGGCGAGCGCCAGGTTGTAGGTGGTCTCGTCGATGATGTTTTCCGTTTTTAGTTTTAGCAGTAAACGATCGCGTTTTGCTTTAAAAACACCTTCATTTCTTCCGGGAAAAACCAGCGCCGGGGCGTTGGGCAATACGGCCAGAGCGGCTGCCTGTCCCCAACTCAGCTGAGATGCCGGAATCCCAAAATACCGCCAGGAGGCACTTTCCAGCCCTACCACGTTTCCACCAAAAGGTGCGTGTGAGGCATACAGGCTTAAGATTTCGTCTTTAGAATAACCCGCCTCAAGCCGGGTCGCCATAAATGTTTCCAGAAGTTTCTCCAGATAGGTACGCTTGGGATTGTCACGCGAAAGCCGAATGACCTGTTGGGTAAGCGTGCTGCCACCGCGGCGGTTATCTGAAGTCAGGTTAGACCACAAGGCTTTAGTCATCGAAACCGGATTAAAGCCGGGATGCCGGTAAAAATAAGCGTCTTCAAACTGCAGGATCGCCGTTTTAAACCGAAAGGGAACCGAGTCACCGGCAGGAAACCGCCATTGCCCGTCATCGGCAATACGCGCGCCCAGTAAATGGCCTTCATTGCTGGTAACTACCGTGGCTGTCGGATTTTTAAAAAGCGGTTTAGGCAGGCACAAATACCAAAGCAGCAAAACGATAGCAATGCCTGTAACTACAAGGTGTTTGCGTTTTAGCTGCATAAAGTTTTGATTTAGATGCGATTTTAATTACTGAAAAACCGTAATCCAACTTCCTTTGTTTCGGGCGAAATAGTCATTATCATACATCGCTTCGGCCTGTGTACCCGGTAAATAGTATTTCCCTAAAAACGAGGCGTTGAGGTCAATCTCAAAGGTTCGGGATTCTTTTGAATTCAGGTCGAAGTAAAAATACACCCGGTCATCCCGTATGTCGGTATACCTTGCCTTGCCACTCGCACCGCCGCCCAGAGCGGTAAAACTGGTGTTTACAATCTCCCAGCCGCTGGGAATGTACTGGGCAAGTGCAATATGATTTACCGCATTTAACGAGGTGTTTGTTACCGTAACCCGAGCCTTAAACCCGGTGCCCTGGCGTAAACGCTCAGTGGTCAGCAGTTTACCGGCTTTATCCATAAAAACGGTTTTGACGCTGAGGTTGCGCTGCTCGGCCAGCTCTTCACCCAAAGGCAATTTGCCTTGCTGTACCAGACTTACATAAACCCGGTTTTGCTTAAGGTTTTTAAGATTGAGTTTTTGCTCCTGTTCCGAAACAGGCAGATCTGTGGTTACAAAGCCTTTTTCGGTAGTGAGTTTTTGCGGCCCTAGCTGTACCGCAATGCTTTTACCACCGTTTGCGATGAGCAATTTACTAAGGCTAAGCAGCGAGAAAGCTGTGGTCTGCGTGCTGTACCAACTGCCAGAAGAAAGATCTTTGGCAATCGACTCGGCAAGTTCCTGCTGGCGTTTATCATCAAGCAAAATCATAGTTTCTAAAGCCATAGCTTTATTGCGCAATACCGAACCGTAGGAATACTGCAACTCCCGCCGCTCTTTAAATTCGAGTCCGGCTTTTGCCACCAGCTGATTGGCCACCTGTTTTTTACCGGCCAGTGCGTAGGCCGCTGCCAGCCTCCAGCGTGAGGCATTGGTGAGTTCGCCGGATTCGCGCAGGCGGTTCATCGCCGCCAGTTCGGGTTGCCCGGCAAGTGCCAGGGTGTACAGGCGGTAGACCTGTGTAAGGCTGCTGTTGTACGAGGTAGCCCCGTTACGCCATTGACGGGCTGCGTTTTTTTGGTAGTTGAGCCAGTTTGTCAAAAAGGTCACCGGCAAGGAATAACCCTGTTTTTGCGCTTCGAGCATAAAATGCCCCGCGTAGGAGGTTGCCCAGGCATCAGCCTCGCGTTCACCTGGCCAGTAACTCACGCCACCTTCCGGTCTTTGCAGCATGCCCAGGCGATCTATGGTCGCCCTGATGTTCTTTTGGGTTTCTTTTTCCTGCGTGTTGTTAAGCTCAAAAACCGAGCTGAGGTACAGCTGCGGAAAGCCGCTGGAAGTGGTTTGTTCTGCACAGCCATAGGGGTAGCCAATGAGGTATTGCAGGCGTTTGGTAAAATCAATTTGTGGAAGGGTTGAAAATTCTAACACCGCAGTATTGGTGCCCTTAACCCCAAAGCTGGCGTAGCTTAGGTCCAGCGTTTCGTTAGGCTCAAGGGTATAATGTTTGCTGCGCTGCGAAATGGGATTTGGATTTTCCACATCAATTTCTACCGAATACGTAGCCCGCTCGCCACCACCCGTAGCGGTAATCTCAAACTTCTGAATGGCATCGGTACGCTTCACGTCAAAGTCAAAATTCACCAGCTGTTCTCCGGTTGTCGCAAAGCGGATGCTTTTTGTGCTTCCGTTTTTGGGCGAAAGGGCTTCCGAAGTTTTTACAGTAACTGTGACTTCCTTCACTTTTTTGTCCATCGCAAACACGGTCACCGGAAGCGTGAGTTGCTCACCCGGCGCCAGTTTTCGCGGAAGCGAAGCGAGTACCATTAGCGGTTTGCGTACGGGTGTGGTAGCTTCTGCACTTCCGTAGGCACCGGTTTTGGTGTTTCCGGCAACTACCATGGTACGTACCGAACCCACATAATTAGGCATCCTGATTTGATGATTTGCTGTTTTTCCGGCTTCTAAATAAAAGGGGCCTAAAAATTTAACCACCGGCTTAAACCGGTCGGCCTTTCGGTTTTTTGCTCCCGCAGCCATATCACCACCTCCAATGGCAAAAATATTATCAACACTGCCCGAGAAAGCGCCAATCACATCATCATACATATCAAAGGTTTTAACACCCAGCGCCTGGCGTGCGTAAAAAGCATTGTGAATTTTCGGGGTTTCGTAGCGGGTGAGATCAAGCAAACCTTCATCAACCACCGCAAGCGTGTAGGCCATCGCTTTGCCGCCGGCTTCGCTAACCTTCACGCTAAAGGATTCTTCGGGTTTAAGCTCTGAAGACATCCGGATTTTGGGCTCAAGCCGCGTTGCGGGATCTTCTACCATTAACGGGATGATACCATAAAGTCTTATGGGCCGGTCGTTAAGGGTCTGGGCGTGTGGCTGAAGCAAACTGATGTGTACATAGACATTCGGGGCCATTTTCCGGGTAATGGGTATGTGCACTACGGTTTCCTGAGTTTCGGTTTCCACCCATTTTTTAGAAAGCACCTGCGTGCCGTTTTCGATACTGAGCAGGGCTTTGCCACCTTGCTGGGACGGAAATTTCACCACGGCCTCTTCACCTACCTGATAGGTTTCTTTATCGGAAGAGAATACCAGCATTTTGGCGCTGTCGCCTTCGCCTGCCGGAAGGTTATCCCAGTTGCGGAAGAAGTAGGTGGTAAGACCGGTTGCGTGACCCGAATTTTTGTCGATTACCCGTAACAAGTACCTGCCGCTTTCCTGTTCGGGAACCGTGATTTTTGCAATTGCTTTACCGCTGGCGTTTGTAGTAACATCGAAGTTTTGCACGGGTTTATAAACCGAAGTATTCTCGTAACGCGAAAGATTGTCTGAAGAACGGCTAAACCACCAGCGCCATTCGATTTTAAAAAGCTGTACCTGCAATACCCGGCCCGGAGCAGCTTTACCGGTTTCGGTGACACTGGCAAGATCAAATTTGACTTCCTGATCGGTGTAATAGGAATCGTATTCGCGGGTTTCGGGGGCGTGGATACCGGCAAAATGGGTGTACGGAGCCAGTTTTTTTGAAAACACATCTACCGAAAAATCGCCACCACCTTCATAGACTTTGGTTAAGAACGTGGCTTGCAGCATTCCGGGGGCTTTGCCGCTTAACTCCAGTTTTTTAGTAAAGTCGAGCTTGCCTTCCCCATTGAGTTCCTGCTGTTCCAGAACAGGAATTTCGACTTCATTAAAACTGCGTACAGGATCTGTGAAAGTGTAGTTCTTAAAAGCAGGGAAATCTGCCGTTGTACTGCTTAGCGTTGCCGTAATATCGGCCTTCAGATTGCGTGCGGGAGCTCCGTGCAACCACAACGCACTGATGCTGCCGTTAACCGGTTGCGAGGTAGTTAAATAGGCCTCATCAAAGTCGAGTTTGATCTTGAGGCGGTTTGGTTTTACTGTGGCAACCCGTAATCTTTGGGTAAACTTAACCCCACCTACGCTTATGGTAGCTGTCCAGTTTCCGGTGGGATCTGTGTCGTGCGTTGCGATGGGAAAATAGTAAAAGCCATGATTGCGATCGCCGGGCATGCCTTTATCAGACAGCGACGAACTAATCACATTGCGCAATACGAGTTTGCCGCGGGCATCGGTTACTTCAAGCTTTACCGGGTGTTCTGCCGGCAAGGGATTTGCCAGATCATTGAGCACAAAGGTGAGGTGAATGCTGTCTCCGGGTCTGTGTACGCCACGTTCGGTATAGATATAGCCCTGAAGGCCTTTTTCTAATTTAGTTCCGCTAATATCAAAATTACTAAGCGAAAGCGCGTTACCATCTTTGAGATCTGCGTACGCGTAATTGTTGCGCTGCCGGGCTATCGCAAAGGCGACCTGCTTGTCGCTTGTAAAGGACGCCAGGCCTTCAAGATCGGTTTTCAGGCTTTTGATGAGCTGTTGCTGGTAATTGTAAAGCCGTATTTCGACACCCATTTCGGGCTGAGCGGTGATGAGGTTTGAGGTGGCAAAGTCGTAGCTTCCGTTTTCACTTTCTTTGATAATTAAGCCCAGATCAGAACCCAGAACATTGGTTTTTACAAAGCGGTCTTCATTATAGTAGGCCGGGTGACAGGGATTGTCTTCTTCCTCCCAGTTGTAAACGCGGTTTCGCCAGTAGTAGCGCTCATTATCCCAATACGCTTCTTCGCGCAGATTTTCTTCATCGTTTGCTTCGGTATTGTAGTAGTCTTCATAGGCTTCTTCGAGATAGGCTTCTTTTTTGGTCTGGCCGTCAACCTGCGCGTCTTCTGCACAGGGATAGAGGCTATAGGCGGGCTCAAAACTGAACTCCACCCGGTATAAAGCGCCTGGATCTGCCTTGAAAAATTCAGATAAATCAAGCGCATAGGCACGCCAGAGTCCGTTTTGGGCAATGTTGTTGTCTATAAGCGGAATGGTCTTTTTTGCAATACGCCTACCCACGCGATTGAGCTCGTAGCTGTCTGTGCTGTTTAGGGAAGCCGACTGTAAATACTGAAGCATATTGTTTTGGTACACCTTAATCACCCGTACATCTACAGCCGAAAGATTAACGGCTTCAAAATAGATGGGAGTTTTAGCAGATGCGGGTAAAATGCTTCCGCTGGAAACCAAACGCACCTGAGGTTTGAGCTGCTCAAAGGAAATTTGCTGAACGGCATCCTGAGGTAAGGCCATACCGTAGGCATTTCGTATTCCTTTATTTAAAATAAGCTGAAGCGTGCCGGTCAAAGGCTGCCTGGGATAAACGGTAAGCACGTTGCCCTGTACCTCAAACCGCATATTCTGAAGGCTGTCTAACTGTACGAGTCCGTCAAAATTTTGCTCCATTTCCAACGGGTCTGAAAAGTTCACACTCACCGAAGTTTCCGGGGCGAGAGCGGTGGTCACATCAACCACGGTAAAGCGCGATCGAGCCGGGATGTTGAGTGTGCTTTGACCCTGCGTTTTGCTTTTTATGGGTTTACCATCCCAAACAATGCGTATTTGAGAATTTTCTTTTTTACGCTTTATACTATCTATGGTGAAATTGAAAAACGAACCGCTGGCAGAGTCTGCCGGCCAGTCTATTTTTAAAGCGCTGTCTTCCTGATTGGCCTCGATGATTTCTCGAACCTCGCTGAGGGTGGTTTCATCTGCCGTTTCTATAGACCCGGTAAGATACTGCCATTCTCTGCTGTAGGATTGCAGATTGCCGAGGTTGATTTTAAAATTGGGCGTAATGGTTTTAAAGCTGAAGGTGTAACTGCTAAACTCCGGAGCGATATCTTCAAAAAAGCGGCTGAGTTTCAGGGTCAAGGTGTATTCGGTGTCGGGCAGAAGGTCTTCTTTAGGATCAAAAACCAGTGTGGTACCGTTTTTAATGTGTAACACGCCCTCGGTTTTTGGATAAATCACAAGGTATTCTGAAGGAATAATCTGATTGGCATCAAACCGCGAAGTGGGCTGAGCGAGTTCAATTTTAAGGGGAGCTTTTACCGAAACACGGCCAAAAGTATTAAACGCGATATACTCTTTGAATTTAAAGATGTTGTCATCGTCTCGTTGAGTATGATGACAGCTGCCTAAAACAAGGACTAAAAGCAACAGAACAATACGGGTAAATCGGTTCATATACTGCAGTTGTGAAGGTAAAACGATCTGTAGTTGATCTTAGAGATCAGGTAAAGTTAACATACGTTTTCTAGAATGAACAATGCTATTTTAAAGCCGGGAGTAAAAAAATGATCTGCAATTAAAGACCTGATGGCTTCTACAGTACTTAAAACCAGTGCCTAAGCTGCATTAAGCGCTTTATTATTTCTTACATATTGCAAAAAATACCGATAAACGACGATTTATAGCATATTATGATCGACAAAATACACAATTATTCAATTAAACGATTTAGCGCTCTATAGTCAACTAACGACAAAGTGCATTTTAAACAGCTAAAAAGTGTTAAAGTTTGGCTAAATTCTGTTAAATTTTACACAATAATCGATGAAATACACAAAATGACAGATGAAAGGTTGTAGGAACAAAAAATCCTACTTATGTTTGTATCAACATAACTCATAAACCCCAAATCATGAGAACTTTTACTACAAGCCTTTTGGCTCTTGCATTTACTGTATTCTTTTCCAGCTGTTCACAAGACGAAGAGTTGATGCCAACCGAAGAAGCAACTTTAGAAGTTGCTGCAAACCTTACTGTTGAAGAAGCTTTCGCTCAGGAAGTTCTTGCAGAAGTTAACGCACACCGTCAAAGCCTTGGTTTAACTGCACTTCAAGCCAATACTGATTCTAAAGCTCAGGCTTCAGATCATTCTAAGTATATGGCTACTAAAGGTCAGATAAGCCACGACAACTTTTTTAAGCGTTCAGACTTTCTTAAATCACGTGGTGCCGGTCGTGTAAGCGAGAATGTAGCCTTTGGTTACCGCACAGCGCAGGAGGTAGTTGCAGCCTGGATTAAGAGCGACAGTCATCGCGAAGCACTTGAAGGAAATTTCACACACAGTGGAATATCAGTAGTAAAAAATGATAAAGGAACTGCTTTTTTCACGCAGATCTTCATCACCAAATAAACCCCAAATCACGATCACCCCAGATCATAATTAGACAAGTCAATTACAACAAACCCCCAATCATTTATAAAACCCCATAACCCCGAAGTACAAAATCAATTACAACATTCACAACATTTACAAAATTCAGGACTTTAAGTTGGTTTTGTTATGTTAGATGCAGCAGGTGGGGACCTGCTGTCTCGTTTAAAGTCCGGCAACGGACTTGCCAAAAGAAATCCCTTCGCAGCTCATGTGTGAAGGGATTTTCTTTTTTTACCTTTTCAATTCTTCAATCTTCATGGCGTTTAAAATGGTATTCGCGCTCTACTTTACAGATGCGTATGCTGTAAGAGTTATACCAGGTTTTTTTGCCTAAATGTTGAGCTTTAAGATGCTCAAGATTGTTTTTCCAGTTGAGGATATCGGCTTCCGTCTTCCAGTAGGAGATTGTGATCCCTATAGCGCTTCGGGCGTGGTCCATGCCTAAATAACCCGCTTGCTGCTGAGCAAGATGTTCCATTTGTGTGGCCATTTCACTGTAACCTATAGTATTTTCGCTTTGCGTGGAAATAAAAATAACGGCGTAGTAGGGTTGAGGTGATATCATGTTGTTGACCTGATGATTGAATAGGTGAAGCGGAATGATCTGCTTTTAAATAGTATGGTCACTTTTGGTTTCTAAAACACGTCTGGCAGCAATTTTAGCTTCTTCGACATAACCGCTGTCTTTTTCCAGAATACGTTCTAAGTCAATAGGGGATTTAGTTTGATACTGCGTGATAAATTTTTGAATTTTTTGTTGTTCTCTCTTTTTCTCGATCTGAATTTCTTCTTCCAAAGAAGATTTTTGAGGAAAAACGGTATTAAGTAAGTCTTTATTGGTTGCTAAAAAGGCGATGGTAAGCGCCATGAATGTGATGTTCAAACTTAAAAATACCAGACCGAAAGTTAACTTTATAAGAAAGGGGTCATAGAGGTTTAGGATGCCCCCTGTAAGGGTTAATGTAAATAAAATAACGTAGTATTTTTTGTTTCTGAAGTATAAGAATAGTGAACCGCTGAACAAGAAAAACCCTATATAATAATCAAGCGTTAGTTGGTTGCCGGTTACGATTATAAGAGTAATTGATATTATTAAAAGAATTATAGCTATGAGCAACGCAGTGAGCTCAACGTAGTTAATTTCTTCAGTCTTCATTCTCCCCATAAATCCCAAGAATGAGTTCGCCCTGATCGTTCATATACGCACGGTACATACCTTCGGTATTAAATTCCATCGACGGATTGCCGTAGTGATCAAGCGCGACGATACCTCCGGTACCGCCCATTTTGGTGAGTTTTTCCTGAATTACATTATGGGTAGCCTCGGTAAGGCTTTTGCCGGCATATTCCATCTGCGCGCTGATGTCGTAAGCGACCTGCCCGCGGATGAAGTACTCGCCCCAGCCGGTTGAGGAAACCCCACAAGTCGCATTGTTGGCGTATGTTCCCGAACCAATTATTGGCGAATCACCAATGCGGTTATATTTTTTATTGGTCATTCCGCCTGTAGAAGTTCCGGCGGCCAGATTTCCATTTTTGTCCAGAGCCACACAACCTACGGTTCCAAACTTTTCGTCTTTAATAAACGGATCAATAAAAGCAGAAGAAGCACTTACCGAATCTTGTTTCTCACGCTCCAGAATGCGCTGTAGTGCGTCGTAGCGGTTTTGGGTGAAAAAATACGAAGGATCTACGAGTTCAACCCCTTGTTCTTTTGCAAAGGTCTCTGCTCCCTGCCCGCTTAACAAAACGTGATCTGAATTGACCATCACCTCATAGGCCAAATTGATGGGGTTTTTTACGGTAGTGACGCCGGCAATCGCACCCGCGTTAAGCGTGGCGCCATCCATTATGGAAGCGTCGAGTTCGTTTTTACCTTCGTGCGTAAACACAGCGCCTTTAGCCGAATTGAACAAGGGCGAGTTTTCCATCACATTGATAGTACGTTGCACGGCCTCAAGACTACTGCCTCCATCCTGAAGAATTTTATATCCGGTTTGTATGGCTTCGGTAAGTGCTGCTTTGTAAGCCCGCTCCAGGGAGTCGGTCATATTCTTTTTCAGGATTGTTCCCGCACCGCCATGTATGATGATGGCAAATTCCTGTTGTTTGGGAATTTCGGGAGTTGTTTCCTCTTTAGGTTTGGTATTGCATGCAATTACTAGAAGACTCAGGAGTAAGACAGATAAGGTTTTCATGGGTTAAGACAGATTTATGCTTAAAAATACAATGTTTCAGTCTGAAAACGAATTTCTAATGGTCAATCCGGGCTTTTAAATAGTCATCTCTCTTAAAACCAGTGCCTAAGCTGCATTAGGCGATTTATTATTTCTTACATACTGCAAAAAATACCGATAAACGACTATTTATAGTATATTATGATCGACAAAATGCACAATTATTCAATTAAACGATTTAGCGCTACATAGTCAACTAACGACAAAGTGCATTTTAAACAGCTGAAAAGTGTTAAAATTTGGGAAATTCTGTTAAATTTTACACGATAATCGATGAAATACACAAAATGACAGATGAAAGGTTGTAGGAACAAAAAATCCTACTTATGTTTGTATCAACATAACTCATAAACCCCAAATCATGAGAACTTTTACTACAAGCCTTTTGGCTCTTGCATTTACTGTATTCTTTTCCAGCTGTTCACAAGACGAAGAGTTGATGCCAACCGAAGAAGCAACTTTAGAAGTTGCTGCAAACCTTACTGTTGAAGAAGCTTTCGCTCAGGAAGTTCTTGCAGAAGTTAACGCACACCGTCAAAGCCTTGGTTTAACTGCACTTCAGGCCAATACTGATTCTAAAGTTCAGGCTTCAGATCATTCTAAGTATATGGCTACCAAAGGTCAGATAAGCCACGATAACTTTTTTAAGCGTTCAGACTATCTTAAATCACGTGGTGCCGGTCGTGTAAGTGAGAATGTAGCTTTTGGTTACCGCACGGCTCAGGAGGTTGTTGCAGCCTGGATTAAGAGCGACAGTCATCGCGAAGCACTTGAAGGAAATTTCACACACAGTGGAATATCAGTAGTAAAAAATGATAAAGGAACTGCCTTTTTTACGCAGATTTTCATCACCAAATAAACCCCAAATCACGATCACCCCAGATCATAATTAAACAAGTCAATTACAACAAACCCCAAATCATTTTTAAAACCCCGTAACCCCGAAGTACAAAATCAATTACAACATTCACAACATTTACAAAATTCAGGACTTTAAGTTGGTTTTGTTATGTTAGATGCAGCAGGTGGGGACCTGCTGTCTCGTTTAAAGTCCGGCAACGGACTTGCCAAAAGAAATCCCTTCGCAGCTCATGTGTGAAGGGATTTTCTTTTTACTTCCCGCTTTTACTGCGAAAGCATCTGCCGGAAAATCGTATTTTTAAACTTAAAAGAATTCGATTATGCCAATTGCAAAACCCTTTAATCTAACCCGGTGGGTAGAAGAAAACCGCGAATTACTCAAGCCGCCGGTAGGAAATAAAAACCTGTACAAAGACGCCGATGATTATATCGTGATGGCTGTTGCAGGCCCCAACGCCCGTAAAGACTACCATTATAATGAGACCGAAGAATTGTTTTACCAGCTTGAAGGTGAGATTGAAGTTCATATACAGGAAGATGGTGAGAAGCGTACGATGAAGCTGGGCCCGGGCGATATGTATCTGCATCCGGCAAAAGTGCCGCACTCTCCCGTGCGTAAGCCGGGTTCTATAGGTCTGGTGGTAGAGCGCAAACGCGCTGACCTTGACGGTAAAGATGGTTTGCTGTGGTTTTGCGACAATTGCAACAATAAACTGTATGAGGTTTATTTTCCGCTAAATGATATCGAAAAAGATTTTTTAAAGCACTTTAAAGAATTCTACGGAAGCAAAGAACTGCGCACCTGCAACAACTGCGGTACGGTGATGGAAGCAGACCCGCGCTTTGTTCAGGACTAAAGTACATTTTAACGAACAATCAATGCACCTTGTAGAGGTGCATTTTTCATTTACGAATCTGTTAGTAAATCCTTTAATTAGCTTTTTTGATTTATTAACTTCGTAGAATTGAATCTTAATTTATACGAAAATCATAAAATAATGGCCGAAACTCAAGCATATACAGCAATCTCTGAAGCATTAAAAGCTTTAGGAATTGAAGCTCAAAACCCGGGTACTTCTACCGGTTCAAAATCTATGAATGGCGGTTCGCTTTTAGACTCGGTTTCTCCCGTTGATGGTTCGCACATTGCCAGTGTGACCCAGACAACACCGCAAGAATACGAGCAGGTGGTGCAAACTGCTCAGGAAGCTTTTAAAGTTTGGCGGCTGATGCCGGCTCCCCAGCGTGGTGAAGTGGTGCGCCAGTTTAATGAGGAGTTGCGTCGCCTTAAAGAACCTTTAGGGAAACTCGTTTCCTATGAGATGGGAAAGAGCTATCAGGAAGGTCTGGGCGAAGTGCAGGAGATGATTGATATCTGCGACTTTGCGGTAGGGCTTTCGCGTCAGCTTCATGGTTTGACGATGCACAGCGAGCGCCCCGGGCATCGTATGTACGAGCAATACCATCCGCTGGGGATTGTAGGTATTATTTCGGCATTTAACTTTCCGGTGGCCGTGTGGTCCTGGAATACGGCTTTGGCCTGGGTTTGTGGCGATGTGTGTATTTGGAAACCTTCCGAAAAAACCCCGCTTACCGGAATCGCCTGTCAAAAAATAGCCGCTCGTGTTTTCGCTAAAAACAAGCTGCCTGAGGGTATATCGTGCTTAATAAATGGGGATTATAAAGTGGGCGAACTGATGACTCAGGACGAGCGCGTACCTTTGATCTCCGCAACAGGTTCTACCCGAATGGGAAAACAGGTCGCGCAAACCGTGGGTGCCCGTCTGGGTAAATCCTTGTTGGAGTTGGGCGGAAACAATGCGATCATCGTCACTCCCGACTCTGATTTAAAGATGACGGTAATCGGGGCGGTATTTGGAGCGGTAGGAACTGCCGGACAGCGCTGTACCTCTACCCGCAGGTTAATCATTCACGAAAGCATTTACGATAAAGTAAAAAATGCACTTGTGGATGCCTATGGTCAGTTGCGTATTGGGAATCCGCTGGACGAAAAAAACCACGTAGGACCTTTAATTGATACCGATGCGGTTAAGAATTACCAAAAAGCCTTAGAAAAAGTTGTTGAAGAAGGCGGAAAACTAATCGTGGAAGGTGGAGTACTTGAAGGCGAAGGTTACGAGAGCGGTTGCTATGTAAAGCCTGCTATCGCCGAAGCAGAAAACCATTTTGAGATTGTGCAGCACGAGACTTTCGCACCTGTTTTATACCTGATGAAATATAGCGGGGATGTGGATAATGCCATCGCACTGCAAAACGGCGTGCGCCAGGGACTGTCTTCAGCTATTATGACTAACAATCTTCGTGAAGCGGAGCGTTTTTTAAGTGTGGCCGGTAGTGATTGCGGGATTGCAAATGTAAACATTGGTACCAGCGGAGCCGAAATTGGCGGTGCTTTTGGTGGTGAAAAAGAAACCGGAGGTGGCCGTGAAAGCGGCAGCGATGCCTGGAAGGTGTATATGCGCCGACAAACCAATACGATTAATTATACGACTGAGCTTCCGCTTGCGCAGGGGATTAAGTTTGATTTGTAATTGCAATTGAGGTGCTACATATACAACTAAAAGCCGCAGATTATGCGGCTTTTATTATTTGCTAAAGAGATAGATCAGTCCAAAAAACAGCAGACCCGCAAGCACTGCAAAAAAGATTTTCCAAAACGAATACGGGCGTTTACCTGAAACGCTTCCGTTTTCGCCATTTACAAAAAAGCTGTATTCCTTGTTTTTATAACGATAGGCGCTTATGTACACCGGAAGCAGAATGTGTTTAAAGGTTTCCTCCTCAAGCTGAATATTGAGCTGATTAACGCGCTGCTCATCGCCGCCAATATCGCGTCTTGCCCAGACCGTGGCTATATTTCGCATTTCGTCCTGAGCTTCCAGATGCCCCTGATTTAAGGGGATGGTGTATTTTTCGGTAACAAAACCGGCCAGGAAACCGCTCTCAAAAGGCTGCAGTTTTTTTAAGTCCCAACGGCTAACGCCACGAGGCACTTTTCCGGTGTGTTGTTTTGAGGCATTAATCAGGGTGTCGTCTACAAAACCCTGTATGTTTCCGGAGACCGGTGACCAGCGGGTCTTACGTACCCGACGGGTTTGGTTTCGGCCTTTAGAATCACGGTAACTTTCAGTTTCATAATAATAATCGCCTCTTGAACCGGTGTACCGGCCGTAAAGCTGTGCGTCAAAGGTCCAGTAGGGCAAATACAAACCTTTTGTAAACTGCGGATCGAGGCTGGCTTTTTGCAAATCATTAGGCGCCCACCACAGGCCTTTTACCCATTTTTTAAAGCGCAGGAGTGCTTCCTGTTGCGTGAGCTGGAAAGGCAATACCCCTCCCGGAAGAATCCATTGCTCGGTCACCGCGTCTTCGCGAATAAGCGGAGTGCCGCAATACACGCAATGCAGGGATTTGTAATTTTCTTCTACATGCTGGTTTGCACCACAGTTTTTGCAATGCAGCAGGCTTATTTCTACCGAATTGGCCTGAGATCCCATTTCGCGCAGATACTCGCGCAAGGGTAATTCTTTAACGGTATCCAGACTCAGGTTCAGTTCTTCTTTATGACCACAATAGTCACAAGTGACCTGGGTGGTGCCGGGCTTGTAGGTAAGCTCGGCACCACAGTTTTTACAGGCTTTTTTAAGTTCCGATTTTTGAATTACAGGATCGCTCACCGTGTGGTTGTTGTCAAATTATTGAGCCGGTAATGGAGGTGGTGTGTTTCCACCTAAAAAGGGTTTCAATTCGTCTAGCTCCTGCAGGGCTTTCCATTCGCTCATACCCTGTTTCCAGATCAGCGAATCGCGATTTATGGTACGTGACGCAAATAAAGACTGTAATTGCTCAAAGCTTACGGGCCCCTGCTGCTGGTTGTTGATGGCGTAGTAATACTGCGTAGCTGCAGGCATAGGTGGTGGCGTTGCGGCCTGAGGTGCGGGTTGATGCGCCTGAGGGTTTGCCATTGCTGTACCCATTTGCTGGGCGAGGGCAAAGCCCATTCCCATTCCCATTCCGGCGCCGGCCGTGCCTCCTTCATTGTTTGCCGCTGCCTCGATAGCTTTTGCGGTTTTAAACTTGGTAAGCTTATCCATATCCAGTTTGTCAATACGACTGTACTCAAAGATTTCCTTTTTGAGATCTTCGGGCATCGAGACATTTTCGATAAAGAATTTTTCGAGCGAAATCCCCACGCTGCTAAACTCGGGCTGCATAACCTCTTTACAGGTCTCTGAAAGCTCGGTTGTGTTTGCCGCATACAATTCAATAGGCAATTTGGCTTCGCCCACGGTATCGGTAAAGCGTGTGGCAATGAGGCTTTTTAGATGCTCGTTGATTTCGAAATTAGTGAAGTTGGCATCGGTGCCCACGATATCTTTAATGAATTTTCCGGCATCGCTAATGCGGAAGGCATAAGTACCAAACGCGCGTATTTCTACTAAACCAAAGCGGTCATCGCTCAGCGTAATGGGATTTTTAGTTCCCCACTTTTCATCGGTAAACAAATGGGTGTTTACAAAATACACTTCGGCCTTAAACGGACTGTCAAAACCGTATTTCCAGCCTTTAAGCGTCGTTAAAATCGGAAGGTTTTGCGTGTTAAGCGTATAGGTACCGGGCCCAAACACATCTGCAAGCTGCCCTTCATTTATAAAAACAGCAGTCTGACCCTCACGTACGATGAGTTTTGCGTTGTTTTTAATTTCGTTTTGATACCGTTCAAACCGGTGGGCAATGGTGTCTTCCGTATAATCGAGCCACTCGATGATGTCTATAAATTCGTGGCTGAGTTTTTCTTTGATTTTGTCAAAAAGTCCCATAGATGTTGATTTTAAAGCTTGTTTGTTAGTATCCGTTTTCTTGTAATTTTGAAACCATTTCCTTGCCTATGCGCATACCCCATTCCCGACCTATCTGCATAGATTCCTGCATAATTCCGGGTGTTTCTTTGGCAAATTTTTTACCAACGGGAGTGTTGTAGAATGCGATAATAGCCCTTAAATCTTCTATACTCATCCTTTTTTTATATACCGGAGTAAGCATCTCCGTGAGGTCATTAATAGAGGTGCTATCAAATTCGGCTTTCATCGTATCCCAAAATTTATCTGGTACAGCTGTCTTTTCTTGTTTATACATAGTAAAGATCTGGTCTATAGCCGCGTGAAAGGATTCTAAAGACCCTGAAACTTTCATCATTTCACGTAGCGTTTCGGTATAGGCGTCAGGTTGTGCCTGAGCGTTTAACGTGCTTACACCTGTAAAAAGCAGGAGAACAATTACCAGTAATTTTTTCATCATAAATGTGTTTAATAATAGGTAGTAATTTAATCTGATTTGTTTCAAACCACACACAATTTTTTAATAAAAGGGAATTTGGCTTTAAGAACAAGGTCTTTCATTTTGAAAATTTGAAAATAGCCATTAAGCCATTGTACCGCTTGAAATACGAATCCTCTAAGCCCACAAAACAATTTTTATTTATCTTAAAATTAACTGATTATCAATGACTTGATTTGGGTTTTGTTTAACCCGACGTACTGAAATTTTAAGAGATCATCCTGTTAGCTTTACATCAATTAACTAAACAAACATTATAATTATGGAAATAAATTGGATGATTGCAGGCCCGGTATTAGCCGGAATTTTAGGGATCGTGATTGGGTATCTTATGGGATATGCTACCAAAAAATCACCTGATTCAAAGAAGGAACTTGAAGCCTGGGAAAATAAATACGAGGCTAAAAATCGCGAACTCAATACTTCTCTTGAGAAGCGTAAAGAACTGGAGAATACCATATCAAATCTACAAACCCGTTTGAGCAATGTAGAGTCTGAATTGGCTAGTTCAAAATCTAAGCTGAATGCGGTTCAAAATATCGCCAGCGGAACTACCGAAACCGTAAATTCCTTCAGGTCTGAAGAAGCGCGAAGAGCTTATGGTAAAGATGTTATTCAGGATGACTTAACTATTGTTGAAGGAATCACTATTGAAATTGCGTCTTTATTGAAGCAAAACGGAATAAATACCTGGAAGGAACTTTCAACTACTTCGGCCGAAAGATGCCGGGAAATCCTCACGAGCAGTGGTCGCGCCACCGATACGCATCAACCCGCTTCCTGGCCAGATCAGGCACGTTTAGCCTATGAAGGAAAATGGGAGGAATTGCGCGAGTGGCAAAACAAGCATAAGGTGATGATCTAATAACCTAATTATTAAAGCCGAAGTTTAAAGCTTCGGTTTTTTTATGCGTTTCGGCCATCCTCATCGGGATACAATTTGTAAAGCGGATCACTTTGCCAGAATTCTTTAGTATCCACATCCAGTATGGAAAGTTTTCCGTAGAAAGCCGCGCCGGTATCCACATTCCACACGTTAGCCATCTGCGTGGGTTCGTCTCGGTTGATTCGCGTAACGGGAGTGTGACCTATGAAAATCTCTTTGTGATGCGTAAGGCGTTTGGGATACTCCAGATCATCTGGCTTTAAGCTTTTATCAAGACCTACCGCCATTTCCCAAAAAGTGCGATCCCAGTAAAAAGCGGTGCTGTGATGTTCATACTCGGGGCCGTTGTGGTTTTGAAAACCGGCATGCACATACATACGATTGGCTGCATCTATGTGATAATTCTCAAGAGCTTCGTAAAACTCCAGATGTTCCTTACGTTGGGCTTCAGAATAAGATTGATAGGATCTTATACTGCTAATCCCGCCATGATTGAGCCAGGTTTCATTGGTTTTATGGGTTTTAAGCCAATCTGAGACGAGCTCGTCGTGATTCCCTCTGATAAAAATGCAGTTTTGCCTGGTTTTGAGGTCGATCAAAAAATCTATGGTCTGTGCGCTATCGCTCCACCCGTCAACATAGTCGCCTAAAAAGACGAGCAAATCATCGGGTTGTACTGCTGCCCGTTCTAAAATCTGTTTTAAGCCTTTGAGTCCGCCGTGGATGTCGCCAATAGCCAGTGTACGTGCCATTAATTGTATTTTACTTTACGCAAAATGCGTATGTTTTCTTTATAGGATTGATATAATTTACTGTCAAACTTACGCAGAAAAGGCCGCATGCTTTCCAGTTTTTCGAGAGCCGGTTCAAAACCATTCAGATAACACAGCAAATAGGTCGCGGGCAGGTTATACAAATCTGCAGTTTCGCCTTTATTTAGTTCAATGCCAGCCAAAACCTTATTGAGTATGGTATTGTTGTTATTGTAGATGTGGTGCAACAATTTTTTGTCGTATTTCGGGGGTTCAAAAACCAGATCGCTGTCTATGTAATACGAACCGTTTTCGTTGAAGTACAACGTGAGTTCTTCCAGCGGATAGTATTTGTAATTTCCCTGAAGCCCCAGCAACACGTATTCTAATATGGTAAATGAATCGTTTGTCATTGTAATGGAAACCTCGTCAAGCGCCGAATAAAAAATACGCACCTGCTCATTGATGAGTTCAATATCAACCCGGCTGAAGTAGGTCTCCCCCTTGACTTCCTTTTTATTCCCGGCCCAGCAGACAACAAACTGTTCTTTAAAAACCTTGTATTGGGTGTGCAGATCGGCGTGCCGCACGTTTATAAAGTCTATAACCCCATCAAGGGTATGCTCAATGCTGTTGTGCGAATGTTTTTCAATAGTAGCGACGATTTCGCTGTTAACGTCTAAAATTTCGCTTTTGAAAGACTTCGGCATAGAAATGCTTCCGTCCCGGTAGAAAACTGTTCCTCCCCAATATTTCCAGATATTCTTTTTGAGCGCGGTAAGCTTGTTTAAGGGTCTTATGGTCACCAAACCCACAACCAGATCTGCCGGAAGGTGTGGAAACGGAATGTTTTCGTAAGAAACAATGGGCGGATTATCGAGATACGCGTTAATCAAATTCTGAATCTTGCTGTCATCAAAAAACGGAACACCAACAATCTCATTGCTTTCGTCCTCAACCCCAATGACGATATAGCTGTTGTTTTTAGGATTGGAGTTTGAGAGTGCACAAATGTGCTTTAAAAATTTGGCCTTGCCTTCTTTGTTGCCAATATCCACTTTGCGCTTCTTGTCATAAAAACTGTTCTCGTCGTTATGCGCGAGCAGGTTTTTAATAAGAAGGCGTTTGTTGATCATTTTTAACGTTGCAGGTTGCTTGATACAAGTTACAGGTTTAGTCGTATTTGGAACCTCGTCTATCCGAAGATTTTATATATTTCATTAAAGCATTTATCTGCCTGCTCAGGTTTGTGCACTGGTTTTTCAATTCATTAAATTGATCCTGATCAATGTACTCCCGGTCATAGCATCGATATAGTTGAGAACGCACTTCACCACAGGAACCCTTGGCAATACTCAGAAATTGCGCAAATTCTTTATTTCCGTCCCTTTCAAAGCCTTCAGCAATATTATCCATTATTGAGCCTGCACACCATTTATCTGTTCACGCAGTTTAAAATCCTTCTGTAGCTGGGTATCAGAAATAAGCCTGAAGAGATTTTGATTTAATACTCTTGCTTTTTGCCAGATCTCCAAATCTTCAAAACGTTGAATGTTCCCCATAAAATAATTCTTTAACCTGTAACGTGCAATTCTTTAAGCTTTGTTGACTACCGTACTCGAAGCCTGGTCAACACTCATAACCACAAGATCGGCGATGTTTACATGATAGGGTCTGGTCACGACAAAATGGATGATGTCTGCAACGTCTTTGGCCTGCAATGGTTTGAAGCCCTGGTAGACCTTGCCTGCTTTATCAGCGTCTCCTTTAAAGCGTACCTCGCTAAATTCGGTTTCTACCATCCCGGGGTTCACGGCACCCACGCGTATGTTGTAACCATTCAGGTCGAGTCGCATACCCTGGTTGATGGCATCTACGGCATGCTTACTCGCGCAATACACGTTGCCTTTGGGATAAACCTCTTTTCCGGCGGTAGAACCAATGTTGATGATATGACCGCTGTTTGCCCTGATCATTTTGGGGATTATGGCATCGCTTACATAAAGCAAACCTTTTACGTTGATGTCGAGCATGGCATCCCAATCGTCTGTACTTCCATCCTGAATGGGATCAAGGCCGTGAGCATTACCCGCGTTATTGATGAGAATGTCTATCTGCTGAAAATCTTCGGGTAAGCCGGCTATGGCTTGCTGCACTTCTTTCTTGTCGCGTACATCAAAATTTAAGGTGTGTACCTGTACATGTTTACTCAAAGCTGCCTGAAGCGCATCAAGACGATCCTGCCTTCTTCCGCAAAGAATGAGGTTGATGCCGTTTGCTGCAAAATGCGTGGCCGTTGCCTTGCCAATCCCGCTGGTGGCGCCGGTTATGAACGCTGTTTTTCCTTTCATAATTTAATTTTTTTGGTCGTATGAAAATAAGGTTTTATCTACGCTACATTCCTTAAAGCAATACTAAACTTCGTTAATTGCCGTTAAAGGATTTGATAATGAGCCCGAAGGACATCATCTTTGGGAAATCTAATCTTAATAATTAAACAATGAAAACAATATTTAAATTAAGTATGCTCTTTGTAGCATTTATAGCGTTCACTTCATGTAGCGATGATTCTAACTCTTCAGACCGCGGTACTGCAGGTATGTCTGTGCGACTGGTAGACGGTCCGGGTGATTACGACCACGTTTTTATAGATGTTGAAGCTGTGGTTGTAAAGTACAATGAAGATCTTGACGATCTGGATGATGCTACAGACGACGATGATTTTGAAAGCGATGAGTACGAGCTATTAGTAGATCCGGAAATTTATGACCTTCTTGAGCTAACCGGAGGTACTTATGCATTGCTTGCTGATGAAGATATCCCTGCAGGAGCGATCAATCAAATCAGACTTATATTAGGTGATGACAACACGGTTGTTGTTGATGGGGAGACCTATCCGCTTGCTACGCCAAGTGCACAACAATCAGGTTTAAAAGTACAATTCAATCAAACTCTTGAGGCTGGTGTATTTTACACAGTAGTTCTTGACTTTGATGTTGACAAATCAATCGTAACTCAGGGTAACGGTGGTTACAGTCTTAAACCGGTTATTCGTGCCACTGCCATTGAGGCAACAGGAGCGATTTCAGGTAGTGTATTTACAACAGGAGATGTTGTGATTCCTGCAACTGTAAGTACTTTAGTAGGAACCACTGAAGTAACCACTTCTACCAATGTTGACGGAGACTTTGAATTAGTAGGTCTTCCTGAGGGAACTTATGATTTAACCGTAAGAGCCGAGATTACAGAAGGTGTTATTACCACCTTTATTGTGGAAGACGTTGTTGTTGAAAATGGACAAACAACCAGTGTTGGTGAGGTTGTTGTAGTTGAAGAATAAGCCTTAAATACTGTATATTTGAAAAGCAATCTGAGAAGATTGCTTTTTTTTTGCAACAATTTACTCTAAAATCAGTCATTAGAGGCACTGCAGCCAAGTGGTTTCTAATGTGAACACTGGCTGGGGTTTTAACGATAGCTTAACGCAATCGTTCTGAAGAAAAGTTAACCTTTAGAATGTAAAATATACATTAATAGCATATAAATTATGGAAAATACCGGCGCATCTGTTGATATTGGAGCCATCAATGAAAAGATTGAAAGAGAAAGTGCTTTTGTGAAAATCCTGACGATGGAGATGAATAAGGTCATCGTAGGTCAAAAGCATATGGTCGAAAGACTTTTGATAGGCCTTTTGGGTCGGGGTCACATTTTACTCGAAGGGGTTCCGGGTCTGGCCAAAACACTGGCGATCAACACGCTTTCACAAGCTGTTCACGGGAGTTTTAGCCGTATTCAGTTTACGCCCGATTTGCTTCCGGCAGACGTGGTGGGTACACTCATCTACAATATGAAGCTGAATGACTTCAGCATAAAAAAGGGACCCATCTTTGCCAACTTTGTACTGGCAGATGAGATCAACCGTGCTCCGGCAAAGGTTCAGAGTGCCCTGCTTGAGGCCATGCAGGAAAAGCAGGTGACCATTGGCGATGAGACTTTTAAACTGGATGCACCCTTTCTGGTAATGGCAACTCAAAACCCGGTGGAGCAGGAAGGTACCTATCCACTGCCTGAAGCTCAGGTTGACCGTTTTATGTTGAAAACCGTTATTGATTATCCAAAACACGCCGAAGAACAACTCATCATCCGCCAAAATCTAAAAGGATCTTACGAGAAGGTAAATCCCGTAGTTTCTGTAGAGCAGATTTTACGTGCTCAGGAAGCAGTGCGTGAGGTTTATATGGACGAAAAAATCGAAAAATACATTTTGGATATCATCTTCGCGACCCGTTATCCTGAAAACTACAAATTGGCCGATCTAAAACCACTCATCAGCTTTGGTTCGTCTCCACGGGGTAGTATCAATCTGGCTACGGCAGCAAAATGTTATGCCTTTATAAAAGGGCGCGGTTATGTAATTCCTGAAGATGTACGTGCCATCGTACACGACGTGTTGCGCCACCGTATCGGAATCACCTACGAGGCAGAGGCCGAAAACGTCACCACCGAAGAAATCATCAATAAGATCGTAAACGAGATCGAAGTGCCTTAGCCCCCTAACCCCCAGTGGGGGAATGGTAATCAGGCTAAAAAATTCTTGAAAATTTCTGAAAACAGAATTGATTTGAATACTAATCAAAAAATAGTAACGCATAATTCCCCCTTCGGGGGTCAGGGGGCCTATGGATACTAAAGAACTTTTAAAAAAAGTACGCAAGATAGAGATTAAGACCAGGCGACTGTCTGATCATATTTTTGGAGGGGAATACCATTCTACCTTTAAGGGGCGTGGCATGACCTTTAGTGAAGTGCGGCAGTATCAGTTTGGCGATGATGTGCGTAATATAGACTGGAATGTCACCGCCCGATACAGTGAGCCTTTTGTAAAGGTTTTTGAAGAGGAGCGCGAACTCACCATGATGCTTATTGCAGATGTGAGTGGCTCCGAATTTTTCGGTACAGACCAGCAGTTTAAATCGGAAATTGTAACCGAAATCGCAGCGACGCTTGCTTTTTCGGCGCTTCAAAACAACGATAAAATCGGTTTGATTTTATTTTCAGACGGCATTGAGCTCTACATTCCGCCTAAAAAAGGAAAGTCGCACGTATTGCGCATTATACGCGAACTGCTCGAGTTTAAACCTAAAAGTAAACGTACCGATGTGGCTCAGGCGCTTAAATTTTTATCGAGCGTGATGAAAAAGAAAGCCATTGTTTTTGTGCTTTCAGACTTTATCGCAGACGATTATAACGATACGATGAAAATTGCCGCCAAACGTCACGACATTACCGGTATTCGCATTTACGACCGCAGGGAAGAAGAAATCCCCAGTCTGGGCGTGGTACAGATGGAAGATGAAGAAACCGGCGAATTGCTTTTAGTCAATACCACTTCGCGAAAAGTGCGCGACAACTACGCCAAATATTACCGCGACCGTGTAGGCTATTTTAAAGAAAGCTTTACCCGCAGCGGGGCAGGCGTCATCGATGTGCGTACCGATGAAAGTTATGTAAAAAAATTACTAGGTTATTTTAAAAGAAGAGGATAGATATACGATGAACGATAAGCCTAAAACAACCCTAATTTTTGGCAACCTGAAGACCAAATTTTTCTATTTGGGACTTTTTATACTGCTTGTTTTAAGCGGAAGTGATCTAAAGGCGCAGCAGGTGAAAGCTGCGGTTGACAGCACAAACATTCTCATTGGCGAGCAAATAACCTATACCGTAAATGTCGAGGCAGACTCTACAGATCTTGTTATGTTTCCCGAAGGTCAAAGCTTTGTACCGCTCGAGTTAATCGAAACCTACAAAACAGACACTTCATTTGCGGGAGCCAAAATGAACCTGATCAAGCGTTACGGGCTTACCCAGTTTGACAGCGGGAGTTATACCATTCCGCGGCAGGTAATCAGCATCAATCAGCAGCCGTTTTATACCGATTCGATTCGGGTTGAGGTTAATAATGTCTTAGTAGATACTACCAAGCAGGGTCTTTACGATATCAAGGAAATTGTGGAGGTTGAACGTGCTACCAGTAAAATCTGGGAGTATTTGTTGTACTTTTTAATTCTTGCGATTGTAATTGGTGTTTTCCTGTTTTTTATCATTAGACGCAATCGCAAAAAGGCGGAAGCTGAGCGCAAACTGCCTCCTTTTGAGCAGGCGATGGTTTCGCTTAAAGCGCTTGATGAGGAATTCAAAACCCCGGGTCGCGGACTTTCTGACCAGGAAGTTTCAAAAGCCTATTATTCCAAACTTACCGATATTGTACGGCATTACCTGGACGAGGAAGTTTACGACCGTTCTATGGAAAGTACTTCGGGTGAACTTATTGAACGCCTGCTTGAAGAGAAGCAGAAGGGTAGAATTGACCTGAGCAAAGAGACCATTCTAAAGCTTGACCAGATATTAAAACGTGCCGATCTTACCAAGTTCGCACGTACTGTACCTGGTGAAGGCCAGGCGCAGGCAGACCGTCTTGTGGCTGAAGAAATTGTAAAGGAAACCAAAGAATCAATTCCCGAGCCTACCGAAGAGGAACTGATGCGCGATGCCGCCTACCGCGAAGCTTTGGCCAAACGCCGCAAGCGCAAATTGATTCTTACCGGCGTGCTGGGAGTCTTTGCCATACTGCTAATCTCAACCGGTATTTTAATCGCCACCAAAGGCTTTGATTTTGTAAAAGACAACTTCATAGGTCACCCGTCTAAAGATTTGCTGGAAGGCGATTGGGTGCGCAGTGAATACGGCTATCCGCCCGTTATTGTAAGTACGCCCCGCGTGCTGGAGCGCACCGTAGTGCCTCTGCCTGATTCCATTGCGATGCAGGTTAATATGAATTCATTTGCCTACGGAAGTCTTATTGACCAGTTTTATGTAGTAGTAAACAATGCGCGTTTTAACAGCAAGGAAGAAGCTAATTTGGATGGCGCGGTTCAGGGAATGATTAGCACTCTTGAAGCCAGCGGCGCTAAAAATCTGGTTGTTAAAACCGAAAAATACACGACCCCTGAAGGAACGGAAGGCTTACGTGTTTTTGGCTCGGGTGAGTTCCCGCAGACCTTGAATAAGAAAAACTTTGATGCCGGTGAATATGAACTCCTGCTTTTCACAACTCCGGGAGTGCTTCAGCAGGTGCTGGTAGCCTGGCGTGAAGACGATCAGTATGCCGCTCAGATGGCGCAACGCATCATCAATTCAGTAGAACTTCAAAAAACAGTACCTACTAATGTTAAGTAATTTTGAATTTCAAAATCCTGAATTTTTCTGGCTGCTTTTGGCTTTGCCAATTGCTGCGCTCTGGTATTTCCTGAAACGGAATAAACTCACGGCACAGGTAAAACTTTCGAGCCTCAAAGGTTTTAAAGCAGGAAGTGGTTTGCTGGCAAAGCTGCGGCCCGTGCTCTTTATTTTAAGATTACTCGCTTTGGCCTGTCTCATAACCGCTCTGGCGCGTCCACGTAATGTTGATGTGTCAACGCGCTCTAAAACCACACGAGGTATAGATATCGTGATTGCGATTGACGTTTCGGCGAGTATGCTTGCGCGTGATTTACGGCCTAACAGGCTTGATGCGTTAAAGGATGTGGCTGCAGAATTTATCCGCCAGCGTCCCAACGATCGTATTGGTCTGGTGGAATATGCGGGTGAAAGCTATACGCGTACACCCATCACCAGCGATAAAGCCATTGTGTTGAGTTCGCTCGAAGATGTACAGTACAACAGCATCATTGAAGGCGGTACAGCTATCGGGATGGGTCTGGCAACGTCGGTTAACCGTTTAAAAGATAGTAAGGCCATCAGCAAGGTGATCATCTTGATGACCGATGGGGTGAATAACGCCGGTTTTATTGAGCCTGCTATAGCCAGTGAGCTTGCTCAGGAATACGGCATTAAAGTGTATACTATAGGTCTGGGGACAAACGGGACAGCGCTTTCGCCCACAAATATAAGATCTGACGGAAGTTTTATTTACGGAAGAATCCCGGTTG
Organism: Leeuwenhoekiella parthenopeia; assembly: GCF_020782115.1. GTDB lineage: Bacteria > Bacteroidota > Bacteroidia > Flavobacteriales > Flavobacteriaceae > Leeuwenhoekiella > Leeuwenhoekiella parthenopeia. Next base: position 244,850 of record NZ_JAJGMW010000003.1, on the reverse strand, counting down.
AAATTGACGAGGAATTGCTCAAAACGATTGCAGACGAGACCGGCGGATTGTATTTCCGGGCGACGGATAACGAAAAACTGGAGCAGATTTATGCCGAAATCAATAAGCTTGAAAAGACAGATGTCGAAGAGTTTAAGTACACCAATTATGAAGAAAAGTATCGTCCGCTGGTGATTTTGGCAGGGCTGTTGCTTTTGTTTGAATTGCTGTTGCGCTTCACGGTTTTCAGGAGTTTTGTGTAGAAGATTTTATAACGGCTGCTGAGTGAAATTCAAATGATGCAACAAGCTGAATTTGGCATCGAAGCAGATTCGAAAAAATAAATAATAACAATAATAATAGATAAGCTTCTATGTATTTATTGGAAGAAAAAATATGGTTTTGGGCCCTGCTTGCCATTCCGGTGGTGGTACTGCTGTTTCTGGCAGTAAGCCTCTGGAAACGCAATGCGCAAAAACGCTTTGTAGCCAACCGCGAGTTACTGGGTGCCCTTACCCCACAGCGCTCGGTTTTTAAGCCGGTTTTAAAACTGGTTTTGATTTGTCTGGCTATCGCGCTTATGGCTATTGCGCTGGTAAACCCCAAGATTGGCACCAAGCTCGAGACGGTAAAACGAGAGGGAGTTGATGTGGTGTTTGCCGTTGACGTGTCTAAAAGTATGGATGCCGAAGATATTGCGCCCAGCCGTATGGAAAAAGCCAAGCAGCTGGTAACCCAAATCATCAACAACCTGGGAAGCGACCGCGTGGGAATTATCGCCTATGCCGGTAGCGCGTATCCGCAATTGCCCATCACGACCGATTACAGCAGTGCCAAAATGTTCCTCAACGCGATGAATACCGATATGCTTTCGAGTCAGGGAACGGCAATCAAAGACGCTATTGAGTTGGCCAAAACCTATTATGATGATGCCGAACAGACCAACCGGGTTTTGGTAATCATATCAGACGGGGAAGATCACGCAGGTAATGCCGCAGCGATTGCAGAGTCTGCACAGGAAGAGGGCATTCGTATTTTTACCATAGGCGTAGGTACCGAAGCCGGAGAGCGCATTCCCATAAAACGTAATGGTGTGGTGCAGTCGTACAAAAAAGATCAGGAAGGCGAGACGGTGATCACAAAGCTCAATCCTGAAACCTTGCAGGAAATCGCCAATGAGGCTAATGGAGAATACATCGATGGCAACAGCACTCAGCAAGTGGTTGACAAGATGAGCACCGCTTTTGGCCAGATGGATAAAAAAGAGTTTGAGGCCAAGCAATTTGCCGACTTTAAAGACCAGTTTCAGTGGTTTGTAGGCGCGGCATTATTCTTGTTATTTTTGGATGTGTTTCTGCTTGAGCGTAAAACCGCCTGGGTACGTAAACTCAACTTATTTAACGAAAACAAAAAAGAAAAATAGGATTTTGAAGATGAAGAGAGCGATTAAACTAGTAGCAATTTTTACAGTATTGATGAGTGGGAGTCTTTTCGCGCAAAGCGAAAAACCCAATCCTGCCATTCTCGAGGCACAGGATTTTGTTGCTGAAGGCAATAAAGAGTTTGTGTCTAAAGAATTTTCTGCTGCCGAAACCTCGTATCGCAAAGCTGTTGCTAAAGACCCGGGAAATGTGGCGGCAAAATACAATATGGGCAACAACTACTACCGAAACAAAAAGTATGATGAGGGTATGACACGCTACCTTCAGGCAGCTGAAGTAGCCACAACCAAAGCAGAGAAGCATAAAGCTTATCATAACCTGGGTAATGCATTCTATCAGCAAAAAGATTATAAGAAAGCTGTAGAGGCTTATAAAAATGCCTTGCGCAACGATCCTACAGATGACGAGACCCGTTACAATTTAGCCCTTGCTAAAAAAGAGGAAGAGAAAAACGGCGGCGGCGGTGACGATAATAAAGACGATGAGAATCAGGACCAAAACCAGGATCAGAAAGATCAGAATGGAGAAGGCGACGACAAGGAAAGCGATGATGGTAAGCCTAAAGAGGGTGACGGAGACAAAGAGAGCGACAAAGGCGAGGATAAAGAGGAAGATAAAGGCAAACCTAAGGACGGGGAAGGCGATCAGAAAGATCAAGGAGAAAACGGTGACAAACCTAAAGAACAGCCTAAGCCACAGCCGGGTCAGGGACAGCTTTCACCCCAGCAGGTAAAAAGCTTGCTTGAGGCCATGAAGAATGAAGAAAATAAGGTACAGGAAAAAATAAATGCCGAGAAAGTTAAAGGTGCCAAAGTAAAAACAGATAAAGACTGGTAATTAGTTTAAGTTAAAAGCAGCAATGATGATGAAGATGCAGTTAAAACTTTTACTGATCCTGATTTTTTCAGGATTTACGGCCTGGTCTCAGGTGGAATTTGATGCCCGGGTGAGTAAAGAGACGCTTGGAGTCAATGAGCGTCTGCGTGTAGATTTTGAGATGAATCAGGATGGTGACAATTTTAGACCACCCAGTTTTCAGGGATTTACCGTTGTGGGTGGTCCTAACCAAAGCATCAGCAAACAATGGGTAAACGGGAGGGCAAGTTTTTCGAAGACCTTCTCCTACTTTTTACAGCCTAATGCCACCGGAAAATTAAAAATAGGTCAGGCTGAGATTGATATTGACGGTACTACCTATAAAACCCTTCCGGTAGAGATTACTGTGACAGGAGCCGTTGATGTACCCAAAGATCCTAATGATCCTGCGGTTGCAGCGGCAGAAAATGTGCATTTGGTTGCTGAGGTTTCAAAATCTGATCCCTATCTCAATGAAGCATTTACGGTCGTGTACAAATTGTACGTTTCCAGAGAAACATCTGTGACCGGCTGGAATGAGGTTGAAGCTCCAAAATTTTCGGACTTCTGGAATCAAAGTATTGATGAAAAGCAGTTTAAAATTTACGATGGCAGCTTTAACGGTAAGCCCTATCGCTATGTGATTTTAAGACGTACGTTGTTGTATCCTCAAAAAACCGGCGAACTCACCATAGAGCCGCTTGCGCTTAATATCAATGTGGAAGCTCCTACCAATCGCCGTGATATATTTGGGATGCGCATTCTGCGTCCGGCACAGATTAAGGTGAGTGCGCCTACGCGAAAAGTAAAGGTGAAGCCCCTTCCTGAAGCCGGAAAACCTGAAAGCTTTACCGGAGCCGTAGGAACTTTTGATTTTGACGTTACAGCTAGTAAAACCAAATTGGATGCGCAGGAAGCTCTAGATCTTACCATAAGTGCTAAAGGTAATGGCAACCTGAAACTGTTTAATCTGCCCAAGCCTAAATTGCCCAGTTCTCTGGAAGTTTACGAGCCCGAAAACGAGCAGGATATTCGGGTTTCTGTTAATGGGATGAGTGGTAAAAATGCACAGCGTTATACCATCGTGCCTCAGCAAAAGGGGAATTATCCTATTCCGCCTATAAATTTCTCCTACTTTGACCCGGCGACAGAGCAATACAAAACCCTGAGCAGCGATGAAATTATCATTGATGTGGAGAATGGCCCTGCTACTCTGGCACAAAACAACAATAAAGTGCCGGTTGAGGCTCAGAAGCAATTTAGCTACATCAAATCGGAGGCAAACCTCATCTCAAAAAATCAGGAATCTTTTTTTGGCAGCACAATCTTCTGGAGTATGCTGGGAACACCGGTTCTTTTGATTCCGCTGGTGATATTTTTTGGTCGTAAGAGACGTGAATATCAAAATGACATTAAAGGCAACAGATTGCGCAAGGCAGATAAACTGGCGCGCAAATACCTGGGCGATGCCAAAAAGAATTTGGGCGATCAGACCGCGTTTTATCTGGCTTTAGAGAAATGTTTGCACAATTACCTTAAGGCAAGGCTCAATATCCAAACCAGTGAGATGAGTAAAGAGCGTATCAGCCAGTTATTACAGGAACGCGGAGTAACGGTAGAAACTACGGCAAGCTTCCTCAAACTGTTGGAAAGTTGTGAATTTGCCCGTTATACCCCGGCTAGCAGTGTTGCGATGCAGCACGATTACGATCAGGCGTCACAGGTTATTTCAGATATAGATAAGCAATTGTAAGGTTTTAAAATCGCTATAAAAATGATTAAGAATATAGAATTTTTTAGACCGAAAAGCTCAGGATTCAGATGCAATGCAACCCAACTGATTTTTGCATTTGTGGTGTTGTTTGTGGCATTTGTGTCACACGCCCAGACCCCGGAACAGTTATTCGAAACCGGAAATTCTCAATATGCCCAGAACAATTATGAAGAGGCCATTAAGAACTACGAAAAAGTTTTGGATGCCGGTTATGAGTCTGCAGCCGTTTATTACAATCTGGCAAACGCGAACTATAAGCTTAACCGTATAGCTCCCAGTATTTATAATTATGAAAAAGCACTTCAGTTAAAACCCAACGATCAGGAAATAAAAAACAATCTGGAGTTTGCCCAGAATATGACGGTAGATGCTATTACGCCCTTGCCTCAAAATATCTTCAAAAAATGGTATCGCGCAGTGTTGGGCTTATTCAGTGTAGATGGCTGGGCGGTATTAACCGTAGCGCTTTTGGGCTTATTTACTCTAAGTTTCCTGTTTTACTACTTTATAGCTTCCACTTCCCTAAAGCGCACCCTTTTTACGGTTTCCTTTCTGGCTTTAGGACTGGGTTTATTGAGTCTTACTTTGGCTTTTCAATCCCAATCGGAAAAACGAAACCGCATTTTTGCTGTGATTTTTTCGCCGGAGGCTGAAATAAAAAACGCCCCTAATCTTGCGGGTGAAAGCAGCTTTGTCCTGCATGAAGGTACAAAGGTGCGGGTGCTGGAGCAGGATGTAAACTGGGCGATGATTCAATTGGCAGACGGTAAGGAAGGTTGGATTCCTGTGTCTGATATAAAGCTTTTGTAGATAATAAGTTATATTGATAGTAATTCAATATAACTTTTATAAATTTACTAGGCTTAGCCAAAACCAAATCCTTGACAACCAAATCCTTTTTACTGCTTAGTATTTTTGTAATTTTTCTAATCACTCCGGTTTTGGTGCGCGCTTTTGAGCATCAGGATAAATGGTGTATGCTAGACGGTATTGATGACGAGCGAGGTTTGGGGAGTGTATTTGACACAGAAGATGAGTTCAGTAAAAATTCAGACTCAGCCTACACCATATTCAACATCGTTGAAGTAATTGCTCCCGAACCGCTGCATTTTTCAGTGGTTCCTGATTCGGTCTACCTTGACTTGATTTCTCCACCTCCAAAAAATAATTAATTTTAATATTTACATGCATAGTAGCCAAACTCCCTGTGGGGTTGAGGCTGATGTATATATTACCACTATTTTTAAACAACCGCAACCAATTTTAAATTATGGATATTCAAAAGATTTTTGAAAACAACAAAGAGTGGGTAAAGCAACGCCTGAGTATAGAACCTAATTACTTTAAAAAACTATCTGAGGGTCAGTCGCCCAAAATACTGTACATAGGCTGCAGTGACAGCCGGGTATCTTCTGAAGAGCTTATGGGCGTGGGCCCCGGGGATGTTTTTGTACACCGCAATATTGCGAATATGGTTCCCAATACCGACCTTAATTCGATGTCTGTGATCAACTATGCCGTAGAACATCTTAAGGTAGAGCACGTTGTGGTTTGCGGGCATTATTACTGCGGGGGCGTAAAGGCCGCAATGCAATCTGCAGACCTGGGACTGCTCAATCCCTGGCTTAGAAACATACGTGACGTGTACCGTATACATAAAGACGAACTCAATGAGATCAAAGATGAGGAAGAGCGTTACAAAAAATTTGTGGAGCTAAACGTTCAGGAACAGTGTGTGAACGTGATTAAAACGGCCGATGTTCAGAAAGCAATACGCACCCGTAAGTTATCGGTTCACGGCTGGGTGTTTGACATTCATTCCGGGAAGTTGATAGACCTGAATATTGATTTTGAGAATATACTTCGCAACATTATGGAAATATACAGACTGGATGCTCTTTAAAACGATAAGCCCGTCCTGATCTGCAATAATAATCAACCTTTATTAGACCTGCCGGCTTTTAGAAAAGCGGCAGCATAGTTAGAATAACCTAAAACCAAAACATCATGTTTAAACATTTAAAAAATGATTTCCCTTCAGCAGTAGTGGTCTTCTTTGTGGCCTTACCGCTCTGTCTGGGAATCGCGCTGGCGAGCGGAGCCCCATTATTTTCGGGGCTTATAGCAGGTATCGTAGGCGGTATCGTGGTGGGAGCCATAAGTGGCTCAAGCCTGGGAGTTAGTGGTCCGGCAGCCGGACTTACCGCAATTGTTCTTGCGGCAATAACAACCCTTGGAGGGTATGAAAATCTGTTAGTAGCTATCGTGCTGGGAGGTGTAATTCAGTTGCTTTTTGGCGTCCTCAGAGCAGGTATAATTGGGTATTATTTTCCATCTTCGGTTATTAAAGGAATGCTTACCGGTATTGGGATCATCATCATTCTTAAGCAAATTCCACATTTCTTTGGCTATGATGCAGACCCGGAAGGCGACTGGAGTTTCTTTCAGGTAGATGGCGAAAATACCTTTTCAGAACTGGGAAATATTATAGGTAATATAAGTCCCGGAGCTACGCTTATAGCGGCTATTGGCCTGGGAATACTCATACTTTGGGATGTCGTGCTCAGTAAAAAAGGAAAGTTTTTTAAACTTATTCAAGGACCTTTGGTTGCAGTAGCTTTAGGTATTGTGTATTATTTAGTCACTCAGAATTCAGGAGAATGGGGTATTGCGCAGGAGCATTTGGTTTCTGTACCGGTACCAGAAAATTTCGGGGATTTTATCGCGCAGTTTACGTTTCCCAATTTCTCTATTATCGGTGAGCCAGCGGTGTGGATTACAGCCTTTACGATTGCGCTGGTTGCCAGTTTAGAAACGCTTTTATGCGTAGAGGCGACAGACAAATTAGACCCTAAAAAGCGCACCACACCTACCAACCGTGAGCTTTTTGCTCAGGGAGCCGGGAATATCGTCTCTGGAATGATAGGTGGTCTGCCTGTGACCCAGGTTATCGTGCGTAGTTCGGCAAACATTCAGTCAGGAGGTCAGACTAAAATGTCTGCTATTCTGCATGGATTTCTGTTGTTGATTTCGGTTATTTTAGTGCCAAACATTTTGAATCTTATTCCGCTTTCGGTACTTGCGGCAATTCTGTTTTTAGTAGGTTTTAAACTGGCAAAACCGTCTACCCTTAAGCGTATGTTTTCTTTAGGATGGAAACAATGGGTACCCTATATGATTACGGTTTTGGGAATTGTATTTACCGATTTGCTCATTGGTATCAGCATGGGCCTTGCAGTAGGTATCGTGGTGATTTTAATCAAGAACTACCAGAATTCGCACTTTTTGCACATTCGCGATGAGAAGGAAACCGGAATAAAAGTGGTAAAAATGACTCTTGCCGAAGAGGTCACGTTCATCAATAAGGGAGCGATTTTAAAAGAACTGGACAAGTTGGAGCCCAATTCGTATCTGGAAATTGATGTGTGTAAAACCCGTTATCTGGATCATGATATTATCGAAATCCTCGATGACTTCCGTTTTAGGGCCAATGACAAAAACATCAACGTTAAGATTATCTCTGAACGGGGTACTATTGAAAATCCCGAGAGTTACGAGGCCTTTTTCAAAGAAGTAAAAATTGAAGAATACCGTACACCGGCATAAATGGTGCCTGCTCATTAAAATTAAAAACCCCGGATGTATTGCACTCGGGGTTTTTTAATTAAATGGTTTCGGTCTGCATAGGGGGTTCTTGCTGCTCAGGTTCTTCATTACGTAAGATTTCGATCTCTTGGAGAAGACTAGGAAGCACCAGCGGCGCAATTGGCTCAACAAACGGATAAAGCACAGAGGTTTCTTTGGTTTCCTCCTGAATAAGATTAAATCGTGCGGTAATTGAGTTGATAAACATCAACAAAACACTCAGTATAAATGCAGATTTCAGAAGCCCGAACACGGCCCCCAGAATCTTGTTTAGGATGCCCAGCATTATGAGTTTGGCGAGTTTGGTGAGTAGTTTTCCCGTCAGGGTAATAACCAGTACAATGACAATAAAGGTCACCGTAAAAGCGATGAGATTAAGCGTCGCAGGTTCCCATTCTACGCGGTCCTTGAGATAATCTGCAGCGTAAAATGAAAAATGAATGGCGCCATAAACCCCAAGAATAAGTGCAAGCAGGGAGGCCAGCTCCAGGAGCAACCCGTTTTTTATGCCTTTGTATAAACCCAGAAGTAAAAAGACTCCGAGTATAATGTCTAAATAATTCATAGGCTAAATATACATTTTTTCTAAAGTCAGGGCCCACTCAAAAAGGCCTGAAGCGTTTCATGCAGACATTAGCTTTAAGACTAGTGCTTCTTGACTATATTTGCGGCATGGCAAGAGATGAACAACTTAAGGAGCGCTGGGAACAGGTAGTCACCAAGCTTGCGGCGCGTTTTGCAGACGGCGAGCGACTTGACCTGGACGCAATTATCTATTTGATAGGTGTGCAGGAGTTGGGTAAACCCGGAATGCGCTTTAAAAAAGATGATAAAATCAATTTAATGCACATCGCCATTTGTCGTTTACTGGAGCCTTTTGGGTTTTACCGGTTTGATTATCAGGATGAAGAGGGCTGGCCTCATTATGAAATGCTGGAGCCACTACCTCCCCTCAAAGCCGGGGAACAATCCCTGCTGATGAAAGAAGCCATTGTAAATTACTTTTTAGAAAAAGAATTGATTCATTAATCTGCCAGGCATTGCTGTTCTTAAATCTGTTACAACGTACGTTTCCTAACGATTCCGGGCCTATCTATAAAGAGACGGTCGCCGGCAGATTCCCTGTAGAGCCATTTAATACCTACAGTAATTTCATTTTTCTGTTTATCGTCCTGTACTTCTTTTTGAAGATCTATAACAAACCCAGGCAGCATTGGTTTTTAATGATCACAATCCCGCTCATTTTTGTAGGGTATGTAGGCGGCACGCTTTATCATGGTCTGCGCAGTGCAGAGCTTTGGCTGTTACTAGACTGGGTGCCCATACGAGGACTGAGTTTTCTGGCCGTTCTCTATTTCATTTTTAAGTGGAAAGACACCTGGCCTCAGCGCATATTGTTTATCGTCGCTATTGGAGCGGCTTTTATAGGATTGCGCTATTTGCCCGTACCTGAAAATATTGAGCATAATCTGGGTTATCTCATCAACGCGCTTTCCATCTTAATACCGGTTGTTGGCTATTTGAGTAAAACCCACTGGAGGCACGCGGGTTGGGCATTTTCGGGATTTATCATATTTGCCTGTGCGATTGGTTTCCGGTTTATAGATCAGCGTCTTGAGTTTGATATCTTCTGGATGGGAACCCACTGGCTGTGGCATCTTCTGGGCGGAATGGCTGTGTTTTGCATTCTCAACTATATTTTCATGGACAATAAAGCACAAGCCGAAGGGATTTCCTAAATTTGTGCCTTCAAAAGTCCGTAAGGGCATTATATAAATAAGTCACTATCCACTTCAGTCCAGATGCTGAAGAAAGGGCCATCAGATTGAACTCTTAAACTATGTTAGATAAAATAAAAGAGCGTATTGCCGAAGCAAAAAGCTTTACCACAAGCTCCTTAGATGAGGTGGAAGCTTTCCGCATTAAGTATTTAGGGAAAAAGGGTCTGTTTAATGAGTTTTTTGCAGAATTTAAAAATGTACCAAACGAACAGAAAAAGGAGTTTGGCCAGACCATAAATAAACTCAAAGCTGTTGTTCAGGAACGTATAGATGCTCTAAAGTCAGACCTGGAAACCGTTGAAGAAAAAGGAGTTTACGGTGATCTTACGCGTCCCGGTGATCTTGTTTCTTTGGGTTCAAGACATCCTATTTCTATCGTTAAGAATGAGATTATAGATATTTTTGCCCGAATCGGTTTTAATGTTTCGGAAGGGCCTGAGATTGAAGACGACTGGCACAACTTTACCGCGCTTAATCTGCCCGAATACCATCCCGCACGTGATATGCAGGATACCTTTTTTATTCAGACAGATCCCGATATTTTATTGCGCACACATACGTCATCTGTGCAGGTACGCTATATGGAAGCCAATAAGCCGCCTATACGCACCATTTCTCCGGGTCGTGTGTATCGCAATGAGGCGATCTCGGCGCGTTCGCATTGCTTCTTCCATCAGGTGGAAGGTTTGTACATAGATAAGGATGTTTCGTTTGCAGATTTAAAGCAAACTTTGCAGCATTTTACTACCGAAATGTTCGGGAAAAGTAAGATACGCCTGCGTCCTTCATACTTTCCGTTTACAGAGCCCAGTGCCGAAGTAGATGTGTACTGGGGACTGGAAACCGAAACCGATTACCGTATGACCAAAGGAACCGGATGGCTGGAGATTATGGGCTGTGGAATGGTTGATCCTAATGTATTAAGCAATTGCGGTATAGACCCTAAAGAATACAGCGGTTTTGCCTTTGGTATGGGCATAGATCGTATTGCGCTTTTGCTGCATCAGATATCAGATATTCGCTTGCTTAGTGAAAATGATCTGAGGTTTTTGGAACAATTTAAGAGTGCCCTATAGCTTTTAAAGCGACTTTTGTACCGGATGTATTCTTAAAATTCTGGTTATGAAAAAGTATGGTATAATAGGTTTCCTCATTTTTGTCGCAGTGGTAATTGCCGTGCTGACTTTTGCAATTGGCGTTATTAAAATTATGATCGGGAGTGTTTTCCTGGTAATAATGGTAATAGCCATACTGGCATTGTGGATTATGTGGAAGGTTAAAACAGACTAATTATGCGGAAGGATATAGATATCCCTAAAAGCGATGGCGTTTATGTGGCTGCTGTAAAGGAGTTTAATGAAACCCACCGCACCAATGACTGGAACGCCTATATCATTAACGATCTAAACGAACCGCTGGAACTGGTGCTTATTGTTTCTAACGGTTACAACGATCAAAAAGTGACCAGCCAGATGCGGCATAAATTGCAACTACTTCCGGCTAAGGGCTATGCTAAAATCGAATTTATAGAAGATAGTGTGCTCGAGTTGACTAATGAGTTTGCAGTAACCTATTTTCTGGGCGGAACCCTTTTTGAAAAGAAATTTGTTTTTCAGGCTTCATCCATTTCTGATGAAACAACAGGGCCAATCCCCGTGATGCCCAAAGAAGGGGTGTTGGCATCCTAGTTTATTTCTTAACTTTAGTGGTATGAATATCACATTCACTACAAAATCCGAAAGTAAAGCCTCACAGGAACAAGCATTTCTTAAGTTGAGTCCTTCACAACGTTTTTATGCTTTTTTAAAACTTTGCAGCGATGTAAACCAATTTCCTGTGTCGCGGCGACGACAGCCAAATCCGTCTAATTTTATTTTAGAAAAGAAATCTCAAAATGAATAATTTATGGGATTATGAAATACATGATTTCTTAAGGCTATGTATGAGTAAAGGAGTCAGGCTAATAATGGTGGGAGGCGGAGCGGTAAATTTCCACGGCTAACAGAGGCATTCGGCCTATGTCGATTTTTGGATAGAAACTTCTGAGACTAATTTTAAAAACTTAGTTCAGGTTTTTAATGAACTGGGATACGATCTGGACGATTTTCCGGAGGCTGTAAAAAAGCAACAGCAAAATATTTCGGTAAAGTTTTCTCCAGACTCTTTAAATCTTGAGCTAATCACTAATTTTTCAGTCAATAAATCTTTTGATGAGGCTTATGAAGATTCGATAGTTGCTACTTCTGAAAATAATTTTGAACTCAACTGGAGGGTATTGGCATATGAGGATTTAATTACCAGCAAAGTGAAATCCGGAAGGCCTAAAGATTTGTTAGACATACAGGAACTGCAAAGAATCAAGGATAAAGATTGATTTTAATCCAATTTCTCCGTTAACTTTTTAAAAGTCTTTTTAGGATCTTTTCCTTTGTATAAAACCTCGTAAACGGCATCTATTATAGGTGTTTTGGCTCCGGTTTTCTCCTTGATTTTATAGGCGCTTTCGGCTGCATAATACCCTTCGGCCACCATACTCATTTCCATCTGTGCGCTTTTTACGGTATAGCCTTTACCTATCATATTCCCAAACATACGATTGCGACTAAATACCGAATACCCGGTCACCAGCAAATCTCCCAAATAGGCTGAATCATTGATGTTACGTTTCATCTTATGCACTTTTTTGATGAATTTTTTCATCTCGCGTATGGCGTTACTCATCAGCACACTTTGAAAATTATCACCATAACCCAGACCATGGGCAATACCCGCTGCAATGGCGTAAATGTTTTTAAGCATTGCGGCATATTCGGTGCCTATAGTATCGTCAGTGATTGTGGTGTTGATGTAGTCGCTGCCCAGATGTTTGGCCATAACTTTTGCGTGCTCCTCATCAGCACATGCGATGGTTAAATAAGAAAGCCGCTCGAGGGCAACTTCTTCGGCATGACAGGGTCCGGTGATGACTCCAATATTTTCATACGGAATATCGTAAGCATCGTGAAAGTGTACGCCAACGATTTTACCGGTTTCGGGTACGATACCCTTGATTGCCGAAAAAACAATTTTGTTTTTAAAATTGCTGCTCACCTTTTCAAGTTCTTTACCCACAAATGCAGAGGGAATTGCAAAAATCAGGTAGTCTGCATAATCAATTATGTCGTTGATATCATTACTCAGCTTGAGCCTCGTGGTATCAAACTCTACGGCACTCAGGTAATTGGGATTGTGTTGTTCCTTTTTAAGATGCTCCATGGCATAAACGCTGCGCATATACCAGCCTACTTCATCCAGATTTTCGGAAAGCATTTTTACAATGGCGGTAGCCCAGCTACCTCCCCCAATAACACCAAATTTTAAGGCCATAATAACTTAAGATTTACCTCATATGAGGTTAGGATTATAAACGAAGCAGCTTCCTAAAAATCAATTTTATAACGGTGATTTTTTAAGAATTTCTTCTCCCTAAATGTACAGATTTTAAAGCGGACCTAAAATCTTGAAAAACATCGCTTTAATTTTTTGGCACAGGCTTTGAATACCTGATAGTACAATTCAGGCAAGACGTCAAGGCTAAGAATTAGTTAAGCTGAAGGACTTTGGTGCATAGCGCAAAGAAGATTTCAGAAGTGATAACTTAAAGAAGAACAATTATGAAAGCAATACAATTACTTGGAGGCCTGGCTCTGTTTCTTGGCGTATTTACTTCGTGTGTGAGCGATGTTTATATTGAAGATGAAATAATAGAACCGGCAGTACCTTTATCTGTAGTACTAAGTGACTACGAGCTCTGGTACGTAGACATCAATCAGACACAAGGTAACGGCAATATTCCGTTTATGGAGAAGGCCTTTACGCTTTCATTTTTAAGTGGAGATGTCTGGGCAAATAACAATCTCGCCGGTATAGGTAATCAGGGTGCGGGATATGGTATCGAAGTAGGGTATTATGATATTTTTGATTACGATCTGGATATTAGTCACGACATAGATGGTTTTTATTCGTTTGAAGTGATCCAGGTCAATAGAAATACAATTGAACTCTATCACAGACCTACGCAGACTTCCTTTTTCTTAAAAGGCTATCAGCGTTCTAACTTTGATTACGACCGTATTTTTTACGACAACATCCATTTCTTCTTGCAGGAATATGCAGCCTGGGAAAAGATTTATACTTCGGCAAGTGGGGTTTCAAATGAGTTTGATGCAGAAAACTTTTTAAGCTTTTATCCGGCTAATGGGGGTGGAAACTTTCAGAGCTCGCAAGATGTGAGAGGTACTTCAGTGAATAATCTGTATTGGGATTATACCGGTATTTATGATGTGCAAAATGTTGCCGGAAACGCGCTCTTGAAGACGCTTACGCTAGATTATGATTATTTTGAAAATGAGTTTTTTGAATTATCAATCCTTGATGATAGCACAATATCCCTGTATCACCCCGCATCGGGAAGTGAATACCGCTTTAGAGGAAAAGGCTATATAACCTATAAAACACCCGAAGAAGGTAAGAGCAGGTTGAAGCAGGCTGTAATTGAACAAAGTATTAAGCAGTTGCAAACGGCAAAAAGCAAAAGTAAATAGTTAGATTTTTTGGTTGGTTAGTTAGTTGAAATCGTCCTGTCGTGTAAATGACAGGGCGATTTTGTGTTTTAAGTAGCGGTAAACGCGGTGAATGAAGCTGTGTGGGCTTAAATATTCACATAGATTTACCGAAGTCTTGACGCAGTCTTAAGTGTTGATTTTGTAATTTTCATTTCAATTAAGACTAACTAATCCCGGGAAACCGGAAAGAATCAAAAAATTATGGGATTATTTTCATTTATTAAAAACGCCGGAGCCAAAATAGGCATAGGTAAAAGTACAGCTGAAGAAGCTGCCGAAAAGAAAGCGGAAGCAGCAGCCGCCTCAGAAGCAGCAAATCGCAAGGCAGAAGCTTCTTTAAAAGAAACCATTCAGGACTTAGGTCTTGAGGTCGAAAACCTTCAGCTTGATATTAAAGGAGAAATGGTAATCGTTGCAGGTAAAGCCAAAGACCAGACGACTAAAGAAAAAGTGGTTTTGGTAGTGGGTAACGTTGAAGGTATCGCTCAGGTAGACGACCGTATCGATGTGGAGCACAAAGAACCTGAAGCGCAATTCCACACCGTTGAATCTGGAGATACCTTGAGTAAAATCGCTAAAAAATTCTATGGGAATGCCATGAAATATCCGGTGATTTTTGAGGCCAATAAGCCTATGCTAAAAGATCCGGACAAAATTTATCCGGGGCAGATGTTACGCATCCCAAGGCTGGATTAATACGCATAAAATCATACTGAAAAACTCTGAGGTCAATTCCTCGGAGTTTTTTTATGTTAAACTTTCAGCACAAGGCATTCGCATTCAGAAGGCTATAAAATACCACGCCTGTAAAGAAATCCGGCAAAGGCTTCAGTTCGTAAATAGTATTAAAACCAATATACTATGAAATTTAAAAACCCATTTACCAAAGCAGGAGCTCTTCTTCTGACTTCAATTTTATTTATAAACTGTTCAGACGATACCGAAACCCTCAATGAGTCTGACGATACTGGCGTTGCTGCTTATACCGTTGCCGACTTTAAAGCCTCCCTTTCAAATGCTGAAGAAGAACAGGATGAAGCCTGTTTTTCAAGAAATTTGATCGCGGGTCAAAATGAGGTAGTGGGCCAGGTTACTATAGATGTAAATCAGGATGGTAGCTGGACGCTTACTTATCATACCCTTGAAGGCTGGTCTTTGCAGGAAACGCATTTAAGTTTAAGTCCTGATTGTGAAAATCCAACGTTTCCGGTCACCAAAACCGGAAATCCCAAGGTAGGAAAGTTTGAGTATGCTGCTTCGCACGAGAACGGCATTGATACGGTAGAATATACAATCTATCAGGATTCATTCAGCTGGGAGTTTTGTTTTGCTGCTCACGCGGTGGTACAGGGGCCAAAAGGAGAGGAAACTGCCTGGGCCGAGGGAGAATCTTTTGACGGTAAGAACTGGGCGATGTACGTGCACGCCTTCTTATTGGGTTGTTTGCAACAAACCTAAGATCGGTAAAAATTCATCTCATCAATATAGCGCCATACCGGTTGCGGTAATAAGGGTCGGCAGTTTTTGCCGGCCTTTATTGCTTTACGAATAAAGGTTGCCGAGATTTCTACTACGGGAGCATCTACGATATGTATGTTAGGATGCTCTAAAAGTTTAGGGCGGTCTGCGTCTGCTTGTTCGGCAACGCGGGGATATACATAGATTGCATGATTTTCCAGGAGTGTCTCGTAGTTTTTCCACTTATGCAGCGTACGCAGGTTATCTTCACCCATAATCAGGCTAAACTCATAATCAGGATACTTTTCCTGCAAATAAGCTAAAGTGTTTGAAGTATAATTGGGTTGAGGTAAATTAAACTCGATGGTACTCGCTTCAATTTTAGGATAGTCTTCTACGGCTTCAAGCACCAGTTGATAACGATGATGATTGTCTAAAAGCGTTTTTTTCTTCTTGAATGGATTGTGAGGGGTGATCACCATCCAGATTTTATCGAGGTCGCTGTATTCGGCAAAGTGGTTTGCGATGATGAGGTGTCCTATATGCACGGGATTGAAGGTGCCGAAGTACAAACCTATTTTCATAGCTATTCCTTTACAAAATTGCGTACCAGTGCATAAGCTTCTTCGAGCGCGGTGTCCAGATCGTTGTTTTCGATGATGTGGTCAAACTGCGGAGCGGTTGCCAGTTCAATACTCGCTTTGGCAACGCGCATATTGATGCGGTCTTCACTTTCGGTCTTGCGCTTTTTAAGCCTGATTTTTAACTCTTCAATACTGGGAGGTTTTACAAAAACCGCCAGTGTACGCTCGGGATAGAGCTTTTTAATATCCAGACCACCTACCACGTCAATGTCAAAAATCACGTGTTTACCCTGTTTCCAGATGCGTTCTACTTCACTCTTAAGTGTGCCGTAAAAGTTATCGCGGTATACTTCTTCCCATTCGAGAAATTCTTCGGCTTTAATGCGTCTTTTAAACTCTTTAAGCGATAAAAAATAATAATCAACGCCATCCTGTTCATTAGGTCTGGGCTCCCGTGAAGCGGCCGAAATGCTAAATTCCAGATTGAGTTCCTCCTTGGCGAGTAACCAGCGCACAATGGTTGTTTTACCGCTTCCGCTAGGTGCCGAAAAAACAATGAGTTTGCCTGAGCCTTCCATTACAGTACGTTTAAAAGTTGTTCTTTTATTTTTTCGAGTTCGTCCTTCATGCGCACCACAACCTGTTGCATAGGTGCGTAATTTGACTTAGAGCCAATGGTATTGATCTCACGGCCCATTTCCTGACTTATAAAGGCCAGTTTTTTTCCGTTAGACTGTGGGGAGGTTAAGGTTTTTGAAAAATACTCCAGGTGATTGCGCAGGCGCACTTTTTCTTCGGTAATGTCATACTTCTCGAGATAGTAGGTAAGTTCCTGCTCAAAACGATTTTCATCAACCGTGGTTTTAAGGTCTGCAACGGCCTTGTTGAGGCGCTCACGCACACCTTCCATACGCTCGGGATCTATTTTTTTTACTTCGTCCAGATAATTTGAAATGTTGCTGACGCGCAGTTCAAAATCTTCTTTTAAAACCTGGCCTTCATCAGCTCTGTACTTGTCTATGCTTTCCAGGGCCTCTTCAACACCTTTTAAAATAGCCTGATACTCGTCTTCGTCTATCTCATCTTTTTCGGTCTTAAGTGCGTCTGGAAGCCTTATAGCCATTTTAAGCAGCTCTACATCATCGGCATGCGGAGTAACTGCCTTGAGTTGTTTGATATATTGACGTACCACATCGGTATTGATAGCAGTTGAGGTTTCCTCACCGTTAAGTTCAACATAAAGGCTGAAGTCAATTTTGCCGCGTTGTAATTTTTGAGCTACGAGATTACGCAGTTCTAATTCTTTTTCCCGATAGAAGGAAGGGATTCGGGCATTGAGATCCTGACTTTTACTGTTGAGCGATTTTATCTCGATCGTAATTTTTTTGGAAGGCAATTGGGTTACAGATTTCCCAAAACCGGTCATTGATTTAATCATGAGGCTACATTAGACGGCAAATATAGCAAATCAACGCGGGCTTAGAAACATCGAAATTACTCCGGCTACAGTGTTAAAATTTTAAGGATGATATTAAAATATCTTGAATAATATGTTTAATTATTGTTAAGTATTTATAAATTCACCTTAACATTAACCCTAATAACAGATTTTTTATGAAAAAAGCAGCACTAGCTTTAGGAGTAGCATTTGTAACCATGCTCTCCTGTACAGACAACGTTGAAGAGAATAACGATGTACAAAAAAGTGTGGATCAGGAAGTTGCCGTAGATATGAGCGACTTTTATTTGTATACCGATGATTTTACAAACGGTAAATCAAGTGTAGGAAAAGATCCAAAAGTTTGTTTTACAATGGCAAACTTAAACAGACAGCTTAATGAAGATGATAAATTATACGATAAAATGTTCAGCATAGAGAAAAATGCCAGAGCCTTTATCGCGGCTAAATCTACAAATGGTAAAGGAAAACCCGGTTCCGGAGGTGGAGACGGTGGAGGTAGCACTCCCCCGGTTGATGATGGTCTTGGTGTGATCAACATCCCTGTGGTTGTACACGTTCTTTACAGCAATGCTAATGAGAACATCTCTGACGCTCAGATCGCATCTCAAATCGCAGTACTTAATGCAGATTTTAATGCGACCAACTCTGATGTAAGTCAGGTTCCTTCTGAGTTTGCAGATGTGGTTGCAGATTCTGATATCAATTTTACCTTAGCTCAAACCATCCGTAAATCAACTACCCGTACATCCTGGGGTACGCGTGACGAAATGAAGTTTTCTTCAAATGGCGGTTCTGATGTGGTAAGTCCTGCTACGCACCTTAACATCTGGGTGTGTAATATAGGTGGTGGAATATTGGGCTACGCGCAGTTCCCCGGAGGTTCTGCTTCTACAGATGGTGTTGTAGTTGGTCCTCAGTATTTTGGTAGTACCGGTTATGTAGCTGCTCCTTTTAACGAAGGTCGTACTGCAACTCATGAAGTGGGTCACTACTTAAACCTGCGTCATATTTGGGGTGATGGTAGCTGCAGACAGGATGATTTTGTAGCTGATACACCATCTTCAAACGGTCCTAATTACGGTTGCCCATCGTACCCAACTGTAAATTGCCGCTCTAACGATATGACGATGAACTATATGGATTATGTAAATGATGCGTGTATGTATATGTTCTCTGAAGGTCAAAAGGTACGTATGCGTGCTCTTTTTGCAAGTGGAGGGCCTCGCGCAGCGTTTTTGAACTAGATAAAAACATCTTAAATCGATCTGAAAAGGTGCTCGTGAAGAGCACCTTTTTGTATTTTACTGCTAAAATTAAACTTAATGAATTATATACTCGGTTTTTTTATGGTTCTCTTTGCTGCGAAAGGTTGCGAAGAGCAATTTAACTATACCAGCATTGACTATGAGGCTGCTTCCCGCGGGGTGTATCATCATGTGCGTGTCGAAGGAAATACCCTGATCTCGGAGCATTCCCGTGACGGAAGCGATAGAATTACCAAAGAGCTTACAGCGTCACAGGTAAGCGAACTCAATCGTCTGGCGCAGACTTTTGTTGCCACTACTGCTGATGATATTGAGAATCCTTCTGACGCACCAGACCGCGACGCAGCGGTGCCGGTTAAAGTTCTTGTTGTAGGTGGTACTTACAGCCGAAGCGCTTCTTTTGACCGCGGAAATCCACCGGCACGGGTGGCGCCCTTAGTAGGCAGATTACTGCTTCTTGCAGAAGCGCCCTAAAATTGAAATACGTTTAAAAAAGAAAACCCCACACGATGAAGTGTGGGGTTTTTGTTTTTATAATTTGCCGGTTACAGCTTACGCACCCAGATATTGCGATAGCTTACGGGGTTTCCGTGATCCTGCAGTTTTAATGGAGCCTCACCGTGAGCCTCATTTTTGGGTTTCCCAATGTATTCGGTTGTACCCAGTATTTCTACGTGATCCTGTACCAAAACGCCATTATGCATTACCGTTACGGTTGCAGATTTGGTTTTGTTCCCATCGGCATCAAATTCCGGCTGATGGTAAATGATGTCGTAAGCCTGCCATTCGCTGGGGGCTTTTGTAGCATTTACCAGCGGGATACTTTGCTTATAAATCGCAGTCGCCTGCCCGTTTGAATAGGTGCGGTTATCGTAGCTGTCTAAAACCTGTACTTCATAGCGATTCTGAAGAAAAATACCGCTGTTTCCGCGTCCTTGTCCTTCTCCTTCAACAACCTGTGGCGCACGCCATTCTACGTGCAATTGGATGTCGCCAAAGCTTTCTTTGGTCTGGATATCTCCGGTGCCACCCGCAACAGTCATAGAACCGTCGCTGTTCACCAGCCAGGGCGCATTTACGATAGAATCTTTAGTGCTTTCCCAGGCGTTCAGATTTTCACCATTAAACAATACGATCGCGTCAGAAGGCACGCCGGCTTCATTAAAAGTAACCACTTCCGGTTCCGGCTCCCAGACTTCGGTTGCTGCAGGGTCTGTAATGGGAGCTTCTTCAACTACTGCTGTGGTATCTGTTGCCGGTGCAGTTTCTTCGGTGCTTTTTTCTGTGGACGTATTACAGGAAAAAAGTAAACCTGTAGCCAGAAGCGGAAGGATAAATTTAGTGTTCATAATTAAAGTTTTTTGATTTTAATATCCCGGAAGGTAACCACATTTCCGTGATCCTGCAGGGCGATGTGACCGGATTGTGATTTGCCGAAAATAGACCAGTCTGCAAACTTGGATTCTGCAACCATAGCATCCCATTCAGGGCCACTCACCGGAAAGCTTACCACTTCGGTGTCGTTTAAAACCACGACACCTTTATTGTTTTCATAATCTATGGTGATGACATAGCTGTTCCACTCACCGGCAGGTTTCACGACGCCTTCAGGAGCAGCGATCATGTCATAAAGAGCACCCGAACGGTGCGTGGTGCCTGCTTTAGCATCAGGATGCCGCTCGTCGTCCAGAATTTGGATTTCAGGTCCGGTCAGATAGGGTTCGCTTAAGGAATCATTCTCCTGAACAGCCCACATAATCCCGCTGTTTCCACCTTCCGATATTTTCCAGTCAAGGCTTAGTTCAAAACTTTCAAAAGTCTCGTTAGTGACCAGATTTTGACTTCCCTGCTGATTTTCAGCCGGGGTAAAAACCAGATTTTCTCCTTCTATTTTCCACTGTGTGGGAGCTTCGCCATTATAGGCATGCCAGCTGTCGAGATTGCTTCCGTCAAAAAGGGTAATCCATTCGTTTTCGGGTTGTGGAGTTTCCATAGTTGTTTCAGCAACCGGTTCTTCGGTATTCTCTGCTTTTTCCTTGCAGGCTGCAAGCGCCAACAGCGCAAAGGCAGAAAGGTAAATTTGTTTTTTCATGAGTTGTTTAGTTTATTCCAAGTATGCGTTTCAGTTTAGCTTCATCGGTTTTCGCTCCCGCAAAATCATCGAATTTCTTTTGGGTAGCCTCAATAATATGACTGGCGATAAACGGTGCGCCTTCGCGGGCTCCCTGCTCGGGGGATTTGATGCAGCACTCCCATTCCATCACCGCCCAGACATCGCAACCGTACTCGGTTAGTTTAGTAAAAATGGTTTTAAAATCAATCTGGCCGTCACCCGGCGAGCGATAGCGACCTGCGCGGTCAATCCAGTCGCCATAGCCTCCAAAAGCTCCTTTTTTTCCGGTAGGATTAAATTCGGAATCCTTAACGTGGAACATTTTGATAAACTCGTGATAGTTGTCAATGTATTCTATATAATCGAGCTGCTGCAGTACAAAGTGACTGGGATCATACAGAATATTGGCTCGCTTGTGATTGCCGGTAGCTTCACGAAAACGCTCAAAAGTCACACCGTCGTGAATGTCTTCTCCCGGATGCACTTCATAACACACATCAACACCCTGCTCATCAAAGGCATTAAGAATTGGTGTCCAGCGATTAGCGAGTTCTTTAAATCCCAGTTCTACAAGCCCGGGCGGGCGTTGCGGCCAGGGATGCCAGGTGTGCCAAAGCAAAGCTCCGCTAAACGTGCCGTGCACATCTATACCCAGATTTCTACTGGCTTTTGCTGCACTTAGGAGCTGATCTACTGCCCATTCCTGGCGTTTTTTCGGATTATTTTTATACCCATCGGGAGCAAAGTTGTCAAACATCTCATCGTATGCGGGATGAACCGCTACAAGCTGGCCTTGCAGGTGCGTACACAGTTCGGTAATTTCCAGACCGTAGCTGTTTACTTTGCCTTTGAGTTCGTCGCAATAGGTCTTGCTTTCTGCTGCTTTTTTAAGGTCTATAAGCCG
Source organism: Leeuwenhoekiella parthenopeia (assembly GCF_020782115.1). Classification (GTDB taxonomy): domain Bacteria; phylum Bacteroidota; class Bacteroidia; order Flavobacteriales; family Flavobacteriaceae; genus Leeuwenhoekiella; species Leeuwenhoekiella parthenopeia. The sequence goes on along the minus strand of NZ_JAJGMW010000003.1, from coordinate 222,984 downwards.
GCTCTCCCAGGTGGGGATTTGTATTCCTTTATACCCTAAATCACTGGCCCATTTGCACAGGCCATCCAGAGAATTAAAAGGTTCTTTATCGTCCATGAACTGAGCCAGAAACACGGCCGGTCCTTTTATGGTTTTCATATTCTTTTGGTTTTAGATTATGGTTTTAATCTTCTTTTAGACTTACCCAGGCTGCGTTATTATCATTTGAGGCTACCGAAGCATAAATAAACTGCATGCCTCTTAAGCCGTCGTGAATGGTAGGAAAATCGGGTCGCTCTGAAATGGCGTTACCCTCCATTACCGAAAGGACTTCTTTCGCGAAGCTTCTGTAAATAGTGGCAAAACCTTCCAGATAGCCTTCCGGGTGACCGGGAGGAACACGGGTGTATGCGGTAGATTCTTCGTAGGTGCCGTTACCTCCGGGGGTGTAAATCTGTTTGGGCTTATCAAGCCAGTAAGCCGTTAGTTCATTCGGATTTTCCTGATACCAGGCAATACTTCCTTTGCTTCCGTATACGCGTATGCCCAGGTTGTTTTCTTCACCGGTTGCGATTTGCGAAATGGTCATACAGCCTTTAGTGTCTCCTTCCAGGCGCAGCAGGATATTGCCGTCATCATCCAGCACGCGACCCGCGCCAAAACTGCTGAGATCTGCCGCGACTTTCTCAATTTTTTTACCGGTGAGGTATTCGGTCAGGTTTTCGGCATGCGTACCAATATCGCCAAGGGCGCCACCTATTCCTGATTTTTTAGGGTCAACCCGCCATGAAGCCTGTTTGTTTTCGGTCTCCTCAACCGCAGTAGACAGCCAGCCTTGCAGGTATTGAACCACCACTTTGCGAATTTCGCCCAGCTCGCCGTTTTGAATCATCAAACGGGCCTGCTTAACCATAGGATAGCCGGTGTAATTGTGGGTAAGGGCGAAAACTTTTCCGCTTTTTTTGACCACTTTTTGCAGGTCAAAAGCCTCATCAAGCGTAAGGGTTACCGGTTTATCGCAAATCACGTGAAACCCATTTTCAAGCGCCAGTTTTGCCGGAGGAAAGTGCATATGGTTTGGCGTTACGATAGAAACAAAATCCATACGCTCGCCTTCGGGAAGTTCTTTTTCTTTGGTGATCATTTCCTCAAAACTCTTGTAAGCCCGCTCAGGAGACACACCCAGTTCTTCGGCCGACTCGAGGCTGCGTTGCGGGTTGCTGCTAAAGGCGCCGCATACGAGGTCAACCATTCCGTCTATACGGGAAGCCCTGCGGTGCACATCGCCTATAAACGAGCCTTTACCGCCGCCTACCATTCCCATTTTCAGTTTTTTCATATTCTAAAATTATATATGTTTTTCTTCTACTTTTTCGTTTTTAAAGAATATAGCAAAAAGAACCATAACAGCTACAGCAAAAAGTACCGGGAATGTCCAAATCCCGTTCCAGTCGTGTACGCCTTCACTTAACAAGTTGCTGTCTGTGACCTTACCGGCGATGTAAAAACCTATTAACATTCCTACGCCGTATGTAGCCAGCGTTATCAATCCCTGAGCAGAACTTTTAAATTTCTCTCCTGCTTTGCTATCGGTATAAATTTGGCCTGAAACAAAGAAGAAATCATAGCATACCCCGTGAAGTGCAATACCTATAAATAGCATAAATACGAGTTCGTCTGCATTACCATAGGCAAATAATAAATAACGTACTGCCCAGGCCGCCATACCAATCAATAAAGTATATTTTACACCAAAACGCTTAAAGAAAATTGGAAGCAAAAGCATAAAAAGCACTTCAGACAATTGCCCGATTGCCGCTTTTGCTGTAGAACCTTCCATTCCTATTTCGGTTAGAAACGGACTCAGATTCTGGTAGTAAAATGCTAGAGGAATACAGATTAAAATCGATGAAACGAAGAACACGAGAAAGTTTCGATCTCTCAAAAGCGCCAATGCATCGAGTCCTAAAATATCTCTAAGTTGAATTTTTTCGCCTTTTGCAACGGCGGGTGGAGTTTTAGGCAAGGTAAAACTGAATACACCCAATACCGCAGAAGCGATAGCGGTCATCAAGAAAGTATTTTTAAGAGCCCCCTGAGCTAAAGCATCTGTACTATCCCAAAAAAATACGTAGCTGATTACAATTCCCGCAATAATCCAGCCTATCGTCCCAAAAACACGAATATAGGAGAATTCTTTTGCAGGATCTTTAAGCTGTCTGAATGCTACCGAGTTTACCAAAGCTAATGTGGGCATATAGGCGATCATGTATCCCAAAACGTAGGGATAGAACTCCGCAAAATCTTCGGCATAAGCCATCTGATACATTAAAAATGCGCCAATAAGATGCAGCACTCCCAGAATGCGTTCTGCATTAAAATAGCGGTCTGCGATAAGACCAATAATAAAGGGAGCTATGATGGCACCCCAGGATTGAGTAGAAAAGGCGGCACCGATTTCTACCGCGTTCGCCCCTAGGTTTTGCCCCATAAATGTCCCGAGTGTCACAAACCATCCGCCCCAGATAAAAAACTCCAGGAACATCATTATTGATAATTGTACTCTTACAAGTGATTTCATAAACTAGTTAATTAAGCTCTTGAGCAGATTTGATTAGTAATTCTTTGGTGCGTTTTATGCCTTCTTCTTCACTGAAGTCCTCTCCTTCATATTCAACACCTATAAAACCGGTGTAGCCGGCATCTTTAACGATTTGGAGAATTTTAGAATAATCCATCGAAGTTTCCTCGCCTTCCTCATTAAAGTCGTAGGATTTGGCGCTTACGGCAAGCGCTTTAGGCATCAACTCTTCGATACCCTGATAACGCGGATATTCCTTCACACAGGGAGCACCCCACATTTCGCCGTTTTCGCGTTCCATACAGAAATTTCCAAAATCGGGCAGGGTTCCGCAATTAGGCTTGTTGATGGTATTGATGATTTCCATTAAAAATGCAGCGTCAGAGGAGTAACCGCCGTGATTTTCAACAATCACCTCAATGTTTTTGGAGGCACCATAATCGGCCAGTTTGCCCAGACCGTCAACGGCACTTTGTTTAAAGAGTTCTTTGTCTTTAGGGCCTATAAGATTTACACGAATGGCGTGGCAACCCAGATAAGCAGCGGCATCTACCCATTTTTTATGGCTTTCTACAGCGGTGTTGCGCTCAGTTTCATCTTCTGAAGCCAGATTGCCCTCGCCATCAACCATGATTAAAACATTCTGTACGCCGTATTGCTCACTGCTGGCTTTTAGTTTGGGCAAAATGGAGTCAAGCGCAACTTGTGCATTCTCATATTTTTCCATTTCGGCATTGTAAAGCTGGCTTACATATTCAATGCCTTCAAAACCCATTTCATTTGCCTTTTTTGCAAAGTCCATAGGGCTTATTTCTCCAGTTTGAAAAGCCTTGTGCAGGGACCATTGTGCCAAAGAAATATCAAAAAAAAGGTCGGTTTGGGCAGTTTGGGAAGTTAAATCGGTTGGATTTTCAGCTTTTTTTTCATTTTTACAGCCTGCCAAAATAAAAAGAAAGAGCAGGACTGTATAGAGTTTAGTCGTCATTAGATTAGTCAATTAGGTGTTTGAAAACAGGTTTTAAAAATGCAACAGGCACTTGCAAAACCTATAAGTTCTCTAAATTATACTTTTTTTGGTTTATCAAAAAATAACTTAAAATTTATATATTTGATAGCATAGGCTAGATTATATTATCAAAAACTAAATATAGCGTGAGTAGTATTAAACCAGAAGAAATGTACGACGCCATCGTGGTGGGTACAGGAATTAGTGGTGGCTGGGCTGCCAAAGAATTATGTGAACAAGGTCTTAAAACCCTGGTTCTCGAAAGGGGTCGTATGGTAAAACATATTGAAGATTACCCGACTATGAACATGGATCCATGGGATTTTAAATTTAAGGGGCAACCCACTCAGGAAGAAAAAGCCAAGCAATTTAAACAGGCGCGTACCGGCTATACGGTAGATCGTGCGCACAGCCATTTCTTCGTAAATGATTTAGAACACCCCTATAATGAAACCAAGCGTTTTGACTGGATGCGTGGATACCACGTGGGTGGACGTTCTATTATGTGGGGACGTCAGAGTTATCGCTTAAGTGATATTGATTTTGAAGCCAACAAAAAAGAAGGTGTAGCTGTAGACTGGCCCGTGCGTTATGCAGATATAGCACCCTGGTATGATAAAGTTGAAGAATATATAGGTGTAAGTGGTGAAAACCTGGGTCTGCCTCAGTTACCTGATGGTAAATTTGGTCCGCCGATGGAACTCAACTGTGTTGAAGAGCACCTCAAGAAGAATATGGCTCAAAATTACAAAGACCGTCTGCTCACGATCGGTCGTACTGCTCATATTACTTCTACTGAAAAAACCTATGAGGGCCGTTCTGCCTGCCAGTATCGTAACCGTTGTATGCGAGGTTGTCCTTTTGGGGCTTACTTCAGTAGTAACTCGTCTACCTTACCTGCTGCAGAACGCACCGGAAATATGACCCTGAGACCTTTCAGTATCGTAAGTGAGGTTGTTTACGATGATACTACCAAGCTTGCAACCGGAGTGAAAGTTATTGATGCCGAAACCAAAGAAGAAATTACCTTTAATGCTAAAGTGATTTTCTTATGTGCTTCAGCAATTGCTTCGGCCTCTATCCTTATGCAATCTAAATCTGATCGTTTCCCTAATGGATTAGGAAATGACAGCGGTGAATTAGGTCATAATATCATGGACCACCATTTTAGAGTGGGAGCTTCTGCCGTGGTAGAAGGTTTTGAAGATAAATACTACAAAGGACGCCGTGCAAACGGGCTCTATATACCTCGATTTAGAAACTTAGGCGGGGAAACCGATCAGCCTAACTTTAAACGCGGATACGGATATCAGGGCGGAGCTAGCAGGGGAGACTGGACTGAGGCGATCTCTGAAATGTCTTATGGAGCAGATCTTAAAAAGGAGATTTCCAAACCCGGTAAGTGGACCATTGGGATTACTGCATTTGGTGAATGTTTGCCTTATCACGAGAATAAAATGACTCTGGATTACGATAAGCTTGATAATTGGGGTCTGCCTACCGTTACTTTCGACGCAGAGTGGAAAGAAAACGAATGGGAGATGCGTAAAGATATGAAGGCACAGGCTGAAGAAATGCTTACCAAGGCCGGTTATAAAAATGTAAGTACTTACGATAGCCCCGGAGCCCCGGGATTAGGAATTCACGAGATGGGTACAGCCCGTATGGGAAGAGATCCTAAAACCTCGGTTCTTAACGGAAACAATCAGGTACACGCGGTTCCTAATGTATATGTCACAGACGGTGCTTTTATGACTTCTGCAAGTTGTGTAAACCCATCGCTTACGTATATGGCATTTACTGCCCGTGCAGCCAAGCATGCTGCAGAACAACTTAAGAACGGAAAATTTGCATAGTTATGAATAGAAGACAAGTCTTAAAAAATATTGGTCTGGGAGCGGGTTATGTAATGGTCGCCCCTGCAGCTTTTAACTTATTACAGAGTTGTAAAAGCGAACCTAAGAATGAATGGCAACCCGTTTTCTTAAATGCGACAAACGGTGCGGCTCTTGTGCATATTCTGGATGTTATTTTCCCAAAAACGGATACTCCGGGAGCTTCAGAATTAAATATCGCGCAGTTTATTGACTCCTTTATGGATGAAGTTGCCGACGATCGTCAGAAAAAAGAATTTGAAGCCGGTGCTAACGCTTTTGCCTTAAGCTTTAAAGAGAATGTAGATAAGGAGCTTACTGATGGAGAGCACGAGGATTTTGAAAAAGCAGTAGCTAAATATTTAGGAGCTGATAAAGAAACCCGTGATGCCTACGTAAAACGCATTTCAGCAACTCAGGACCCTGAGGCTCCTGAGGTTGATTTTGACGCGCACGCCGGTTCGTATGCCTATCTTGCCACCGTGCGGGATTTGGGAATCTGGGCCTGGAAAAACAGCGAGGAAGTGGGCGAAAACGTACTTTGGTACGATCCCATCCCCGGAGTTTATCAGGGCTGTTTGCCTCTTGAGGAAGCCGGAGGCGGTAAAACCATGTCTTTATAATGAAACGAAGATCATTTATACAAAAAGGAGCCTTAAGTGGCTCTTTTTTCGCTTTAGGCGGAACGAGCCTGTTTGCCTTAAATACCGGCATTGCAGGAAATCCGGAGCCTTTGCATCAGTTCAATCTCAATTATGCACCTCACCTGGGGATGTTTAAAAGTATGGCGGGAGATGATCCTATAGATCAGCTAAATTTTATGGCAGATCAGGGTTTTACGGCTTTTGAAGATAACGAGATGCGTAACCGTCCGGTTGAGTTGCAGCAAAAAATGGCCGACACCATGCAAAAGCGCGGCCTGCAAATGGGTGTTTTTGTGGCGCATAAAATCTACTGGACCGAAGGTAACCTGACCAGCGGTAATCCCGATAAACGAACTGAATTTCTAGAGGATATTAAACAATCTGTAGAAGTTGCAAAGCGGGTTAATGCCAAATGGATGACCGTGGTTCCCGGTTATGTAGATCAAAGACTTGATGCTAATTATCAAACTGCAAATGTGATTGAAAGTTTAAAGCAGGCATCGGCAATCCTGGAAAAGGAAAACCTGACCATGGTGCTTGAGCCGCTTAATTTCTTTAATCACCCCGGTTTGTTTTTAAAGGAAAGTCCACAGGCTTATATGATTTGTAAAGCGGTTGACAGCCCGGCTTGCAAGATACTTTTTGATATCTACCACCAGCAGATTCAGGAAGGGAATTTAATCCCGAATATCGACGAATGCTGGGATGAAATCGGGTATTTTCAAATAGGGGACAACCCCGGAAGAAAAGAACCTACGACCGGTGAAATTAATTACCTAAATATCTTCAAACACATTCACGACAGGGGTTTTACAGGAATCATGGGTATGGAGCATGGTAACTCAATGCCCGGTGCAGCAGGAGAACAGGCAGTTATAGACGCTTATGTGGCCTGTGATGATTTTTAGCATACCGAAGGATAAATTAAAAAAAAGGCTGTCAAACTGAGCTTGTCGAAGTTTTTAAGGTGCGTATAACCCATGAGTCTTCGACAGGCTCAGACTGACAAACCAATCCACAGGTCTTTTTTTCGACAGCCTCTGTTCGTAAGGTTTTATTCAGAGTCTTTTTTCAGATCGAGATAGACCCCGTTTGTCCAGCCAAAACCATCCTGATTGGGATATTCTCCACCGCCTGCAACCAGGGTAGTATCAACCACATTATATTTTTCAAGCATTTTACCGGTGCGTTTGTACACGCGTTCATTCAGCTGAATCCAGCGGTCACTAATTTGCCCGGCCAGATCGCCCAGGCCGTAGGTTTGCAGACCACGAACTGCCATCCATTGATGCGGTGGCCAGCCGTTAGGGCTGTCCCATTGCTGCCCGTTGGTATTAAGTGTGGTTACCAGACCACCGGGTTTCAAAAAGTCACGCTCCAGCACCTGAGCAACCTGTTCAGCCTGAGCCGGTGAAGCTGCTTTAAAATACAGCGGATAGACCATCGCAAGTGAAAGCGTTTCGGTAGGAGTCTGATTTTTGAAATTATAATCGGTATAGGTTTTTTGATTTGCATTCCACAGATAGGCGTCAATCGCGTCTTTACGGGCAGAAGCAGCATCTACCATTTTCTGGGCGCCTTCCGGGTCACCGTTAAAGCGTCGTGCAATCGCAAGAATTTCCTCCATATTATAGAGTAGTGCATTTAAATCTACCGGTATAATTTCGGTGGTTTGAATGCTGGCCAAATCATCGGGATTAGAAAACCATCTGCTGCTAAAATCCCATCCGCTTTCGCAGGCAGCGGTGATGTTGAGATACACCTCTTCCGGAGATTTACCCGTCGCTTCCTGAGCAGTTAGAATATCTTCCCGGTAGCTTTCGGCACGAGGCTCAGAGCGATTGCTGTAAAATCGGTTTAAAACAGAACCATCCTGCATTTTAACCACGCGCGCTGCGGCTTCCCCTTCGGCTAAATTTTCAGCGCCTTTCATCCAAAATGCGTATTCTTTTTCCAGAGGTTCTAAATACTTCAGGTAGATGTCTTTTTCGGTCCCGGTGGAGGCGTACAGGCTTACCATTTCTGCGAAAAACGGCGGTTGTGAACGGTTGAGGTAGTAGGTGCGGTTTCCGTTAGGAATAAAACCAATAGTATTAATCTGATATGCAAAATTGTCCAGGATATTTTCAATGAGTTTAAGCTCTCCGGATTCTTTCAGCCCCAGCATTATAAAAAACGAATCCCAGTAGTAAACCTCTCTAAAACGACCGCCGGGTACAATATAGGGATTGGGTAAGGCAATGCGCGACCCGTTTTCCTGAGTGTCTGCATCGCGTTTCAGGTAAGGCCAAAGCGCTTTGATGTGCTCTGCAGTAGTACGCGTGGTATCTGATGTAAAACTGGCAGTAGGAGATTCGGGCAGGTTAAAATGTTGAAGCACAAAAGCCTTTAGATCAAAGTCTGTTTCTTTTGAAGCGCTTTGATATCTGGCCAGAATGGTATCTGCTGGAAACAAAGGCTCGCAATCTACAAAGGTCTTACCATCTTCAAAAACACTTTGCATTTGCACATCAACCAGCAGATCGCCATAGCGGTCAATGGGATTTTCATTTTTCTTTGGGAAATCAAAAGTCTGCTGATCAACAGATTCAGACTTGTTTTCTTCTTTACACGAGGATAGGGATAAGATCACCAGGGCAGCAAGGATTTGAGAATACAGGGTTTTCATGGGTTTGTTTTTAAAGCCAAAAAAGCCCAAAAATTAATCGGCAAAGATAATTTTTGGGCCTTAATGCGTGTTAGGAGTAGATCGGAAAATTACTCTACTATAAATTTACCTTTCATCACACTGTAATGACCGGGGAAACTACAGATGAAATCGTAGGTTCCGGGAGCAGGTGGGTCAAACTCAATAGTGTCAGACTGGCCACCGCCAAGCATTTTAGTGTGTACGATTACAGCGTCTGTATCTGCGGGGATGTAACCATTGTCGCGTGCAGCAGAAGCTTTAGCTCCAAAAGCAGGAATTTCGGTTCCCTGAGTTAGCAGTACAAAATTGTGACCCATAACTTCAATAGCTTGCTTACCTACGTGTCTTAGGGTAAGTCTTACTTTTTTACCTGCAGGAACTTTGATTTCGTTCATATTGAATTTCATCATGTCGTCTGCAAGCAGTACGATCTCGGTGACATTGTCATCGGTCTTCGTTTCGGTATCAGTGCTTTTTGCACCAATGGTCACGGTTTCTTTTTCTTCTTTCTTTTTGTCGTCACCACAGGCACTAAGTGATACGACGAAAAGAAATGCCAGGGTTATTTTTAATAATTTCATTTTTAAAATTTTAATTGGAGGACTAATATACATAACATTTTAGCGCAGTACAATATTATGCATAATCTTGAATGAATTGCAGGCTGCGTTTTTCGCAGTAGGTGGGTCGTTCAAAAAGCATAAAGCCCACGTGACCACCTGTTTTGGGCATTTCCAGAAAGAGATTGGTATTCTTTTGAACAGCCTCAACCGGGTAACAGCTCGCGTTGAGAAAGGAGTCGTCTTTAGCATTTAAAATCAAGGTAGGTACTTTAATGTCTTCTAAAAACTGCTTGCTGCTGCTTTTGGTATAGTAGTCCATAGCATCTTTAAAACCATTGGCTGGCGCAGTGTAGAGTTCGTCAAAAAGCCGCAGGGATTTGATGTTTTTGTAATCCTGTTTGCTGAGCTCTTGAGGATAACGCTCCAGCTTTTGCCGGTACTTGTCTCGCAATCCTTTAAGAAAGGACCAGCGGTACACCCAGTTTTGTTTTTGTTGTAAAGCTTCCAGCGAATCATACAAATCTACCGGGGTTGAAACGGCGACTCCGGCTTTGATGCTTTCCGGCCGGCTTCGGTTTTCGCCCAGATATTTCAATACCAGATTTCCGCCCAGACTAAAACCGCATAAAAAGATTTGATCGTAATCTTTAGCAGCTTCTACAAAAGCGACCACATCAGCTACATCATCTGTAGCACCCGAATGGTAGGAACGCAGGTGCAGGTTAGTCTCCCCACTACAGCCTCTCAGGTTAACAGCAGCGCAGTCAAACCCGTTTGCATTTAAAATTTTTGTGGTGCCTGCCATATAAGGCCTTTTGGCGTGGCCTTCAAGACCGTGAAAAAGCAATACCACCTGTTTTGCTTTGCTTTCGCTCTGCGAAAAACTCCAGTCAATATCCAGAAAGTCCCCGTCCTGCAGGTTAATGCGTTCGCGCTCGTAGCTAAGACCGGTTACCGTTCTGATCTTTGCAGCAAAAATCGTGTTGAAGTGCGCATTCTTAAAGGGAGCAGGAGCTTTATAGGTAGATTTAACAACAGGCATTTTTGGGCAAATAAAGGCTTTAACTGAATGCCGAAGATACCCTAAATATCACAATTGAGAGGACTTCTTGATTATTAAGGTTTTTGTAAAGTCCTATGCACGCACAAGATATTATGTAATTTTGCATTCTAAATTGAGCTTATGTACACCAAAGAATTTGAAATACGCTGGAGTGATATAGATGCCAACCGCCATCTTGCCAATAGTGCTTACATCAATTTTATGAGTCATACCCGTATGGCTTTTTTGATGGAAAACGGTTTTGGACAGGAGGAAATGGCCAAACACAACATAGGTCCCGTTGTGTTTTACGAGCATATGTATTATTTCAAGGAAGTGTTTGCGGGTAAGTCTGTAAAGGTGTCCTTGCAATTAAAAGGCCTTGCGGAAGACGGTATGTATTTTGAATTTGTACATAATTTCTACGATCACAAAGGCCGAAATTTTGCAAGCTGCGAAATGATGGGCGCCTGGATTGATCTTAAAGAACGCAAGCTTACTGCACTTCCGGAAGAGCTGTTTAAAAACCTATCTTCCTTAGAGCATACCGAAGATTTTAGAACCCTTACCAAAGAAGATACCCGTAAATACGGCAAAAAGCCACAGGATCTTAGCTAGTCTGCGTCTTCTTTTTGGTGCGTGTTGAGAGGTAAACGCCTGTAAAAATCATCAGGCCGGCGATTAAGCGTACCGGAGTGATTCGGTCTGCGCCTGTAAGAACAGCAAAGAGCACAGCGATAAGCGGTTGCAGGTAAATAAAAGCACCTACTGTAGAAGCTTTAAGCGTTCGCAATGCATACAGATTGAGAAAATAAGTTGAAAACGTAGTTCCTACCACCACAAACACCATAACCCAGATTGCCCATGCCGGTAGATTTAACCAGTCTACCGCGGCAAAATCGCCATAGGTAAACGGAAGGTTTAAGAAGACGCCGGTAAGAAACAGCCATTTCATCATGGTGACCGTGTTGTACTTTTTGGTAAGGGGTTTGATCAAAACCAGATACACCGCGTAAGCCGTACCGTTTATCAAAAACATAATATTCCCCAGCGGAATATTTGGTGCGTTCTGCTGGGTTGAAGCGCCAAAAAGTACCAAAACCAATGCCCCAAGCATACCAATCGCGATACCCAGAATCTTTAAGGCGGAAATTTTTTCTTTAAGAAACAGAGCCGAAAGCACCAGTAAAATTACAGGGCTGAGCGTGATGATCACCGAACTGTTTACCGGTGTCGAAAGCTGTAAACCGGTAAAAAAGGCCAGCATATTGATAAACATGCCAAAAAAGGCACAGCCCAGCAGACGCCAGTAATCGCTGCGGTCAATCTTTTCAGACTTGGTAAACAGGCTTACAATCCAGAACAGGACTGAAGCTCCCAAAACCCGAAGTAAAATAAACCCAAACGGACTTATAAACTGAGGCATAACGCCTTTGGCCAGCGTGTGGTTGATACCGTAGATCGTTCCGGCCAGGGTTGCTGCGACGAGCGCCAGCGTGCGTTTGCTCATAGCCGGGGCTTAATTGTGGATGGCTTCTTTTGCCGCTTCAACCGTTTTTTTACTGTTACCTATAAAAATTTGATCGTTGTTTACAATTACCGGTCGTTTTAGAAAGGTATAATGCTCCAGAATCAATTCGGCATACTTGTCTTCCTCCAGCGGCTCATTGTTGAGGCCACGCTCCCGGTATAGGCGGGCACGTTTGTTAAAAAGTGCTTCGTAGCTTCCGCTAAGGTTATAGAGCTCGTCAAGCTGTTCTTCGGTAAGCGGGTCTGTTTTAATGTCCTGCTGTATAAAAGCCGAAGGCAATTCGATTTCCTTCATAATACGGGTACAGGTATCGCAGGTAGACAGGTAATATATTTTTTTCAAAACCCAATTTTTTAGAATTTCTGCCCTGCAAAGTAATCGCATTTTGGGCTAAAACGGTACTTTTATTGGCACAGCCAAAGGTATAATGTCTGAGGCTTGTCTTAAAATTAAAAAATTGTACCCAACAAAGACCTCCCGGGCTTGCCCCGAGGTGAGTTAATCCAAATTAAACTTATGACTCCAATTCTCGATTTTACGCTTACAAACACCTATAAAACCCGAACGATCCTTAAAAATTATCTGGATAGCATTTCTCTAGAAGACCTCAATAAAATCCCCGAAGGTTATAACAACAATATCTTCTGGAATATCGCGCACCTTGTGGCTACGCAGCAGATTTTGGTGTATAAATTTTCAGATGTTCCTGCTTTGGTTTCAGATGAAATCATCAACGCCTACAGAAAAGGCACAAAACCCGAAGGCGAAGTCACTCAGGCCGAAGTTGATGAAATCAGGGAATTACTTTTTAGCACGCTAGATCAAACCAAAAAAGATTACGAAGCAGGCATGTTTAAAACCTACAACAGCATCACCACGTCTATGGACAGCACACTGACCAATGTTGATGAAGCTATCGCCTACAACAACTTCCACGAAGGTATCCACCTGGGATCGGTACTGGCTTTACGCCGTGCTATGGGTTTGACTTAAGATAGTCTTTAACCTCGGCAAGATCAAAGTTTAAAATGAGCTGCCCGTCTGCGTAAGAGGCAATTTCATAAGGGTTATAGAGCAAAATGAGTTGGTCATTTCTAAAACCAATGTTTTGAGGCAATGTAAAAGTATCTTCGGTAAAGAAATAGCCTGTTTCGCTTAAGTCTTCCTCGGGTTGTATTTGGTATTGACTTCTAAAACGTTTTTCGGCTAAGCGCTTAAAACCTTCCAGATCCTTAAAAAGCATTTCAGGCGTAAGAACCTGCTGTAAATCTTTGTCGAAGTTGAGGTAAAAGGTGCTGCCGTAACCGTGCGCACCACCATAATAGGTATAATCATCAAAAGCAATGCACAGGAGTTTGCCGTTGTCAAAACTTATAGAAGATGTGCTGCTAACCTCATATTCAGGGATTGCATCGGGAAAATCGCTTCGGTACACCCGGTAATTTTGAACAAAATTTTGAAGCGCCTCATCCAGCGTATGAACTTTTTTAGCCTCATCGGGGTCCATGATGAGCAAATCAATGAGGTGCTTTTCAACGGCTGTGTTGATGGTATCTGCAAAAGCCCCTCCTCCCATGGTTACTTTATCTATAGCGATTTCAGGACATAAACCTTCATCACAAAGGGCCAGACTTTCGGTTTTGATAACCTCTATATCATAGGTTAGCCTGGGATCTTCTTTCTTACAGGCAACCAAAATCATAAACAAACTCAGGATCAGACTTACTTTTTTCAAACCAGATTCATTAGGTGTTAAACATTAAATAAAGGTACATCCAATTTTGGGAATGGAGCCCGGGCTTCCTACATTTACGTTTCAGACACTGAAATTTTTGAAGATATGAAATTCAATACCAAGACCATTCACGGAGGACAACACCATACAGATCCGGCTTACGGAAGTGTGATGCCTCCCATATATCAAACGTCAACCTACAGCCAAACGACTCCGGGCGGGCATAAGGGTTTTGAGTATTCGCGTAGCGGAAACCCTACCCGTAAAGCTCTTGAAGATGCGCTTGCCAGTATTGAAAATGGAGCGTTTGGTCTTGCTTTCGGTTCGGGTCTTGCCGCGATTGATGCGGTGTTGAAGCTGTTTAAGCCGGGAGACGAAATCATTTCAACTAACGACTTATACGGAGGTTCGTATCGGTTGTTTACCAAAATATTTGAAGATTTTGGTTTGAAATTTCACTTTGTATCTATGCAGGATACTTCAAAAATTGAAGCTGCAATTACCGAAAAAACCAAACTCATTTGGGTGGAGACTCCTACTAACCCAATGATGAATATTATAGATATTGAAGCTGTCTCTAAAGTAGCCAAAGCCCACAATCTTCTGCTTGCGGTTGATAATACTTTTGCGACTCCTTACCTGCAGCAGCCTTTAGATTTAGGTGCAGATATCGTGATGCACAGTGTGACCAAATACCTGGGCGGCCATAGTGACCTGGTGATGGGAGGCCTGATTGTGCGCGATAAAGAGCTGGCAGATAAATTGTACTTTATTCAAAATGCAAGCGGTGCCGTTTGTGGTCCACAGGATAGTTTTCTTGCGCTTCGCGGAATCAAAACCTTGCACGTGCGCCTGCAAAGACATTGTGAGAACGGTAAAGCCGTTGCTCATTTCTTAAAAAATCATCCTAAAGTTGATAAAGTATATTGGCCGGGTTTTGAAGATCATCCCAATCATGATGTTGCCAAAAAGCAAATGAAGGATTTTGGCGGAATGGTTTCTTTTACGACTAAAAATGATTCACTTCAGGGAGCCGTTGAGGTAGTAGAGAAATTAAACGTATTTACCCTTGCTGAAAGTTTGGGTGGGGTTGAAAGTCTTGCGGGGCATCCGGCAACGATGACACACGCCAGTATTCCCAAAGAAGAACGTCAAAAAACCGGTATCAAAGATTCACTCATTCGTCTGAGTGTAGGTATTGAAGATATAGATGATTTGCTGGAAGACTTGAAACAGGCTCTGGGATAAATCCTCTGGATTTTTAAAAGTCCAGGTAGTAAATATAGCCTACATTCAACCACACGATGGAGTCGTCATATTTGTTGGGCGGGTAAAACTGCTGATCAGGATTTAAGCCATCAACCCAATTTGAAAAATAGCGGTGATAGCGCAACTCGAGGTTAATATCACTCAGGACATTTAATTTGTAGCGAATTCCCACACTGCTGGTTATCGCCCAGGTATTACCGGGACTGTCGTCAATACCGCCTAATTCACCATCTCCTACCAGAAATGGATTAAAATAAATATCCTCCGGTAGTGCGCCGGGCGCGTCCAGGCTTGATTCATACTTTGCCTGATAGCCTACATAATGGGCTCCTAAAGAGATGTAAGGTGCCACCTTATAAGCTCCGGCTTGAAAATCCCGTATGCTTAAAGGGAAATATTCAAGCTGCATACCCAGTTCAAAAACCAGTGAGCTTCCGGTGTGGGAACGTAGTTGCAAACCACCTAAAGTTTGCTTTTCAGATTCAAAACCTTCGTGGGTGAGTTTAGTATAATGCAAATCGGCTTCAGAACGAAGCTTAAAGTGATCGTTGAAATATAAGTCTCTGGAATAGCAATTACAATCGGCGCGGTAGGCGAAGTTCATATAATGCACAATGCCCACACCTATACCCTGATTATTAATGTTGGTGTCGTAATTATTACGCAATCCAAAATCAGACTGAAAAAGTAGAGGGCCTGCGATGATTCCCACCTCATTCGAAAAGCCAAGCTGCGCTCTGCTGGAGAATGGCAGTAAAAGCCAGAGAGTCAATACCGCAGCTATAATTTTGGTATTCATTGAGTTTAGGGAAATATTCGTTCACAAATATAGTAAAACTGGCAATTTAACCTAAAATTGTGCTGCTTGTCTAGGATTTTATTTGAAATTTAATAAAAACTAATTTTCGATATTAAGAATATCTAAAAACATGAAGGTCATTTTTGATGATATCATATATTTGTGCAGAATAAGAGCCTTAAAAATTATAAATTCTAAAAAAACTTAAAAATGACAGATAGCATAAAAAAGTTTGTCGACTCTGTTGAAAAGGCAAATCCTAATGAACCCGAATTTATTCAGGCGGTTCAGGAGGTCGCAGAGACGGTTATTCCATTTATAGAAAACAATCCCAAATATCAGGGCAAGAAACTTTTAGAACGTATGGTTGAGCCAGAACGTGCTATTCTGTTTAGGGTTCCCTGGGTAGATGATAATGGCGAAACACAGGTTAATAAAGGATATCGCATAGAGTTCAACTCGGCGATAGGTCCCTACAAAGGTGGTTTGCGTTTTCATCCTTCGGTAAACCTGAGTATTTTAAAGTTTTTAGGTTTTGAACAGGTTTTTAAAAACAGCCTTACTTCGTTGCCTATGGGCGGAGGTAAAGGAGGTTCAGACTTCAATCCCAGAGGGAAGAGCGATGCAGAAGTAATGCGTTTTTGCCAAAGCTTTATGACGGAATTGTATCGTCACATTGGCCCTAATACCGATGTACCTGCGGGTGATATAGGTGTTGGTGGTCGTGAGATTGGCTATATGTTTGGTCAGTACAAGCGCATTCGCAATGAATTTACCGGCGTTTTAACCGGAAAAGGACTGTCGTATGGCGGTTCTAAAATTCGTCCGGAAGCAACCGGTTACGGTAACGTATACTTCACCAAGTATATGTTGAATAATATCGGTGAAAAGATTTCCGGAAAAACCATCGTGATTTCAGGATCGGGTAACGTGGCGCAATATGCTGCCGAAAAAGCAACCCAGCTTGATGCTAAAGTGGTGACCCTTTCTGATTCAGATGGATTTATCTATGACGAAGCCGGAATTGATAAAGAAAAACTGGCTTTCATCATGGAAATCAAAAACGAGCGCCGCGGTCGTATCAAAGAATATTTAGATAAATATCCGGATGCAGAATATCACGAGGGCAAAGCACCCTGGGGTATTAAATGCGACATCGCACTACCTTGTGCCACTCAAAATGAGTTGGATAAGGAAGATGCAGAACTTCTGGTTAAAAACGGAGTGATGAGCGTTGGAGAAGGGGCAAATATGCCTTGTACTCCCGAAGCTATTGAGGTCTTTCTTAAAGCTAAAATTTTGTTTTCTCCAGGTAAAGCTTCTAATGCAGGTGGAGTGGCAACTTCAGGTCTTGAGATGTCTCAAAACAGCATTCGTTACAACTGGTCTGCTGAGGAAGTTGATAAAAAACTTCACGAGATTATGTACGATATCCACAAATCTTGTGTGGAGTATGGCAAGCAGGAAGACGGCTTTGTTGACTATGTAAAAGGAGCAAATATTGCCGGTTTCGTTAAAGTAGCAGATGCTATGCTGGCACAGGGAATCGTTTAAGCGAACTCTTGATAATAAATCAAATAGCCCCGGGAAAATCTCCCGGGGTTTTTTTATGTCAGAAATTGTACTTTTAGCTTACTTCAAAACCGGTTATGAAACCTAAATTGCTCACATTTCTTTGTTTGGTACTGGTTACTATGACCAGAGCTCAGGATTATTCAGATTCCTGGACCGGCTACTTTTCCTATAGTTCGATCACCGCGGTGACTCAGGGTGGTGAGCGGGTTTTTGCTGCGGCTCAAAACTCGGTTTTCAGCTACGATCTTAACGCCGATGAAATCACAACCTATTCACCCATTCAGGGGCTTACGGGCGAGCAGATAAGCGCCTTGCATTATTCGGAGGCGCAGGATATTCTCTTTGTAGGTTATGCTTCGGGGCTTCTGGATCTGGTTCTCCCTGACGGAAATGTACGAACGCTCGTCGCCATACGTGATAAACCGGTAATCCTTCCGCAGGAGAAAATCATCAATGGCTTTCAGGAATTTGAAAACACACTCTACATAGCAAGCGGTTTTGGTATTTCCTTATTTGATTTGCAGCGTCTGGAATTTGACGACTCCTATTTTATAGGTCCTAACGGGTCTCGTATTCCCATTGCGCAAACCGTCATTTTTGATGGATTTATATATGCCGCCTCGCCTACCGCCGGTTTACAACGCGCAAATGCGACAAATGCAAACCTGATTGATTTTCGCAATTGGGAGCGTCTCGATGCCGGGGGTTGGCTGGGTATACAGGTGCTGGGCGAAAAGCTGGTGGGGGTAAAAACAGACCGAAGCCTTCAGGAATTTGACGATACCGGTTTTGCAACCCTTGAAACGCTTCCGGCAGTTCCGGTTGATTTTCAAAGTAACGGCACTCATCTAAGTATTAGCCTTGCTGATGGTATTTTGGTCTACGATCAAAATGGAGTGCGAAGTGCGACCATTCCGCTGTTTTCTGAATTTCCTGGGCTTTATACTTCGGGACTTTTTAGCGACGGTCAGGTTTATGCCGGGACTTCGCAAAGCGGAATGTTGCTTGTTCCATCAAATGCTTCCGCTCCTTTACAAATTTTGCCGGACGGTCCTCTGCGCAATGATCCCTTCAGTATTGAAGCAGCACCGGGTCAGCTCTGGGTGGTTTATGGGGATTATTCGGCAAATTATAATCCCTTTCCCTTAAAACAGCGCGGCGCATCGCATTTAACTTTAGAAGATGGCTGGCAAAATATCCCGTATGGCGAACTTTTGGGCGCTAATAATTTGACTAACATCACCTACAATCCGGAAGACTTTTCGCAGGTATTTTTAAGTTCGTACAATCAGGGTTTGCTTGAAGTGATCGAAGAAGTAGCGGTAAAAATCTATGATGAAACTAATACCGGGCTGAGTGATATTCCGGTAAACCCAACCGATGTGCGTATCAACGGCGCGGCTTTTGACCGGGAAGGAACGCTGTGGATGACTAACAGTCAGGTTGAAAATGCCCTGGCACGAAAAACCGGAGACCAGATTCAGGGTTTCTCTATTGCAGAGCTGATCCCCGATTTCCCAATGGTTGAAGGCTACACCGAACTCGTAATAGGCAGGCAGCAAAACGTGTATTTTGGCTCTTCAAACAGCGGTCTCATTGCTTATGATCCTGATGCCAATCGGTTTGCGCGTTTGGATGCCGAGCGTTCAAATTTGCCTTCAAATGCGGTGCAGGCGCTTGCGGTTGATGCTAACGGAAGTCTTTGGATAGGTACCGCTCAGGGCTTACGGGTGCTGTTTTCACCGGCACAAATCTTTGAAAATCCCGATTTGCAGGCACGACCTATAATTATAGAAGAGAATGGTGTGGCGGTCGAGCTGCTCAACGATCAGGTTATTCGTTCTATAGCGGTTGATGGCAATAACAACAAGTGGGTGGGAACCATTTCCAGCGGTGTGTTTTACTTCAGTGCCAACGGTCAGGAAACCTTACTACAGTTTAATACTTCAAACTCTCCGCTTCCGTCTGATAATATTCAGGACATCACGATAGATGACGAAAGTGGCGAAGTCTATTTTGCCACTCCGCTGGGACTGGTTTCCTATTCCGGTTTTGCAGTGGCTCCTAATGAAACCCTCGAGGAAGCCCGGGTTTTTCCTAATCCGGTAAGGCCGCAGTTTACCGGGCAGGTAACTGTAGACGGTTTAACCGAACGCGCCAATGTAAAGATTACCGATCTCAACGGCAATCTGGTGCACGAAGCCGTTTCTGAGGGTGGAAGTATTCAGTGGGATACGACGGTTTTTGGAGGCAACAGAGTAGCTTCAGGAGTGTACTTTATTTTGATAACCGCGGAAGATGCGGTGGAGACGAAAGTGGTTAAACTTATGATTATACGCTGATGCTGGTAACGACAAAGGCATTGGTAATTTCGGCTTTAAAATACGGCGAGGCAGATCTAATCGTACGCTGTTTTACCGAAGAGGCAGGCCTTAAAAGCTACCTTTTAAGACGTATTCTAAAATCGAAAAAAGGAAAACTGCGTACTGCGATGTTTCAACCCGGTATGCAACTGGAACTGGTGGCGATGCATAAAGACAAAGGGACTTTAGAAAGCATACGCGATGCAAAAGTGACTCACGCCTATACCAGTTTGCATACCGATATTTTTAAATCAAGCATCGTGTTGTTTCTCTCCGAAATGCTGCGCAATTCCATTCAGGAAGAAGAAACAAACCGTCCGCTCTATGCGTTTTTAGAGCACGCCTTCTTATGGCTCGATCTGCACGGGCATTCGGCTAATTTTCATTTGTTGTTTTTGCTTGAATTGACCAGGTACCTCGGTTTTTACCCCGACACTTCTACCACCGAATACGAATACTTCAATCTCGAGACCGGAATTTTTGAAACTACAGAAAGCCGCTACAGCATTTCCGAAGAAAATTTAGACACCCTCAAAGTCTTATTGGGTACAAATTTTGATGAACTATCTGAGATTAAACTTAACCAAAAACGAAGAACGAGCTTTGTAAATATGCTGCTGGCGTATTATGAATTACATTTGCACGGCTTTAGAAAACCAAAGTCTTTGGCGGTTTTAAGCAGCTTGTTCAACTAAAAATCCAGTATGCGGATTCTTTTTATTCTCCTTTTTTTTATCAATTTCAGCTCCGGTATTTTTGCCCAGCAAATACGCATTTTTGATCTTCAAACCGGCGAACCTATTGAAAATGCAAGCCTTTACAACACAGAAAAGACTCATTCCGCAATTTCTAACGCAACGGGGCTCGTAGATGTTTCTGCATTTACCAATGGGGAAACCATTTTTATCTCCCACGTATCGCATTTACTTAAAAAAACCACAAAAGCGGCCCTTATTGCCGCCGGGAATAAGGTGTATCTCGCTGACGACGAAAACCTGCTGAACGAGGTGGTGCTTTCGGTATCTAAATTTGAGCAAAAAGAACGCGAAGTCGCTCAGAAAATCATTTCGCTTGACGCTGAAGACGTAGAGCTTAAAAATCCCCAGACTGCAGCCGATTTGTTAGACCAAAGCGGGCAGGTGTTTGTTCAAAAAAGTCAGTTGGGTGGCGGCAGCCCAATGATTCGGGGTTTTTCAACCAATCGCCTGCTGATTACAGTAGACGGAGTGCGGATGAATACGGCAATTTTTCGCAGCGGAAACCTTCAGAATGTAATCAATATAGATCCGTTTACGGCAGATCAAACCGAAGTCATTCTGGGTCCGGGCTCAGTAATTTACGGGAGTGATGCGGTAGGCGGGGTGATGAATTTTTATACCAAAAGACCCGCGTTTTCTTTTGAAGAAGCGACCAGTTTCAGCGGGCAGGCATTAACGCGTTATGCCACGGCAAACAACGAAAAAACGGGTCACGTTGAGATCAATATCGGCCGAAAGAAATGGGCTTTTTTAAGCAGCATCAGTTATTCTGATTTTGACGATTTGCGCATGGGCAGGCACGGGCCTGATGATTACCTGAGACCGGAATATGTGGTTACCCGAAATGGTGTGGATGAAGTCGTTGAAAATAAAAATCCCCTGGTGCAGGTGCCCACCGGTTTTGACTTGCTAAACCTCACTCAAAAAGTGCGTTTTATGCCTAATGCGGTTTGGGATTTCAATCTGGGACTGCATTACAGCACGACCTCAGACTATGCGCGTTACGACCGCCTTACCCGTAAGCGCGATGGTCAATTGCGTGCAGCCGAGTGGTATTATGGACCACAAACCTGGTTTATGGGGAATTTTCAGATTGACAAAAAAGGAAATGGTGATTTTTACGATGAAGCCAGATTGAATGCCGCCATCCAGTATTTTGAAGAAAGCCGAAATGATCGCGATTTCGGTAAAACCGATTTATTTACCACGCAGGAGCAGGTAAATGCCTATTCGCTAAGTGCCGATTTTACTAAAAAATTACGGGAACACCGCCTGTTTTACGGTTTAGAATATGTTTTAAACAGAATCGGTTCGTACGGCAAGCAGACCGATATTTTTAGCGGAGCAGAAACGCCTACGGCTACCAGGTATCCTGATGATTCGAGTTGGCAGTCGCTTGCCGCTTACGTGAGCGGCCAGTTCGATTTAGCAGAGGCGCTTACACTGCAAACCGGACTGCGCTACAATCAGATTTTGGTAAATGCTACCTTTAACGATGCGTTTTATAATTTTCCGTTTGAGGAAACCGATTTGAATTTTGGGAATGTCACGGGCTCAGCAGGCTTAAACTGGCAAACCAATGAAACCCTGAATTTACGCCTCAATCTGGGCACTGCTTTTCGCGCACCCAATATTGACGATATTGGGAAAATATTTGACAGCGAGCCGGGTTCTGTTGTCGTGCCCAATCCCGATTTAAAAGCCGAATATGCCTACAATGCCGAAGTTGGTGCCGGTTTACGTCTGGGCGAAAAATTGCGTTTAGACTTTGCAACCTATTACACCAGACTGAATAATGCGCTGGTTCGTCGTGATTTTAGCCTGAATGGCGAAACCACTATTGACTATCAGGGGGAGCCCAGCACGGTGCAAGCCATACAAAATGCGGCAAGTGCAGAAGTTTACGGTCTGGAAGCAGGTTTGGAATATCTGTTTACCAAAAATCTGAAACTTACCTCACAAATTACTATTACCGAGGGTAGTCAGGAAGAAGACGATGGCAGCGAGGCTCCTTTGCGTCACGCTGCGCCTACATTTGGCAACACCCACCTCATTTACCGCATGAAGCGCTGGAAGTTTGATGCTTCTGCCGTTTACAACGGGCAATTTGATTTTAACGAACTCGCCCCGTCTCAGGTATGCAATGCCTATTTGTACGCGCTTGACGCTAATGGCAACCCCTATTCGCCGCGCTGGTACACGCTTAATCTGTACAGCGAATACCAGATTGCCAAAAACTGGAAGGCCACCGCCGCTTTAGAAAATATAACCGACCAGCGCTATCGCCCGTATTCTTCAGGAATCTCAGCCCCGGGAAGGAATTTTATTGTGGCGTTGAAGTATGGTTTTTAGGGATCGTTTAGATTTCGCTAGTTAATTTTGATAAATGAAAAGTCAGTCTAGCGCTTAAGGCTTTTTGAATATTGCTCTTATTTTGTTTAAATTTTTTTTATCGGAAGGATATGTCTAGGTTTAATAAAGGAAATAGATAACCTTTCACTTAAAACCAACAGTTCATTTTTTGACTTTTAAATTAAAGAAAAGCAACACCTGTTAAAGATTAACATTGCAGAATTTTTTTGCGAATTGTGTCAATCTTTAAAACGTTTAAGTTTAAACAAGGATTTACTAATAGAGCACTTTCATAGTTTATCTTTAAGGTTAAGCTATAAACATTTTTGAATATTTGCATAGAGAGTATTCAAAAGTCTAAAATTAATATTCAGGGATCAAAAGACTTTAGAATAGTCATAGCTAGGAATTTTTATTCAAGAAAAGAGAATTTTGTTGATTCAGATTTTTGAATACTCGTTTAAGTTAACCAACTAATTATTTTTAGGTATGCGGGGTGGTACCTTGAGTGAATTTTATAAGCCAATCATTTAAAAACCCTGTTTAACTTACACTTGTCTAAAACTTTAACAACGCTCCATTCTTTATTTAGAGTGGGTTTTTCTAAATTACAATTGTACTAATACTTGTCTTGTTGAATTTCTATAACTGGATCATCTTTTTATTATTTTTTAATGTTGCTTTTGGTTTAGCTCAAAAATCTTCATTGGAAAGCACCTATTACGAACTTTTTGATTCGAATATAGGTCCTGATAACACCAATCTTTATAAAGGATCCGTATACACTTCAAAGTACAGGAGTATTAATGAATTTACTCCAAGGCTTTATTTTGATTACATTGATGGGTCAATACTTTATGATGGTCAATGGTATTTCAGAGTGTCAATCAATTATAATGTTTATGACGATCTCATTTTGATGCGCCTGCCGATGGCTTCCAGAAATGTTTTAGTACAGCCATTGCAACAGCAAGTTGAATGTTTTAGCATGGAGGATAGATTTTTTGTACATATTGACTGGGAAGAATTAAAGGGTTTTTACGAGCAGCTTCTTCAATTTGAAAATTTTGATTTAGGCCTTTATAGAAAACTTAGAAAAAATCGCTACAAAAAAAATAATAGAGTACACGAGTATTCAGAATTCTACGATCGAGAACCTATTTATTACATTAAATACGATGGAAAATATTACGATCTGAAAAGTTATAAAATTCTAAAGCGACTTTTTCCACAGCTAAGCGAGGTCATTGTTCAAGGGCATAAAGAAAATCGAAATTTGTCGAAAATAGATGTTGCAGCTTATTATTCTCGACTCCTACAAATCATTTATAAAAATATTTCGATAAACTCATAAATGAAGAAACTTCTATCTTTTTTATTCTATATCT
The DNA here is from genome assembly GCF_020782115.1 of Leeuwenhoekiella parthenopeia. GTDB lineage: Bacteria > Bacteroidota > Bacteroidia > Flavobacteriales > Flavobacteriaceae > Leeuwenhoekiella > Leeuwenhoekiella parthenopeia. The sequence goes on along the minus strand of NZ_JAJGMW010000003.1, from coordinate 198,836 downwards.
TTTTTCTGCAAGTACTGGAAGCGCAAACGACAACAGAAACGATATATGTGACATCGAAAGAAAAGTCTCTAATTGATATTTTTGAATTTATTGAATCACAAGTAGATGTTTCTTTTTTTTATGCAGATTCTTGGATAGAAGGTGTGACTGTAACCGGAGATTTTGAAGGAACTCTGTCTAATGTGCTTTCCGGTCTTTTGGAGGATACACCCCTAAATTTTTTCATAACTCAGAACAGGAGGGTCATAATAACCAAAAACAATTTAATATATAGTTCCCTGCCAGAAGGTTTTTTTTCAAAACCACAAGATAGTATTCAAGTTTTAGCATTGGAACAATCTCAAGAAGACCCATTTTTTTATGATCGTCAAAAAATAGAGCAGACACGATTTGTTAATACCGTTCGTATCGGCAAAGAAGTTCTTGGTCGTGCAAAGCAGTCGTACACTATTTCTGGGATAGCAATTAATCAGGATAGTGGTAACCCCCTTCAGGATCTCTCTATTTCTGTTGAAGATCTTGGTATTGGCACGAGTACTGATGAGAACGGGTATTATGAAATAACCCTACCGCCCGGAGAGCATACTCTTAAGTCAAGTTTATTGGACATGCAGACTCTAGTACAAAAAGTAATTGTATATAGTGGAGGTGAATTGAATTTAAGCCTGAGTGAAAATTACCAGCTACTTGGGGAGGTATTGCTTAATACTGGTGCTAATGCCAATGTAGAGGATGCAACAGCAGGCTCAGAAAAGTATAATGTAGAAGAAAATAAAAATATTCCTTTGGTGCTGGGCGAAAGAGATGTACTTAAGATAGCCGCTACGCTACCTGGAATTTCCACAGTTGGTGAAAGTGCCTCGGGCTACAATGTTCGGGGAAGCCGAAGCGACCAGAATCTGTTTTTATTGGATGGTGGCGTAATCTATAACCCTTCTCATTTCTTTGGTATTTTTTCTGCGCTTAATCCCTTTACTACGGAAAGCGTTGAGATTTTTAAGGGTCATATGCCAGCTCGATTTGGGGGGCGATTGGCATCAGTTTTCGATATTGAATCAAAAACACCTAGTAAATCAGATTTTAACGGGGAAGCTTCTATTGGGCCAGTTACGAGTAGTTTAATGTTGCAGATTCCGGTGGTGAAAGTAAAATCTGGATTAATGATTGGGGGTCGGGTCACATATTCTGATTACATTCTTCGGGCACTGGATGAGGAATCGCTGGATAACAGCAGCGCTTCTTTCTATGATATTTTTCTCAGGTATGACCACAAAATAGGACAATATGGAAGGTTTAAGGCTTCTGCCTATACAAGCCAAGATCGTTTTAGCATTAATTCTGATTCTGTTTATGGGTACCAAAATATAATGGCTAACGCCAGTTATGATTTTCGTTTGAGTGAAAAAAGTCGAGGCCATGCACTTATAAGTCACAGTAGGTACAGTTTTGAAATTGACTATGATTCTCAGAATCAAAACGCTTTTGCACAGGATTATGCTATAGCCGAAAGTGCTTTACGTTTTGATCTCGTCTCAAAACTTAATGAACGACATAATTTACGTTACGGTCTTAATACAAAACTATATTCTATAAATCCAGGAACCTTAGATCCATTAAATGAAAGTAACCTACAACCGATTACACTTGATAACAAAAAAGGGCTTGAGTCGGCCATTTATTTTTCTGATGAATTTGAAATTAATGAAAAGTTACTGGTGGAGGCAGGTTTGCGTTTAAGTATGTTTAATCTTGTAGGTCCTACAAAGCAGCGTGTTTATGAAGAAGGCCTTCCCAAAAGCGATGAGACCGTTTCCGATGTGATAGAATATAATAGTGGAGAGTTTGCTCAGGCCTATGGAGGACCTGAGTTGCGCATTTCTTCAAGATATCTGTTGAGTCGTAGCTTTTCTGTAAAAGCGAGCTACAACAATACTCTACAGTATATACATACTCTTTCAAATAACACTGCTGCATCGCCAATTGACATTTATACTTTATCAGATAGCAACATAGAACCGCAGCGATCTCAGCAAGTTTCTTTAGGATTTTACAAAAACTTTGATGCGCCTTTACTTGAGTTAAGCTTTGAAGGTTACTACAAAACCTCTACGAATCTAATCGATTTTAAAACAGGAGCCTCTTTGTTCTTTAATGAATTTATAGAAACCGAAGCCTTGCAGGGAAATGGCAGATCTTATGGTGTTGAATTTCTTATAAGAAAGGAAGCCGGGGATTTTAATGGCTATCTTAGTTATACTTATTCCCGATCCCTGCAGCAATTTGACAGTCCCTATGGAGAGAATCGAATTAATGAAGGAGAATATTTTCCAACCAATTATGACAAGCCTCACGATGTAAGTTTAATAGCAAACTATAGGTTAACTAAACGTTTTAGCTTTTCTGGGAACATAGTATATCAAACTGGTAGACCCGTAACTTTCCCTATTGGGAAATACATCTATAATAATGCAGAATACGTGGTTTATAGCGATCGTAATCAATTCAGGATTCCAGATTATTACCGTCTTGACCTTGGTGTTAATATAGAAGGGAATCATAAGAAAAATAAGTTGGGGCACAGCTTTGTAAATATTTCAGTATATAATGTACTTGGACGAAATAACCCTTATGCCGTTTATTTTGTGACTGACGCTGGTGAAGTAAAAGCTTATCAGAGCTCTATATTTTCAGTACCGGTACCAACGATAACCTATAATTTTAAATTTTAATACGGGAAGATGAGAATGAAAAATTTAAAGTGTTTACTGTGTGCTTTTGCTCTTTTCATTTTGGGATGTATAGAAGAGATCCCTTTAGAGGCAGAAACTTCTCAAGGTATTTTGGTTGTAGAGGCCCTCATCAGTAATGAGTTAATAAGACAGAAAGTAAAATTAACGCGTTATTTTACTTTAGAACAGAGCATTCCGGAGTTTGAAGAAAATGCCAATGTAAGTGTTGTTGGCGATGATGGCAGTAGCTTTATCTTTAGTGAAGTTTCCGAAGGTAACTATTTATCCAATAGTCCTTTTGCAGCTCAACCCGGAGTAAAGTATATGCTTGAAATTATAACACAGGATGGTCAGAATTATCGTTCTGAAGAAGAACAGATTATTGGGACCTCAGAGATCGATAATGTGGATGCTAAACGAACACAAAATAGAGAAGGGGAGACTGGTGTGCTCATTACTGTTAATGGTCAGAGTTCGGCAGAAAATGGTTTTTATTTATATCAATATACCGAGACTTATAAAATAATTTCACCAAATCAGGTCAATGAGGATCTTACGTATACAAAAATTGACAATTCCACCTATGTTTTTGAATTGGTTCCTAAACAAAAAGAGGAGAAAATATGTTATAACACCAACATGGGTAACAGTATACTTGTAGCTTCTACCGAGGAGCTTCAGGACAAAAAGGTTCGGGATTTTGAAGTACGCTTTCTAAGTCAAGGAAACCCAAATATTGCTCATCGGTACAGTATCAACGTGAGTCAATATGTAGTGAGCAATGCAACTTTTCGGTTTTATTCCACCCTAAAAGAGCTTAGCCAATCTTCTAATGTATTCGTGCAAAATCAACCGGGATTTTTAGAGGGCAATTTATACGAAGTTGGAAGTCGAGATAATAAGGTTATAGGCTTTTTTAGTGTTGTCAGTTTAGCAGAAAAGCGTATTTTTTTTGACTATCAGGACTTTTTTCCTAGTGAAGAGGATGAAAAGATAAGGGGTAGTTTTGCTGGAAATTGTGATCCTACTCGCCCGTTATCAGATGAGCTGGGAACACTACTTGAACGCGGGTCTGTAAAGTTTTTAGAATATATGATAATACCAGAACCTGATCATCCTGAAGGAGGAGGTGTCTACAGAGTAGTGCCTACGAGGTGCATGGATTGTACCGTTCACGGCACCAACATCAAACCAGATTTTTGGATAGAATGAGATTATATATAAATCTTAGCGTATTGTTACAACTCTCAATGACTTTCGTGAGTTCAGTAGTTTGGAGTCAAGAGAAAATTGATTACAACAAGCTTCAGTCAGAAGAAGTCAATTTGCAGACTAATGGGGCTGTTTTTCTTTCAGGTGAAACGGTCTACATAAGCGCATTTTCGTTTTTAGGATCCTCTTCGCGTCCCTCACCGCTTAGTAAAATTTTATATGTGACTTTGGTTGATGATGCCGGTGAGGAGGTGAATTTTCAGAAGATAGCTATGAATAAAGGCAGAGGGAACGGGGATCTTTTTTTGGGTACCAGTTTAAAAACCGGACATTACAAACTAATCGCGTACACTCGATGGATGCTTAATTTTGGTAAGCAGCACTTTTTTGAAAAAGATTTAATTCTCATAAATCCATATCGTACGCGTGAAGCAGATAAACCATATTCTGACTATCCAGAATATCTTGAAAATATTTCCTTTCAGGAAATGACTTCACCCTATCTGTCTGTTGCCTTGGACAAAAGTATTCTCAAGCCTCGCCAGCCCTTAAACATTGAACTGAAGACTCAAGGTAAAGATGCGTTGAGTGGAAGCTATGCACTTTCTGTAAGAAAGATAGACAGTTTAGACTTTGTAAAAATGCAATCTTCAGTAGAGCTAAAATGGAATTTTAATCAGAATTTAAATACCGATAGTCTTTTGGCGCCAGAATTGAGGGGAGCTTTGGTTTCGGGTAAATTGAATTTCCCGGTAAACAACGAAGGAAAGGAGAACAGGACGGTGGTACTTTCTTTTGTAGATGTAGATAGGACACCAGAATTTGCATTGACCGATGATGAAGGTAGATTTACCTGGGTTTTGGAGGAATTACCAACCAGCCGTCAGACCATGGGGGTAGCAATAGGGGTGGAAAATGTTTGTGATTTTGAAATTTTTGAAGATCCCAGACCGGAGTATTCAGATTTGACTTTTAAACGTATAGGTATTGACCGTGACCTTAAAAATCTTATCGAGAGGCGTAGTGTAGCTAATCAAATAGAAAATGCCTATTACCAATTTAAGCCCGATACAATAATTGAAACTCCAAAAATAAGGCCTTTTTACATTGATGCTGGAAAGACGTTCATACTAGGTAATTTCACTCGTTTTAATACATTAAAAGAAACCTTTACGGAGATAATACAGGGTGGGGCTGTACGTATAAGGAATGGGGAGCCGGTTTTCAAAGTAGAAACCAGCAATTTTATACAAGGAAATGAAGAGTATCCTACATTACTTCTAGTTGATGGTATTCTTGTAACCAATCACAAATTTCTATATAACTATCCTTCAAAGAATATTGAGCGCATCACAGTTGTGCCAGAAGAATACTATCTCGGTCCTCAGCGATTTTCTGGTATATTAGATATTCATTCCTTTGATGCAGACTTTAAAAGACAATATCTTTTGCAAGCCTCAGAGGCCCTGTCAATAAATCCGGTGGCGCTGCAAAAGAAATACTTTAATCAGCAATACGGGGGTACGGACACAGAATCGCTATCCAAAATTCCTGATTATCGCTATCAACTTTTATGGAAGCCCTTAGTCTCCCTACAAAATGACGAGGCATCCTTTAATTGCTATACCTCTGATGTAACAGGAATTTTTGAAGTGGTAGTGTCGGGTTTTACAGGATCTGGACAGCCCGTATTTGTTAAATCATTTTTTGAAGTAACCAATTAATTTCTAATTGACAATCTTGTGTTAAAAGTAATTAATGCAAAATATTTTGACATTTCGCTATCTATCGAACCTAAAGAAGTCTTTAAAATATTGGTTAGGTCTTTTATTAGTAGACAAAAACGCACCGAAGCTGAGATGTATTTGAGAGCATAAAGCAAGTGTCGCATTCCTGTAGTAAGTCCTATCTTATAAAGTATCCTACATTACAAATGATGCAGCCTGATATATTTTTTAGCTAATTTTTGATTTGAATAAATTGTCACTTTATATGTACAACCCTACTATTTAAAAGTGTTCAAGTTTGGAAAGGCTTTAACCACCTGTTTTCTAACCAAAATTCCCTAATTTTGCACACTTATTAGAAAACGCAGATCATGAGCACAAAGTTTCCTGAATATAAAGGACTTGACCTCCCTAAAGTAGCCGAAGAAATCCTGAGCTACTGGCAGGAGAACCACATCTTTGAAAAGAGTATCTCAACCCGCGAAGGTAATGAGCCGTATATCTTTTTTGAAGGTCCGCCTTCAGCAAACGGGATGCCCGGTATTCACCACGTGATGGCGCGTGCGATTAAAGATATTTTCTGCCGTTTTCAAACCCAAAAAGGCAAGCAGGTAAAACGTAAGGCCGGTTGGGATACCCACGGACTTCCGGTAGAGCTGGGTGTTGAGAAAGAACTCGGCATCACCAAAGAAGACATTGGCAAGAAAATAAGCGTTTCCGAATACAACGAAGCCTGTAAAAACGCAGTAATGCGCTACACCGATGTGTGGAACAACCTCACCGAGCAGATGGGCTATTGGGTAGATATGGAAGATCCCTACATCACCTACAAACCCAAGTATATGGAAACGGTGTGGTGGCTGCTTAAAAACATTTACGACAAAGGCCTTATTTACAAAGGCTACACCATACAACCCTACTCTCCTAAAGCCGGTACCGGCTTAAGTTCGCACGAACTCAACCAGCCCGGCACCTATCAGGATGTGACCGATACTACGGTAACGGCGCAATTCCGTTTTGTGGAAGATGAGACTTACGAAAAGTCTCCAATTGGAATTGCAATGAAAAACTCCTCCCCTTCAGGGGGAGGCTGGGTGGGGGCTCTGGCCTGGACGACCACTCCCTGGACCCTGCCTTCAAACACGGCTTTGACTGTTGGTAAGAAAATAGACTACGTTTTAGTCAAAACCTTCAACCAGTATACGTTTGAGCCTATTCACGTAGTTCTGGCTAAGGCTTTGGTTGGCAAACAATTTTCTAAAAAATTCTTTGTTGCCGAAAGTGAAGAAGATTTTACCAATTTCAGCGAAAAAGATAAAAAGATACCCTATCAAGTCGTGGCCGAATGTAAAGGAAGCGAACTGCTGGAGTTGCGTTACGAGCCGGTAATTGATTATGTGCAGCCGCACGACAATCCGCAGGATGCATTTCGGGTGATTGCCGGAGACTTTGTAACTACCGAAGACGGTACCGGTATCGTGCATACCTCACCAACCTTTGGTGCAGATGATGCGCTGGTTGCCAAGCAGGCTGAACCGCCCGTACCTCCTATGTTGGTTAAAGATGAAAACGGTAATCTGGTACCGCTTGTTGACTTGCAAGGGCGTTTTCGTCCTGAGTTGAAGGAGTTTGGTGGCAAATATGTTAAAAACGAGTACTACGATGAAGGCGAAGCTCCCGAAAAGAGCGTTGATGTCGAAATCGCGATCAAGCTGAAGGAAGAAAACAAAGCTTTTAAGGTGGAGAAGTACGTACACAGTTATCCCAACTGCTGGCGTACCGATAAACCTATTTTATATTATCCGTTAGATTCCTGGTTTATCAAAGTGACTGATGTGCGTGATCGTATGCACGAACTCAACCTGGGCATTAACTGGAAACCAAAAGCCACAGGAGAAGGTCGTTTTGGCAACTGGCTGGCTAATGCCAACGACTGGAACTTATCGCGCTCAAGGTATTGGGGAATTCCGTTGCCTATTTGGAGAACCGAGGATGGCAAAGAGGAAATTATCATTGGTTCGGTTGCCGAACTAAAAGAAAAAATCACCGAATCCGTAAAAGCTGGTGTGATGGACAGCGACCCGTTTGCAGATTTTGTGCCGGGCGATATGAGCGATGCCAATTATGATTTGATTGACCTGCATAAAAATGTTGTGGATGAAATCAAATTGGTTTCGCAAAGCGGAAAACCTATGCGTCGCGAGGCAGATTTGATTGATGTGTGGTTTGACAGCGGAAGCATGCCGTATGCACAGTGGCATTATCCGTTTGAAAACAAAGAGAAGGTTGAAGAAACCTGGCGCAAGGCTGATTTTATCGCAGAAGGCGTTGACCAGACCCGCGGCTGGTTCTACACCCTGCACGCCATCGCCACGATGACGTTTGACGATGTGGCGTATAAAAATGTGGTTTCAAACGGACTCGTACTGGACAAAAACGGACAAAAAATGTCGAAGCGCTTGGGTAATGCGGTAGATCCGTTTACCACGCTAAATACCTTTGGTCCTGATGCGACCCGCTGGTACATGATCAGCAACGCAAACCCCTGGGATAACCTCAAGTTTGATTTACACGGAATAACTGAGGTGCAGCGCAAATTCTTCGGTACGCTCTACAATACCTATTCGTTCTTTGCGCTTTATGCCAATCTGGATCAATTCAGCTTTGCTGAAAAAGAAATCGACTGGAACGAAAGACCGGAAATTGACCGCTGGATCCTTTCGGAACTCAATACGCTTATCGCTGAGGTTGACGCGTTTTATGCCGATTATGAGCCTACCAAAGCAACCCGTGCCATTTCAGACTTTGTACAGGAAAACCTGAGTAACTGGTTTGTGCGCCTAAGCCGTCGCCGTTATTGGAAAGGCGATTATGCTCACGATAAAATTTCGGCATATCAAACCTTATACAACTGCCTGATCACGGTTGCAAAACTGGGTGCTCCGGTAGCTCCGTTTTATATGGATCGTTTGTATAAAGACCTAAATGGTCTTACCGGGCGTGAAGCTTCAGAAAGTGTGCACCTGGCTGATTTTCCGGTGAGTGATGCGTCGCAAATAGACCGCAGTCTGGAGCGTAAAATGCAAAAAGCACAGACGATTTCGTCCTTGACGCTTTCGCTTCGCGCAAAAGAAAAAATAAAAGTAAGACAACCGCTGCAACGTATTATGATACCGGTGCTTGATGAAGGGCAGCGTGCAGAAATACTTTCGGTACAGGATTTGATTAAATCTGAGGTAAATGTGAAGCAAATTGAGCTGATTGACGATGCTTCAGGTATCCTGGTAAAGAATATTAAACCCAATTTTAAGGTTCTGGGACCTCGGTTTGGAAAAGACATGAAGCTGGTAGCAAATGCTATTACTGCAATGAGTGCCGCTGATATCTCAAAGCTTGAAAATGAGGGTAAAATCGAGGTGCAGATTAATGGAAAAAGTGTTACTTTGGCGCCCGAAGATGTGGAAATCACCTCTCAGGATATTGAAGGTTGGCTGGTTGCAAGCAGTGGTGGATTAACCGTTGCCCTTGATGTAACCCTAACCGAAGAATTGAAGAATGAGGGCATTGCCCGCGAACTGGTTAACCGTATTCAAAACCTGCGAAAAGACAGTGGTTTTGAGGTTACAGACAAGATTGAAGTACAATTACAGCGTGACGGAAAGGTCGAGAAAGCCGTTAACGAGAATTTAGACTATATAAAAATGGAAACGCTCACCGCAAAACTCGACGTTGCAGAGCAGGTTACTAACGGAATAGCCATTGCTTTTGATGATGTAGAAACAATATTGGCTATTAAAAAACAGTAAACAATTATGGCGGCAGACATTAAAGAACGTTACAGCGATGCCGAACTTGAAGAGTTCAGAGTGTTGATTCAACAAAAGATTGATAAGGCCCAAAAAGATCTTGACCTTATTAAGAGTGCTTATATGAATGACGGTAATAACGGTACAGATGATACCTCACCTACATTTAAAGCTTTTGAAGAAGGTAGCGAGACTATGAGTAAAGAAGCAAACTCTGCTTTGGCCATCCGTCAGGAGAAATTTATACGCGATCTTAAAAACGCATTGACGCGTATTCAAAACAAGACTTACGGAATTTGCCGCGTAACCGGTAAACTTATCAATAAAGAACGTCTAAAGTTAGTACCTCACGCTACCTTGAGTATCGAGGCCAAGAATATGCAGAAATAATATGCTGTACAGGCTTAAAACAAAACGCTTCAGATTGTTCTGGAGCGTTTTTTGTTAGATTAAAGCGCTATGCGATTTAAAGGAATTTTTTGGGTATTCATTTTTCTGCAAAGCCTTAGCGGTTTTGCTCAGAAACGTATGCTCAATACGCTCGATTCCCAGGCTGTTAAAGGTGTTTTTATAGATTCTGATCAGGTTTTTGAGGTGTTTGTCAGGGCTGTTGAGGGTTCCGGGTTTAGCGTAAATGCCGAAGTTGAAGGTGAAACTTTTGAAACGCTTAAACTAGATACCACAGTAGAAAACGGATTATGGCATATTGAAACCGGGCGTACCTTTGGGTTTAAAAATATAGACGACAAGCTGGCTGCTCACAAAGTGCTTTCGGTGGTGTTGTATATTGAAATGCCGCAGGATAAGGAAGTCTGGGTAGATTCAGACCTGGCTTCGGTACAGTTGACGGGTGCTTTTGATCAAATCAATCTTAATTTATCCGGAGGAGGTTGTATACTGAATAATTTTCGCGGAAGCGGAATTGTCAATACGCTGCGCGGAAGCATCACAGCAGCAGTGAGCGATACCCGTGTGCTGGCCGAAAGCCGCAACGGTATTGTAAAAACTAAAGAAACCAGTGCCGGAAGCCATCTGCTTAGCCTGAAAACCATTGGCGGCGATATAAGCGTAAGTCAATCTGAATAATTTGAGTATTTTTACCCGCCTTTACCACTTCAGCAACTCAGCTGAAACGCGGTCGGGGTATTAAAAATTAAAGAGCCTGTGATCTCAAATCCGGGTTTAGCTATTAAAAAAAGCACATGTCATTAAAAAAAGCTATAGGGATTATCGTCCTGATCCTGCTGGTAGACCAAATCAGTAAACTGTATATCAAAACCCATTTTCAATTAGATGAAAAGATCGTGGTTTTTAGCTGGTTTGAAATATTGTTTGTAGAAAATGAAGGTATGGCCTGGGGAGCTAAAATCCCGGGTAATTATGGTAAAATCATCCTTACTCTTTTCAGAATAGGAATCCTGCCGCTTATAGGCTACTGGTTGTATGATAGCGTAAAGAAGGGGGCTTCCAGAATCTTAATCACCGGGATCGCGCTCATATTTGCAGGAGCTTTCGGGAATATTATAGACTCGGTATTTTATGGGGTAATTTTCGACAGCAGCGCGGGTCAGTTGGCAACCTTTTTACCCGAAGAGGGTGGCTATGCACCCGTTCTTTATGGTAAGGTTGTTGATATGCTCTATTTCCCGATGTGGGAGGGTTACCTGCCTGAGTGGCTGCCCATCTGGGGAGGTAAGTTTTTCAGATTTTTTAACGCGGTTTTTAATGTTGCCGATATGGCTATAAGCACCGGTGTTGGCTTGCTTTTAGTATTTAATAAGCGTGCTTTTGCTAAAGATAAGCACGAAGAGGAGGAGGCTACAGCATAATGATAAACTTGGTGCCATAACCCGGCTTGCTGGTGACGTCAATTTTTCCGCCTAAGGCTTCAACTTCATTCTTCACAATAAACAATCCTACATTCTGACTGGTGTCTGAATTGCTGGTCTCGCTGGATGACATTTGAAAAATCTTATCTGTATTGCCTTGCAAATCATAACCTTTGCCGTTGTCTTCTATAATTAAAGACAATTTCTTTTTATTTTCGAGGCAATAGGCCTTGATTTCGGGTTTGCGATCCGGACTTTTATTTACGATTCCGTTTTTAATAAGCGTACAGAATATATTATGCAAAAACTCAGGATTGTACCTGATAATCGGGGTCTCTGAGAAATCGGAATACAGGTAGGCTTCCTCCAGTTCTATAAGTGGTCTCAGTTCTTCCCGGGCTTTTTCAAAAGCTTCCTCCAGACTTACGGATACCAGCGGATCTGAAGCTTTATTTTGAATGGAAACTACTTCTTTAAGTCTTGAAACCGTTCGGTTAAGGCTGGCTGCGATCTCTTTATAATTAACAAATAATTCTTTCTGATCTTGCGGAAGCTTATTGGTATCAACTAACTGGCTGGTAAGTTCCAGATTGTTTACGTGCGATTTGATGTTGTGCGACACATAATTGGCAAAAGTAAACAGACGCGAATTGTTGGCCTCTACAACCTCATTGGCTTTTTGAAGCATGAGTTCACGCTCTTTCTTCTCATTGATGTTAATCACAATCCCTTTAATCCCGATTACGCGACCTCTGGAGTTTACAATGGGTTTGGCAATACAATGGGCCCAGAAAGCTTTATTGGTATAAGTAACCATCTTTAAAACCCCGTCAAAGTCAGCCCCGCCTTCTCCCAGCTCCTGAAAGGTTTTGATCACGAGGCTGTGATACTCCATGTCAAAGAAGTGCAGCGCATGTCTTAAGGAAGGTCTGTAGTTTTCGGGCGTTTCCAGTATGGCCTGAAGTTCTTTATCGAAATAGGTTTTCTTTTCGGTAAAATTAATATTCCATCCCCCGGCCTGGGTAACTTTTGCTATCTGCTCGTAATAAAAGCTGTCTGCTTTTGCATCTGGAGATTGAATCGCAGACCTCGAGAAAATCGAAAGGAAACCGTTGTTAGACATGCTTTGGTTAGTTAAATAAGGTTGAAGATAACAAAAATAGCGTTGATCTGTTAAAATCGAAAGGTTTTAGAAGGCGTGATACAATGGCTTAGCTTTATATCGTCAGAGTTATGCGGAATTGCTTTTTCAGCATCAAAATAACTGAGGCCTATTTTCAAAATATCGGGACGGCAGTCAGCCAGAAAGCGATCGTAAAAGCCCTTGCCGTATCCCAAACGATTACCGCTCTCATCGTAAGCCAGAAGAGGTATAAAAACAACATCCAGTTGTTTGGGATCTATTTGTATTCCGTTTTGAGGCTCCGGTATTCCCCATTCATTAGGTTTTATGACCAGATTATCGGTTAGCAGGTAATGTGTCATCCTTAGTTCTTCAAAATCGCTTTTGGATAAGACTACATTTTTGTCTTTTCCGCTTAAGATGTTTAGAATATACTCGGTGTTGATTTCTCCCAGCTTCACGATAGGCAGAAAAATATGGTAAAATTCGTGCTGCCAGATATCAAGCGAAAGCAACCTGTTTGCGATTTGTAAACTGGCTTCCTCCCGTTCTTCAGAAGTAAGTTGTTTTCGCAATTCCTTATATTTTTTTCGGTATTCGGCCTTACTCGTCATCTTTTACCAATGCTGTTGATAGGTGAAAGATGGCATCACCCTGATAGACCAGGGAGGCTTCATTGGTATTGATGATATAGCCGTCGTTTGGCGCTTTGACCTTGTGCCTGAAACTTCCGTAAGGGTCTGTAATGGTTGCTATAACTTCGTTTTTTTCCACAAAATCCCCGCAGGTAATCTTGAGATGCAGCAGGCCGCTGTATTTGGCCCGCAGCCAGGTGCTGGATTTAATAGTTACCACCTTGCCGGAAATTTCGGGTGCGATATGATCTTTATCGAGCATTTTAAAGTGATTTAAAATGCGCATCACTCCATGCACTCCTGCCCGGGCAATGTCTTTATCGCTTATTTGAGACTTTCCGCCCTCAAAAAGAAGAATAGGGATATTCATCTTCTCACAGGTTGATCGGTACGATTTTGTTATATTTTTAGAATAGACCACAAACGGAGCGCCAAAAATATCAGCATACCTGAGCAGCTCTTCTTTTTCGGGATCTACCCGAATCTGGGCTACATTAAAACGGCTCCCGCCCCCGGTATGAAAGTCGAGGCAGAAATCAGCGATGGGCAATATTTTATTTGTAAACTGGTAGGCAAAGCGGCTGGCCAGAGAACCGTTACGCGTTCCGGGAAATACCCGGTTGAGGTCCCGCCCATCGGGAAATGCCCGGTCCATATTGAGAAACCCAAAAACATTGATGACCGGAATGCACACGATAGTACCGCGTGCGGGTTTGTTTATTTTCTTCGAAATAACCTGGCGTACGATTTCTACTCCGTTGATTTCATCACCATGAATTCCGGCAGTAATCAGGATGCAGGGTCCCGGTTTTTTAGACCGCTGAATGATTATAGGTACCTCAACAGAGGTGGTTGTATAGAGTTTGGCCAGATTAAAATTGAGCGTACGTTTTGCGCCGGGCGGAATTTTTTCGCCCAAAATGTGCAACACGTTTTTCTCATCAAATCCCATCATAGGCTATACTCCGCGTTCGATGTAACGAATGACACTTTTGGCAATATCCTTACCGGTGGCTTTTTCAATACCTTCAAGTCCGGGTGAAGAATTTACTTCCAGAATAAGGGGTCCGCGCGCACTTTGAAGCATATCAACTCCGGCAACACCCAGCCCCATAGCTTTGGCGGCCTTAATCGCTGCGTTTTCCTCGTCGTCTGTAAGCTGAATCACTTCTGCTGTACCCCCGCGGTGCAAATTAGAACGGAACTCGCCTTCTTTACCCTGGCGTTTCATTGCGCCCACAACCTGACCGTCAATAATAAATGCGCGTATATCTGCACCTCCGGCTTCCTTTATAAACTCCTGAACAATCACCCGGGCCTGTAAGCCGTTAAAAGCTTCGATAACAGACTCGGCGGCGTTTTTAGTTTCTGCTAAAACCACACCCAGTCCCTGAGTACCTTCGAGCAATTTAATGATAAGCGGAGCACCACCTACATGGTCTATGATTTCGGCCACATCGCGGCTGTAGTTGGTGAATACGGTTTTGGGAAGACCCAATCGCGCACGGGAAAGGATTTGCAAACTGCGCAATTTATCACGGCTGCGTACCAATGCCTGAGATTCGGTTGTGGTAAAACAACCCATCATTTCAAACTGGCGTACCACAGCAGTACCGTAATAGGTGATAGATGCACCTATACGGGGTACAATGGCGTCTGTTTCTGACAAATAACGTCCCTTATAATACACCGAAGGTTTTTTCTTCTCGATGATCAAATCGCATTTAAGCGGGTCTATTACCTCAACGTTATGTTTGCGCTTCTTTGCAGCCTCGACCAGTCGGGCTGTAGAATATAATCCAGAGTTTCTGGAAAGGATTTTTATGTTCATAGTTGTTTTTGTGAGTAGGAAACATCGGTAAGCTCGGTGTCTACTACAAATTTTTTGGTCAGAAATTTACGACCTATCAAAACCGGAAAACGCATGTCTTCACGGGAGCTCAGTGTGAGCGAGATCTTGTGGACTTTATTGAAAAGCCTGATGTTGCTTTGTACCACATACCGGTATTGAATCTCGCCGTTACTGCTTTTTACAGCCGTAATGTCATAGGCTTCAAAGCGCATTTCTTTTCCGTTATACTCCGGGTGCTTGGGATCCAGAAAGGTGCAGCACAAAACATTGTCTTCTTCACGTATGTGATTGCAGTGTATAGAAGAGGTATAGGCACCGGTATCTATTTTAATATCGATATCTGATAATCCCAGCGCGGGGAAATCTGCCTGATCGGTACGACCTATAACCTTCTTTTCCATGGCTTGCAAAATACGAAAAGCATGTTTGATTTACATGAAACCTGATCTTAAAACAATTCAAAATTCTCAGAAGTGGTTTTAGGAAAGGTATCTCTAAAATTTGGTTTCCGGCTGGCCGGTATTTCTTTTTTTAGCGAGCAATAAGCCGTAATTTTGAGAGGTATGGAAACCCCCGAACTAGAAATACAACTCAGGACACTACCCTCAAGCCCGGGGGTGTATCAATATTACGATAAGAAAGGCAAGCTTTTATATGTTGGCAAAGCCAAAAACCTAAAGAAGCGTGTCTCATCGTACTTTTCTAAAAATCATGACAATGCGCGTACCCGTATGCTGGTGCGCAAGATTGTGCAGATCAAACATATTGTGGTAGAAAGCGAGACCGATGCCTTGCTGCTCGAAAACAATATGATCAAAAATTACCAGCCGCGCTACAACGTCATGCTTAAGGATGACAAAAGTTATCCGTGGATTTGCATAAAAAACGAGCGCTTCCCAAGGGTGTTTCCTACGAGACGGTTGATCAAAGACGGCAGTGAGTATTACGGCCCCTACACGAGTATGAAAACCGTACATACCCTGCTCGATCTCATCAAAGGGCTGTATCCCCTTCGCACCTGTAACTACGATCTTTCAAAAGAAAAAATAGAGTCGGGTAAATATAAAGTCTGCCTCGAGTATCACTTGGGCAATTGCCTGGGCCCTTGTGAGGATAAGATTTCTGCGGAAACCTATCACGATAATATTGAAGCCATTCGGGATATTGTTAAAG
Source organism: Leeuwenhoekiella parthenopeia (assembly GCF_020782115.1). GTDB lineage: Bacteria > Bacteroidota > Bacteroidia > Flavobacteriales > Flavobacteriaceae > Leeuwenhoekiella > Leeuwenhoekiella parthenopeia. The sequence continues at coordinate 182,750 of NZ_JAJGMW010000003.1, read as the reverse complement.
GGAATTTTAAAGACTCGCTACACCGCTTTCGCTCTAAAATGAAAGAACACGCAGATGCGATGGAGTTTGAAGATGCCCAGCGCATCAAAGACAAAATCGATATTCTGGAAGGCTACCAGGCCAAGAGCACCGTGGTCAACCCCTCTATAAATAACGTAGACGTGTTTAGTATCGTGTCTGATGAAGGTTATGGTTATGTCAACTTTTTACAGCTTTCACACGGCGCGATCATACGCTCCCACACGCTCGAACTCAAAAAGAAACTCGATGAATCTGATCAGGAATTGCTCGAGATCGGTATCATTGAGATCAGGCAGCGCTTCAATTCCCAGTCTCCGGAGATTTACACGCCTTTTGAGGTTGATTTGGGCGAAAAATTTAAAGTTACCGTACCAAAATTGGGCGATAAGAAGCGTATTGTAGAACTCTCTGAGCGCAATGCCAAATACTTCAGGATGGAGCGCTTTAAGCAAACCAAAATCGTAGATCCTGATCGTCACGTTAACCGGCTGATGGCGCAGATGAAGGCAGATTTGAGGCTTTCTGCAGAACCGAGGCACATAGAGTGTTTTGATAACTCCAATATTCAGGGAACCAATCCGGTTGCGGCCTGTGTGGTTTTTAAAGATGGAAAACCCAGCAAGAAAGATTATCGTAAATTTAATATCAAGACTGTAACGGGACCTGATGATTTTGCGTCTATGGAAGAGGTGGTTTTTAGACGGTATCGCCGCCTGCTCAATGAAGATGAACCCCTGCCGCAGCTCATTATTGTCGATGGTGGTAAAGGGCAGCTTTCATCTGGGGTTAAGGCTTTAGAAAGCTTAGGCCTTCGCGGAAAGATCGCAATCATTGGTATTGCAAAGCGTCTGGAAGAATTGTTTTATCCTGGAGATTCGATTCCGCTTTATCTGGATAAAAAGAGTGAAACCTTAAAGGTGATCCAGCAGTTGCGGAATGAAGCCCACCGTTTTGGGATTACCTTTCACAGAAACAAACGCAGCAGCAGTGCCTTAAATACCGAGCTGGAAACCATTAGCGGTATTGGTGAAAAAACCGTGGTTGAGTTGCTGAGGCACTTTAGATCGGTAAGTAAAGTCAAGGCCGCTTCAGAAAAAGCCCTTGCAGAAGTCATAGGCCCGGCAAAGGCCAAAATTATTTACGAGCATTATCAACAAACAGAATGAGAAAATACACTGCCTTAGTCCTGCTTCTTTTAACACTGGCTTCCTATGCTCAGGACACGACAGGCGTGGATTTCAGTAATGTGCCGCAGGGCGAAAACTTAAAAGTTGGCCTGGTGCTAAGTGGAGGCGGTGCTAAAGGTCTAGCGCACATTGGCGTCCTTAAAGAACTGGAAGAAGCCGGTATCAAAATAGACTATATTGGTGGTACCAGTATGGGAGCCATCGTTGGCGGACTCTATGCTGCCGGGTACAATGCACATCAGCTCGATTCTATTTTTGCGGTCGTAAATTTTGAGAAACTCATTCAGGATGATATTCCGCGTGACGCCAAATCCTTTCACGAGCGCAGCGATGCCGAAAAATTTGCATTAAGCCTTCCTTTTGATCATTTTAAAATTTCATTTCCCTCGGCGCTTTCTAAGGGTCAAAACATATACAACCTGTTTACACAGCTTACCCATCACGTAGAAGAAACCAGTGATTTTACGCAATTGAGTACACCGTTTTTCTGCGTCGCTACTAATGCTGAAAAAGGAGAAGCTATCATTCTCGATAAGGGCTGTCTTTCTGAAGCCATTACTGCCAGTGGAGCCTTGCCGTCGCTGTTTAGTCCGGTTATTTTAGACGGTCAGTTGCTTATTGACGGCGGGGTTGTAAACAATTATCCGGTAGAAGAGTTGCGTAAACGCGGAGCCAATTTTATCATAGGCGTAGACGTGCAGGATGATTTACGGGATAAGGATGAACTTAAAAGCGCGCCCGAAATGCTGATGCAGATCAACAACTACCGTACCATTGAGGCGATGAAGCAAAAGGCAGTGCTTACAGATATCTACATCAAACCCGATATTGAAGCCTACACCGTGATGGATTTTGAAAAAGGTGCCGAAATCATTGCCGGTGGCGAGGAGCGGGCCAAAGAGTTTGCCGACGATTTTAAAAAGTTGGCCGAATTACAGGGAGCATTTTATCAAAAACCGCCTTTAAAGATTGAGCGGGAAGATACCTTAAGCATTCGCAGTGTGGCCATAAATGGCAATACCTATTATACCCGAAGCTATATACTGGGGAAGCTAAAAATAAAAATGCCGGCCGAGATTACCTATCAACAGCTTTTTGAAGGCATTAATAATCTGGCAGCAAGCAATAATTTTGAGCGCATAAACCACCGTTTGGAAAAATACGAAAGCGGGCAGTATCATCTGGTGTTAAACCTTACCGAAAGCGAGTCAACCACTTACCTGAAAGCAGGATTGCATTATGACGATATTTATAAAAGTGCCGCACTCATTAACATCACCAAAAAGCGCGCACTTTTTAAAAACGATATCGCTTCCCTGAGTGTGGCGTTAGGCGATAACATTCGCTATAATTTTGATTACTACAGCGACAATGGTTTTTATTTGGGCTTTGGTCTTAATTCATCCTACAACAGTTTTGAAACCCGCGTAGATGCTCGTTTTATAGAGCAATTGAGTGATCTGCCGCTTGAAAGTTTCAACAGCCTTACGGTTGACTATCTGGATATAACCAATCAAATCTACCTGCAAACTCTGTTTCAAAAGCAGTTTGCCTTACGAATAGGTCTGGAGCATAAATTTTTGGAAATAGACACCGAAAGCGTGCGCTTAGAAGAAAATCCCGATAGTAAAGTCTATTTTGATAACAGCCATTATTTTAGCGCATACGGCAATTTATTGCTCGACACCTTTGATGATAAATATTTCCCCACCAGCGGCTGGTATTTTAACGGGGACTTTAATTTATACCTGTTTTCATCAGATTATAACAACAATTTTGAAGAGTTTTCACTGGGTAGTGCGCAGCTTAAATACGCAGCAAGCCTGAGCTCGCGTTTTGCTATGGTGCTGGGCGTGGAAGGTGGCTTTAAGATTGGAGGTAGCAGTGTAAGTTCGCTGGACTTTGTGCTTGGGGGCTGGGGTAATGACTTTATTAATAATATCGTGAGTTTCTACGGGTATGATTACATCAGCCTTATTGGAGATGGTCTGGTAAAGTCTGAAGTTACCTTTGATTACAATTTTTATAGAAAACACCATCTTAATTTTGGGGCCAATATTGCCAATATAGAAAACGACCTCTTTACCACCGGTAACTGGCTGTCTGCTCCCAACAATACCGGGTATTTCATGGGTTATGGTCTGGAGACTTTGGTAGGACCTCTGCAAACCAAGCTTTCCTATTCCCCCGAAGTAGATCGCGTGTTTTGGAACTTCAGTTTAGGTTTTTGGTTTTAAGAAAAAATTAGCCCAAAACGCTTTCGGTTTTACGATATTTGTAAATAACGATAACGTTTTCGAAGAAAAATATAAACTATGCCTTTTTATCATCAACTCGGTAAAATTCCGCATAAGCGGCATACCCAATTTAGAAAACCCGATGGCAGCCTGTATTACGAGCAGCTTTTTGGCACCATTGGTTTTGACGGGATGTACTGCAATATGTATCACGAGCAGCGCCCCACTCAGGTTAAAGAGATTAAGGGAAGCAAAAATGTAAAGCCTAAAATTGCTAAAGCAAATCACATTCAATCCTATCGCTTCAGAGGTTTTGAGATCAAACCCGAAGCTGATTATCTGGATAGTCGTAAACCCGTTTTGACAAACAACGACTGTACCATCATTCTGGCAGCTCCACAAAATAAAACGCAGGACTATTTTTATAAAAACAGCGATGCAGACGAACTCATTTTTGTGCATCGCGGCAGCGGAAAATTCCGCAGTCATCTGGGAAATCTCGATTTTAAATACGGGGATTATATCGTGGTACCGCGCGGCACGATTTACAAGATGGATTTTGATGACAGCGACAACCGCCTATTTATTGTAGGATCACGCCACCCCATTTATACCCCAAAACGCTACCGCAACTGGTTTGGTCAACTGCTCGAGCATTCTCCCTTTTGTGAGCGCGATCTGAGAAGGCCCTACGAATTGGAAACCAACAACGAGACCGGCGATTTCCTGATGAAAATCAAGAAACAGGACGATCTGTTTGAGATGATTTATGCCACGCATCCGTTTGATGTGGTCGGTTATGACGGCTACAATTATCCTTACGCATTCTCCATTCACGATTTTGAGCCCATTACCGGGCGCATTCACCAGCCGCCACCGGTACACCAGACTTTTGAGACCAGTGCTTTTGTGGTCTGTAGTTTCTGTCCGCGTAAATACGATTACCATCCGCAGAGTATTCCGGCGCCGTACAACCACAGCAATATTGACAGCGATGAGGTTTTGTATTATGTGGACGGCGATTTTATGAGCCGTAATGATATTGAGGCCGGGCATATTTCGCTGCATCCTGCGGGTATTCCGCACGGGCCGCACCCGGGAGCGACCGAGCGCAGCATTGGCAAGACCGAGACCGAAGAGTTGGCCGTCATGGTAGACACGTTTAAGCCTTTACAGATTTGTGAAGACGCGATGCCTATAGCAGACGAAAGCTATTATAAATCCTGGCTTCCACACGCTCCCCAACCCCCAAAAGGGGAATAAGGCTAAGCCAGATTGAATGATTTTGAGGAGGAGCTGTTTCCTGCTTTCCGCTGTATCTTTTTCCCGGTGCTTCGATACAATTTGCCGCTGGCAAATCACTCAGCAACCGGTAAAAAGGATGCCGCTGCAATCAGGGCTAGTTTAATTAGCCAATTCGGGAATAAGCGAATTTGTTGAAATACCAGATGTTATGGAATATACATTTAGCGATAAATACAAAAACAACATCATTCTTGAAAAGACTTTCAAATTTTCAATGGATATCATTTTATACGCAGAGGAACTTGAAAAAGAACGAAAATTTGTTCTTGCAAATCAAACTCTTAAGTCAGGGACTTCAATTGGTGCCAATGTGAAAGAAGCTCAGAATGCCGAGAGCAATGCTGATTTCATTCACAAAATGAAAGTTGCTTTAAAAGAGGCTGATGAGACAGAATACTGGCTATTTCTCTGTAAGGCGATAAAGCACTATCCAGATACGGGTAACCTTCTTGGTGATTTAAATGAGATATTGAAAATTTTAAACAAAATTATAAGTTCAAGTAAGCGAAGGTAAGAGAACACGCTAATTCGCTACTTGATACATTAACTAATTAATATTATGGGTAAGGAACTAAAATCAGTAGACTACGGTCTCGAAAAAATATTTGAAGGAGCACAGGACTTTTTACCGCTTCTGGGCACCGACTATGTAGAATTTTATGTGGGTAATGCCAAGCAGGCTGCGCACTTTTACAAAACCGCTTTTGGTTTTCAGTCTTTTGCCTACAGCGGGTTAGAAACCGGCCAAAAAGATCGTGTGAGTTATGTATTGAAGCAGGATAAAATTCGTCTGGTGCTTACTTCGCCGCTTAACAGCAACTCGCCGATTAATGATCATATCGTAAAGCACGGTGACGGTGTAAAAGTAGTTGCACTTTGGGTGGAAGACGCGCGCAGCGCTTTCGAAGAAACCACAAAACGCGGAGCTAAGCCCTTTATGGAACCCAAAGTAGAAACCGACGAACACGGCGAAGTCGTACGCTCGGGGATTTACACCTATGGAGAAACCGTGCACATGTTTGTAGAGCGTAAAAACTATAAAGGTCAGTTTATGCCCGGGTATAGAAAATGGGAATCCGCTTACAATCCTGAGCCTACCGGTTTAAAATACATTGACCATATGGTAGGTAATGTAGGCTGGGGCGAGATGAACACCTGGGTTAAATGGTATGAAGACGTGATGGGCTTTGTTAACTTCCTAACCTTCGACGATAAGCAAATCACCACCGAATATTCGGCTTTAATGAGCAAAGTGATGAGCAACGGCAATGGTCGCATCAAATTTCCCATCAACGAACCTGCCGAGGGCATTAAAAAATCACAGATTGAAGAGTATTTGGATTTTTACGAAGGTCCCGGTGTACAGCATCTTGCCGTCGCAACAGATGATATTGTAAGTACCGTTTCGGCCTTAAGAGCCAGAGGGGTCGAGTTTCTGCCACCACCACCACAAGCCTATTATGATGACATCCCGCGCAGACTCGGTGCTCATATGGATACGATGAAAGAAGATCTTTCTAAACTTCAGGAACTTTCCATTCTGGTAGATGCTGATGAAGAAGGTTATTTGCTTCAGATATTCACCAAACCATTACAGGATCGCCCAACCTTATTTTTTGAAATCATACAACGTATGGGCGCAAAAGGTTTTGGAGCCGGTAACTTTAAAGCCCTTTTTGAGTCTATTGAGCGCGAGCAGGCGCAACGCGGAACACTTTAAGCGTTTTAGATATACTATTGAAGCTAAATCCCTGTTGTATAAACGGGGATTTTTCATTTTAATGAAAGCATAACCTGGGAATAATACACTTTTGGCTACTTTTGGAACAACTCTTGTAAAAGCATAGGTATAGGCTTCAAATCAAAGACTATAAAAGCCCATTACGGGCATTTAATAATCAATTTCTACCCAAATAGCTATTGATTGTTTTTGGATAACAAAATTTTAAAAAATGAAAAGGATTTTGACACTTATTATACTGCTCGGTTTTGGCGTTTCTACCTATGCACAGGAGCCGGCATTTCAGGATGGGGAATGGTTTCAATTCCGTATCAGTTACAGCGGCTGGTGGAAGGCCGGAGAGGCAACACTTGCAGTCGTGAATGATACGTACAAAGGTAAGCCGGTCTATCACGTTAAGGGAAAAGGTGTTACCACCGGGATGACCAAATTATTTTTTAGCGTTGAAGATTACTACGAAACCTATATTGACAAGCAAAGTACCATGCCCTATCGTTTTATACGTAAAATTGATGAAGGCGGGCATACCAAAGATAAAATCATCGACTTTGACCAGCAGGCACGCGTGGCTACCGTAAACGATAAAAAGCACAACAGCATTACCACGTATAAAACAGAGCCTTCCATTCACGATATGGTGAGCAGTTTTTATTACCTGCGCAATTCAATTGACACTAAAACTTTGAAAGAAGGTGACGAGACCGTGATCAATATGTTTTTTGATCAGGAGAACTTTAAGTTTAAGCTCAAGTTTTTGGGGCGTGAGGTAATTAAAACCAAATTTGGCAAGGTAAATAGCCTAATTTTTAGACCCTATGTGCAGGCAGGACGTGTTTTTAAAGAGAAAGAAAGTCTTACGGTTTGGATAAGTGATGATCAAAATAAAATACCTTTGCAAATCAAAGCAGATTTAGCAGTAGGCTCTTTAAAAGCAGATATTGAAGCGTATAAAGGTCTAAAGCATCCATTCTACATTATACAAGATTAATGACGCATACAGGCAGTCCTGAAACTCAAGAACAATTAGAAGCGCTACAAAACAAGTTTGACGCGATGGGTCTGAATCTGGGGCATCAGCTTGAAGGTTTTGTTCACAGTAAGCCTATAAACTATTGGGATTACATTCAGGTTGATACGCTGCTTAGTTTGCAAAACCAGCGTACGCTGGTTCCTGATGAGATGGTATTTATTATGTACCATCAGATCAACGAACTACTTTTTAAAATGATCCTGTGGGAAATGGAGCAGGTTGCCAATACTCAGGAATTAACCACCGCTTATTTCAGTGAAAAGCTTCAGCGCATTAGCCGGTATTTTGATATGCTTACCACTTCATTCAACATTATGCGTGAAGGGATGCAGATGGAGCAGTATCTAAAATTCAGAAGAACGCTAAGTCCGGCAAGTGGCTTTCAGAGTGCTCAGTACCGCCTGATAGAATTTGCTTCCACAGAATTTATAAATCTCATTGATGCCCGCTTTCGCGAAAGCTTTAAAACCAAAGATGAGCAGGATCCCCTGTATTATGATGAGGTTGTAGAGCACCTGTACTGGCAGGCTGCCGGCAAAGATTACACTACCGGAGAGAAAACGTACACCTTAAAAGACTTCGAATTGAAATATAAGGAAGACTTTATACGTTTCTTAAAAGCTTACAAAAACTTAAATTTGTGGTCAAAGTTTAAAATGTTGCCCGCCGAAGATCAAAAGGATGCAACGCTGATAGCGGCGATGCGTCATTATGACCATACGGTAAATATAAAATGGGTGATGTCTCATTATCATACTGCGGTGCATTATTTAAATCAGGGTAAAGAACCCCTGGAAGCCACAGGTGGTAGTGACTGGGTCAAATACATGCATCCCAAATATCAAAAACGTATATTTTTTCCTGATTTGTGGTCTGAACAAGAACGCGCAGATTGGGGTAAAGACAATTAATCGTAATCCTTAACTTATCAAAAGCCCAAAATTGAAAAAATTAAGTCTCATACTTATGGCTATGCTTACCCTAATAGGCTGCGCCGACGATGAAACAAAAGAAAAAGAACCTGTTGTAAAGGAGGTCAAAAAACCGAAGACTAAAAAGTTTGGTTATATACTTGACGATTATGAGGTTATTTCAGACACCATCCAACCCGGTGATAGTTTTGGGCAAATTCTCTTCGAAAACGGTATTGATTACGGGACTATTCAGCAAATTACAGATTCGGTTGCTTCGGTATTTGATACCCGTAAGATTGTTGCGGGTAAACCCTACACGCTGCTAAAAAGCAAAGATTCAACCGGCCAGGCACAGGTATTTATCTACGAAGAAAATAAAATTGACTATGTGGTGCTCGACTTTAAGGATGAGGTTGTGCAGGCTTTGGCCAAAAAGAGACCGGTTACCGTAAAAGAACGTATCGCCTATGGGGTAATTGAAGATAATCTTTCAACAACCTTTGATGATTTAGGTCTTAATATTCTGGTTGCCTACGGGATGGCAGATATTTATGCCTGGACTATTGACTTCTTCAAGCTTCAGCCCGGTGATAAGTTTAAAGTCATTTATACCGAAAAATACATTAATGATACGATACCTGCAGGTTTTGGCAAGATAAAAGCCAGCTGGTTTGAACATAAAGGAAAACCCATTTATGCTTTTGCTTTCGTTAGTGACAGCATCAAGGGTAAACCCGATTATTACGACGAGAATGCAGAAAATTTAAGACGTGCTTTTTTAAAGAGTCCGCTTAAGTTTGGTCGTATTTCTTCCCGCTATAACCTAAAGCGCAGAATCGCCTATTACGGTAACCGCATACGTCCACATAAAGGAACCGATTTTGCTGCACCTGTAGGCACCCCGATTATGGCGACTTCAGACGGTACCGTCATCGCTTCAGAATATCGCGGTGGTAATGGGAATTATGTGAAATTACGCCATAACGGCACTTACGACACCCAATATTTGCATATGAGCAAGCGCGCTGTAAGTCGCGGAGATTATGTGCGTCAGGGAGAAGTAATTGGTTATATTGGTATGACCGGAAACACTAGCGGACCTCACGTGTGCTACCGTTTTTGGAAAAATGGAAAGCAGGTAGATCCGTTTAACATTGATCTGCCTACTTCAGAACCTCTGGCTGAAGAACTGCAGCCCGAATATTACGAACTTATCGCTCCATTAAGAGCGCAACTAGATGAAATAACCTTCGATAAATCAACTTAGAAATGAAAAAAATCAATCCCACACAGACCAAAGCCTGGAAGGCCCTTCAAGCTCACTTTGAAAACATAAAAGATCTTCAAATGAAAAAATTATTTGAGGATACGGGCCGGGCGGAAGCGTTCACCTTAAAATGGGATGATTTTTTAGTTGACTACAGCAAAAACCGAATGACTGCAGAAACCAAATCCTTACTGCTTGATTTGGCTGAAGAAATGAATCTGGAGGAAGCACGCGCAGCGTACTTTGCCGGAGCCGAAATTAACGAGACCGAAGGACGTGCGGTGATGCACACCGCTTTGCGTCAGCCAAAAGATGCGCACGTAAGCATTGATGGTGCAGATGTGATTCCTGAGGTTAATGAAGTAAAAGAAAAGATAAAAGGATTTTGCGATACAGTTATCAGCGGAAGCCATAAAGGGTATACCGGCAAAGCTATTACCGATGTGGTGAATATAGGGATTGGAGGTTCAGATCTGGGGCCCGTAATGGTTGCCGAAGCCTTGGCCTATTATCACAATCATCTCAATGTGCATTTTATCTCTAACGTAGATGGCGATCACGTGCACGAATCATTGAAATCTTTGAATCCGGAGACCACTCTTTTTGTAATCGTTTCAAAAACCTTTACCACGCAGGAAACCCTTTCAAACGCTAATACAGCGCGTAAATGGTTTTTAGGTAAGGTTGCGGGCGCAGCAAGTGAAGGTGAAGCGGTGGCTAAACATTTCGTTGCGGTTTCTACTAATGAGGAAGCGGTGAAAGATTTTGGCATAGATCCTAACAACGTGTTCACAATTTGGGACTGGGTTGGTGGTCGTTTTTCGCTTTGGAGTTCTGTTGGCCTTTCTATAGCGCTGGCAGTAGGATACAGCAATTTTGAAAGTATGCTTGCAGGAGCTCACAAAGCCGATGAGCATTTTAAAAATGCTGATTTGGGCGAAAACATTCCGGTGATGATGGCGCTTACGACGGTTTGGTACAACAACTTCTTTGGTGCCGAAAGTGAAGCGATTATTCCCTATACACAGTATTTGCACCGTTTTCCCGCTTATTTACAGCAAGCGATTATGGAAAGCAACGGGAAAAGTGTAGACCGTAACGGGAAACACGTAGATTATCAAACCGGTCAAATCGTTTGGGGCGAGCCGGGGACCAACTCACAACACGCCTTTTTCCAACTCATACACCAGGGGACCAAAATTATCCCAACCCATTTTATAGGATATAAACACTCGCTTCACGGCGATACCGATCATCACAATAAATTGATGGCAAACTTTTTTGCACAGACCGAAGCGTTGATGAATGGTAAAACCGAAGCCGAGGCCCGCGAAGAACTTCAATCTTCGGGGATGGACTCAGGTGCGATTGACAAGCTGGTTCCGTTTAAAGTATTTGATGGAAACAAGCCGACAACCACACTTCTTATAGACAAGCTAACTCCTGAAAGTTTGGGAGCTTTAATTGCCTTATACGAACACAAAATCTTCACAGAGGGTATCCTTTGGAATATCTACAGTTACGATCAGTGGGGTGTGGAGCTTGGTAAACAGCTTGCCAAAAATGTACTGAATGACCTCAATTCAGATCAGGTAGCTGCTCACGATGCTTCAACCACGCAGTTAATTAAAGCTTTTAAGAGTTAATTAACGAGTGTTGATAAGTTTTAGGTTTAATTCAACGAACTGGCTTTTAGCGAGTTGTTTGTTGCGTTATTTTTAGCAGAAGTTAAAAAAGAGAAAATAATCCTTAACGTTCTCTTAATATTTAAATGGGTCTTTTATAAGACTTTTGCGCAAAATCTAAACTTAAACAAGCACAATGAAAAAAATTACAAGTTTACTTACACTTGTGTTTCTTTTGCTTACTGCTGCGGCACAGGCTCAAGGGACTATTCGTGGAACTGTAGTAGATGGTGAGAATGGTACACCCCTACCCGGAGTTAACGTTGTTATTGAGGGCACCACAAACGGTGTTTCAACAGACTTTGATGGAAATTTTTCTATTAGTCCCAAAACTGAAACTGGGGTATTAGCAATTTCTTATGTAGGCTTTAAGAAAAAAACAATTCCCTTTACAAACTCTTCTCAGGATATGGGAACCATTTCTCTAATGGTGGACTCAGATGCTTTAGACGAAGTTATTGTTACTGCTTATAACCTGGCTATTGATAGAAAAACACCTGTAGCTGTTTCTACTATCAAGGCTGCAGAGATCGAAAATAAGCTTGGTAACCAGGAATTTCCAGAAATTGTACGAAATACACCCGGTATCTATGTAACCCGTGGTGGTGGTGGTTTTGGAGATTCTGAACTGCGTTTACGTGGTTTCAACTCAGAGAACGTTGCGGTGATGATCAATGGTATTCCGGTAAACGATATGGAAAATGGTCGTGTATACTGGAGTAACTGGGCTGGTCTTTCTGATGTTACAAGTACTATTCAAATTCAAAGAGGTTTGGGAGCTTCTAAATTGGCGGTTCCTTCTATTGGTGGTACAATGAATATCGTAACAAAGTCAACTGATGCAGAAAAGGGTGGTAATGTAAATATGATGACGGGTAATGACGGTTACACTAAGTACGGTTTTACACTTTCTACTGGCTTAATGGATAATGGATGGGCAGCAACAATTGCCGCTTCTAAAACTTCAGGGCGTGGTTTCGTAGATGGAACTCCTTTTGAAGCGTATTCCTATTTTCTAAATATCGCTAAAGAAATAAATGAAAATCAAAGTTTATCTCTTACAGTTTTTGGTGCGCCTCAAGTACACGGTCAGCGTCAAAACAGATTATTGATTAACGATTTTAGAGTAAGTGAGCGCGGTATTAAAACAAATATTGACTATGGTTATCTTAATGGTCAATTTGTTAGTATTGAAGATAACTTCTACCATAAACCAAAAGCAATGCTTAACCACTTTTGGGATATCAATGACAAAACAAGACTTGCCACTTCAATTTATGCCTCTTATGGAACTGGAGGTGGAGGTGGTCGCTCTGGGGTGAATAAATTTCAGGCAGATAATTTAAACTATCGTGATGAGATTTATGGTCCTGTTAATCTTGACATCATCGTTGACGAGAACAAAGCTTTGGGCATTGAAGGTTCTGAAACTATTTTAAGAGCATCAAGAAACAACCACCAGTGGTACGGTGCGATTTCTACTTTATCGACAGAACTAACAGAGAATATTGACTTTAGTGGAGGTCTTGATATTAGATGGTATAAAGGAGAGCATTTTACAGAATTGACCGACTTATTGGGAGGACGATACTTCTTAGATGATAGCAACGTAAATAACCCAGTTTTTGCTGCAAAAGAAGGAGATAAAATCCTATATTATGATGAAGGTTTTACCCGTTGGGCTGGTGTATTTACGCAGGCAGAATATAGTAAAGATGAACTTTCAGCTTTTGTTTCTGCGGCTGCTAACAGAACAAGTTATAAGCGTATAGACTACTTCAATTATGAAGATGGAGACCCACTTCAAGAAACAGACTGGATAGGTTTTACCGGCGGAAGTATTAAAGGTGGTGCAAACTATAATCTGGATGGCGTAAATAATGTTTTTGCTAACATCGGTTATTTTGAACGGGCACCATTCAACAATGCTGTATTCTTAAACTTTTCAAACCTGGAGAACGAAGATGCAGTGAATCAAAAAATATTCAGTGCTGAGCTTGGTTATGGTTTAAGAACTTCTAAATTCCGTGCTGATGTAAACCTATATCGTACCCAGTGGAATGATCGTACTGAAATTGTCAACCGATCTACTGATGAAGAAGTTATTATTGGAAATATTTTAGGAGTAAACGCACTACACCAGGGTGTTGAGCTTGAATTTGAATACAGACCTACCGATAAATTGAGTTTTGACGGTATGGTTTCAATAGGAGACTGGAAATGGAATAACAACGTTGAGGGCGTTGAGCTTTTTAATGATGAACGAGAATTGGTAGAAACTGTAGATGTAATTATAGATGGTTTGAAGGTGGGTAACTCTGCGCAAACTACCTTTGCACTAGGAGGAAGCTACGATATCATTCCAAGTACTACCTTAAGAGCAAATTATTTCTTTGCGGGTGATTATTATTCTGATTTTGATCCATCAGACAGGGGCTCTGCAGGTCCTCAAACCTGGAAAATGCCAGATTATGGTCTTTTAGATTTAGGGCTAACTCATCGTTTTCAGTTTGGAGGCTTCGCAACCGTTTTGAGAGCAAATGTGTTTAATGTTTTAGATACTGAGTATATTTCTGATTCTCAGGATGGACCAGGGTCAAATGCAGCCAATGCTCAAGTATTTTTTGGGCCTGGTAGAACCTACTCTGTGGGAGCAACAATTAATTTTTAAAAATAAAAGCAATGAAAAATTTATATTATTTATTAGCGCTTCTGCTTAGCATCACCGCTTGTAATCCAGTGGATGAGATCTACGATGAACTCGAGGCGGCAGAAGCAGATGTTAATGGTGTAGTTGAATACACCTTAGAAGAAGACGACTATACAGAAACTCTTGGTCTGCGTTTTCCAAATTTTGGAAGTATCGAAGAAGCAGGTCAACTAATACCAATTATATTGGATTCTGTTTATCCAATTTTAGGAGAGGGATCTACCGCTTTTGTTGGATATGATCGTTTTTTTAGAAAAAGCACCGAAGATAGTCTTGTTGTATACACTGTCACCAATGACGACTATGAAAATTATCCTGCAACAGCTAGATTTAGAAATTTTAGTAATAATGAAGATGTAATTCCATTTTTGGAGGAGAAGTATCCTAACGCCGTAAATCGTATGTTAGTTTCTCTCACATACAAACTTTATAATGGAAGGTTTGCTGAAACTGTAAATAATGGTTTTCTGTATTCTGGAGGCGAATGGTCATTCATTACCGGTTTTACTGAAGATGAGTATAATGAGGCTGGAGAAGTTTTTGCTAATTTTTCATCAGAAGATGAAGCCGAGTTTAAGATTCCTCGTATGTTAAAGAGACGGGATGAATTTCAAGAGGAGCCAATGGTTAATACCATAGTACAAACAATGTATAAACTTTATTTGAGAGATGAAAGTGATCTTGACGGAGACGATAATACAAGCGAACGCTTAGATTATAGTTTTATTAAAAACTTTGTTTATAATGGTGAGAATTGGGTAGAGTATAATAATATATTATCTGAAACTCTACAATTCGGTTACGAAGATGGTGTCTGGGTGCCTGATAATACCATTAACTATACTTTTGAAAGAGAGGATTACAACACAGTTTCTAGTCTATTTATTGACACCTATCCGGGTCCTGCAGATAATGTTGGTTTCTTTGGTAGCTTTGATCGTAGATCTGCCAGTTCTAATTATTGGAGTGACGATATGTTGCTTGAAGCTATGGATGCTTTTCTAGATCAGCTTGATCCTAACGCGGAAGAGGAACAAAAATATGTTTTGACTTTTGCGGTTTACACTGGTAGTACCATAACTGTAAGTTACAGATTGATTAAATCTAACGGAGACTGGGTTTTAAACCAGTAAATGCCATATAGAACTGCGAAAAACTCCTTTTTTAAAGGAGTTTTTTGTTTAAAAAAAGGATTATGAAAATTAGTAATATTTGGTTTCTAGGATTAACATCGCTGTTATTACTGTCCTGTAGTGGGTCTGATGACGGAACAGTTAACCCTTCGCCAGAACCTGAACCAGAGCTAGAAGCACCGGTTGCTAACGATGATGCTGTTTCAGGAACAGAAAATGAGGAGTTGATTATTGAAAATCTGACAGCAAATGATGATGCTGCCGGAGGTGCACGTATTACATTTGTAACTTCTACTACAGCTCAAGGGGGTGCGATTGCAGATAATCGTAGTGGCACCTATACCTACGTAGCTCCTCAAAATTTCACCGGTCAAGACAGCTTCAATTATGAGCTTTGTTTAAATGCAGATACTAGCATCTGCTCGACTGGAACTGTGGTAATCACAGTGGCTGATGCTGGTACTCCAATAGCAAATGATGATGAAATAGGAACAGCAAAAAATCAAAGTATTACTGTTGATGACTTGCTTGATAATGATGAACTGCTGGATGGTGCTGTACTAACAGAAGTAGATGGGAGCTCATCTCAGGGTCAGGTAATTCTCAATTCAAATGGAACGGTAACTTATACTCCCACAACAGATTTTGTAGGTGAAGATACTTTTACCTATAGCCTTTGTGATAACGATACTCCGGCAACTTGTGTAACGGCTACAGTTACAGTCACCGTACTTAATCCGCTAAGTTTTAACATTCCTGCTGAACTTCAGCCATACTACGGGACAACTAGTTTCTTTGAAAATTCTGATTTGACATTTGATGCGCTTTCAGATTTAACACAAGACAAGCACACTACAATCCTCACCTATTTTCAGCGTCACGATTACCTCTACGATGCAGACGAAGACCCGTCAAACTCTGCTAATGTAATACTGATGTATACGGGTGAAAGTCGCGATCGCAGAGAGTGGACGTCGGGTAGTAATCCACATTCGCCACAGACCTTTAATACGGAACATATTTTCCCACAATCCCTCTTATCTACCGAAGATGCAGTGACTGATCTGCACCATCTACGTTCTACAGATGACGCGATAAACTCATTGCGTCTCAATTATCCGTTTGTAGATGGAAGCGGTATTTACAAGTTGGTTAACGACAATTCTTGGTATCCCGGCGATGAGTGGAAGGGAGATGTAGCGCGTATGGTACTTTACCTAAATATTCGTTATGGAGAAGACTTTAATAAAGTAGGCAACATTGATCTCTTTCTAAAATGGAACCGAGAAGATCCAGTGTCTGAATTCGAAAAGCAGCGCAATAATGTAATTCAGGGTGCTCAGGGCAATCGTAACCCATTTATTGACAATCCGTATCTGATTACCTTGATATGGGGCGGCACACCTGCCCAGAATACCTGGCAGTAACCGACACCTCAAAATTCTAAAAACCCTTCCCACAACGGAAGGGTTTTTTGGTTTCAGCTGTTTTTAAAAGCATGGGTTTCACCTCAAAAAGTTATCTTTGAAAAACAAAAACTGAATCATGTATAATACCATTCAATTTGTACACTCCTATTGGGCCTATCTTGTGCTCATCGTACTTACCATAACGACTATAAATGTGATCGTTTCCTATTTTGGAAATAAAGAATTTGGCGCCCGTGATTTTCGTCTGGCACTTTTTACACTGATTGTGACGCATATTCAGTTGCTGATAGGAATCGTACTTTACTTTGTTTCACCATTGGGCGCTAAAGCAATCGCTTCTGAAGGGATGAGTGCTGCAATGAAAGATCCTAATCTGAGGTTGTACGTTGTGGAGCATCCGCTCGCGATGATTGTAACCGTAGTATTCATAACGATTGGCTACAGCAAACACAAAAAGAAACTGACATCAAAGCCCAAGTTTAAATTACTGGCTATTTTTTATACCCTTGCATTGATCGTAATGCTAACACGCATTCCGTGGGCTAATTGGTTTTAAATTGGACCTGAGATTTTAGACCCAATTATTTAGATAAAAAAACCCTATGAATAGCGCGCTATTTATAGGGTTTTTAATTTTGTCTAACGTCTAACGTCTAACGTCTAACGTCTAACGTCTAACGTCTAACGTCTAACGTCTAACGTCTAACGATTCATCCAGTCTTCGATTTCTTCAACCTCAAGCGGAATGTTGCGCATCAGGTTAAAAGGTTCGCCACTTTCCTGAATTACTACATCATCTTCCAGACGAATACCAAAACCTTCATTGGGCAAATAAATACCCGGTTCTACCGTAAACACATTATTGGCTTGCATGGGTTCGTGCAGCAATCCGTAATCGTGGGTGTCCAGACCAATATGGTGTGAAGTGCCGTGCATAAAATACTTTTTGTAAGCCGGCCAGTCTTTGTTTTCGTTTTGAACATCAGCTTTATCAAGAAGCCCAAGACCTATTAATTCCGAAGTCATCAGTTTACCCACTTCTTCGTGATAGGGTCCCCAGAGCGCTCCGGGTACTAACATCTTGGTCGCTTCCTTTTTTACACGCAGCACGGCATTGTAAACTTCTTTTTGACGCTCTGTAAACCTTCCGCTTACCGGGATGGTTCGGGTCATATCGCTGCTGTAATTGGCATATTCTGCACCTATATCCAGCAAGATCAATTCTCCGGCTTTACATTCAGAATTATTGACTACATAGTGCAAAACATTCGCGTTGTTTCCGCTTGCGACAATAGGCGTATAGGCAAAACCTCTGGAGCGATTTCTAAGGAACTCGTGCATGAATTCGGCTTCAATCTCATACTCCATCACGCCGGGTTTTACAAACTGCAGCACGCGCTTAAAACCTTTTTCGGTGATGTTACAGGCCTGCTGCATAATGTCGAGTTCAATAGGATCTTTAACCGAACGCAACCTTTGCAAAATAGGATTGCTTTTTGCTACGCGATGAGCGGGATACTGTTCTTTCACGGCTTTGTTGAAACGTGCCTCACGGGTTTCGGTTTCAACATTAGCACGGTAGTGTTCGTTGGTGTTGATGTAGAGCGTTTCGGCCTGAGTCATCAGTTCGTAGAAGATTTTATCCCATTCTTTAAGCCAGTAAACCGTTTTTACACCGCTCACTTCATACGCGCGTTCTTTGGTAAGTTTTTCACCTTCCCAAACAGCGATATGATCATTGGTTTCCTTTAAGAACAGGATTTCGCGGTGCTTTTCTTTCGGGCAATCAGGAAATAACACCAGGATACTTTCTTCCTGATCTACTCCGCTTAAAAAGAACAAATCGCGGTTCTGCTGAAAAGGCATCGTGCTGTCTGCACCTATGGGGTAAATATCGTTACTGTTAAACACCGCAAGACTATTTGGCTGCATAGCCTCCATAAAATTTTTACGGTTTTTGATAAATAAGTTGCGGTCTATAGGGTCGTATTTCATCTGTTGTTATTTATTTTTTAAAGGTCAGATGCAATGTCCAATTATAATCTTTGGTTGGTTTGCAACGACTTTGCTAATGGACATTTCATAATTGAATTTGAATTTTTTCAAAGGTACAGGAAATTGTAGGGATGCTGAAATAAAGTGAATATGCCCTCCCTTCGAAGTGAGGGATGTTTTAGATTTGGAGGTTAGGACATTCCTCATAAAAAGGGTATTTTAGGGCTTCTTAATTTTACACACTCTACTATGCGTCCGTTTTTTCTTGTTTTTTCTTTTCTGTTTTCCCTTGTCGGCTTTGCTCAGGAATCTATCGTAAAAAATATTCCGTTTAAAAATGTAGGCCCTACGATTATGAGTGGCCGGGTGGTTGACATTGATGTCAATCCACAAAACAGTGCCGAGTTTTATGTAGGCTACGCTACTGGCGGAGTCTGGCACACCGTCAATAATGGAATTACGTTTGAGTCGGTTTTTGATGCAGCACCTACTCAAAACGTGGGCGATATCGCCATAAACTGGGATGAAAACATCATCTGGGTAGGAACCGGTGAGACCATTTCTTCCCGCTCTTCCTATGCCGGGATCGGAATTTTAAAAAGTACCGATAACGGGAAAACTTGGGAACAAAAGGGACTACTCGATTCGCATCACATCAGCGATATTATTTTAGATGAAAGCAATCCGGACGTGGTAGTCGTAGCGGCTTTGGGGCATTTGTATTCGCCTAACGATGAGCGCGGCGTATTTAAAACCACCAATGGTGGCGACACCTGGACCAAAACACTTTTCGTAAGCGATCAGGCGGGGATTATCAGTCTCGTTGCTGCGCCCGATAACTCAAAGGTGATGTACGCGGCATCCTGGGATCGTGAGCGTGCTGCGTGGAATTTCAGAGGTGCCGGGGTTAATTCAGGCATTTATAAGTCTACCAATGCCGGTGATACCTGGCAGCTGGTAACTGCAGATACGGCATTTCCGCTGGGCGAGGGCACCGGGCGAATAGGTCTTGCCGTAGTGGATGCCAACACGGTTTATGCGGTTCACGATAACCAGAATTTTAGGGATGCGGGCGAAAACAAAGAAGCTAAAAAGAAAGACGAGTTGGAGCCTGAGCAATTTCAGGAAATGACTAAAGCCGAATTTTTGGCACTTGAA
The DNA here is from genome assembly GCF_020782115.1 of Leeuwenhoekiella parthenopeia. GTDB lineage: Bacteria > Bacteroidota > Bacteroidia > Flavobacteriales > Flavobacteriaceae > Leeuwenhoekiella > Leeuwenhoekiella parthenopeia. The sequence continues at coordinate 162,937 of NZ_JAJGMW010000003.1, read as the reverse complement.
GAAGCAAAGCTGAAAGACTACCTGCAAACCAAACGTTTCCCCAGAGAATACGATGTGCAGAAGGTTAAGGATTTGGTTAAAAACGACGAACTCAAACCAATTGATTTCTTTAAATACACCTACGATCGCAACGCGACCGAAGAGGAAGGTGAGGTGATAGGGGCTGAAGTATTTAAAACCACAGACGGTGGTGAAACCTGGAACAGAACCCACGAAGGGTATATTGATGATTTCTTCTTTTCGTACGGATATGTTTTCGCGGAGATGACGGTAAACCCACAAAATCCTGATGAGTTTTATATGGTGGGTGTGCCTGTCGTAAAATCTACAGACGGCGGGAAAACATTCAGTTATATTGATGAACCCAATCTGCACGTAGATCATCACGTGGTGTGGATTGATCCAAAAATGCCGAATCACCTCATTAACGGAAACGATGGTGGTCTCAATATGTCTTACGACGGCGGGAAAACCTGGTCAAAACTGAATTCGATGCCCTTAGGTCAGTTTTATGCGATTAATGTAGACTATGAAAAGCCCTACAATGTATATGGCGGATTACAGGATAACGGTACCTGGAAAGGCCCCAGCACCTATGAAGCTTCAAAAGAATGGGAGGCAGAAGGTAAATATCCGTACGAGCGTGTGGGTGGTGGTGACGGTATGCAGGTGCAAATAGATCGCAGAAACAGCGATATTATTTACGTGGGTTCGCAGTTTGGGTATTATAACCGCATCAATCTGGAAACCGGTGAACGCGAATTCATTCGACCCAGTCACACAGTGGGCGAAGAGCCCTATCGCTTCAATTGGGAGACGCCTATCTTGCTTTCTTCGCACAATCAGGGTATTTTGTATCTGGGAGGAAACAAGCTGATGCGTTCTATGAATCAGGGGAAAGACTGGACGGCAATTTCGCCCGATCTGACCACCGGCGGCAAAAAAGGCAATGTGCCTTACGGAACCTTAACCACCATCAGTGAATCTCCTTTTCAGTTTGGACTTTTGTACACCGGTAGTGACGATGGACTCATCCAGGCTACTCAGGATGCCGGTGGAAGCTGGGATGTCATCTCTGAAACGCTTCCACAGGAATTGTGGATTAGTACAGTTTTGGCTTCCAAACATAAAAAGAGCCGTGTGTATGCAAGCCTTAACGGTTATCGTTACGACGATTTTAAACCTTATGTTTATGTGAGTGAAGATTTTGGTAAAACCTGGAAAGACATTAGTGCTAACCTGCCCGATTCTCCTGTAAATGTGATTATCGAAGATCCTGTAAAAGAAAATATCCTGTATTTGGGTACTGATGAAGCTTCTTACGTTTCGTTCGATAGCGGAAAATCCTGGGCGTTATTTAAAGGAAGTATGCCCGCCGTGGCAGTACACGATATGGTAGTGCAGACCGAAGCAAACGATCTTGTGGTAGGGACACACGGCCGCTCAATTTTTATTTCCAGTTTAAATGATATTCAAAGTTTTGATCCCGCTAAGACCGAAGCTTTACAGCTTTTCAAAATAGAGGATGTTGATTATTCGACCAACTGGGGCAGAAGCTGGAGCGCCTGGAGAGAGGCCTATACGCCTGAAATTCAAATCGGGTTTTATGCGCCGGTTACAGGAACTGCAACGCTAAACATTCAGTCTGAAGCAGGAAAAACACTTAAGTCCTGGGAAGCCTCGGTAGATAAAGGCTTTAATTATGTGCCTTACGACTTGAGTATCACCGAAAACGGTAAAGACCAACTCGAAAAAGCAAATAAAGACCTTAAAATGAAGAAAGCCGATAACGGCTTGTATTACCTACCCGCAGGGAAATATACGTTGGAGGTTAAGTTGGATGGAAATTCTAAAACCACTAGTCTGGAAGTAAAAGAAGGCAACCGCCGCAGAGATGCTGCGCAGGCTGCCGCTAACAGTCCGGAAGAGGACTAACCCAAACCCAATGGAATTAAATCTGAGCATCCCGGCCTTGTTGTTTCCGGCCATTTCTTTAACGATGTTGGCCTATAACGCGCGCTATCTGGCCATTGCAGCGCTTATTCGCGATTTGCATAAGCAGTATCAAAATCATTCTTCAAGTCCGGTAAAAAAGCAAATCAAGCAACTGCGTAAACGTTTGGGAATTATCAAGGCGATGCAGGCAATGGCGATCATCAGCTTTATTTTGGCCGTAGTGACGATGTTTTTGATTTATATCGAAATGAAAATAGTAGCCAACCTGGTTTTCGGGATAAGTCTGGTTGCATTGATGATTTCTTTAAGTCTTTCGTTTATAGAAGTGCAATTAAGTACCAAAGCTTTGGGAATACAACTCAATGATATGGAAGATTAATGCTCCTTGCGCGCAAATTCAATGCTAAATATTTCGGATAGATAAATCTCAATAGATTGATTGTCAGCAGTGATTTTTAGAATCTTTTAAGATTCTCTGTTTAACGAGAAGCCTATATTTCAAAGGTTTTCGGAAGAAATCTTAAACAATTTTCAAGTTATTTAAAACCATTCCAAAAGCGGTCTCAAAGTTTGTGAAAACAAGCGCTGAGCCGTATTTTTGCATCACTAAATTAAAAACGTAAATAAATGGGAATCATTTCCTCTTCTATCGCCCGAAAAGTAGCTATGGCACTTTCAGGTTTGTTCCTTGTATTGTTTTTAGGTCAGCATTTTACAATCAATGTAACCTCGACTTTTAGTCCGGAAACCTTCAACTCCTGGTCTCATTTTATGGGAACCAATTTTTTGGTACAGGCTATCTTACAGCCCGTTCTGATTTTTGGAGTTATTTTTCACTTTGTGATGGGTTTTATTCTGGAAGCCCGCAACCGTTCCGCGCGTAGCATCAGCTATGTGAGTTATAAAGGAAATGCAAACTCCAGCTGGGTAAGTCGCAATATGATCTATACCGGTCTTGTGGTGCTTGCATTTTTAGGATTGCACTTTTATGACTTTTGGTTTCCGGAAATGGTTCACAAATATGTAGAATCAAATCCAGAAGATGCTACACGCTATTATGGGGAGTTGGTAGAGAAATTTCACGACCCGCTTCGTACGGGTTTTTACGTGATTTCGTTTGTATTTCTGGCTTTGCACCTGTTTCACGGTTTTGCATCTTCGTTTCAATCCGTGGGCTTTAATAACAAATACGCGACCGGCTTAAAGAAGTTTGCCAAGGTTTATGCAATCGCCATCCCTGCAGGTTTTATTTTCATCGCGTTGTTTCACCATTTTAATCACTAGACCATGTCAGAATTAAAATCAAATATACCAGACGGACCACTTGCTCAAAAGTGGACTAAACATAAAAACGATATTAATCTCGTTAACCCGGCAAACAAGCGTAACATTGATGTTATCGTAGTTGGGACGGGTCTTGCGGGAGGTAGTGCTGCTGCTACACTGGCAGAATTGGGCTACAACGTTAAAACATTTTGCTATCAGGATTCTCCACGTCGTGCACACTCTATTGCAGCACAGGGAGGTATCAATGCGGCAAAAAACTATCAGGGAGACGGGGATTCAAACTACCGTTTATTCTACGATACGATAAAAGGAGGTGACTACCGTTCGCGCGAAGCAAACGTGTATCGCCTTGCTGAAGTTTCTTCAAATATTATTGACCAGTGCGTGGCACAGGGGGTTCCTTTTGCCCGCGAATACGGTGGTTTGTTAGACAACCGTTCTTTTGGTGGGGTTTTGGTTTCCAGAACTTTTTATGCGAAAGGACAAACCGGTCAGCAGTTGCTTTTAGGAGCCTATTCTGCGATGAATCGTCAGATAAACCGGGGTAAAATTCAGCCGTTTAACCGTCACGAGATGTTAGATTTAGTGCTGGTAGATGGCAAGGCGCGTGGGATTATTGCCCGTGACCTGGTAACCGGTGCGATCGAAAGACATTCGGCTCACGCCGTGGTTTTAGCCAGTGGTGGTTATGGTAACGTATTCTTCCTTTCTACCAATGCGATGGGAAGTAACGTGATGGCAGCGTGGAGAGCACACCGTCGTGGTGCATACTTTGCAAACCCTTGCTATACGCAGATTCACCCTACCTGTATTCCGGTTTCGGGAGATCATCAGTCTAAACTGACCTTGATGTCTGAATCGCTGCGTAATGACGGGCGTATCTGGGTTCCGGCTAAAAAAGAAGATGCCGAAGCGATACGTGCCGGTAAATTAAAACCTACCGAAATTAAAGAGGAAGACCGCGATTACTACTTGGAGCGTCGTTATCCTGCGTTTGGTAACCTGGTGCCTCGTGATGTGGCTTCCAGAGCAGCAAAAGAGCGTTGCGATGCCGGTTTTGGAGTAAATAAAACAGGAGAAGCTGTATATCTTGATTTCAAGAGTGCGATCATCCGCTACGGAAAAGAAGAAGCTTTGATTAACGGAAATCAAAATCCTACCGATCAGGAGGTTTACGATTACGGTAAAAAGGTTGTAGAAAACAAATACGGAAACCTCTTCCAGATGTACGAGAAGATTGTTGATGAAGATCCGTATAAAACCCCAATGATGATTTACCCTGCTGTGCATTACACCATGGGAGGTCTTTGGGTAGATTACAACTTACAGACTACCATCCCCGGTTGTTATGCCGCCGGTGAAGCCAATTTCTCTGATCACGGGGCTAACCGTCTTGGAGCTTCGGCTTTGATGCAAGGTTTAGCTGACGGGTATTTCGTTTTGCCTTACACGATAGGAGATTACCTTTCAAAAGACATTCGAACCGGTAAAATCCCAACAGATTCTCCCGAGTTTGATCAGGCTGAGAAAGATGTACGCGATCGTATGACGAAGTTGATGAGCGGTAAAGGCACGCATTCCGTTGATTATTACCACAAAAAATTGGGTAAAATCATGTGGAATAAATGTGGAATGTCTCGTAATGCGAAAGAATTACAGGAGGCGATGGATGAGATTGCTGAGTTGCGCAAGGATTTCTGGGAAAATGTAAAAGTACCCGGAACGATTGATTCGAAAAATGCGGAGCTGGAGAAAGCCGGAAGGGTAGCAGATTTCCTTGAATTGGGAGAATTGTTTGCTAAAGACGCATTAACGCGTAACGAGTCTTGTGGAGGTCACTTTAGAGAAGAATATCAAACTCCGGAAGGGGAAGCCTTGCGTGATGATGAGAATTTCAGTTTTGTTTCTGCCTGGGAATACAATGAAAACCCCAGAGAAGCTAAACTTCATAAGGAGGAATTGGTTTTTGAAAACATTGAAGTTAAGACCCGTTCGTACAAATAGAAGTTAAAAGTTATGTGTTAATGGTTAATTGGGGATGAGTGATATCAAAAGTTTTGAAGATTTAAATTGCTGGAAAATGGCAAGAGAACTTCGAAATGATATCAGTAGACTTTTGAAAACATTCCCGGATCATGAAAAATTTGAATTGATTGCTCAGATGAGAAGAGCTTCAAGATCAGTAACACATAATATTGCAGAAGGCTACGGAAGGTTTCACCACAAGGAGAATATACAGTTTTGTAGAACCTCACGTGGCTCTTTGCACGAATTGCTTGATCAGTTTATAACTGCTTTTGACGAGGGTTATATAGATCAGGAAGTTTTAGATAAATATAAAAAGCAGGTGTATGATTGTTTAGCGGTTTTGAATGGTTATATCAATTATTTGAAACGCGCATCCAATTAACATTTAACAATTAACAAATAACGTTTATGAAACTTACGTTAAAAATATGGCGTCAGGAAAGCGCTAAGGCAAAAGGAGCGATGAAAACCTATCAGATTGATGGGATTGACGGAGATATGTCTTTTCTTGAAATGCTAGACGTGCTTAATGAAGATTTGATTAATAAAGGTGAAGTGCCGGTTGAATTTGATCACGATTGCCGCGAGGGAATTTGTGGTAGCTGTTCGCTGCAAATCAACGGGGAGCCTCACGGTCCGGATCGTTTGGTGACTACCTGCCAGTTGCATATGCGCAAGTTTAATGATGGAGACACTATTACTATCGAGCCTTTTAGAGCAACAGCGTTTCCGGTGATTCAGGATTTGATTGTAGATCGTTCTGCTTTTGACCGCATTCAACAAGCGGGCGGGTATATCTCAGTTAATACTTCAGGAAACACTGTTGATGCAAACGCAATTCCCATCGAAAAACAAAATGCAGACGACTCATTCTATGCTGCTACTTGTATAGGTTGTGGAGCTTGTGTGGCGGCTTGTAAGAATGCTTCGGCTATGTTGTTTACATCTGCTAAGGTATCTCAGTTTGCCTTGCTTCCACAGGGAGAGGTAGAAGCTACTGAGCGTGTTCAAAATATGGTGCGCCAGATGGATTTGGAAGGTTTTGGTAACTGCACCAATACCGGGGCTTGCGAAATAGAATGTCCTAAAGGTATTTCTTTAGAGAACATCGCCCGTATGAATCGTGAGTATTTAAGCGCAGTAAGCAAAGGATAATTTTTTCGCAAAGCGGAAATTATTAAATTAGACCTCGCGGGTTTCAAAAACCTGTGAGGTCTTTTCTTTTGCTTAAATCTACCCAAACAACCACTCGACCACATCATTCATCTTCGCGACTTTCACGATGTTGATGCCGTAGTTGTTTTTCGGAATTTTACAGTATTTAGAAATCATAATCGTACCGAAGCCTAATTTTTCAGCCTCCAGAATGCGTTGCTCTACGCGGGTGACGGGTCTTATTTCTCCTGCAAGTCCGATTTCTGCCGCAAAGCAGATGTCTTTTGCAACAGCAATATCTTCATTGCTTGAAAGAATTGCAGCCACTACGGCCAGGTCAATGGCTGTATCGTCAACCGAAATTCCACCGGTGATATTTAAAAAAACATCTTTCGCCCCAAGTCTGAAACCCGCACGTTTTTCAAGCACCGCGAGAATCATATTGAGCCGCTTGGCATTATAACCCGTTGCGCTGCGCTGCGGCGTGCCGTAGACCGCGGTACTCACCAAAGCCTGTATCTCGATCATCAGCGGGCGCATCCCCTCTAAGGTGGCAGCTATAGCTGTCCCGCTCAATTCCTCATCATTCTTGGAGATCAAAATCTCAGACGGATTAGAGACTTCCCGCAAGCCGCTGCCCTGCATCTCATAAATACCCAATTCATTGGTTGACCCAAAACGGTTTTTGTGCGCTCTTAAAATGCGGTACACGTGATTGCGGTCGCCTTCAAACTGCAGTACGGTATCCACCATATGCTCCAGGATTTTGGGTCCGGCGATGTTTCCGTCTTTGGTAATATGACCGATTAAAATAACCGGAGTAGCGGTTTCTTTGGCAAATTTGATGAGTTCGGTAGTGGTTTCACGTATTTGCAAAATGCTTCCGGCACCGCTCTCAATATAATCGCTGTGCAGGGTTTGAATAGAATCGATAATCACAATATCGGGTTCAATCGCTTCGATCTGTTTAAAGATATTCTGGGTTTTGGTTTCCGTAAGAATAAAACAATTTTCGGCTTCAGCATTGATGCGTTCGGCTCGCATTTTAATCTGCTGGGCACTTTCTTCCCCTGAAACATAAAGCGTTTTATAGGGCAGCATCAACGCAATCTGAAGCATCAGCGTGCTTTTACCAATGCCCGGTTGTCCGCCCAGCAAGGTTAGCGAACCCGGCACGAGGCCGCCGCCGAGTACCCGGTTGAGCTCATTGTTTTTAGTATTAAGCCTGGCGTCCCGTGTGGTGTCAATCTCCTGAATACGCTGGGGTTTGGCTACGCGTTTCGCTGTAGGTGTTTCGGCTTTCCAGCCTGTTTTTTCTGCTTTTTGAACGACTTCTTCTGCTATGGTGTTCCATTCCTTACAGGAGTTGCACTGCCCCTGCCATTTGGCATATTGGGCACCGCAGTTTTGACAGAAAAAGGTAGTTTTTACTTTAGCCATTAATATCCAAAATCATCTTTTATGCGCTGGGCACGCATCATGAGTAAATCTTTATTAATATTCCCCACATCTTTAAGCACCAAGGCACCTTCGTAGGTGCGCATCGCTTTTTTGGGTTCGCCCTGACCTTCAAGTGCTCTTCCCAGATAATACGCGCCCAAAATGGTTTCGGGGTATTCCTTACGGGCCAGTTTGCCCAGGTTTTCAAAGCCTTCCCAGTCTGCATTTTTCTCCAGAGCGGCCGCAATAGCGATAAAGTCATTTACCCGAATCTGATCATTGAGACCAAAGAGATTTTGTACGGTCTCATATTTTTTTATCAGGTATTCATAAGGCGACTCGGTCTTTAAGATTACTTCATTAAACTCCTTTTTGCTTATGGGGCGGTAAACCGAAAACACCTTTTCCAGAGCATTGGGTATGGCTCGTCCTGCGAGCGAATAATGCGAGGCGTTTTCAAAATCGTCAAAATAATAATGAAACTTATCATTCTGTACAGCTTTTAATTCCTGATCAAAGGCCAAAATACGCTCCCGTAAGTCTTCGATATCCTCACTGCCGGTGGCCTGGTAATAAAAGAGCTGACTTTCGGTATTCTGAAAAACAGGCAAAAGGCGGTTAGTCATTTCGGGTGTAAAATCGGGGCTTAATGAGATGTAGGCGTTAAACAGCGGCGGACTTTTCATTAAATAGTAATTGCTAAATGCTGCCGTCACGTCATGGCCCACGACCACATTAAAAGGAGCCAGGCGGTATTGTTTACTGAGCCACGGAAAAAGATCCATTCCTAGAAATTCGAAAAAAGCGGCTCCGGTCTCTGCGGGCAAAAAGTTTTCGTCGCTGTAATAGGTGTCGGCCATACGGTCGGGCTGCATCACACCCACCACAATGGCCTGAGGCATATCTTCCCAGTAACCGTAATAATCTGCACTGCCGGCAACGGGCTCAAATAGATAATCACCGTCAAGTACTAGAATTACGGGATAACTTTTGTCTTTGTTTTGCTCATAATTACGCGGAAGCTGAATTTTTACATTTCGCGGTTCCCGAAGGGAAGAAGAAGGCACGCTTTCGTAAAGCACCTGTGCCTGACTGCTGAATGCCAGAAACAGCAGGAAGTAGGTAATAGTTTTCATTTGAGGTAGATTTTAGGTAGCGTGAATTTAGCGATAAAAACCGAAGCTACCTCTAAAGTTTTGTGGCCGCAGAATTAGCGGTTGCGATTGAGCAAAGGCAAAAGTAAAAAGGACAGGGCGCCAAGAACCACAACCAGCAGGGTCTGAGATCCCCAGATGATCCAGCCAAAGGCCTCTCCGCCTTCTTTGCTGAAACCAAAAAATACAAACAGGGCACCTATGGCAATAGGGTAAACCCCAATCCCGCCGTTGGTCACCGAAATGGAAAACGAACCGATGATAAATGCCGCGAGGATCACGCTAAAAGGTGCCGCTGCGATCTCGGGGATGGTAAATTTAATGATCCAGAACATGGCGACATACATCACCCAAATAAATAGCGTATGCGCTATAAAAGCCCATTTCTGCTTCATTTTTAAAATACTCAGCATGCCTTCAACCAGACCGGCAGCAATGTTTTTTATCCTGAGCAGGATTCCGCTTTTTGCACGTTTGATAAGTCTGAAACCAATGAAAATCATAGCCACGAGAGCGACAAGAACAATTAAGGTGTAGAGTGGGTTTATATTCCGCTCTGCGAAATACTGAAGAAGCAGATCGGTTTGGGATATCAAGGCAATGGCGACTAGCGAAAGCAACATAATAAAGTCTGCCAGACGCTCTGAAATGATGGTGCCAAATGCCTTTTCAAAAGGAACTTCTTCGTAAGTGGTCATCAAAGCCCCTCTAAGCAGTTCGCCGCTACGGGGAATACCCAGATTTGCAAGGTAGGCGGCCATCACGGCCATAAATCTATTGGCAAGTCCTGTCTGGTAACTCATAGGTTCGAGCAGGTATTTCCAGCGGTAGGCACGCGATAAGTGGCTCAAAACCCCAAAAAACAGAGAGAGCAAAACATACCAGGGATTGGCCAGTTTGATATTTTCCCAGAGCGTAGCCCGTTCCTGAGCAGTGGCAGAACTTAAGGAGTAGTAAATAAGAAAAATCCCAATCCCAAGCGGGAGTATGATTTTTAAAAGTTTAATCAGGGATTTTTTACTCAATTTTAAAAGGAAGTCAGGTTATTTAAGCAGGTTTGTTTCTTCGTCAGGAAAAACCAGAGAAGGTTTAAATGCTTTGGCTTCTTCAAGTTCCATGAAAGCATAAACTATAAGAATAAGCGTGTCCCCTTTTGCTACTTTGCGGGCTGCAGCCCCATTGAGGGTAACCTCGCCGCTTTTACGGGGTCCCGGGATGGCGTAGGTTTCCAGACGCTCGCCGTTGGTAACATTTACGATTTGAACGCGCTCCCCTTCAATAATGCCGGCAGCATCCATTAAATCTTCGTCAATCGTAATACTTCCTATATAATGGAGTTCGGCGCCGGTTACTTTGACGCGGTGAATTTTTGACTTTACAACGTTAACTAACATGATGTAAAAATAGGGTTTTTAATTTAGGGCGATATTATCAATAAGGCGTACCTCATCTGCAAAGGCCGCTATAAAAGCGCGGTATTGCTCATCTGCTTTCTTTTCGCTCGCGTGAGCCAGGCTATTGGCATTGGCAATCTCAAAATATTCCAGATTTAAAAGTGCGTGTCCCTTAAATTCATTTTCAACAAAAGCTTCTACTTCGCTCGTGCTTTTGTCGTTAAAAAGGGATTTAGCTTGCATCAGGGTTTTATAGATGAAAGGGGCGGCTTCCCGATGCTGTTTTGAGAGTCTTTGGTTGCGTGAACTTTCGGCCAGGCCGTCATCATGCCTGCTTATGGGACAACCTATTATTTCTACCGGAATTTGTTCCAGCTCCACAAGCTTTTTAATGATTTGTAATTGCTGATAATCTTTTTCGCCAAAAAAAGCCATATCGGGATTAACAATCTCAAAAAGGTATTTCAGGACGGTTGCCACGCCTTCAAAATGACCGGGTCTGAAAGCACCTTCCATAACCGCGTCAAGACCGTCAAAATCAAAATCCAACGCACTCACATTTTCGCCGTATATCGTTGTAGTGCTCGGCGCAAAAACAAGAATGTTGGGATTTATACCTTCTAAAAACGCTAAATCAGCCTGTAAATCGCGCGGATAAGTTTCTAAATCTTTCGGATTATTAAATTGAGTAGGGTTTACAAAGATGCTTACCACGACAAGATCACAGTTTTTCTGGGCGAAATCAAAAAGGCTCGCATGTCCCCGGTGCAGGGCTCCCATGGTAGGTACAAAACCTACTTTGGCTCCTTTTTTTTTGTGATTTGCAACAGCCGCAGAAATTTGCGGTCTATGAGTGTATACGTGCATCCGGACTAATTTAACAGGCGGCAAAATTACTATATTACTGGCAATCTGCATAAATTTTCGTAATTTTGCGTGTTTTTTAGCCGTAACAGAAACTTAGAAGCACATTTATGAAAGATAAGAGGATATTGTACGTATCATCTGAAGTTATACCGTATTTACCAGAGACTGAAATCGCATCCATGTCTTTCGAAGTACCTCAAATGGTAAATAGCAAAGGAGGTCAAATAAGGATTTTTATGCCCAGATACGGCAATATCAATGAGAGACGTCACCAACTTCACGAAGTGATACGTTTGTCCGGAATGAATCTTGTCATAAATGACTTTGACATGCCGCTTATCATTAAAGTCGCCTCAATACCTAAAGAGCGTATTCAGGTTTATTTTATTGATAATGAGGAGTATTTTAAGCGAAAGGCTACGTTTACAGATGAGGATGGAAATTTATTTCCTGATAATGATGAGCGGGCGATATTTTTTGCAAAAGGAGTGGTCGAAACGGTGAAAAAACTAAACTGGGCTCCAGATATCATTCACGTTCACGGCTGGCTGGCATCTTTGCTTCCGTTATACCTGAAGCAGTACTATGCAAGTGAGCCCCTCTTTAAACAAAGCAAGATTGTAACATCGGTTTACAATACAGGTTTTGATGACACGTTAAATGAGCAGCTTATAGATAAGATTGCTTTTGATGGGATCGACAAAGGCGATATTTCAGAATTAGAAAAACCCACTTACGTTAATTTGATGAAAGTAGCGGTTAAAAATTCGGATGCTGCGATTATTGGTTCGGCAAATCTTGATGAGGAGTTGGCCAAGTACTTAAATGTGACAAAAATCCCTGTGCTACCCTTCAAGAAAAAAGAGGAATTTGCCCAGGCTTATGAAGAATTCTACACGACTAAAGTGCTAGATTAAAACAAAAAACGAATGAAATTGAATACCGTGCTGTCGAGAACATTGGGTTCTCTAATGTTTCTTTTTATACTGGTATCTTGTCAGGATGATTTTCAGGAAGTGGGTAATGGCCTTGTAGATGCCTCCAATTTTACCTCCGAAAGTTCAGAATTAGATGTAGTCGCCTATAACCGTCCTTTCTTTAACGGAAGCGGTGTTCAGACTAACGGACTGTCTGCCGGAGCTCTTGGTTTTTATCAGGATACCATTTATGGTAATACCACGGCATCTTATCTTACGCAGGTAGGTTTAACCAGCTATAACCCCAGTTTTGGTGAAAATCCCGTTATAGATACGGTATTAATAGATATTACGTATTACAGTACCTCAAGCATAAATGCAGAAAACGAAACCGAGTATAGCTTAGATTCGGTTTATGGCAACAACCCGATTAAGCTTACGGCTTATCGTTCTAAGTATTTTTTAAGCGAAACAGCTCCGCCGGACTTTACAGAAAGTGCGGTCTATTATTCGAATGACTTACAGCAATTTTCAGGCATTGAAGACAGAATCCTTTTTGAAGTTAATAGTTTAGTTCCTTCTGATGAGGCTGTACCTAATGTTGCTGAAGGATCAACGGGTACTGTAGATACCACTTTGGTGAGTCCGCGCTTGCGCCTCAAATTAACCGATCAGGATACAAAAGATTTTTGGAAACAGGCAATTTTTGATCAGGAAGGAAGTGATGCGCTTTTTAATTCAAACAGTTTCCGAAATTACTTCAGAGGAATTTATCTGAAAGCGGAATCTATAGGAGGTACCGGAAACTACTTTTTGTTTGACCGCGCTAATTCGGGCATTACCATAAAGTATAAATCGGGACCTGATACCGATCGCGAGGAATCTTCAGTTCGAATAAATTTTGAAGGGAATTCCGTTATCGGTTATCAAAATGATTTTAAAGCAGAAGTTGAAGCAGAGGTTGGCACCATTAATACAACCGAAGGCGATGACAACCTGTTGCTAAAAGGAGGTCAGGGCAGTATGGCGGTGATTGAATTGTTTGGGGGTCCTGATTCTGATGACGACGGGATTTCAGACGTATTGGAAACCGAGCGTTCAAAACAGCGCATTATCAGGGAGGCCAATCTCGAATTCTTTGTGAATGACGATTTGATAAACGCGTTTACAAATAATGTCGCAGTACAAATTGCTCCCCGTATTTATATCTATAATCTGGAGACCAATCAGCCATTGGCAGACTATAACGCTGATGCTTCTGTAAGCTCACAGGGAGTAGTTGCGGCAGTAGGCACTTCACATTTGGGTCCCTTGAGAGAACGCGATAATGGCGATAGAAGTTACAGAATACGTATTACCGAACACGTTAAGGGATTACTCAATCCTGATAACGAAAATCCGGCGACCAAACTGGGAATTGTAGTAAGTCAAAATTTGATTTTTACAGGAACCGGAATGATTGAGAATACTACTGATGAAGACCGGCCTAACCGTTTGCCTTTTACTTCAATAATCTCTCAGCAAGGTACAGTGTTGTACGGTACGGGAGCTAATGTGCCTGAGGCACAAAAGCTCAAGCTTAGAATTTTTTATGCTGAAGTTTCAAATCAATAATTTATGTGTGGTATCGTAGGTTACATAGGTCACAGACAGGCGTATCCCATTGTTCTCAAAGGCTTACAGCGTTTAGAGTACCGGGGTTATGATAGTGCAGGTATTGCGATTTATGATGGAGAGCAGATTTCGCTTTGCAAAACCAAAGGTAAAGTTGAAGATCTTAGGAAAAAAGCGGAGCAGGCAGGCATTACCAAAGGGACTTTAGGAATAGGTCACACACGCTGGGCAACTCACGGTGTGCCTAACGACATAAATTCACACCCCCATTATTCAAATTCCGGTGATCTGGTGATTATTCACAACGGAATCATTGAGAATTATGATGCGATTAAAAAAGAACTTACCAAGCGCGGTTACACCTTTACATCAGAAACGGATACCGAAGTTTTAGTAAATCTTATTGAAGACGTTCAGATCAAACAAAACGTAAAGCTGGGTAAAGCTGTACAGATTGCTTTAAATGAAACCGTAGGAGCTTACGCCATCGCTGTTTTTGATAAGAAAAAGCCTAACGAAATTGTGGTTGCCCGTTTAGGGAGTCCGCTTGCTATTGGCATTGGCGAAGATGAGTTTTTCATCGCCTCAGATGCCTCTCCTTTCATTGAATATACCCAAAATGCGCTGTATCTTGAAGATGGCGAGATGGCTGTTGTACGCCGGGGTCGTGAGGTTAAGGTATTTAATATTCAGGATGATGCGTTGGTGAGCCAGCCGTATATTCAGGAGCTAAAACTCAATCTGGAGCAGATAGAAAAAGGCGGTTATCCGCATTTCATGCTCAAGGAAATTTACGAGCAGCCGCAGGCCATACGCGATACCTTTAGAGGGCGTATGCGCGAGCACAAAGGCATTATCAAAATGGCCGGTGTTGACGATCATATCGATAAATTTTTAAATGCAAAACGTCTGGTTATTCTGGCTTGTGGTACATCCTGGCATGCCGGTCTGGTTGCAGAATACATTATTGAAGAGCTGGTGCGTGTTCCGGTTGAGGTAGAATATGCTTCAGAGTTTAGATACCGCAATCCGGTAATTGAGAAAGACGATGTGGTTATAGCAATCTCCCAAAGCGGAGAAACTGCAGACACCATGGCGGCAATGAAACTGGCCAAAGAGCACGGAGCTTTTGTGTTTGGAGTGTGTAATGTTGTGGGATCTTCGATTTCCAGAGAAGCACACGCGGGCGCTTATACCCACGCAGGGCCTGAAATTGGTGTGGCTTCGACCAAAGCTTTCACCACACAAATTACAGTTCTAACCCTTTTGGGACTGAAAATCGCTAAAGCAAAAGGCAAAATTTCTACTTCCGACTTTCATATGCATCTCGAAGAATTGCGTTTGATTCCTGAAAAAGTAGAAGAAGCGCTGAAGAATAACGAGCACGTCAGGAAGATAGCCGAGGTTTACAAAGATGCTTCCAACTGCCTGTATCTGGGACGTGGATTTAATTTCCCGGTGGCACTGGAAGGAGCGTTGAAGCTTAAAGAAATTTCCTATATACACGCAGAAGGTTACCCGGCTGCCGAAATGAAGCACGGTCCTATTGCGCTTATTGACGAACAGATGCCGGTGGTGGTGATTGCAACCCGTCGCGGGCATTACGATAAGATTGTAAGTAACATTCAGGAGATCAAAAGCCGAAAAGGTAAAATTATCGCGATTGTGACCAAGGGAGACGTGACGGTAAAGGAATTGGCAGATCATGTGATCGAAGTTCCCGAAGTGATGGACTCGATGTCACCGCTGCTTACCACAATACCATTGCAGTTACTGTCTTATCACATTGCAGTAATGCTAGGTAAAAATGTTGACCAGCCACGTAACCTGGCCAAGTCGGTCACGGTTGAGTAAAAGGCCTCATTTAGAATACGGAAGACCATCAGTGATGGTCTTTTTTTAGTTTGGGAGGCAGGTTTTGAGGGTCAACATTTTTGGCTTATAAATTCACTAAAAGTCTTTTAGGTTTTTAAAGATTAAAAACTATCTTTGCACGACGAAAAAAAGCAGATTAATTTTTATGAATTTCATTTTTTTCGGCTACATATTTCGCTAAACATTAAATAGTTAAGAATGTCAAAAGTTACAGGTAAAGTTGCCCAAATTATAGGCCCTGTTGTAGATGTAGAGTTTGCAAATAATGCAGATCTCCCTAAAATTTATGATTCGCTTGAAATTACTAAAGCAGACGGAAGCCTTTTGGTTCTTGAAGTACAGTCTCACGTGGGTGAAAGCACAGTAAGAACCATCGCGATGGATTCTGCTGATGGTTTGAGCAGAGGTACAGAGGTTGTTTCTACCGGATCGCCTATTCAAATGCCTATTGGTGATGAGGTTTACGGTCGTCTATTTAATGTAATTGGTGATGCTATTGACGGTATAGGTAACCTTCCTAAAACAGGAAAAAATGGTCTTCCTATTCACCGCGAGGCTCCAAAATTTGAAGATTTATCGACTTCTACAGAAGTTTTATTTACAGGTATCAAAGTAATCGACCTGATTGAGCCTTACGCAAAAGGGGGTAAAATTGGTCTGTTTGGTGGTGCTGGTGTTGGTAAAACCGTATTGATCCAGGAGTTGATTAACAATATCGCAAAAGGTCACGGTGGTCTTTCTGTATTTGCCGGTGTAGGTGAGCGTACCCGTGAGGGTAATGACCTGCTTCGTGAGATGCTAGAGTCTGGTATTATCAAATACGGTAAAGACTTTATGCATTCTATGGAAGAAGGCGGATGGGATCTTTCTAAAGTAGATAAAGCGGTTATGAAAGAGTCTAAGGCTACTTTCGTATTCGGTCAGATGAACGAACCACCCGGAGCACGTGCTCGTGTGGCGCTTTCCGGTCTTACTATTGCTGAGTACTTCCGTGATGGGGCAGGAGATGCTCAAGGTAAAGACGTACTGTTCTTCGTAGATAACATTTTCCGTTTTACTCAGGCAGGTTCTGAGGTATCGGCACTTCTAGGTCGTATGCCTTCTGCTGTAGGTTATCAGCCTACACTTGCAACCGAAATGGGTGCGATGCAGGAACGTATTACATCAACTAAAAAAGGTTCTATTACATCGGTACAGGCAGTTTATGTACCTGCGGATGACCTTACTGACCCGGCACCGGCTACAACCTTTGCCCACCTTGATGCGACTACCGTACTTTCACGTAAGATTGCTGAGCTTGGTATTTATCCTGCGGTAGATCCGCTGGATTCTACTTCACGTATTCTTACAGCAGATATTTTAGGTAAAGAACATTACGATTGTGCTCAGCGCGTAAAAGAGCTGTTACAGCGTTATAAAGAATTACAGGATATTATCGCGATTCTTGGTATGGAAGAACTTTCTGAGGAAGATAAGCTTGCGGTAAGCCGTGCACGTCGTGTACAACGTTTCTTATCTCAGCCGTTCCACGTAGCAGAGCAGTTTACCGGTATCCCCGGAGTTTTGGTTGATATTAAAGAAACCATCAAAGGCTTTAATATGATTATGGATGGTGAGCTTGATCACCTTCCTGAAGCTGCCTTCAACCTTAAAGGTACCATTGAAGAAGCTATCGAGGCCGGAGAGAAAATGCTTGCGGAAGCGTAAATCGAACTATTGATTTCATTTCCGCGAAGGCGGAAATCTAATCAGTTATTTTGAATAGTTTTCCGCCTGCGCGGAAAAGAAAAAGAAGGATAATTTTATGTATTTAGAAATAGTAAGTCCCGAAGCAACTTTGTACAGTGGTGAGGCTACTTCAGTAACCGTTCCCGGTACTGACGGAGCGTTTCAACTCCTCGACAATCACGCAGCCATCGTATCGCTTTTAGAAGAAGGTATTGTGAAAGTAAAAGGAGCCAAGCTTTCTGATAAGGCGAGAAAACACTTTTCTGCCGGAAAAGAAGCCGATGAAATCACCTTAGCGATCAAATCGGGTACTGTTGAGATGAAAGATAATAAAGTAATTGTTTTGGCAGATTAAGCTGAAATAATCTAAAAATAGAAAAGCGCTTAGTTCATTTGAATTAAGCGCTTTTTTTTGCAATGCCAAACTGGATTAATACCACACGAGGCTTCCCTCAAACATGATAATTTGCTTTTAAGAAATACTTTTTGGACTTGTCCTTGGGAAGTTTATTTTTACTAAATGCAGGTGTCATAATTTAAAATAGTCAGGCAATACGACCCCTCGTGGGGAGTCAAAATTGCTGCTGCTATCTTCATTACGATAGGTTTATTACTCCTTTATTTTCTGGTTTTATCCTTTATTGACAAAAGTATTAATTGGGCTGATTACTTTGGTTTTTCCCGCTGGAACAAAGGTTTTGAGGCTGTTTTCTTCTTCTTTTTTATCTTCCTACAGTTTGGTTTTAATTTGGCTAAGCGAAATAGAGTGATATTTGATTTAGAAAAAAAGCGTTACAAAATCGAAGAGTTTGTTGGACCTATTCATTGGGGAGATTGGGAATCCTTTTCAAATCTGAAACGTGTAGGTATTTTTAAGAATAACCACGATTTCTACGAACTGAATATTTGGTTCTTAAATAACAAACATTTTACGTTTGACGTCTTTACTGAATATGAAGATGTTTTAGCTGAAGCTCACTACGTTGCTGAAGTATTAGAACTCCAAATTATGGATGCCTCAGACCCTCGCAATCCTAGAATTTTGGACACTATTCAAGAATAAGTTTACCAGTTGGACTTTAGCCACGCCTCTCTGGATTTTACAGCATCCTTGTTAGCTTTTTCATCCAGAACTATAGAATAGGTGGGGTCAGCGCTGAGTCGTGCGCTGGTCTTCAATTCCTCACCAAAACGCATAAAGGTAATCTCTAGCATTCCATCAATCTTTTTGGCGCTTAAAATCGAGTCAAAAGCTTCTTTAGAGGTCATCGCGATACCATCAACAGCAGTAATCACATCGCCTTTATCGAGCTCCGCTTCATAAGCCGGACTGCCTTTAAAGGTGTTTCTTGCGATCTCGAGGCCATTAGAAGTTTCAGCAAATGTAGCGCCGAAATAGGGCTTCTCTGTTGCTCTAGAAAGTTTAAGCCCTACAGAAGCAAGCAGGTTTTCATAATCGGGCATCTTGCTGTTGTAGATGTAGTTGCTGAAAAAGTTTTGGGCGAAAGCATTCCCGGCATAATCAGCCAGGCTGGTTTCAATATCTTCAACCGTATAGGCTACTTCGGTTTTACCGAAACGCTTCCACATCAATTGCATAAAGTCATCCAGATTAAGGCTCTTTTCGCGTAAGCTTAAATCCAGAGCCAGACCTAAAACGCTTCCGTAGGAATAATACGAGATAAACATATTCTCCCGGTTAACCGGATCTACCGAGGTTGCCGCATCTACAAACGGCGCCTGATTACTCATTTCAATAGGGTTGAAGTATTGAAGCGCAGGCGAATTCCATACGTAATTAAAGCTGCCGTTAAGGCTTTTCACGTAGTCTTCGGCACTGATGATTCCGGCACGCTCCAGGATCAAATTGGTGTAATAGCTTGTAAAACCTTCAGCAAACCAGAGACTGTTGCTCATATTGGCTTTATCAAAATGAAAAGGCTCTAAGTCTGCGGGGCGAATGCGCTCCACATTCCAGCTGTGGAAATATTCGTGCGAAACGGTACCGATATTTCCGGTCATTCCACCATTGGCGAGGGTTTCGGTATCGGTTAGAATGGTGCTGTTGCGATGCTCCATCCCGTCACCGGAAACATTCGGCATATAGCAGGCGAGAAACGTATAAGTGTCGTAATCGTAGTTAGGCAATTCGCCAAAAACGGCTTCTTCCTGCAACACAATTTTCTGAACCTTATCCCAGTACTCATCAAACTCGGCTTCAGTACCCGGGTCGTGCAATACGAATTTTACCGTTTGTCCGGCCACCTCAAATTCCCGCTCTTTAAAGTTGCTTATTTCGGTGGGGCTGTCCATAAAATAATACAGATTGGGCGCGTAAAACGTAGTGCCTTCCTCGTGTTTAAGCTGGGTGGCCACCTTCCAGTCCAGATCTTTTCGGGCGTTGAATGTGATTTTGATGGGACGTTCCTTTAAGTCTTCGGCATACATAAAAGTTGCCGGCATATTCAGGTGGGCGTGGGTACCGTCTATCTGAGAATAGGTGCCGCCGCCGCGGTTTGCAAACAAGGTATATTCCACATTAATGGTTCCGTCTGTGTTATTGATGATCCAGCTATAGGGATCGTCGCGTTTGACTTCAAGCGGTTCTCCGGTTCCGTTTGTGGCTTTTAGACCGTAAACATTTTTGGCGAACTCGTGAATCGCATAGCGCCCCGGAGAAGACCGGCTCATCCTCACGCGCAGGGTATTTGATTTAACATGCGGAAAAGTCACCTGCACCACAGCTTCGTGATGCACGGCGTTGTCAAAAGAGATTTCGTAAAAATTGGTTTGAGCCTGAAGAGCAAGGCTTAAAAACAGGAAGGCAATCCAGAGTTTCATAAAAATGTATTTACGCTAAAAATACTCAAACAAATACAAATCGCTGCTGAAACCCGGGCTGTTTCTATTCCCCTCCTTCGGAGGAATTAGAGGAGGAAAAAGCCAAAATATCCCCCGGCTGGCAGTCTAAAGCTTCACAAATCGCTTCCAGAGTTGAAAACCGTACGGCTTTGGCCTTGCCCGACTTGAGGATCGAAAGATTGGCTTCGGTGATGCCTACAATTTCCGCCAGCTCTTTGCTTTTCATATTTCGGTCTGCCAATACCTGATCTAAATTGATGATGATGGGCATAGTCTAAATGGTAAGATCGCTTTCCAACTTCAATTTATTACCTTCTTTGAAGATTTCGCTAAGCACTAATGCAATTAGAGCTATTATATAGAAAGTCAAATTCAAGCTAATTCTGGTCAACTTGAATTGAGTTTCGAAGTCATAATAGTCGTAGGACGAGATTATACCTATAATAAAACAATAAATTCCTATTCTTTTAAAAGCGAAAGCATTAATCTTTTCAAAAGTTTTTCGGTTTTTTACGGAAGCAATAACTTTTCCAAACAACCGTAATGATATAAAAATCAATGAAGCACTTACTGTGAATTTTAAATAATTAAAATAAAGTGATAAAGTTGAAAAGTTTAGAAAATTTGGCTTTTGTTGACTTACAGTTTTTGAATTCTGTGAATAATCTATTTTAGATTCAAGTGATATTATAGAATTACTGCTTCCTTTATCCATAAAATTCCAGTTTTGATAAGCTGATTTGTCTATTTGAAAATGAATAAAAAATACGGTAAACATAATAATGGTAACTAGTATTACAGCATTTATCAATTTACAAATAAAGTAGGCAATAGTTAGAAGCGTGTTTTTTTTCATATCAATGGTTTTATACGGTTAAATCATTTTCTTCTTTAAGCTTTAAAGCTCTGGCAAAAGCATCGCTTAGCAGCAAGAACAATACGCCTACAATGAGTAAGAACAGGAGTAGACTCAAATTTGAAGTTCTAAAAGGCACGCTGATTTTACCCTCATAGGAAAATAGCGCATTCAGACCTATAAAAATTATAGAGCCCAGAGCGCAGGCGGTAAAGAAGGTTCCGGTTTTGTGGGTGCGTTTGACCACTTCCTGCGAAAACAACCTGTTTTTAAGCAACAAACCGGCAAACTTGCGCAGTTGATAAAGTCCGGCAAAAAATAACAGGAACAGGGCGAAAAATCCCATACTAAACAACAAGGCCTTACCGCTAAACCCATTTTCGGCGTAGGGTATGTTTAGGTTAATTATCGTCTGTTCCGGGAACATCAACACATACAGGATGGTTCCCGGAAAGAATACCACAATCGGTACCATCAGGTAAAATACCAGATCGATAAGGCGCTTAAAGAAGGTGTTTAGGTTCATAGTTTTAATAATGGGTTACACCAATACTGATTTCATCTGCAATAAAAGCCATCGCTCCCAAAATAATCACTAGCGAAACAGCGAGAACAAGTAATAGTTTTTTCGTTTTCATAATTTAAATATTATCGTTTTACGATAACAAATATAAACTAATTATTGAAAAACAATAATTTTTTATAAAAAATTCGTGGGGTTTTGAACATCCCCTCCAAAAGAGCCCGACTAAAAAAGCAATATCTAAGATGTCAAACTGCCCCGAAGTTTCGGGGTCGAAGTTTTAAAATACCGGTAACTAAATAGTCTTCGACAGGCTCAGACTGACAATGAATAACTAATCAGCTTTTTCAACAACTTCATATAGACCTCACAGGTTTCAAAAACCTGTGAGGTCTATAGTGAGGTCTACAAAAGAGCTGTCGAGCGCATTTTCTCCCCTCCTTTGGAGGGGCCGAGGGAGGAATGTATCTTTGTGCGATGCTACCCAAAAAACTACAGGATAAACTCAAGCTGCGAAGTGAAGCGAATGCTTTACGCAGTTTAAGCTCCCCTCCGGAGGGGTTGGGGGAGGCCATAGATTTTTCTTCAAACGACTATCTGGGCTTCGCTAAAAACGAAGCGATTTTCGCACGCGCCGGCGAAATTCTTAACGAACATAACCTGGAGTACAACGGGGCAACCGGATCGCGTTTGCTTTCGGGGAATCATAAACTCTACGAACTGACCGAAAACTGTATTGCTCAAACGCATCAGGTTGAGGCGGCTTTGATTTTTAATTCGGGGTACGATGCCAATGTGGGTTTTTTCAGCAGTGTGCCCCAGCGCGGTGATGTGATTTTTTATGACGAATTTATTCACGCCAGCATCCGCGACGGTATTCAAATGAGTCACGCAAAAGCTTATAAATTCAGACACAACGATCTCGCAGATTTGGAGTCAAAACTGTCACTTCGAGTGTGTCACACTGAGTCTGTCGAAGTGCAGTCAAGAAGTCGAGTGTGCCACACTGAGCCTGTCGAAGTGGAGCCGGTAAGGGAAGATGGGCCGGTCATCTACATCGTCACCGAATCGGTTTTTTCTATGGATGGGGATAGTCCCGATCTTAATGCAATGGCAGCTTTAAGTGAAAAGTATAAGGCTTATTTTGTGGTTGATGAGGCCCATGCGCTGGGAGTTTTTAATACAGGATTGATAGATAAATTGGGTCTCGGGCACCGAGTTGCGAGGCTGGTAACCTTTGGAAAAGCGTTGGGTTGCCACGGGGCGGCGATTTTGGGCTCTGCCCAACTCAAATCTTACCTGGTCAATTTCGCCCGAAGTCTGATTTACACTACAGGCCTTCCGCCACATTCGGTTGCGACTATTTTAGCAGCTTACCAACACGTAGCGCGCGAAGGAAAAAAACCAAATTCCGCTTTAAAAAACCTGCGTAAAAACATCGAATACTTCCGGGAGGAGATCAAAAAACAGCATCTTCAGGCCTATTTTATCACTAGTGATTCGGCTATTCAGTCGGCAATTATCGCAGGGAATAATCGGGTTAAGGCCATTTCGCGAAAGCTTAAAGAAGAAGGTTTTGATGTGAAAGCCATTCTTTCGCCCACAGTTCCTTTAGGGCAGGAGCGCCTGCGTTTTTGTTTACACAGCTACAATTCGCAAATCGAAATACAAACCGTGCTTGAGCTTCTGGCAAATTTCCTCAAAAACTTACCGGCTGCCGATGCCGATTGAAGCCGTTGCATTGTACTTTTGCAACTATGAAATCGGAACTCAAAGTAATCGCGCAGTTTACCTATTCTACCGAAGCGCAAATCATCAAAGGCAGGTTGGAGGCAGACGGGATCGAAGCTTTTTTACAGGATGAGTACACCATTGATACCGACCCTTTGATCAGCAATGCGATAGGAGGTGTGAAACTGGCCGTCTGGACCGAAGATGTGCTGCGGGCTAAAACCATTTTAGAAAGCGTTGCCGAATATTCTGTTGATGATGAAGGTAAAGCCCTGCATTGCCCGCAGTGTAACAGTACGCAGGTGAAGTATTACACTACGGTCAACAGTTTTAAGGCTTTCGCCTCGTTTTTGGTGACGTTGCTTGTTTCGGTTTTGCCAATCTATACCAAGTATGAATACCGTTGTGAAAACTGTAAAAATCAATTCAATTTAAATGGCTAAACACACGTATTTTATCACCGGAATTTCGACCGAAGTAGGCAAAACAGTAGCCTCGGCCATTGTAACTGAAGCTTTGGAAGCTGATTACTGGAAACCCATTCAGGCAGGTGATCTGGAGCATTCAGACACACATAAGGTTAAAGATTTCGTTTCTAACACAAAGACGCAGTTTCACCCCAATGCCTTTAGTCTGAATACGCCTATGAGTCCGCACGCCGCGGCCGAAATCGACGGAGTGCACATCAAAGCCGCGGAAATCAAAAGGCCAAAAACCAAAAATCATCTGGTAATAGAAGGAGCAGGCGGTTTATTGGTTCCTATAAACGATACAGAAACCATTCTCGATTTGATCGATGCCGAAGACCGTGTGATTGTGGTTTCGCGGCATTATTTGGGCAGTATTAACCATACCCTGCTCACGATTGATAAGCTGAAACAGGCCGGGAAAACAGTATTTGGAATCCTTTTTAGCGGAGCTGAACATCCCACCACCGAGGCAGTCATCAAAAAGATGAGCGGCGTTCCGGTTCTGGGTCGCATTGATGAAGAGCCTTATTTTGACCGAATGGTGGTTAAAGAATATGCTGATTCTTTGAAAGACAGTTTGCAGTAGGCAATAGCAGTGTGCAGGCTTGTACAAATTTTTAAATTTTAAACTTTGAGTTTTGAATCTAACTAAACGCGACCAAAAACACATTTGGCACCCGCTTACCCAGCATAAATTGCACCCGGAAGCTAAGCCTATTATACGTGCAAAAGGTGCTTTATTGTACGATGAGGAGGGCAAGGATTATGTAGATGCGATTTCTTCCTGGTACACGGCGATGTACGGGCACTGCAATGATTTTATTATTGAGCGCGCGCACAAACAAATGCAGCAGCTCGACCAGATTATTTTTAGCGGATTTACGCACGAGCCGGCGGTTGAACTGTCTGAAAAACTGATGGCCATTTTGCCGGGAAATCAGCAAAAGCTGATGTTTAACGACAACGGTTCTACCGCTACCGAGATCGGGATTAAAATGGCTTTGCAGTACCATCACAACAAGGGGCAGAATCGCAAAACGCTTTTAGCCTTTGAAGAAGGTTTTCACGGCGATACACTGGGTGCGATGTCTGTGAGCGGACTCTCGGTTTATAACGGTCCGTTTGAGGAGTTTTTTATTGATGTAAAGCGCATTCCATTGCCTGACGGCGAAAACATTCCGCAAATTTTGAAAGCTATTGAAGACTTTCATGAGGAAAGTCCGCTGGCGGGATTTATCTATGAGCCTTTGGTACAGGGCGCCGCCGGAATGAAAATGTATAAGGCTCAACATCTGGAGCCTATACTTGAAAAATGCAAAGAGCTTGGCATCATTACGATTGCCGATGAGGTGATGACTGGCTTTGGGAAAACCGGAAGCTTTTTTGCGTCAGACCACGTCGCCATAAAACCTGATGTGATGTGTCTTTCCAAAGCGCTTACTGCCGGACTTGTTCCTATGGGAATTACTACCTGCACGCAGGAAATTTACAATGCATTTTACGATGATGATTTGGGTAAAGGCTTGTTCCATGCACACACCTATTCGGCAAATCCTATCGCCTGCGCAACGGCCATTGCGGGTATCGAATTGTTACAATCAGACGAAATACAAAAGAATATCAAGGCGATAACCGGTTGGCATCAGGAATTTGCCCGTGATCTCGAAGGGCATCCCAAAGTGCGGGTTACCCGTCAGCAGGGTATTATTTTCGCTTTAGAATTAAATGTGGAAATGGAGCGGTATGGCAATCTGCGTTACCAGATTTATGAGTTTTGTATGGCCGAAGGTGTGTATTTACGCCCTCTGGGTGCGACCATTTATATCCTGGCTCCCTATATTACCACCCGAGAGCAGATGGATCGGGTTTATGCTGCGATTAGGAAGGTGTTGGATAGGTTTTAAACCTATGCACAAATTTTCAGGATTTTTGTGTATAGCCTTTAATCTATGCACAAATTTCTTGATTTTTTGTGCATAGATTGCTGTCTATGCACAAATTTTTGATTATTTTGTGCATAGATATAAACTAATTATGGAATCTGAAAACCTAAATTTTCTACCACCTGCTACAAATTGTGAGACCAAAGCGATTTTAAAAGTTTCTATTAAAGCGAGCAGAGCTTTAGCAGAATTAAAAGGGGAAGTAAAGAAGATTCCTAATTCACAAATCCTTTTGGATACAATTTCCTTACAAGAAGCAAAAGACAGTAATGAGATCGAAAACATCGTTACGACTGATGATGAATTATATCAGGCTTCTGTTGATGTCAGTCCTACTTCTCAAGCGGCGAAGGAAGCCACAAAATATGCGGAAGCGCTAAAATTAGGATTGAGTTTGGTTAGAGAAAAGGGTATAATCACAACAAATGACATTCAAAAAATTCAGGAAATTGTTTCTGAAAACCATCCCATTCGTAAAATTCCGGGGACGGTATTAAAAAACCCCGCTACCGGTGAAATTATTTATACGCCACCACAGGAGTACAACACTATAGTTAAGCTCCTGCAAAACTTGGAAGCTTATATGAATATCGATGAATTGCACGACATAGATGCATTGATTAAAATGCCCATCATCCATTACCAGTTTGAAAGCATTCACCCTTTTTATGATGGCAATGGCAGAACGGGACGTATAATTAATATTCTCTATTTAATACAGCAAAATCTACTTGATATTCCAGTGCTTTATTTGAGTAGTTATATAATCAAGAATAAGACAGACTATTATAACCTTTTACAAAAAGTGCGCACCGAAGCAGTCTGGGAAGAATGGATATTATGGATGCTGCGCGGTGTTGAACAAACTGCCCGTGAAACGATTATCGTAGTCAACAAAATCAGAGTCCTAATGGATAAAATTAAAAAGGACATCAAGGCGAATTTCAGTTTCTACAGCCACGATTTAATCAATATCCTTTTTAAACATCCTTACAGCCGGATCGACTTTCTATCCCGCGAATTGGATATTCACCGAAATACGGCAAGTTCCTATTTAAATGCTTTAGTAGATTTTGGTATTCTTGAAAAAGTACGTGTTGGTAATAGTAATTATTATCTTAACACCGAATTAATGCGGATTCTAAAAACAAGATAGTACTTATCTATTCAAGACTATCTTTCAAATCAATAAGCTCCCCGGTTTCTTCAATATAAATTTCAAAAACTTCATAAACGCGATTATAATCAGATCCCGAACTTTTGACTTTTAAAGTTGCTTCACTCTTAGGCCCTTTTATGGGTAAGCTTACTTCGCTGGTTTTTTCGCCGTTATTGATTTTAATCGAGTAATTTCCGAAGCCATCTTTTTCTATAGGCTCTCCCAGAAGTTCAATAACTCTAGGATTATTCTGTGCCATAATCAATATCTCATCAGCGCCTGTACTGGATTTTACAGAGCTGAAAAACCCAAAAATAGCGGTGCCTAAAAGTAGTATTCCCAATACAATTATCGTAAAACAACCGCCCACTGGCACCACCCATTTCCAGTTTTTAGACCACCAGCTGCGGGGTTCATGTTCAAGTTCGTTCATGATTTTTTGATTTTTTATTGGCGCCGCCAATGGGTTTAATATTCTGAGGCTTGCCTTGAAAGTGAAAATTTGTTTTCAACGAACTCCTGGTCGCCTTACCCCAGATCATCATTGATACTGCTAAACTAATGGTTTTAATTGAAAAGTACTTTTTCAATGCGCTCCGATGTGTAAATACTATTTTTGCACTCTAAATTTTGTCGTGATGCAACCTATTGCAATTACCGGTAGCGCTTCTGTTTCCGCCTTTGGCGAAAACAATTCAGAGGTATTCAATCAAAAACATGCGTTGTCTTTTGATCAGAATCTCCATGCCTGGGTGGGTCGCCTTCCGG
The DNA here is from genome assembly GCF_020782115.1 of Leeuwenhoekiella parthenopeia. GTDB lineage: Bacteria > Bacteroidota > Bacteroidia > Flavobacteriales > Flavobacteriaceae > Leeuwenhoekiella > Leeuwenhoekiella parthenopeia. The sequence goes on along the minus strand of NZ_JAJGMW010000003.1, from coordinate 135,210 downwards.
AAAGCTTAAAAACTAAAATCGAATCCTTACGTAACGAAAACCGAAATTTTCAGGCATTAGACGCCTCAGTTCTCTATGCGATTTACGTTTCGCGATTAGCAGCCCGCCAGGCCGGATGGGAAAAAGGTGATGCTTTCGGGATCAATATCGGTTCGTCTCGCGGTGCCACCCAACTTTTTGAGCAGTATTACGATGCTTTTGTTAAAACCGGTAAAGCCGAAACTTTAGCATCGCCTTCTACGACTTTAGGCAATATTGCATCCTGGGTTGCCCAGGATTTACAAAATGAGGGACCTGAAATTTCCCATTCCATTACCTGCTCAACCGCCTTACATGCCTTGCTAAATGGTGTCGCCTGGTTGCAGGCCGGGATGTGCGATAAATTTTTGGTAGGCGGCAGCGAGGCGGCCTTAACGCCTTTTACGATTGCACAAATGCAAGCGCTCAAAACCTACAGCCGTGCTGGAGAGGATGCTGATTTTCCGTGTCTGTCTTTTGATTTGGAAAAGACCGAAAACACTATGGTTTTAGGTGAAGGAGCGGCTTCTATTTGTATGGAAAAAGGAACCCACGAGAATGCTCTGGCTTATATAACCGGCGTGGGTTATGCTACCGAAGCTTTGCAACATGCGGTTTCGGTTTCTGCCGAAGCCACCTGCTTTCAAAAGTCCATGAGAATGGCGGTTGAAAGCGCGTTTGGGGGAGCTGAGAATGATGGGATTTCCGCCTTCGCGGAAATGAAAAAAAATAGTCAGATTTCGACCTTCGCGGAAATGACTAAGAATATAGATGCGGTTGTGATGCACGCGCCGGGGACCATTCTTGGCGATCAATCGGAATATAAAGCGATTCAAAAACTATTTGGTGACAAGCTTCCGTTATTAACAACTAATAAATGGAAAATAGGGCACACTTTCGGCGCAAGTGGGCTACTCAGTTTAGACACTGCAATTCAGATGCTTCAGACCCAAAAATGGGAGGAAGCACCGTTTTTTTCGCCGCAGGCTAAACCCAAAGAATTGAAAAACATACTCGTAAACGCCGTAGGATTTGGCGGCAATGCCGTGAGTATTTTGATAACGAGGGCTTAGTTTTTCAACTTTATAAACAACAGATTTAGTATTTTTGAGCCATCTCCTACTGCCCGAAAAATTACCAGGACTTTTTAAGGCATTAAAGATTTAAAAACAGACCCATGAAACACGATTGGACCCGAGAGGAAATCCTCGATATTTACAACAAACCTTTGATGGAGCTGCTTTATGAAGCGGCAACGGTACACCGTCAACATCATGACCCCAACACCGTTCAGGTTTCTACTCTGCTCTCTATAAAAACAGGGGGTTGTCCCGAAGATTGTGGATATTGCCCGCAGGCTGCCCGTTACAACACGAATATTGAAGGTAATGATTTGATGGGTGTGCAGCAGGTAAAAGCTCAGGCTTTGCGCGCAAAAGCTGCCGGCAGTTCACGCGTATGTATGGGTGCGGCCTGGCGTAATGTAAAAGATGGGGAGGAGTTTGATCAGGTCTTGGAAATGGTGCGTACCATTAATAAGCTCGATATGGAAGTGTGCTGTACACTGGGTATGATTACCGAAAATCAGGCGCAGCGTCTTGCTGAGGCCGGTTTGTACGCCTACAACCACAACCTCGATACTTCTGAAGATTACTATAAAGATGTGATTTCTACCCGTGCGTTTCAGGATCGTCTCGACACGATAGGTAATGTGCGTAAGACCAATGTTACCGTGTGTAGCGGGGGGATTATTGGTATGGGCGAAAAGGTTGAAGATCGCGCAGGTATGCTCGTTGCTTTGGCGACTTTAGATCCTCAGCCTGAGAGTGTACCCATTAATGCTCTGGTTGCGGTTGAAGGTACACCTATGGAAGATATTGAGCCTATCTCGATCTGGGAGATGGTGCGTATGGTGGCTACCACGCGTATTGTAATGCCTCAGACTCAGGTACGACTAAGTGCCGGTCGTACACAAATGAGCAGAGAAGGGCAGGCGATGTGTTTCTTTGCCGGGGCAAATTCCATTTTTGCAGGGGATAAATTGTTAACCACACCCAACCCCGATGTGAACGAGGATATGGAAATGTTTAAACTGCTGGGGCTTAACCCGCAGGCACCTTTTGTGAAAAAAGCACAGCCTGAAACCGTAGAAGCAGCAGATTCTAAGCATTTGCCAAAAGGCGAAAAACCAAAATGGTCAAGACCCGGGCATACCATTCCACGAAATGAAGAGGCTAAGGCAAAAGCCAAGGCTTAATTTAATTTATTTTTATACTTGAAGCTTAAACAGATACATAGGGTAAAAACCATTACCAAAACCGAATTCGTGCGGGACTACTTGAAGCCGCAAAAACCGGTGGTTATTGAGAATCTTATTGAAGATTGGCCGGCCTATGATAAATGGCATCTGGATTATATTAAGGAGGTTGCCGGTGACCGCGAAGTGCCTTTGTATGATGATCGTCCGGTGACACACGAAGACGGTTTTAACCAGGCGCATGCCAAAATGAAAATGGCAGACTATATTGATTTGCTTAAGCGCGAGCCTACCAATTACCGCATCTTTCTTTATAATATCATGAAGGAAGTGCCTTCGTTAAAGAAGGATTTTAAGTTTCCGAAAATAGGTTTGCGTTTGTTGAAGCAAATCCCGATGGTGTTCTTTGGGGGTGAAAACTCTAAAGTATTTATGCACCATGACATCGACTGGGCAAATATTTTGCACTTTCATTTCCACGGAAAAAAGCAGTGTATCCTTTTTGCTCCGGACCAGACCGAAAATCTCTATAAAGTACCGCATTCGCTTATTACCCGCGAGGATATTGACTTTGATCACCCCGATTACGAGAAATTCCCAATACTTAAAAAAGCCGAAGGTTTTATCTGCGAACTCAACCATGGAGAGACGCTCTACATGCCCGAAGGGTATTGGCATTATATGAAGTATGTAACGCCCGGTTTTAGTATGAGCCTGCGTGCATTGCCGCGTAAGCCTAAACACCTCTTACAGGCGGTTTATAACGTTTTTGTGATGCGTCATTTTGATAACCTGATGCGTCGCCGTAAAGGTCAGGCGTGGATTGACGAGAAAAATGAGCGGGCCATTGCAGAGACTCATAAAAAACATGGATTGGCGGTTTAAGGAATCAGCTCCTTCGCTTTTTCATAAATCCAGTCTCCGGGCCAGCCCCGGTAAGCCAGATAATCGGCTAGTTTTTTGCGCTTTTTGTATTTGTCGGTTTCGCCGGTGAGTTGGTCAAAACGTTTTTGAGCCAGTTCATCAAAGGTGTTGAGGTAATCACTATCCGGGATTTCGGTAAAGGCTTTTTTGATGAGGTAATCGCCTATTTCACGTTGTTTCAGTTCCTGTTTTATTCGGTTTTTGCCCCATTTTTTATGGCGAAATTTTCCCCGTGCAAAACTGCGGGCAAAGCGCTCTTCATCCAGAAACTTGTGTTGCAGTAGGTGATAGAGTACGGCATCAACCGCTTCCGGAATCATACGCATTTCTACCAGTTTATCGCGCACTTCTTTGTGACAACGATCCTGATAGGCGCAGTACTTTTCCAGCTTTCGCTTGGCTTCTTCTACAGTGTAGGTTTTTACGGAGTGTTGATTCAAAATTTAGAAATGTGGGCTGTAATTGTAAAATTAGTGATTTCTGAAGAATCCCTCTCTGCCTTCGGCATCTCTCCCCGAGGGAGAGAGTGTTGGAAATACTATTCCAAATCTATTATTCCCCTTTGGGGGCTAGAGGGCTAGGGGGCTAGGGGGCTGCCAATAAAAAACCCCCACCGTTTTCACGATGAGGGTTGTTTCAGTTTATCTAATTTCTTTCCCGTCTTTATCAGTAAAGCGGTACTCGAGATACGTGTAAGCATCTCTGGGCATTATTTTAACCCATTTTTTGTGTTCTATAAACCATTTAGAACGTGCTGAAGGGAAGCCTTTTGTCAGGAAGGCCGCTATAAAGGGATGCGTGTGTAACGTGATCTTTTTATAGTCTTTTTTGAATAGTTTGATCAAATCTGCCTGTATGCGATTGACAACACTTATAGGAGCTTCAATCTCACCATCGCCATTAGGATCTTTCTCCCGGGTTTTGATATTCATCTCAGGGCGCACACGCTGACGTGTGATCTGGATGAGACCAAATTTACTTGGAGGTAAGATTTTATGTTTGGCGCGGTCGTCGCTCATCTCATCACGCAGGTGATTGAAGAGCTTCTTACGATTTTCGGCTTTACCCATATCGATAAAGTCTATCACAATGATACCACCCATATCCCGCAGACGCAATTGTCTGGCGATCTCGGTGGCGGCGATTAAATTGACCTCGAGGGCCGTTTCTTCCTGGCTTTTGGCCTTGTTAGACCTGTTACCACTGTTTACATCGATGACGTGTAGTGCTTCGGTGTGTTCAATCACCAGATAAGCACCGCGGCTCATCGAAACAGTCTTGCCAAATGAAGTCTTAATTTGACGCTCAATCCCATGTTTTTCATAGATGGGAACCGAATTTTGATAGAGTTTTACGATATTTTCTTTATTAGGTGCAATCTCTTGCAGGTATTCTTTGATTTGGTAATACAATGTCTCATCGTCCACACAAATATTGGTGTACGAGTCATTAAACAGGTCTCTTAACATAGAAGAGGCGCGGTTCATCTCGCCCAGTACTTTGCTGGGTAAATGAGCATTGTGTAATTTTTTACACATGGCGGTCCAACGGTCCACCAGGTTTTGTAGATCTTTGTCTAGTTCTGCAACCAGTTTTCCTTCAGCTACAGTGCGTACGATTACCCCAAAACCTTTGGGACGTATGCTCTGCATAAGGCGTTTAAGCCTGGCTTTTTCTTCGCGCGATTCGATTTTTTGTGAGATCGAGATTCGGTCTGAAAAAGGAACAAGAACCACATACCTTCCGGCAATAGAAAGCTCACTGCTTATTCTGGGGCCTTTGGTAGAAATAGGTTCTTTTACTACTTGCACAAGGAGCGATTGATTGGATTTTAAAGCGTCTGCTATCTTTCCATTCTTATCGATATCCTTTTCTGCAGGAAATTTTTGTAAGGAGTAATCCTTGAGTTTACCTGTGCTTACACGTTTTACAAATTTCAAAAGGGTAGGAAGTTGTGGTCCGAGATCGTGATAGTGTAAAAACCCATCTTTCTCATAACCTACGTTGACAAACGCAGCGTTAAGACCTGAAACCGTCTTGCGTATTTTGGCAATAAAAATATCACCTACGCTAAACTGGTTATCTTCTTCATCCTTATGTAATTCTATTAGTTTACCATCTTTTAAAAGGGCAAAATCAACTGAAGTGGAACTGGATCGAATTATTAATTCATTATTCACGCTTCATTAAATTATATCCGCCCCGTAGGTACGGGACAAAAGATTAAACATTATTATTTTTCACAGGATTTTGTGTACCGGCAGGAGTTTACGGCTGATGCATAACTGCCCAGCTCAATAATAATCTCCAGATGTCAATGAACGTAATGTTATACCTTAAAACAGGTATATTAAAAGAAAAAGTAGTGCTAGACTACTTTTTCTTCTTGTGACGGTTAGCGCGACGACGTTTTTTACGTTTGTGCGTGGCTACCTTGTGTCTTTTTCTTTTCTTACCACTTGGCATAAGAGCTCAGTTTAAAATTAATAGTTAGTTTTCGTCTACAGATACATTAGACTTAACACCTTCTACAAAAACCTTGGCAGGCTTAAATGCAGGAATGTTATGCGCAGGTATCTTAATTGTAGTGTTTTTTGAGATGTTGCGACCGGTTTTCTCAGCGCGTGTTTTAATAATAAAGCTACCAAAACCTCTCAGATATACATTATCACCACCTTCAAGCGAGTTCTTAACTTCATCCATAAAAGTCTCTACAGTAGCCTGTACATCATTTTTCTCAATTCCTAATTTCTCAGAAATTTTCGCAACAATATCTGCTTTTGTCATTACGTATTATTTTAGGGGGTTAAAATTTAAGGGTGCAAATATACACATTAAAAAATCAATATTTCAAACGTAAAAGATTAAAATATAACTAGATAAACGGTTAATTTGAAGAAAAGGTATTTTTTGTGTTCAATTTTTCTAAAAAACTCATAGACTGGTATTTACAAAACAAGCGTGAACTCCCTTGGCGCAAGACACAAGACCCGTATCGCATCTGGTTGTCTGAAATTATCCTGCAACAAACCCGTGTTGAGCAGGGGATGCCCTACTATTTTAACTTCGTGGAAGCCTATCCTGACATCAAGGCCCTTGCCAATGCCCCTGAAGATGCTATTTTGAAATTATGGCAGGGACTGGGCTATTATTCGCGTGCGCGAAATCTACACGCAACAGCAAAAAAGGTGGCTCTTGACTTCAACGGCGAGTTCCCTAATACCTATACCGAAATCAAGAAACTGAAAGGAATAGGTGACTATACGGCCAGTGCCATTGCATCTATTTGTTTCGATGAGGCCGAAGCTGTAGTTGATGGTAATGTCTACCGGGTGCTTTCCCGGGTTTTTGGGATTGATACTCCTATAGATAGTACTTCCGGCAAAAAGGAGTTTAAGGCCCTTGCCCAGCAATTGATAGAACCTAAAGATCCTGCTACCTTTAATCAGGCGGTGATGGAGTTTGGTGCCACGCAATGCAAGCCCAAAAATCCCTATTGCCTGCATTGCCCGTTTCAGAATGACTGTGCGGCTTATGCCAGTGGCAAAATAAATGAACTGCCGGTAAAGCAGGGTAAAACCAAAGTGCGGGACCGGTATTTTAATTATGTGATTGTTTTGGGTCCTTCGGGCGAAACGATCTTAAGCCAACGCGACAAAAAAGGAATCTGGCGCGGCCTTTTTGAATTTCCGCTTTTGGAAACCGAAAAGCCTTTAAAAGAGTTGCGCTTTCGCGAAAGCGTAAAAAAGCTCAAATTACCCGGAGCTTCTTCTGTCGTCCTGCTTGAAGGTTTAGAAGTAGAAAGTCTGGTTGCGTTGACTCCTGAAGCCATTATTCATAAACTCTCCCACCAAAAGCTTCACGTGCACTTTTGGTTACTAAAACTGCAGGATGTTTCCGGTTTGCAGACCATTCCTTTTGCAGCCTTTGAAAGTTATGCGGTGCCCCGTGTTATAGACCGTTTTATGGAAGACTTTGATTATAAGCGCTATTTGTAATGCGCCCGGCTGTTCTGCGCTTTTCAAAACGCTAAAGTATAGTTGAGCGACTGCTTAATTTTAGTTACTTTTGAGCTTTAAAATTACAGATTATGTCAGGTACGTTAAATAAAGTTATGCTTATAGGCCACACGGGAGATGATGTGAAGATGCACTATTTTGAAGGAGGCGGTGCAATAGGCCGTTTTCCGCTGGCGACTAACGAAACCTATACCAATCGCACCACCGGAGAACGCGTTAACAATACCGAGTGGCATAATATTGTAGTGCGTAATAAAGGTGCTGAGATTTGTGAAAAGTACCTAAAAAAAGGCGACAAGGTTTACATAGAAGGTCGTATCAAGACCCGTAAATGGCAGGACGAGACCGGTAATGAGCGGTATAGTACCGAAATACAGTGTACCGATTTTACATTTCTTACGCCTAAAGATGCCAGTGGTATGCCGCAACAAGGCAGCAGCCAGCCTCAGGCCGCACAAACACGGTCTGCCGCGCCTTCCGCACCGGCAGTTTCACCGGGATATGAAGATGATGATGAAGATGATTTGCCATTCTAATCCAGTTTTGGAAATTAGAGTTCACGAGATAAAACAGTTAAGCATTGGATCCTGACCCCCCAAGTTTATTTTTAGTTAAAAATAGTTTTTCGGCTACAACTGTTGTTGAGATCGTTGCCGTGCTGATCCTTCTGGTATGCTCGGCGTTGATTAGCGGTACCGAAGTGGCTTTCTTCTCCCTTACAGCTGCAGATCTGGAGCTCGACCCCGAGAAACAAACCCGAAAAGATCAGATTGTTGTTCGCCTGCTCGAAAAACCTAAAAAACTGCTGGCTACCATACTTGTGGCCAACAACTTTATCAATATCGCCATCGTGCTCATTTTTGCCAATCTGGGAGAGACGCTCTTTACAGGGCTGGAGTCGGTGCAAATTGGGTTTATTAACCTTCGGTTTTTTGTAGAAGTTGTAGCGATTACCTTTCTTATTTTGATGTTTGGTGAAATCCTGCCAAAGGTTTACGCCAGTCGTAATAAAGTGGCATTTTCGGGTCAAATGGCTTACCCAATGGTGGTTTTAGACTTTATCATTTCGCCACTTAGTACTCCTATGCGGGCTATGACTTTGTTTTTGCAGGATCGTTTTGGTAAACAAAAAGGAAACATCAGCATTGACCAGTTGGGGCAGGCGTTAGAGCTTACCAGTGAAGAAGATACCTCGCTTGAAGAGCAAAAGATTTTACGCGGAATCGTAAGCTTCGGTAATACCGATACCAAACAGGTGATGAAGCCTCGTATGGATATTTTCGCATTGAATATGGAGTGGTCGTATGCTGAAATCATTCCGTTAGTTATTGAAAATGGATATTCACGTATTCCTGTTTTTGATGAAAACATAGACAACATCACCGGTATTTTATACGTCAAAGATCTGTTGCCTCATATTGATGAAGAAGATTTTGACTGGATCAGCCTCTTGCGTGATCCCTATTTTGTGCCCGAAAATAAAAAACTCGATGATTTGCTTAACGAGTTTAAAGACAAGCGCAATCACCTTGCTATTGTAGTTGATGAATATGGCGGCACCAGCGGATTGATTTCGCTGGAAGATATTATTGAAGAGATTGTAGGCGATATTAGCGATGAGTTTGATGATGAAGATATTGTGTTCTCTAAGCTGGATGACAACAACTATATTTTTGAAGGAAAGACTTCGCTTAAAGATTTTTACAAAGTCCTCCGCTTAGAAGATCCGCAGTCTTTTGAAGATAATAAGGGAGAAGCCGAAACTTTAGCAGGTTTTATTCTGGAGATATCTAAAGGCTTCCCGCGTAAGAATGAAATACTAAACTTTGAGCATTACGCGTTTACCATTGAAGTTATCGATCAAAAACGCATCAAGCAGGTTAAGCTTACCATCCGAGACCTTGATTAAATCAAATTCCTTTCAGTTGAAAAAGTATAGCTTCTTCATTTTAGCATTAAGCATCCTTTGCTGGTCGTGCAAGGAAGAGGTGCTGCCCAAACCCAACGGATTTTTAGCCCTGGATTATGAGGCTCCTGAGTATGTAGATTACAGCGGAGATGATTGTCCGTACGGCTTTATGAAAAACACAGAGGCTAAGGTAAAATATAAGGAAGATTGCTCGGCAGTTTTAGAATATCCCGGCCTCGATGGTGCTTTATATCTTACCTATCGCAAAGTAGATGGAAACATCAGACAATTGCTTACCGATGCTCAGAAACTTACCTACGAGCACGTGGTCAAGGCAGACAATATCATTGAAGAAAAATACATCAATCCCGAGTACCGGGTTTATGGGATGTTTTACGATGTAACGGGTAATGCGGCTTCACAATCTCAATTTTACGTTACTGACAGCACTTCGCACTTCATCACCGGTTCTATCTACTTCAACGTAACGCCTAATTACGACAGTATACTCCCAGCAGCCGCTTATCTCAAGACAGACATCAGGCATTTGATGGAAAGCTTACGCTGGAAAGACGAGGAGTAAAATTATACTCCAAACCGATGCAGCCGGTTTAAAAAAGCTAGTTTTGCGCAATGCAAAGCGATCAAAAAAAGTGGCTGTATCTCATTATTCTTTCACTGGTTTGGGGAAGCTCGTATATTCTGATTAAAAAATCGCTGGGAGGCTTTAGTCCGTTTCAACTTGGTGCCATCCGCATTATTTTTTCAACTGCTTTTCTTTTTGCCATCGGTTTTAAATCGTTAAAAACCATAACCCGTAACCAATGGCCCTGGGTTGCTTTAAGTGCTTTATGCGGTACTTTTTTGCCTGTATTTCTGTTTTCTTTTGCCGAAACTCAAATCGACAGCAGTATTGTTTCGGTGCTCAACTCGCTGGTGCCACTTTTCACTATTTTGATAGGCTATTTCGCCTTTAAACTGCGTTTTACGGGGCTTCAATTTTCGGGAGTTCTGGTTGGTCTGGCAGGAGCTGCGCTACTTATTTTTAATGGCGTATCGGTTAATCCTGACCAGAATTACTGGTTTGCCGGGCTGGTCATTTTTGCAGCCTTGTGCTATGGTGCCAATGCCAATATTATAAAGGCTAAACTTCAGGAAGTGTCTTCAAAAGCTATCGCCGTGGGTAATTTTGCCGTGATGATCGTGCCGGCACTGATTGTAGGTTTTTTTGCCGGCTTGCCGGAAAAGGATTTTTCAAATGACAGGGTGTTTGAAGCCCTGCTTTATGTGTCTTTGCTTTCGGTTGTGGGAACCGGGATTGCAAAAATCCTGTTTAATCGACTCATCCAGATCTCCTCGCCGGTTTTTTCAACTTCGGTTACCTATTTGATTCCGGTGGTTGGTATTTTTTGGGGTATACTCGATGGGGAGCAATTTACCTGGATGCATGGGATAGGAGCCCTGGTAATTTTGGCCGGAGTGTATCTTGTGAATTCGGGGCGTAAACAAAAAAAGACCGACGCTTAGGTCGGTCTTTGCAGCTAAATCTAATTAACTCTTATTGAAAGTCTGCGTCGCTGACGCCTTCGTTTACCTTTATTTCTGAAAAGGTAAACTCAATATTCTGCGGACCCATTGATTGCCCCAGTTTATGAGGAAACATGATACCCTGTACCGGCTTGTAATCACCATAAGTAACAGTTTGTACAAAACTTTGACCCTGCATTTCTCTGGTGGTTTCCTCCTTCAGTTTTAAACCGCTTTCTACAGCATAAAATGCTTTTTTAGAATCACTCAGGTTTAGCACATAGGCATTTTGACCATCTACATTTTCAATTTTACTTAATGCGATAGTCTCGTCGTTGATCATATCGAGCTCAGGTATAATCGCAGCTCCTTTTTTGAGCTCAGCGATTTGCTCTTCATTGGGAGTCATGGTCTGTCCCTGCGCAGAAATTGAAGCTTTATCGCCGTTTAAAACCTGCTTTGACATCACATTGCCCATCACCGAAATTTCCTGTAAGAACTGCCCTTTATCGGTTTTCTTGATAGTGAGTTTTAAGGGAGTGCCCTGTACGCTGCCTTCACCCAGCATTGTAATAGCATTTGCATTTGCAATCGCTTCCTTGCCGCCAATAGCTTTGATGTAGTTTTCAAGAACCGTGGTTGCTGTTACTCCTTCAGGAACTGCGATTTCAAATGTTGGTTTTTCAACCGCATTGGCTTCCTTATCATAATATTTAACCGGAATGGTTTTGCCTTTAAATTGTACCTTTTCAAGGTTTTCAATAACCTCGCTGCCTTTTCCGGCTATGATAATTCGGGCGTTGTCTGCAAGAAAATATTTTTTAGCTACACGCTGCACATCTTCAAGCGTTACTGCATTGATTTTACTGAGGTAGTTCTGATAAAAATCTTTCGGTAGATTTTCGGTTTCAATGTTTAAAGCGAAACGGGCAACTGTTGCAGGTTGTTCTAACGAGCGAACAAAACTTCCCACATACTTTGCCTTGGCATTTTTCAGGTCTTTTTCTGAAACCGGTTCCTGGCGTATTCTGTCTATCTCTTCAAGAAAAGCAACCACAGAACTGTCTGTTACCATATTGCGCACGCTAGCTGAAGCACTGAATGTGGTCTTCCCATATTTATCATTTCCAATGCCTGAATAAGCACCGTAGGTATAGCCTTTATCTTCTCTTAAGTTCAGGAAAAGTCGGCCTTCGCCGCCGCCGCCTAATATTTGGTTAGCCATAAGTACAGGGAAGTAGTCGGGATCGCTCATTTTGAGATCAACAAGATTTTCTACAATTACCTGAGACTGAACAGCATTAGGCATATCTACAAAATTGATTTCTGTTGTGGCGACATTTTCAGGAGTTTTATACTCATTAGAAAGAGCAGCGCCCGGTTTCCAGTCTTCAAAGTTTTTAGTGATTTCTTTTTTGATGTCTTTAAAATCTACATCGCCCACTACAACCAGATACGCATTGTTGGGGATAAATGCCTTGTCGTAAAAAGCTTTAGCGTCTGCAAGGGTAACTTTTTCAACACCTTCGGGTGTTTCAAACTCTCCTTTAGGATGGTCTTTGCCGTAAAGTAAGGCGCGGCTTAAGGTTGAGGCAGCTGCTTCAACACTCTTTTCGTTAGTCTTCAGACCTTCAATTAAGAGTTTCTGTTCTTTTGCAAACTCTTCCTGAGTAAAATTAGGATTGATCGCTGCGTCTGCGAGTAGTTCTAAAATGCGGTTGGCATACTGGGAAAGTCCGCTGGCAGAGGCATATTGTGAGCCAAAGTTTACCCGGGCTCCCATATAATCTACCTCTTCATTATAGTCATCTTTACTGATGCTGGTTGAACCTTTGCCCAAAAGTGCGCCCGAAAGCGTAGCTGCTCCGGTTTTTTCTCCTTCAGCGATAGGCGGGTTATCTAAGGTAAGTGTGTAGGATACCCGTGGTAATTTATGGTTCTCTACCACGATGACCTGCAGTCCATTTTTAAGTTTGAAGGTTTGTGGTTCGGTTAAATTTATTTCGGGAGCAGGGCCGGCTTTGGGCTGGGTGCTTCGGTCAACCTGAGCTACAGCACCAAGACTGCAGGTAAGGAGAAGGCTTAATATTAATTTTTTCATCTAAATGTTTTTTATGGAATGACTTATCAAAGGCTTGAAACTATCCTTCAGTCTATTGTTCGTCTTTTTTAGGCAGGTATTCTACTTCAACACGTTGATTTGGCTTCAAATATTTGTTAGCCACCTCTTTGATTTCTTCGCGGGTAATGGAGCGGTAAATATCAATTTCAGTATTGATGAGGTTGGTGTCGTCGTAAAGCATATAGTTTGTCGCAAGCGTGCTCGCTATACCTTCAACACTTGAATTGGAATTCACAAAATTGGTTTCCGCCTTATTCTGAAGCTTTTCGTAGTCACTTTCAGAAATAAGGTTATTGCGCAGTTTTGTAATTTCTTCTTCCATCCCTTCAAGCAGGGTTTCTAAACTGGTTTCGCCAAGCGGAAGCCCGTAAATAATATACATCCCGTAATCTTCCTGCTCCAGGTTGATGGCGCCTATTTGTAAAGCTTTCTTTTCTTCATCAACCATCTTTTTGTAAAGCTTAGAGCTTTTACCATCACTTAGATACGAAGAAATCATATTAAGCACATAAGCGTCACGGCTTCCGTAGCCCGGTGTACGGTATGCAGTAAGTATTGCGGGAACCTGAATGTTTTGATCGTAAAAGGTACTCCTTTTGGTTTCGGTTATAGGATCTTCCTGTGGATAGGTACGTTCTAAAGCCGGACCGCTGGGGATAGGACCAAAATAGTCCTGAATCATTTTCTTGGTTTTTGCGATATCAATATCACCTGCAACGACCAGTGCGGCATTGCTGGGCTTATAATATTTATCAAAATAAGCCTGAAACTCTTCAAGTGAAGCAGCATCCAGATCTTCCATATACCCTACATTGGGATCTTTGTAGGGGTGCTTTTCAAAGAGTTGCTCACTTATGGCAAATAAAAACTGACCGTAAGGTGAATTGTCATAACGTAAGCGACGCTCTTCTTTGACTACTTCGTTTTGGGTGTCAACACCTTCTTGTTTGATTATAGGGTGAAGCATACGTTCCGATTCCATCCATAATCCCAACTCCAAATTGTTTGAAGGAAAAACTTCATAGTAATACGTACGATCCTGAGACGTGTTTGCATTGTTGGTTCCTCCGTTGGAGCTTACGATCTCAAACCATTTGCCTTTCTCTATATTTTCGGTGCCTTCAAAAAGAAGATGTTCAAAAAAATGTGCAAAACCTGTGCGACCATCTTCCCGGTCTTTACCGCCCACGTGATACATAACTGCTGTAGTCACCACAGGAGCATTATTATCCTGATGTAGAATAACGTGCAGGCCGTTATCTAAATCGTATTCTTCAAAAGCTACTTCCTGAGCGCAAAGCGAAAAGCCAAGCGCAGTAATAGAAGCAATTGATAAAAACGTCTTTTTCATAAGTAAAATTTTAAAATTTAAACTATAAGTAGCACCTGTAGCCTATATGTTACAAGGACCGGTGTTGATTTTTAATAGTTATGAATAATGCGCTCACTACTTGTGGTAATGGAGCATTGAATAATTAAATTTTTAACAGCTTTTTAGCTGATTTTGAAATTGAAATCCTGAAATTTAGAATTAATCCTAAAAATCAAAAAATAGCATGCTTAAAGTAGCTTTACCCATACGTTTCGGAATTGCAATTACCGCCGGATTAATTGCTTATTTTTTAGTGCTGGCCTTATTTGGCCTCCATACCAATCCTATTTACAGTTTGTTTAATGGAGTCATAACCGGCTTCGGGATCTACGAGGCTATTAAGTATTATAAACTAAGCAAGGGAAAGGACTTTGAGTATGGTGACGGCTTTGCAGTGGGCATTGTTACCGGCTTTGTATCTACGATATTATTCACTGCGTTTTTCGCCCTGTATGCAGCCAATCTAAACCCGGATTTTTTAAGTGTGATGATTTCCAAATGGGAAACCACTTACAACACCAGTTTGGGTAGCGTGGTTTTTGTAGTGGCTATTATGGGCTTTGCAACGAGTGCAGTACTCACCCTCAGCTTTATGCAGTTGTTTAAGCAAAGCTGGAATCCCAAAAAGAAGTCTTCAAAAAACATCTCCTGATTTTCTATTTATAGGTTTGTATAATAAGTAAATAGCCGTATATTTGCGCCCTCTTAAGCCGGAAGGTTTAAGTTTTAACTTATTTTATAAACACAACGCTATGTACGCAATTGTAGAGATAGCAGGGCAGCAATTTAAAGTTGCGAAAGATCAGAAGGTATTTGTAAACCGTCTGTCAGGAGAAGAAGGAGACGAGGTTTCTTTCGATAAAGTTCTTCTTGCAGGAGATGGTGACGACATCACTTTAGGCGCCCCGGCTATAGAAGGAGCTCTTGTTGGAGCAAAGATTTCACGTCACTTAAAAGGAGACAAAGTAATTGTTTTCAAAAAGAAAAGACGTAAAGGCTATCAAAAGAAAAATGGTCACCGTCAATCTCTAACCGAGATTGTAATTGGTGATATTTCTCTTAAAGGTGGTAAAAAAGCTGCTCCAAAGGCAGAGAAAAAAGAAGAGGCAAAAGCTGAAGCCCCAAAGGCAGAAAAGAAAGCTAAAGCTTCATCAAAAGGAGATGATCTTAAAAAGATCGAAGGTGCAGGCCCTAAGGCTGCAGAAGCATTAGTAGCAGCAGGTATTGATACCTTTGCTAAAGTTGCAGCTTCAACTCCAGAGAAATTGAGCGAAATCCTTACGGAAGCCAGCTCAAGATTAAGCCACATCGTTACAGACACATGGCCAAAGCAAGCTGCTTTAGCTGCTGAAGGTAAGTGGGATGAGCTTAAAGAATTACAAGAGAAATTAGACGGCGGGATCGAAAAATAATCCTGTTAAAGTATAACCTTAAAACTAGAATAAGATGGCTCACAAAAAAGGAGTAGGTAGTTCTAAGAACGGTAGAGAATCAGAATCTAAACGTCTAGGTGTTAAGATATTTGGTGGTCAGGCTGCTGTTGCCGGTAACATCATCGTTAGACAACGTGGAAACACACATCACCCAGGTGAGAATGTTTACGGTGGTAAAGATCATACCCTTCACGCTAAAGTGGACGGTATCGTTAAGTTTACCAAAAAGAAAGACAACAAATCTTACGTTTCTATAGTGCCTAGCGCAGAAGCTTAATTAAGAGTTTGTTTATCATTAAAAAGCGTCTATCTCATTTGAGGTAGACGCTTTTTTTATTTACAGCTTTTTAAACTTGAGATAATCTCTGAGTAATATGGGCGGGCTATATTGTTGATTTTATGTGTAGCCTTTGAACCCATTACGATTTTTTGCATATTCTGTTGTGAGTATCTGTTTAGTACTGACCCGGCCGGTGTTTGCCCAGGCTAGTGCAGATTCTTACACGTTTCAGGCATTTAATGATTCTTTATTTTATTCCTATAAAACACAGCTGGACCGTGCTCTGCAGGACGGAAATGCAGATAGTATCTATGCTAAACAGTATCAGCTGGCAGAGTTTTATAAAAACGCCCAGATTTATACGCAGGCTGTGGAGCATTACAAGCTTGCTTCCGAAGAAAAAACTCAACATAGCGAGTTGTATTCGGCAACTATCAATATCAGTTTGGGCGAAATCTACATCGCGCTGTATAACTATTCTAAAGCCCGGTATTATCTAAACCGAAGTTTAGATTTTTCGGTAAAAACCAAAAACTTAAGAATTAAAGCCAAAAGTTTACAACTCATAGGGGCCTGCTGGGAAAAGCAGGAGAATCCTCATAAAGCCTTGGCGTTTCAGCGCCAAAGTCTTGCGGTTTATGAAACTTTAAAGGATGCTGTGGGCGAGGCATCGGTAAATGAAAGTATAGGCAGTGTTTACGAGGATTTGGGGGATTTTAAAAAGGCCTATCTGTATTTTGAAAAAGCCTATGTGTATTTTAAAGCAGTCGGAGATGAGCGACAGGTTAATGCCCTAAACAACCTGTCTGATATTTACCGGAAAACAGGAGATTATTCTACGGCACTAACTAAAACCTACCAGGCTCTGAACCTGGCACAGAACTATGCCAATACACATCAAATCACCAGTGCATATAAGGATTTATCAAAAACCTATGCTTTAATCGGGGATTTTGAAAATGCCCACCGGTTTTTACTTAAGTATGAGAAGCTTAAGGAAGATCAGTTTTACTCTCAGAATTTCAGCCAGCTCAATGCCTTACAAACTATTTTTGATACCCGCGAGAATGAGGCTCAAATAGCCTTACTGCAAGAGCAAAACAAAACTTCTAAAGCCCGGTTATTGGCCTTGTCTTTATTGGTTTTTACACTTATAGCTTCGGGCATCATAGTGTTCTATTTAAAGAAAAAGAAGCGTCAGGCTGCTTTAGATCTTCAGCTTTATAAACAGCGGGCTCTGGAAGCCGAACTCGAGACCCGGGCAGAGAAAGCACGCAATCTGGAAAGTGAGATTCAGCTTAAGACCGCAACCTTATCAAAATACAGTTTAACCATTGCTCAAAAGAATAAGGTGATCGAAGACGTATCGGGTACCTTGCAAAAGTTGAGTTCGCGTAAGCGCATGGACCTCCCTGCTAAAATCAATGAAATTGCACAGGATCTGGAAGTGCATTTGAAAGAGGATAACGAGTGGGATCAGTTTATGCTGCTTTTTGAAGAGATACATCCCGGGTTTGTCACCAATTTAAATGAGAAATCCCTTCAAAAACTCACCGCAACAGAGCTGCGCTTATGTCTGCTTTTACGTTTGAATCTTTCTTCAAAAGAGATCGCCTCTATCCTAAGAATTACTCCAGACAGCGTACGGGTCGCCCGGTATCGTTTACGCAAGAAACTTCCTATTGAAACACAGGAAGAGCTCGCCGGTTTTATGTTGAATTTATAAAAGAGGCCTGTTCTTTTCACAAAGGTTAAGGCTGTGTAAAATTTAGGTAATTGTTGCCTTGATGTAGCCCTCTAAAATCCTGAATCTTTACAATTTGTTAGACTTTAATTTAGCCCGTCTTTAAAGGGCTCCGGTAAATTTGGTGCAAACAAAACATCAAAAAAATGAAATTAATTACCAGTTTAAAGTTGCTTATTGTAACGCTGCTTTTTACCTTAAATTATTCCGGATTATCTGCACAGGAGGGCATTATTCAGGGAGTAATAACAGATGAATACGGCATCAACGTTCCCGGTGCCGCAATCATGATAAAGAACCTTAATAAAGGTGCTGTTTCTAATCAGGACGGAAAATTCACCTTTGTGGAAATACCGGAAGGCAACCATACCCTTACTATTAAGTATCTTGGTTTTTCAGATACCAATAAAGAAATAACCGTAACAGCGGGAAAGACTACCTCAGTTTCTATTTTATTGGCTTCGGAAGAAACAGAACTTGACGATGTACAACTTGTAGGGTTTAGTGCGGGTGGTCAGGCCAGAGCATTAAATACGCAGAAAAACAATGTAAACATCACCAATGTTGTTTCTACAGATCAAATTGGGAAATTTCCGGATGCTAATATTGGTGACGCGACTAAGCGTATTCCCGGGATCACGATGCAGGTTGATCAGGGCGAAGCCCGTAACATTATCGTTAGAGGTCTTGCTCCACAATTAAACTCGGTGACCTTAAACGGAAGCCGTATCCCTTCAGCAGAAGGAGATAACCGTAATGTGCAGATGGACCTTATTCCTTCTGATATGATCCAGACCATTGAGGTGAATAAGGCCGTAACCCCTGATATGGATGCCGATGCCTTAGGG
Source organism: Leeuwenhoekiella parthenopeia (assembly GCF_020782115.1). GTDB lineage: Bacteria > Bacteroidota > Bacteroidia > Flavobacteriales > Flavobacteriaceae > Leeuwenhoekiella > Leeuwenhoekiella parthenopeia. The sequence continues at coordinate 116,757 of NZ_JAJGMW010000003.1, read as the reverse complement.
GGTTCGGTAAATCTGGTGACGCGCTCTACTCCGCAAAGTTTCAGACTTTCGGCCACAGGTGGCTCGGGAATCAATTTTATCACCGATAAACGTATTTGGAGCGGATCGTTTCTAGTAGGTGACCGCACCAGGGATAAAAAATTTGGCTGGATGGTTTCAGCCTCTATAAATGATAATGATTTTGGCAGTGATAATGTAGAAGCTGAATGGTCTGATACTTTTTCATACACCAATGCAGATGGCGAGGAAGTGGAAGAAGCTGTAAATCCCTATGCCAGTGTTTATGAAAACCGCAAGTATTTGGTGCAACGTGTAAGACGCAGTTTTTCCGCCAATTTTGATTACAATTTCGATGAAAACAACGAGGTTTACCTGAAAACCATGTACAACTGGCGGGACGACCGTGAAAATCGCTTCGCTTATTCAAGCGAGGTATTAGATGCTGAAGACATTCTGCAAGGCGATTTTGATATGGTAAACAATACACCTTCCCGTTTTCCGGTAGAAGTAAAGCGGGAGACTAAAGGAGGTATCCCCGGTGGTCGAACTCAGAACAGACGCCTTGAAGATCAACGGATGCAGAATTACAGTTTAGGTGGGAATCACCTTTTTGGAAACCTGAAATTCACCTGGATGGGTTCTTATGCCAAGGCGTCAGAAGAGCGGCCTAACGAGCGTTATCTGGTGTATGCTACAGAATGTGAAATTAACAACGAAATCAACGATACACGTAAGCCTATTCATACACCCGTAGCTGCAGAAGATTTTTCAGAATTTGAATTAGATGAATTGACTGAAGAATATCAGTTTACCGAAGAAAAGGATGTGAATTTCTTTGCAAATTTTGAGCTTCCTGCAGATTTCTTTACCCATGGTGATGGCACCGTAAAGTTTGGGGTGCGTGGCCGTTTTAAAAATAAAAACAGAGCCAATAATTTCTTCGAATATACACCGCTTAACGCTGCGTTAGACAACCTGGCAATGGTAGATCAGCGTAGTTATAATGACAATGATTTTTTGGCGGGAGCTAAATATAAGCCGGGAGTTTTTGCGTCACCAGAGTTTCTGGGCAGCCTTAACCTGAATGATAATGCGGCATTTGAAGGCGAAGCAGTACCCGATGAGTATCTGGGTGACAATTTTGACGTAACCGAAAATGTCTATGCAGGTTATGTGATGACCAATCAAAAACTGTCAGATAAACTGAGTGTTATTGCGGGGCTTCGTGTCGAAAATACGCGTATTGAAAGTACCGGTAACAGCTTTGACGTTGATGAACCCGAAGCATTTACGCAGATCAATGATGAGAGTACGTATACCAATGTTTTACCCGGTGTACATTTTAAGTATAATGCTTCAGAAAATACGGTATTGCGTTTTGCCTGGACTAACACATTGGCAAGGCCTAATTACATCGACCTGGTGCCGTACAGGCAGCGTGAAGATGATGAGGTTTCTGTTGGTAACCCGCAGTTGAATCCTACCACTTCGATGAATTTTGATTTTATGGCTGAGAGATACTTCAGTTCTGTTGGGATTCTTTCGGGAGGGGTGTTTTACAAAGATTTGAATGATTTTATTTACACCAGTGTTTCAGAAGAAGAAACCACGGGTTATGAATTATATAAGCCGCTAAATGGGGATAAAGCACGCATCTTTGGCGCAGAATTAGCCTTTCAGCGTCAGCTTGATTTCCTTCCCGGCTTCCTTAAAAACTTCGGTATTTATGCTAACTACACCTATCTAAATTCTGAAGCTAAAGGTATTGCTAACGAAGACGGCGATATGCGCGGTGATCTGGAACTGCCGGGTTCTTCACCTAATATGTTTAACGCATCACTTTCGTATGCAGATAAGGTGTTTAGTGCTCGTCTTTCGGCAAACTATTCTGATGCCTATATAGATGAATTAGGCGGTAATGCCTTTGAAGATCGTTTTTATGACGAGCAGTTTTTCCTGGATTTTAACGCGACCGTTTTCATATCCAGAAACCTTCAGGTTTATGCCAATTTAAACAACATTACAAACCAGCCATTGCGTTATTATCAGGGAGTGAAAAACCTTACCATGCAAATGGAATACTACAGCACACGTTTGACCTTTGGTATAAAATATGATTTATTCTAGATGAAAAAATTTAAGTATATCGCTGCATGCAGCACAGTAATTATTTTAGTTTCCTGCGGAAGTAAAAAGTCGCAATTGACCGAAATTAAACCGGATATTATTACCGAACACGTAAACTATGATACCGATGATCCTGCGATCTGGATTAATGCACAAGATGCTTCGGCCAGCATTGTTTTTGGTACAGATAAGGATACAGACGGGGGAGTTTTCGCCTTTGATTTGGAAGGAAAGATCATTCCCGAAAAATCGATTACAAATATTGAGCGTCCCAATAATGTCGATTTGCGATATGGTTTTCCTTTAACCGATTCTACCGAAACAGACATCATTGCCTTTACCGAGCGGGAACGGAAAATGCTACGCATCTACTCAGTGCCCGATATGAAAGCATTGGACGGCGGGGGCTTTCCGGTTTTTGACGATGATAGCAATGAAGCATTTCAATACCCAATGGGGGTGAGCCTTTATAAATCTCCAATTGATGGAGCGTTTTATGCAATAGTGGGGCGCAAAACAGGTCCTTTGGAGAATTACCTCTACCAATATAAAATTACTTCAAAAGCAGACAGCCTTGTAGGATTTGACCTTGTGCGTAAGTTTGGAAGCTTTAGTGGTAAGAAAGAAATAGAGGCTATTGCTGTTGATGATGCTCTGGGCTATGTTTACTATTCTGACGAAGGGGATAGCGTAAAAAAATATTATGCAGAACCTTCTAAAGGGAATGAGCAACTGGCAGCTTTTGGTCAGGAGGATTTTTTAGAAGACATTGAAGGGATTGCGATTGCATCTTACCCTGATGGTAGTGGGATGATTATCGTTTCAGACCAGCAGCGTGGGCAGTTTAATCTTTACGATCGTAAGACTAACGCATTTATTAAGGCTTTAAACCTTACAACTACCGAAACAGATGGTTGTGAGGTGGTTACTGTTCCTTTAAATGGAACGTTTAAAAACGGTTTGTTTGTCGCGATGAATGATGATGGTACTTTTTATTATTACGATTTGGGTAAACTGAAATAAACGTTCTTCAAAATTAGTGACCAATAAAAAAACCCGCCAGGACTCTGGCGGGTTTTATAATTTAAAAAGGCTTTAGACTATAGTCCGGGATAGCTTCCGGTAATGATGTCGATAAGGTCAACAATTGCCCAGATACCTAAACCTCCAAAAGTGAGGATAAATAAAATGTTCCATCCTATTGGACTTTTAAGATACCAGCGGTGAGCAGCAAAAGGCCATAAGAAAACCCATAGTAAAAGGGCTGTCATTTGGCTATCTAGTGCATAAGCAGCAGGGCTTACCAGTTCGTCAGCAGCTTCATCTTCGTTTGCAACAAGAGTAGTTGTTTCTGCTGCTGCACGGCGCTCTACAGGGAATCCTGCAAATGCCGGAATGCTTACCATAAGTAGTAAAGCAAAAAGAAAAGTAATTCTTAAGTTCATAGTTAATGTATTAAATTAGTTTCCTAAAAGTACGAGTAAAAAGTATGATTCTTAAAAATAAATTTTCCTTTTTCTTAATTTTTCTCTTTTCATCGATTAGCCTGTTTGCTCAAAGCTATGACTACCTGGGGGTTATAAAACTAAATGATTCGTCCTTCATCAGTTACCGGCTTACCTTTGAAAAGGTAAACGATTCCATCAAAGGATATTCATTAACCGATTACACGGGTAAACACGAGACAAAATCGAATATTAAAGGCTATTACGACGAAAAAAATAGTCGCCTTACATTTTCAGAATACGATATTGTGTACACCAAGTCTCCGGTGGTGCAAAAGGATTTTTGCTTTGTTCATTTTGAAGGAAAGGTGCGCAATTTAGACCGTACCGGTGCTTTTAGCGGTGCATTTAAAGGAAAGTATGCCGATGGGACTAAATGTCTGAATGGCGAAATTTTACTCAACGATCAGGGTAAAATCGCTGAGCGTCTGGTAAAAATAGATCGCAAGATTCAGCGTACCGGCCGAATCGCAGACTCCGTAAAACAGAAAGTGAGCGTGGGCCGAGTGCTTGATACCATAAGCCGAAACATAATTGCTAAAAACGAAAACCTGAATATTTACACGCGGGATCAAAAGATCAAGCTCGTGATTTATGATGCCGGAAAGGAAGACGGAGATCAGGTTAATTTATTTATTGATGATAAACCCGTTTTGGAAAATTATACGGTTTTACACGACAAAAAAATACTGGAAGTTCGTCTGGCAAAACCTCAGACGGTTATTCGTGTTGAGGCGGTGAGTGAAGGTACTTCTGCACCTAATACGGTGCGTCTTGAAGTAGAAGATACACCCAACTTCGTTCGTACCATAACAAACCTTAAAAAGGGCGAAAAAGCGCAGATGACTCTGGTGAAAAAATAAACCCCCGCATCACTGCGAGGGTTTTATCTAATATCTAAAGTTTAAAATCTCAGATCTTAAACTAGTATCTGTAGTATTCCGGCTTATATGGCCCTTCAACTTCAACGCCAATATAATCGGCTTGCTCTTCATTAAGTTTGGTCAATTCTACACCTATTTTCTCTAAGTGTAAAGCAGCAACTTTTTCATCTAAATGCTTAGGAAGCATATAAACTTCGTTTTGATAATTGTCGCTGTTTTTCCACAACTCAATCTGTGCTAAAGTCTGGTTTGTAAAAGAGTTACTCATTACAAAACTGGGGTGACCGGTTGCGCAACCTAAGTTTACCAAACGTCCTTCCGCCAGCAAAATAATGTCTTTACCGTCAATGGTATATTTATCTACCTGAGGCTTGATTTCATCTTTGGTGTCACCATAATTTTCGTTTAACCAGGCAACCTGAATCTCGTTATCAAAGTGGCCGATGTTACATACTATGGTTTTGTCTTTCATAGCTTTAAAGTGCTCCCCGCGTACGATATCTTTATTACCGGTTGTGGTAATCACGATATCTGCATTGGCAACAACGGTTTCCAGTCTTTTAACTTCAAAACCGTCCATAGCAGCCTGTAGGGCACAAATAGGATCAATCTCGGTAACGGTAACTATAGAACCAGCACCTTTAAAAGAAGCAGCGGTACCTTTACCAACATCCCCGTAACCGCATACTACTACGCGCTTACCGGCAAGCATCACATCTGTTGCGCGACGCACGGCATCAACAGCACTCTCGCGACAACCAAATTTATTGTCAAATTTAGACTTGGTTACACTGTCATTAACGTTGATGGCAGGCATAGGAAGTGTGCCTTTTTTCATACGCTCGTACAGACGGTGAACTCCGGTTGTGGTTTCTTCAGAAAGGCCTTTTATACCGGGGCCTAATTCCGGATATTGATCAAGCACCATATTGGTTAAATCGCCACCGTCGTCAAGAATCATATTCAGCGGCTTGCGGTCTTCTCCAAAAAACAGGGTTTGTTCAATACACCAGTTAAATTCTTCTTCGTTCATTCCTTTCCACGCATAAACCGGGATGCCTGCTGCTGCGATCGCTGCTGCGGCATGATCCTGTGTAGAAAAAATATTACAGGAGCTCCAGGTAACGTCAGCTCCTAAAGCAACCAAGGTTTCAATCAAAACTGCGGTTTGAATGGTCATATGCAAACAACCGGCAATACGAGCTCCTTTCAGAGGCTGCTCTGCTCCGTATTCTTCACGTAAAGCCATAAGGCCCGGCATCTCTGCTTCGGCCAATTCAATTTCTTTTCTTCCCCAGGCGGCCAAAGAAATATCTCTGACTTTATAAGGAACGTACTGCACTGTTTTCGTTGACATAGTCTTATATTTACAATTCTTATTTTTTGCAAAAATACGTAATATCCGCTACTTAACGTGCCACTTTTCAAAACAATAACGCCAAATCCCACTACCTCGATTTACATCTGGAAGGTAGAAGAGCCTCTTGAAGATTTGGAACAAAATGTAAATCTGACTTCGCATTGCAGAGCTCGTTTAGAGAGTATGAAATCGGAGTTGCACCGAAGGGGATTCCTTAGCATCAGACACCTGTTGCACGAGGCGGGCTATACCGATCAGGATTTGTACTACACCGATAATGGGAAACCCCATCTTCGGGACGGCAAATACATCTCGATCACCCACTCCTATAATTTTACGGCGATAATCGTCAGCGACGATACCGAAGTGGGTATTGATATCGAAATGCAGCGCGATAAAATTCTGCGTATCGCCTCACGCTTTACGCCGCTTAAGGAATACCACACGTTGGCCAATGAGGATGCTTTGATACGAAAGCTTACGATTGTTTGGGGTGCCAAAGAATCGTTGTATAAAATTTATGGGGTTAAGGGTATCAGTTTTCTGAAGCATATCTATGTGGAAGATTTCGATTTTGAGGATTCAAAAACCACGGCAAGTATTAGTTACGAAGGCAATAAAAGCAATTATGCGATCGATTTCCTGGAGTTTGAAGGTTTTACCTGCGTTTACGCCCTGGCGCTATGATCAGCAATTTTACGCATAGCGGAAGTGTTATCTACTCACAACTGGAGCGGGCAGCAGCACTCGGGCAGCCTTGCTTTGCGATTCTTTTTGATCCTGAAGAACTAAGGCTTCAGGATCTGGAAAAGCAGATTGAAGCGCTTCCTGATCACACCACACACCTTTTTGTAGGCGGAAGCACGGCAACCGCAGCACAAACACAGCTTGCGGTACGGGAGCTTAAAAAACATTCCGGTTTGCCTGTGGTTCTTTTTCCGGGGGATCACAATCAGATAACCGCCGAAGCAGATGCGCTTCTTTTTTTGAGTTTGATTTCGGGTGAAAACCCCGAGTATCTCATTCGGCAACAAATCAAATCGGTCGATAAGCTGAAAAATTCAGCCTTAGAAATCATTCCCACCGGCTATATCCTGATTGACGGAGGTACTGAGACCGCAGTGCAGCGGGTGAGCAAAACGCAACCGCTCACGCAGGATAATCCTGGTCATATTGTAGCCGTTGCGCTTGCAGGGCAATACTCCGGTAAAAAATTAATTTATCTCGAAGCCGGAAGCGGAGCAAAAACTCCCGTTTCTGCCGAAATTATAAAAGCAGTGAAGGAAGCGATCCATATTCCACTTATTGTAGGCGGTGGGATTAGAACCCGGGAACAGCTGGAACGTGCATATTCCGCCGGGGCAGACCTTGTTGTCGTAGGCACCGCCTTTGAAAACGGAAATTTTAGAATTTAAGCTATGGCTGAAACACTCGATTTCCTGTTTGGGCAGTACTCCGATTATGAGACGTCTTCCATTGTACTGGAACTAATAGGTGTTATTTTCGGTTTGCTTTCAGTATGGTTTTCAAAGCAAAATAATATTTGGGTGTATCCTACTGGGATGATCAGCACCGCTATTTTCGTGTATTTACTGGCTAAATGGGGTTTACTGGGTGATATGATGATCAACGCCTATTATTTTTCGATGAGTGTTTACGGCTGGTACATCTGGACGCGCAAGGTAGATGCAGAGCACGTGACGCCCATTACATCAACCACTGCCAAAGAGCATCAGATTTCAGCAATCCTATTTATCGCCACTATCGTTTTTGTCTTTATCGTGTATACGGCTTTTGATAAGTGGAATGACTGGACGGCTTATGTAGATACGTTTACCACAGCAATTTTCTTTGTAGGAATGTGGCTTATGGCGCGCCGCAAGCTTGAGAACTGGATCTATTGGATACTTGGAGATGTAATTTCGGTACCGCTGTATTTTTACAAAGGTTTCACATTTACCAGTTTACAATATCTTATTTTTACTGGGCTTGCTATTTACGGCTATATCTCTTGGAAAAAATACCTCAACAAAAACCCGGTAATTGCTTAAAAGTCGTACTCTTCGGTCCGGAGAGTACCGGCAAGACTACGCTTTCCCAAAAACTTTCAGAACACTACAACGGCACCTGGGTACCCGAATTTGCACGCGAGTACCTTCAGCAAAAATGGGATGAGCAGCAAAAAATTTGCGAGCCTCATGATATTTTCCCCATTGCTGCCGGACAAATGAAATTGGAAAACACCGCTGTTAATTCTGAAGAAAAAATAGTATTTTGTGATACAGACCTCTTGGAAACAATGGTTTACAGTGAGGCCTATTTTGACGGTTGGTGTGATGAGCGCGTGCGGGAGGCCGCTTTGACTTCCAGATATGATCTGTATATTCTTACTTATATAGATGTGCCCTGGCAGGCAGATGATCTAAGAGATCGACCCGGCCAGCGTGAAGAGATGTTCAGGCTTTTTGAACAGGCGTTAATTCAACACAACCGGCCCTATATGCTCGTTAAAGGCAATCTGGAGGAGCGCATCAAACAAATTACCAATCAACTAAACACCAGACTAAATTGAACTTTACAGACCAGGAAATCAACGAAATTAAAAATCATGGGTTGACGCTCGATCAGGTCAAATCACAGATTGAACTATTTGTAAACGGAGTGCCCAACGTTAAGCTTGTCGCGCCCGCAACCGTTTCTGATGGTATTTTTAAACTTTCAAACGATGAGGAGTTACAATACCTTGACGCTTATGAACGTAAAAAGCAAGAACTCGATTTATTGAAATTCACTCCGGCATCTGGCGCAGCCAGCCGAATGTTTAAAAAAATCTATCAGTTTCTCGAAGAATACAATCCCGAAAAAGAACCTATTGATGCATTTTTAGAGCGCACAGGTGATAAACATATGCAGGCTTTTTTTGATGGCTACGAAAACTTTCCGTTTTACCATCATATTATGGATAAGCTTGATAAATCGGCTCTGGAGGATGAGAATGCCAAAAAATATGCTTTTATCAAAACCATGATGGCATCAGATGGTGAAGATTACGGCAGTTTGCCCAAAGGTTTAATACCCTTTCACTATTACGGTTGTTATAAGGCAACTGCTTTTGAAGAGCACTTGCACGAGGCAGCGGCCTATGCGGCTAAAAACGATCACGCATCCCTGCATTTTACGGTTTCTCCGGAGCACGAAGAAGCTTTCAGGAAGGAATACGATACCATTCATGCTTCGGTAAGCAATACCACGGGGGTGAATTTTGACGTAAGTTATTCGTTTCAGAAACCGGAAACCGATACCGTTGCGGTTACGATGGATAATAAATTGTACCGTCAGGAAAACGGTAAATTATTATTTAGACCGGGCGGTCATGGGGCGCTTATTGAAAATCTCAACGATGTGGATGCCGATTTGATTTTTATCAAAAACATTGATAATGTTTTGGTACAGGATCAGATTCACGCTTTGGCACGCTCCAAGCGTATTTTGGCCGGTTTACTGCTTAAAAAGCAGGAGCAGGTTTTTAAATATGCAGCACTTTTAGACGAAGACAGCATCACCGATGCCCAGCTTGATGAATTGGTCGCATTTTTAAAAGAAGATTTTAGTACGCGTATTGATGATGCCTATATGAGTTTTTCGAAGAGCGAAAAGAAAGCGTATTTAGCCGAATTGCTTGATCGTCCTATTCGCGTTTGCGGAATGGTTAAGAATGAAGGTGAGCCCGGCGGCGGACCGTTTTGGGTGGAAGATGAAAGCGGAAAAGTAGCCCTTCAGATTATTGAAAGCGCTCAGGTGAATGAAAAGGATGCAGATCAGCAGGAAATTTTCAAACAGTCTACCCATTTCAATCCGGTTGATATTGTTGCCGGGGTGCGCAATTACAAGGGCGAAAAATACAACCTGCTCGACTACGTAAATCCCGATCTGGCTTTTATCGCTTATAAAACCGATGGCAGTAACGAGATTAAAGCCCTCGAACTTCCGGGATTGTGGAATGGCGCAATGGCCCGCTGGAACACCTTGTTTGTTGAAGTACCTCTGGAAACTTTCAACCCGGTTAAAACGGTGAATGATCTTTTAAAACCGGCTCACCAGGCGCAGTCTTAATGAATAAGGAAATCCTGCAATCTGAATGTGAGTTTAAAGCGGTGCGCAGTAGTGGTCCCGGAGGCCAGCACGTGAATAAGACATCTACAAAGGTCATGCTACACTGGGATCTTGAAGCTTCGGCTGTTTTTACAGAGGAGCAAAAAGAGCGATTAGGTCAACGTTTGGCTTCCAAACTCACTACAGAGAACCAGTTGGTATTGTCCTACGATCAAAGCCGAAGTCAGCATAAAAACAAGGAAGAAGTTTTTAAAAATTTGGTCCAGTTGCTTGAGAAAGCTTTGGTAATACCCAAAAAACGAAAAAAGACCCGGCCTACTTTGGCGTCCAAAAAGCGTAGGCTCGAATCTAAAAAGCAAAACGCCCAGAAAAAGGCAAACCGTAAACCGCCTGATTTATCCCCGTCTTTTAAAAACATATCTTAAGAGAAACACTAAAAAAAGGGCTTCAAGCTAGTAAAAATAAGGCTTCACAGCGTTTTAGGCGATTTTTTAAAAACCTATCTTAACTAAATTATACCGCTATTTAGCGATATTATACCGTTATTTTAAATAGCTGCATATCGCTATAAAGTGTTTATACCGTTATTTTCTTCTGTAAAGTAGTGATTAAACGCCATTTAAAAGGAGATTAAACCGCGTTTTAGACGTCTTCGCCCAGTTCTTTGAGCAATTTGTTTACTGGCGTACCTAAAACCGCATAAAGCGTTGTGCGGCTAATAAAAAATTGTGGGTAGATGTACTTGCGATATACTACAGCTGTTGGTATATCTTCTGTTTTGTGTTCTAGGTAAACGTCTAAAATCTTTTTGTAGCGTAGTAATTTGTTACGTTCTGTACCTTTTTTTTTCTCATCGTAATTCATAGAACAAATCTATATAAAATTACGTGTCATTTTGATATTTAAGTGTCATTTTATTACGGTAGACTTACTATTTAGGTTACTTTTTGTTATTAAACCTTGGTGAAGACTTATAATATTCATTCCATCCATCGTAACCCATACCCACTGTATTGAAGAGATCAATATAAATAGCTTGAAGACAGGCGTCTATGAGTTTTTTTAGTTTGTAGACAAATTTAGGGTTCTGCTGAAAACCATTTGATTCCTTTAAAAACTGTTGTTTGAGTGATTCTAAATTATTATTTGCACTGATAGTGTCATAAATAAGAGGCTCAGCTTTCAGTTTTTTGTCTTTGCGGAATTTATCGATCAATATTTTTGCTACCTCAATTTTATCTATCGCGTGAAGTATGTAACCTGATTCCGCGTGAAAGTCTAAATTCTCCCATACATCGAATTCATTAGGAATCACCTGATCTATATCAAGATCACTCAAAACCCCAGTTAAATCACGACTTAACAAGTGTTCGATAGAAACCCCGAATTTCTCAGATATCTTAATGGCCATATCGCCAGACATATTGTTTTTCCCTAACTCAACCTGACCTATTGCACTTCTACTAACCCCTAGAGCCTCTCCAAATTCCTCTTGAGAAAGTTTATTCTTTTTTCTTATTGCTCTGAAAATTTCACGGTACTCACTCATAACATAATTATTGATTTAGTTAGTCTATCAAAAAATAATTTCATTTTTAGGTATTTAAATATCAATTATTGATATATTTGTGTCATAATTAATCGGTAACTGATATGCAAATAAACGAAAAATTGAAGGAAGTCTATGCTAATCTTCCAAGAGGCTCAAAAAAATTAATTGTTGAGGAAAGCGGTTTATCTCATAAAACAGTTTACAACTTTTTAAACGGTGAGGACTGCTCGTTTAAAACCTTTATTCAAATGAATAAAGCGATTATTAAGGTTAGGAAGAAAATTCAGGCTTCAATAGAAGAGTGTGAGAACAATCTAAATGGTTAGTATGATAGGTTTTGTTTCTCATCATGTACTTGAAGAATTAGGAATGTCCGAAGGCTTTGTTCTAAAAGCTTTATCGGAGTTCCGCACTGGTAAGTCAAACTCGTGGGAAAACATTCCAAACCCAAACGGAAAAGGTTATTTGGTTAATCTTGATAGCGTACCGCCAAGAAGTCGGAAGAAATACAATATACCAACTTCAAATGAGTATGCTAAAAAACAATACCTAGAGCAACAAGAAGCACTAGAAAAAGCCCTACAAGAAGCTGAGAAAGATAAGCTTTTTAGGTTTGACAAAGAGCGACAGTCATTAGTAGAGGCTTACAATACCCAATGGTTTAAATATTTAGAAACTTACCGTGAGTGGTACGCCCACAATCCTAAACGTTGTGAAGAGCTTGCGGCTCAATCTGCCAAAGATCATGCGTTTTGGGTTAGAATGCTCGAAATTACAGGAACAAAGTACAAAGCCTTTAGAGGTAAGGTTTCTGTAGGTTTTGACCACTATTTAGACGTTAGAACACGCGTAACACTAACTACTAATACTGATAGCCTTGTTCACTTTAGAAAGCGTTTAAAAGACCTCAGAGAGGCTAGAGAGTATAGCGATCAAAGTTTTATAGAAATGATTGCTATAAAGAATACAAAGCAGAACAATCACCGCCAGAAAACAGACGAATTTCACAAGGCTTTAGCGCTTTCTATATTGAGTCATCCTAAAGTTTACGCTTACCGTGTTGCTACAGATTTAATAAATCACCACTGTTTACAGGAGGGCAAACCTACAGTTACTGAAAGTTGGGTTAAAAGCTTAATGAGTAAGGATAAGAAGTTTAAAACCCTTGTAAATCAACATAGATACGGTGCGAAACATTTTGACGATTGGTTATTACCACACGCTGTTAGAAAATTACCTACATACCCGGGTAATGTGTGGATGATAGACGGTACTCCTGTGCAGTTTTTCTGTTGGAATGAGAGCCGCACTAAGGTTATAAGGCTCTATTTATTTGCTGTTATAGACGTTTGCAGCCGTAAAATAGTAGGTTTTGATATTGCACATAGCGAAGACCGCTATAGCATTATGCAAGCTCTTAAAATGGCTGTAATGAGTGAGGGGCATCTACCTGCTGAGATCGTTTCAGACAACTTTTCTGCAAATAAGACCGAAGAAATTATAGAGCTAAAAGCTCAAATGGAAAAGCTATCTGTTTACTGGAGACATTCCAAAGTACGCAATGCAAAAGATAAATCTTACATAGAGCGGTTCTTTGGTGCATTTCAATCTGTAGAGTGTGCCTTATACGATGACTACATAGGTGAGGGTATAAAAAGCAAGCGTTTAAACGCTCGTCCTAATGATGATTTTTTAGCAGAAATAGCCAGAAAACGAACTGTTACCACTAAAGAAATGATGCATCGTATTTCTGTAATGATTGCAACCTATAACCAACGCTCACTAGGCGAAAAGAAAGCCCCTAGTACTGTTTACAGAGGTATGCCAAAGCCAAAAGCTGTAGAAATGGATGCAGTTAAAACAGCGCTTATGTTCTGGACTAAAACCAAGCATACTATAAAACGTGGTATGGTTAAGTTAAAATACCGCAAAACAGAATATTGCTACGAGATACACCAACATGAACTTAAAGCCACTTTGCAAGGGGTTAGGGTTGCAGTGCGCTATGATCCTAACGATCTAGATACGGTTATGCTGTTTGATTTGGAGCATGACACACCTATTTGTGAATGTCGTAAAGCCGTAGATATACACATGTCTGTAGCAGATAGAGACGAAAATGAAGAGCTTAAAACTGCCATAATTGAGGCTAAAAATAAGAGCTACAACAATTTCTTAAAAGAGCAAACCGAGGATATTATAGATAAGGGACTTAGGGCTATTAATAAAGATGAACTAGAAATTGCACACCCGTTAAGCCTAGATAAAAACACGGTTAACGCTGAGGAGACTAAACTCCATAATCTGTTTTTACAACAAAAGAATATAAGTAAAGATGATGAAGAGGAGCGCAATTTTAAACCTATCAAAGTCATCACCCGAAAAGGTGTTAACCCTGATGCACACGAGAGGTTATTACAAAAAAAAGAGCCCCTCAAATTAGGCTCTTTAAAAGTGGTTGGAAAGCCCAACCAAAAATGATATAAAAGTTACTCAAAACTATGAAAAAAACCGAATTACAACAAGAGATTCAAGACTTAGTTAGTCAATTTACTCAGAAAAAAGAAGTGAGCCAGAAGAAACTAGCCGAAATGATAGGTGTTAGTTCTGCTACCCTCTCTAATATTCAAAATAATGTTTGGGAGCGTGTAAACGATAGTATGCTGCACAAAATCAAAAGCTTTTTCAGGGCTAAAGATTGGGCTATAGTTGAAACAACAAACTTTTCAACCGTTCAAAACAAATGCGATGAAGCTCGTAACCGTCGCACAATGATAGGTATTATAGGTTACACAGGTGCAGGTAAAACAACCGCCTTAGTAAACTATTACGAGAGCCATTCTAACACGTTTATGGTCACTTGTACCCGTTCTATGAGGTCTAAGCAGTTCTTAAGCGAGATACTAAAATCAATGGGTATAAATTACTTAGCCTCAGACTTTGAAATGGTTAAATATATCATTGAAGAGTTCAATAAAAAAGAGGATTCCCTTTTGATTATCGATGAAGCCAGTAAGCTTTCCGCTAATTGCCTGATGTACATACAAGATATGCTGGACGGTATAGAGAACAATGCCGGAATCATTATAGCAGGTGTAGAATACCTCTTATTGAATATCAAAAAAGGCTCAGACAAAAACAAAATAGGAATGCCAGAATTCTACGGCCGTGTAGCTCAATGGCAACACTTAGTAGAGCCTAGTAAGCTTGAGATAAAAAGCATCTGTATGAATAACGGTGTAACCGATGAAGAAAGCATTCGAGCTATGTACAGGCTAGGCAATTTCAGATATGTACGCAATTCTATTCACAACTTAAAGTATTCAGAATGAAAACAACAACGCAATCGCAAGGTAATAAATCAAAGAAGGTAATAGCTAAAGATAAAGAGCTTCTAATGGATTTATTTGAAATCACTGAGGAAGATTGGCATGTAATGATCTGGGAGTATGGCAATCTTATGCTAGAACGCCATCACCCTAATAATATGTACTTGCTTAAACTGCCTCAGTTCTGGAACTGGTATCAAATGCACATAGGGGAGGTTGATAAATTGTTGGTGCATTTGATAAAATATGAAAAGGCAGTAGGTCATATAGATGACCGTGGTAAAAAAGATAAAAACTACTGCTTAGGCTTAATATATATCAGCGTTGTGAATGACTTAAGTATTAGCCGTAAAGAAATGATTTTTTTCAATAAACACTACCGTGAAATGTACGGAGAGCTACCCTCTAGAAAAACAAGAAGAAACGGTAAATAATAACCTTTTAAAACGCTTTTAAATTATGGAAAATAGAATCACAAAAATAAACATGGAAGCCTTAAAAGAGGTTAACTGTTTTTTTTCAAAAGAGCAAACACTTGACAAGCCTTTAACTACCGCTTTGGTTTCGTTTGATACACATCTTGAGAAAGCCAAAGCATTAAGAAGCATCATTAACGCCATTAAAGATCTTTCATTTATGGAGTTAAACGATTACGATAAAGTTGATATAGATGTAATCTACGGGCTTTCAAAAGTGGCTTCGCAAATGGTCACTTTAGAAGAATCTGAGTTTTTAGATGCTTTACTGGATGACCGATACAACAAAGGAGATTTTAGAGATATACATAACCTTAAATAATAACAATGAAGAAACACAGATTTTTAGTATCAGACGAGAGCCTAAACGATCACGGCTTTAAACTACTCACAAGCGGTATTGATCTTACCCAATTTGAGAGAAACCCTATTATGCTTTATATGCACGAACGCCCCACTATAATTGGACGTTGGGAAAACCTATCTGTAGAAAGTGATAAGCTTTACGCTGATGCCGTTTTTGATATGGATGACCCCAAAGCTAAGGAGATAGCAGGAAAGGTTGAGAGAGGCTTTCTAAAGAGCGCAAGCGTAGGTATAAAGTTTAATCCTGATGATAGAGCGGGCGATACTATAAAAAAATGCAAGCTTTATGAAATATCAATTGTTGATGTTGGCTCAAATCAAAATGCCTTACGCCTTTATAATGATGAAGAGTTAGCAGAACTAAGCCTAATACAATTAACGGCAACCAATACAGCAACAAATTTATTAAAGCTGTATCAGACCCCAGAACACTCCCAGATATTAAAACTAGTTCAAAACCTGAATTCTGAAAATATCAAACTCAAAGCTCAGATAGAAAAAGTAGAAAACCATCAAGAGGAAGAGGCTCATGAATTACTTGAACTACTGAGCGAACGTAAGAAGTTAGACCCAGTTACAAAAGAGCTTTACACAAAGCTATTTAAAGAGGATTTTAAAAAGGGTAAGGCTACTGTAATGAGTTTGTTAAATCTTAAAACCTTATCGCTTTTAGAACTCGTTGAGCAGCGTAAAATCACCAATTCTGGTAAGGATACTAGCACCAAGGCTAAAGCTGAATGGGATTTAGAAGACTACAGATTATACGCTCCTAAGGAACTAGAAAACAATCCCGTTTTATTTCAACAGCTCGTTGATAATCAATTTAAAAAATAATCTAAATTTTATATAAACATGAGTACACTAAACAAGCAAATCTGGACTAGCCAGATTATGAAACATTATTATCCCGAGGCATCATTTCTAAACTTTGCCCGAGACTTTAGCCCGATGGCTGAGTATGATATTATCAATATGGCTGATGCTGGATTTGATCCTGATGTATTGATAAACAATACAACCTACCCAATTGTGATAAAAGAGCGTGACGATACGCCTTTGTCTTTTGAGCTAGATTTATTTGAAACTGAGAATACCTTAGTGAGGCATCCAGATGAAGTAGAACGCAGTTACGATAAAATGGAAACGGTTCTTTATGGTCATAGAATGAGCCTGAGAAAGAAAACCTTTATGAAAGCTGCACACGCTTACGCCCCTAATGCTGATGGAATATTAACACCAGTCATCCCAACTACAGGAGCAGACAATGGAGAGGGAACAAAGCGTGTAACTGTTGAAAATATTCTATTGTTAAAACGCAAGTTTGACGATTTAGATGTCCCTTACGATATGCGTTATCTAGTTTTAGACCCTCATCACACTGAGGATTTAATTTTACACGATTTAAAAGCCTTTAAGGATATTACTGACTTTGTAAATGGTAAGCCAAAAAGATTTGCAGGTTTCAACATGTTAGAGTTCACTAAGAATCCTCTTTACAACGCTACCACTTTTCAGAAAAAGCCTTTTGGTTCTATAGCAGAAGAAACTGATACGTTTAGCTCTTTTGCTTTCTCTTCAGAAGAGGTTATGAAAGCAGACGGTACAGTTAAAATGTATGAGCGTCAAAACGATCCAGAGTTACGAGCTACGGTAGTAGGATTTGATAAGAGATTTATAGCTCTGCCAATACGTAATAAAGCAATAGGCGCAATAGTAGGCTCTAAGGTCTAAGATTCGCTAAACGTTCTTTAAAAGAAGTTTCTCAGGTCATTAAGCCGTCTATTTCTATAGACGGTTTTTTGCGTAATAAAGAAGCCGCTAAAATGTGTACTCACTTTAGCGGCTCTGGGGATGCGAAGTCAATAAATAACCATAGCACCAATCAATTTCAAAAATATAAATTAAAACTATGAATACAGATAACTTTAATAATTATTTGCCTAAGATTGTACAGGACTTATTTGTACAGGATGTCAATGATATAAGTCTTTCTCAAAGATCGTTTATATCGGCTGAAAATCAATATTTCCCTTTATATCTTGAAGCAATCATAATACCTCCCGGAGAGACAGAACCACGTAAAGTCAAATTTTTATTGCCTTATGAACCTATAGTTGATATTCAAGGCAAAAACACTATAATAAGGCGTAAACCTCGCAAAATTTCAAATAAGCCAGGAAAGGCACTTAACGGAACTATTAAAGAGCGTTGGAACCAAGATGATTATGAAATAAACATCAAAGGTATTTTAATGAGTTCTATAATGTATGGTAAGTATGAGGATTGCTTTCCTATATATGATTTTCAGCTGCTTGCAGTCTTTTTAAGAGAGGCACAGTCTTTAAGTGTGTATTCTCACCCCTTGAATGAATTGGGTATCTTAGAAATCGTTATTGAGGAGTTTAGTTTTCCTTTTACTAAAGGTGAGAATGTGCAAGCCTACGAGATTAAGGCTTACAGTAATAAGCCGTATAAGGTACTATTAGAGCTTCAAGATGATTAACTTAGCATTTTGTTAGCTAAGTTGTTTTCAGCAGCTTCAAGGCGTTCTATTTCGTTATTAGGTAGTTTAGAACGCCTTTTTAGTTCCTGCTCACGTTCCCACGCTGCAAATTCAAAGAATTTACCTAATACAGGTCTTCCCTCTTTATTAGCGTATGGATTAGCAGTCTTCATAAAGCAAATATACAAAAATGAGAGTTTGGATAATATATGTTTTTCACCACTTTTTAAACTCTCTTTTTATTTAGTTAAGATAGGTTTTTAAAAAACTAAAACTTTACTTTTAAAAATCGATTATAGATTTTTAGTTTTCAGATAAATGTTTTCTAAAAGTGTGGAAAAAATCCACACTTTTTTTGTGGAATATATGCTGTTCCACAGTTTCTGATTCTTCGCAGTATTTTTTAGTTATCTAGTATTCAAAACTTTATAGGATCAATAGGTCTGCTTCAGGTTTTGGTACAATCTTGTTATTATATCTCCCGAGTTTACGAATGAAACTCTTGAATAAAACAAATTACAATTCTATAAAATCTAAAAATTATGAAAAGTCTAGTTATGACCGCAGCTGCAGCAGCAACAATGCTATTTGCAACACAAAATATAAATGCTCAAAACGTTTCAGAAGATGTAGCGATGACCAAAACCGAAGTTCAGGCACCTGTACAACAGGATGGGTTTGAAAAGGTAGAAACTTCAGCTTTACCTGAAAAAGTAACTGCTGCAGTAGCGGCAGATAAGGCCGGGGCAACTGTTGATCAGGCGTTCTACAATGAGAAACTCAAAGTCTACAAACTCATGTTGCAGGCTGAAGGCGCTGAGATGGAAACAGCTTACATCAATGAAGAAGGTAAGTGGGTGAAAATTCAGAAAAAATAAATTTTAATCAAATTCAATAATCCGCACTACTCGTGCACAAAATACTTTAATTATGAAAAATCTGGTAATGACCGTAGCCGCAGCAGCAACTTTGCTTTTCGCTACACAGAATATAAATGCTCAGGAACAAACCGGTGGTGAGATGGCCGTAGCGAAAACACAGGTAGAAGCACCCGTTCAAAAATACACGCCTATTGAAGTTTCTGATCTGCCTGTTACAGTAACAGATGCGGTAAAAGAAGATAAGGCCGGTGCAACTGTGACTGAAGCCTGGGCAGATGCCGAAATGAAAACTTTTAAACTCACGCTTGAAAAAGAAGGAGCTGAAGCCGAAACAGCATACATCAATGCTGCCGGTGAATGGATTGAGCCCAAAGAGTAGGTTAAGTTTCCCATTTTTGAATTCTTAATTGTAGAATGGTTAATGATTCAAAAGGTAAGCCCCGATGCAAGTCGGGGCTTTTTTGCGTATACCATATACCTATCTGGAACGTTCTCTTAAAAATGGGTTTGTTTAACCTTTTTTAGGATACGGAACTCTAGCAAAATTAAAGGTGTTTGTACTTTTAAATAAAATTTATCGGTTTGGCCAAAATATTACTAATAGAAGATGATGTGGCATTTTGTAAAATGCTGGAAACCTTTTTAGAAAAGAACGGTTTTCAGGTGACTGCTGCCTTCACAGCATCTCAGGCTAAGAATAAGTTGAAAGAAGAGCAATTTGATCTGATCATTACCGACGTGCGATTGCCTGACGACGATGGGCTGAGTATATTGAAGTGGGTAAATGACAGCAGTAAGGTGTGTCCGGTTATCCTGATGACCGGTTATGCTGAAGTGAATAAAGCTGTCGAAGCGATGAAGCGGGGTGCTGTTGATTATATTTCAAAACCGGTACGTCCCGATGAACTTCTCAGCATCATTAAAAAAAATCTTGAAGTAAAGCCCCAGGAAGGTGCAGACCAACAAAATACGAAATCAACCGGAGCTGTATCAGGGAGTACTTCGGGCGCGAAATCAGACTTTATAGTAGGTGTGAGCGATGCAGCGTTAAAGCTGAATAATTATGTAGATCTCGTTGCCCCAACAAACATGTCTATTTTAATCATAGGTGACAGCGGTACGGGGAAGGAATATGTAGCCAAAAGTATTCACGATAAGAGTAAGCGAAAGGAAGCTGCTTTTATAGCTGTTGATTGTGGTGCAATACCAAAAGAACTGGCCGGGAGTGAGTTTTTTGGTCACGTAAAGGGTTCGTTTACCGGAGCTGTCTCTGACAAAGTGGGGCATTTTGAAGCAGCAAATGGCGGAACCTTATTTCTTGACGAAATAGGTAATTTGTCTTACGAGTTGCAGGTACAGCTCCTGAGGGCATTACAGGAGCGCAAAGTAAAGCCCGTGGGTAGTAATACTGAAATTTCAGTAGACATACGGGTTATAGCAGCAACCAACGAAGATTTGGAAAAAGCCATTGAAGCTGGTGAGTTTAGGGAGGATCTTTATCACAGGTTGAATGAATTTTCGATCAGGATGCCCAGTCTTAAGGAGCGTCGGGAAGATTTGATGCTTTTTGTTTATGTTCTTCTGGATCAGGCAAACGCAGAGTTGGAAAAACAGGTAACCGGGTTTTCAGACGAGGCTGTCGAAGCGATAAAGAATTATGAGTGGCCGGGCAATCTGAGACAATTAAAAAATGTAGTTAAACGTTCGGTTTTGCTGAGTACCGATGAGATTATTCCCCTTTCAATTTTACCACAAGAATTGCTGGTGAAGCGCGATACAACGCATAATCCCTTTTCGCTTTATAATGCCGAAAATGAGCAGGAGCGCATACTGGATGCTCTGGAACAGGCGGGAGGAAATAAAAGTAAAGCTGCACGCCTGCTGGATATCGACCGAAAAACGCTTTATAATAAATTAAAACACTACGGGATTAAGCTTTAAGATACTGCCCGATTTCTTCGAGCAAAATCTGACTTTGCTCCCGTACTTCTGCAAGAATTTCTGAAAGATTACTTTTTGGCTGCTCATTAGGCTTTAAACCTTCCAGCTTTTCCAGAAGGGCGATTAAGGTGTGCGCTTCAAGTTGCCGGATCATAGGCAACATTTTATGAGCAATCTCTTTAATACTGTCAGTATCGTGCTTGTTTTGCTCTAATGCTAACAGATTTTCAGCTGTACTGGTGGTAAAAATATGCAGTATGCTGGCTAGCGCCTGTTGATCATTTCCGGTAAAAGCCCGTAGTTGATTTAGTGAGAAATGCGTTTTTTTTGATTCTATGTGATCCCCTTCTGCAATTGAAGCTTTGGTTTTCAGCATCCCGATAGTCTCAACAGTCTGTATGAGATCAGCGGGTTTAAAGGGTTTTTCTAAATGCGTGGCAAACCCGAAAAACCGGTAATCTGATTTTTTTAAGGTAGCATTACCACTAAGCGCAATAACCGGAATTGTTTTTAACTGTTTGCTTTTTTTCAATTCTTTTATCAATGAAATTCCATCCATCACCGGCATTTGAATGTCTGTAAGAATAAGATCAGGTCTATTTTTATTGAGGAGTTCTAAAGCTTCCGCTCCGTTAAAAGCAGTAGTTACCTGCAAATCATAATTTGCAAATAATGCCCGGGCAAGTTGCAATTGTGCCGGTTCATCATCTACCAGCAAAACGTGCTGAATAAGAATTTTTTCTGTGGCTGCCGGGCTTTGATTTTTTGAAGGACTTTCTTCAAGCTGTCCTGACTTTTTAACCGGTATGATTAGGGTAAACGTACTCCCTTTATGAGGTGTGCTTTCTAATTTCAGGTCACCTTTGAGCAATGTGGTAAGTCGCCGGGAAATAGAAAGTCCCAGACCAAAGCCTCCAAATTTACGCTGGGTGGTTTTTTCGGCCTGTGCAAACTCTTTAAAAATATGCTCTTGTTGCTCTTTAGGAATTCCGCATCCGGTGTCTATAACTTTAAAAATTAACTCACCCGATTGGTAATTTGCTGTGATTGTAATGCTTCCGCTCTGGGTAAATTTATAAGCGTTGGTTACGAGATTACTTAAAATTTGCTTTATGCGAAAGGGATCACTTATAAATAGCTGATTTACTTCTTCGCCTATATGTGTAGTTATCTCAATCCCTTCCTTAAGCGGTTTGGGTAAACTCACGACAAGCACATCATTTACAAGTTTTTCAGGATTAAACGGAATGTTTTCAATCTTGATTTTACCGGCTTCAAGTTTTGAAAAATCGAGCAGGTCGTTGACCAGATTCAGAATATAATCTCCAGATTTTTCTACAGTTTCCAGATAGCGCTGTTGCTTGGGTTCTAAGGGTGTTTTTTTGAGCAAATCGGTAAAACCTATGACCGTATTTAATGGCGAACGCATATCGTGCGTGATGGTAGCCATCAATTGTTCGCGGCTTTTTAAAAGCGATTGAGTCACCTCGTTGCTTTTCTGCAAGTCCTTGTTGTACTGCTGGCTGCGTGAGGCGTCTTTGAAAATAAGTATGATAAACCCGATTGCCAGGACGATACTTATAAGGCCTATGATTTGAAGTGTTTTAGTAATAGCAGCAATGCGGTTATTGAGTTCTGCCTCGCGCTCTCTTGCCGTAAGAGAACTTTCGCGTTCAAGAGCGTTTAAGAGATTGCGAATTTTCAGGTTGAGGTTACGATCATTACCCAGTAAATTGTTTTCCCTGTTGATGATATTTAATTCCAGTTCTTTCTTGCGAGCTTCGATCCTGGCAAGGGTTTCCCTAACGGTTTGGGCCATTGCCGTCATGTTTTGATCTTTATCGGCGTTGTCTTTTCTAATGTATTCCATCAAATCAACCACTACTTTTTTTGAATAGGGGTCCAAAGAATCGAGTCGCGGATCATTAGCGTAATCTTCAAAATAGATGTCTTCTTTGATCAATTCAGATAAAGCTTCGTCATAATAATTACGTGAATATTGCTCCTGGCGCAGGCGCACCATGGTTTTGATATTCTTGGTTTTTTCACCCAGCAATAGTTGAATGCTGTCGAGCTGCGTTTTTTGATTTTTTCTTGCAGTAATTAACTGTAGTGAGTCTATCGCCTGATCAATACTGTCTGCCACCTGGGTATAGGTATTAAACTGATCTAGAGACCCCGTGGCCATAGCGGTTCTGCCTATAGTTTCAGCCTTGTATAAATAACTAAGCGCGTTGCTGATGTACGTGAGTTTTTTATTGGCCGTCTGCTCTTGTTGAGGGGGGTAGATTACTTTTTTTAATTCGGGGTAAATAAGCCAAATAGCCAAAAATACGAGCAATCCGATCATTATATAACCAGTAAGTACTTTGAGCGTTATGGATCTTTTGGTGTTTTTCATTGAAAATTAAAATTAAGTCTGAAGCAGGGAAAACTCCTTAAATCTTTTATAAAAACAGTTTTATTGCCTTACATTTGCCGCCTAATCTCAAAGGGGTGCTTAAACTTCCGGGTGACCGGAAAGCGAGCTGAGATCATACCCAATGAACCTGGGCGGATAATGCTGCCAAGGGAAACGCTTAAAATGCCGGTGACGATCGGTTGAATTTTAAGCAACATTGCATTTATTAACTAATAGTAACACGGAATAATTGCCCCTTTTATTCGTAAAAATCATTTTACGGATGAAAACTCTTTTATTCGCCTGTGCTGCCAGCCTAACAACTTTTGGCGCACTCGCACAACAAAAACCGGTCATAGACACGACCGAAGTCAACAAACTGGACGAAGTTCTGGTGCAATCCATTAGGGTTGATGCCGACTCTCCCATCACCTACAGCAACCTTTCTAAACAGGAAATCGAGGAGCGCAATCTGGGGCAGGATTTGCCTATTTTGCTCAACTACCTGCCCAGTGTGGTCACCACCTCAGACGCCGGTGCCGGCATTGGTTACACAGGATTCCGGGTACGGGGTACGGGAAATCAGGGAATCAATGTGACTATAAACGGTATTCCGTATAACGACGCAGAGAGTCTGGGAACTTTTTTTGTGAACCTTCAGGACTTTAGCAGTTCTATCCAGAGCGTGCAATTGCAGCGCGGGGTGGGGACTTCTACAAACGGTGCGGGAGCTTTTGGAGCCAGCTTAAACATCCTGACCGATGCGGCAGACGATAAAGCGTATGCCGAAGTAAATGCTTCGGGCGGATCGTTTAACACCAGCCGGGCTAATGTAAAATTCGGTACCGGCCTCATTAGTGATCATTTTAGTTTTTCCGGAAGGCTTTCGGCCATTAAATCAGACGGCTATGTAGATCGCGCCAGTTCAGATCTGAAATCTTATTTTCTTCAGGGTTCTTTCCGGGATGAAAACACCTTGCTTAAAGCTATCGTTTTTGGTGGCCATGAGATCACTTATCAGTCCTGGAACGGGATTGATTCCGAAACCCTGGCAACAGATCGCAGGTTTAATCCCATAGGATTTCAGTATGATGATGAAGGCAATTTTGAAGGCTTTTACAACAATCAGGTTGATAATTACAAGCAGGATCATGTGCAGCTATTGTGGAACCAGAAGTACGGTGGCGGCTGGTCTACAAATCTGGCGTTGAACTATACCATGGGGCGCGGATTTTATGAGGAATATGTGGATTCCTGGTATTATGAAAATATAATGTACACCAATGATGCAACATTTGAAGCTTTAGGCTGGGAGCCTTATGAAGTAGATGGCGAATTGCAAACCGATACCGATTTAATACGCCGTCGCTGGTTAGATAACCGCTATTATGTGGCGAATTTGACCACCAATTATTCTGACGAAAACATCGATTTTGATGCGGGGATTTTTGGTAGTTTGTATAGTGGAGATCATTATGGCGAAATTGTCTGGGCCCGCTATTTTTCGAAGACTGAAGAAGCCGGATACCGCTACTATTTTGGTACTGCAGATAAGAACGAGTTTACCACATTTGCCAAAGCAACCTGGAGAATTGACGATATATGGAGTGTCTTTGGAGATGTACAGGGCCGTTTTATAAGTTATGAGACAGACGGGATAGATAACGACCGCGAAGATTTTATAATCGACGAGAACTATTCGTTTTTTAATCCCAAAGCCGGTGTGACTATCACCTTAGATGAATCAAATCGTATCTATGCGTCATACGCACGGGCCAATCGCGAACCCAACCGTACCGATTTTGAAAACGGAAATCCCGTTCCTGAAAGTCTTAATGATTTTGAATTGGGCTACCGATATACTACAGATCGCGCCCGGATTTATGCTAATGCCTATTATATGGATTACCGCAATCAACTCGTGCTTACCGGTGCTATTGATGATGTGGGAGCGCCCATTCGTCAAAACAGCGGATCAAGCTATAGACTGGGTGTGGAGATTGAGGCAGGCCTGGAGATCATACCGGGTATGCTGGCTACGACACCTAACATTGCGTTGAGTACCAATAAAAATAGGGATTTTTTCTTTGAGCGGGATGGGGAACTTCAGAATTTAGGAAATACCAATATTTCCTATTCGCCAAATGTCGTGACAGCAAACCGTATAGATTATTTTCCAACGAAAGGATTGCGGCTGTCATTATTGTCTAAATATGTTGGCGAGCAGTATTTAGGCAACATTGATGCAGAAAGCTCGAAGCTGGATGCCTATTTTGTAAATGACTTCAATGCACAGTATGATTTGGGAGCATTGGGCTTTGCCAAATCGATTACACTTACGTTGCTAGTAAACAATTTCCTAAGTGAAGAATACGTCTCCAATGGCTATTTTTATACCTACGATGATGATTTTTCCAATCCAGGAACGGTAAAAACCATTGAAGAAGCAAGATACTATCCGCAGGCAAAAATCAACTTTTTAGTGGGTGCCAGCGTTCGATTTTAAAACTTTATGATTGAGTAATTGAAAGCTGTCCGGGGTTAATCTTCGGGCAGTTTTTTTTTTGGTTTAAATTGAAGGGCTGAAGAATCAAGTTGAAACTTTTTTATCCCCTATGGGATATCATCCATTTTTTCAGGAGACTGTCTGGTGTCAAAAACATTTGCAATCTCAATACGTTTAAACTCGTAGTTGATCCAGTAAATGATTTTATAATTTTTGAAAACCAGATACCTGAATTCATGATCCCTGTGTTCTAAAATAGTTTCTATTTGACCTATTTCAGGATTTTTGTCGAGACCTATTGTTTTATCTACTATTCCGCTTACTAGTTTTCTGGCTATTCTTTTCCCTGCTTTCAGGGAATAATAACCGTATATGTCTTCGAGTTTACTTTCGGCCAATTGCAACCAGTAAACCTCTAGCTCCATTTCTTAATTTTCGATTGTAATTCATCAGCTTTAATCATTCGGCCGTTTTTTGAGTCTTCCATTGCCTGATCAATCTCAGCATTATATTCCTCAATTGACAAGGGTTTGAGATTTTTATCGAGCAATTCTGCTTTTTTTCTACGCATCAAATTTTCAAGACCAGTTACGATTTCCTCATTTTGTAATCGTAAAAATTCCTGAACAAATGATATTTTTCGAGTTTCTAAATCCATAATGCGATTTTATTTATTCTTAAATATACAAACAACAAAAACACTAAAAAGCCAAAGAGTTGTAAACCTAATTCGAAATAATAATCAAACTTCCTTCCTGAGCAACCCGATACGGAAGCAGGGTATAAGGCTGGCCCTGAGCTTTATCCTGACCGGTGTACAAATTATAGGTGTTGTCTTCACAGGAGCAGCTTACTTCAACCCCGTTTAAAACCATTGCCGAACATTGATTAGGCACGTGATTGGGATCTGCAGCCTCCCATGCACGTATTCCCGTACCGGTGTTGATTACAAAAACACCCTGTATTCCCACATTGGCTACATAAACTGCATTACCGGGGAATTGCAAATTGCTATATTCCGGTAAATTGGTATTTAGGCTAACGCTGAAAGCAATGGGCGTGAGATTGGGATTGTTAATACGGGCATCATCAGAACTGCAGGAGCTCATTACGAGTACTAAACCCAGAATACAGCTAATTTTTTTTAGGTAAACCGAAGAAAACGACATTGTCAATTTGTGAGATTTTAGAACTAAGAATTAATAATTTCGTATATTAGCACTACAAATCCCGTTTATAATGGGATTTTTTGTGTTTATACCTCTGGCCTTTTCCATTTTGGAGTAAACACACCCTGAAAACGAAAATACACCACACACATTGTGCATAAAGAAACGAAGTTATGAGTAAAGTATCATACTATACTGCGGAAGGATTAAAAAAATTAAAGGATGAGCTCAATCAGCTTAAAGATGTTGAGCGTCCTAAAGCGTCACAGGCCATAGCCGATGCACGCGATAAAGGCGATTTGAGTGAAAATGCCGAATACGATGCGGCTAAGGAAGCTCAGGGAATGCTGGAGATGCGTATTTCTAAAATGGAGGAGATCGTGGCTAATGCGCGTATAATCGATGAGTCGCAATTAGACACCTCAAAAGTTTTGGTGCATTCTACCGTAAAAATCAAGAACCAGACTAATGGAGCCGTGATGACCTATAAGCTGGTTGCACAAAGTGAAGCCGACCTGAAAAGCGGAAAGATTTCGGTAGATTCTCCTATAGGTAAAGGACTTTTAGGCAAGAAGGAAGGGGAGGTCGCCGAGGTTAGCGTTCCTAATGGCACCATGAAGTTTGATATTCTGGAAATCAGCAGAGACTGATTGGAAATACGAAATATGCAAAATGAAATATCTTTTTTAAATAACCCAATAACCCAATAACCCAATAACCCAATAACCCAATAACCCAATAACCCAATAACCCAATAACCCAATAACCCTCGCCAGATGCCTTCAATCTTTACCAAAATAATCAATCGGGAAATCCCGGGTCACATTGTAGCAGAAGACGATAAGCATATCGCCATTCTGGATATCAACCCGAATGCTAAAGGCCACACTTTGTGTATCCCCAAAAAGGAAGTAAACAAGCTATTTGACCTTTCGGAAACCGATTATATGGAGCTTATGGCTTTCAGCCGAAAGGTTGCTTTGGGATTGGAAAAAGTAGTGGATTGCAAGCGTATTGGCGTCTCTGTTATAGGGCTTGAAGTTCCGCACGTTCACGTACACTTAATTCCGCTTACTACAATGGAAGATGCCCGTTTCCTGAATAAAATGGCCATGTCTTCTGAAGAATTGGCGGCTTTGGCTCAGGAAATCAACGAGGCTATTTAGTCTTTAAATAATAAATACCAAAGGCTGCCGCAGCACCTGCAAGAACAACTCCTGCCAAAATATAAATAGCGAGGGGCTTAAAGCGTTGATAGGTTTCCGGTTTGCCTACGCGTTTCAGGTTATAGAGATAGATTCGGTCTATTTCATCGGTCCATAAAGCAGGATAAATCTGAGACTCGCAGTGGCTGCAATTAAGCTCTCCTTTTACCTGTTTCGTCGCACGGGTATAGAGTTTAGTATCTTCAATTTTATTGTAAAAACTAAACTTCAATCCGTCTTGAGCATAGCATTTAGGACAGTTATTGCGCAGTTTTGATTCCCCAAATTTCACGTAGTTTTCGGCCATAAATCAAGCTTAGGTTGGTACTGCGAAAATAAATTATTTGAGCAGATCTCCCAGATTTATTTGGGCATATTGTAAAAGCATGATTGTTTTTGCGTCTTTAATTTCGCCTGTTTTAATCAGTCTCAGCGCTTCCTGAAAATCATATTCAAGCACCTCAATATTTTCGGTTTCATCCTCAGAGCCACCACCTTTAGAAACCTTTTGTTCTTTAGAATAGGTAGCTATAAAAAAATATAGAATTTCGGTCACAGAGCCGGGAGACATATAGGATTCAAAAACTTTTTCAACCTCGGTAATGCGGTAGCCGGTTTCTTCTTCAATCTCTTTAATAATGGCCGTCTTGGGGTCGTTTTCATCAAGAAGACCGGCACAGGCTTCAATCATCATCCCGTCGGGATTTTTGTTGAGGTAGGTGGGCATTCTAAACTGCCGGGTAAGAATCACGCTTTTTTTATCGGGATTGTAAAGCAATACCACGGCTCCATTCCCGCGATCGTAGGCCTCTCGTGATTGCTTTTCCCAGACATTTTGATTGTTTAAATATTCAAAATCTACTTTCTTGAGGGTATACCAGTTGTCTGAAAGTATACTCACGTTCATATTTCGAAGGCGGTCGTTCATTAATTGATAAGTTTAAGGGCAATTTGAAAGGTTGTTCCTTTATTGATCTCACTGTGAAGTACTCTAACCTGTCCATCGTGATATTCTTCGATGATACGCTTGGTGAGTGAAAGTCCCAATCCCCAGCCTCTGGTTTTTGTTGTGTAACCGGGTTCAAAGATGGTTGAGAAATTCATTTTTGGGATGCCTTTTCCGGAATCTTTAATGAGAATTTTAGCATAGCGCGTATCTCTTTTGATGATTAAGGTAAGCGTGCCTTTTCCTTTCATCGCATCGATGGCGTTTTTAACCAGATTTTCTATACTCCAGGCAAAAAGCTCTTCGTTAAGCATCACAAAAAGTTGTCCCTGGGGTACATCAATTTGAAAATCGATAAGCTTAGAACTGCGTTTAGACAGGTACTCAAATGCTTCCTGAGTTACGGTAATGATGTTTTTGGCTTCCAGTTTCGGAACGCTACCTATTTTTGAAAATCTTCCGGTTATAATCTCGAGTCGCGCAATATCTTTATTGATTTCCTCGATGTATTCCGGGTTGACATTTTCGGTTTTTAAAATTTCGGTCCAGCCTACGAGAGAAGACAAGGGTGTGCCTATTTGATGCGCGGTTTCTTTGGCCATACCGGCCCAGAGCAGGTTTTGTTCTGAAGCTTTTGACGTGGCGTAAAAAAAATAAATAACCGCAATAAAGAGAATGACAATGATGACCAGCACCACGGGAAAATACTTAAGCTGGTTGATTACCGGTGAATGCCCGTAATAGGCATACCAAAGATCGCCCCCCAAAATGTCTATGCGTATGGGCTCATTTTCTGCCGCCATTTCCCGAAGCATTTCCTGAGAGCGCTGCGGGTTATCGAGAACCCCCTTTGGGATATTGATGCTGTTAACAATACTGTCTTTATAATCGGTAATAATGATGGGGATGTACTGGTTGCGGCTATTGATTTTTTGGCTTAGCGCATAATACTGGTTGATGTCTTCGGTATTTAAAGCTTCCATTGACGAAGCCCAGATTTCCATACGATCCCGCTCGGCCTGTTTCAGCTGATCAAAAAACAGCGAGACATTCCATAAAATCAGTGCCGTGATGACAACTGCTGCAAAAATGATAAACCAGCGTACAAAGCGCTGATCTCTGTTAAACTTCATAAACTGAGGTCTTAAAAAGTCGGGTTGATTATAAGGCGGTGCTAATTTTTAGCTGTGCTTAAGGCTCATCGACATCGATTAAATATAAAGCATTTCTCAAAGAATTATTGTCTGTAAAACGGTTTTAAGTGTACCTGCGTATGCCTACCTTTGCGGGATGCAATTTAAGACTCAAACACTTGATCCGGCCGCCAGCGATAATGCGACGGTTTACGGTATTCTTGCGGGGGCTGTGAGTCCGCGGCCTATTGCTTTTGCCAGCACTCTGGACGCTGAGGGCAGGCCTAATCTTGCACCGTACAGCTTTTTTAACGTGTTTAGTTCTAATCCGCCTATCGTGGTGTTTTCGCCCGTGCGTCGCGGCAGAGACAATACGACCAAGCATACCTTAGACAATATTTTGGAGACCAAAGAGGTCGTGATTAATATTGTAAATTATGCGATGGTACAGCAAATGTCATTGGCCAGTACCGAATATGATGCGGGTGTTGACGAGTTTATAAAAGCCGGTTTTACCAAGGTACAGTCTGAAGCGGTGAAGCCCTTTCGGGTGAAAGAATCGCCGGTACAGCTCGAATGTAAAGTGAAAGAAGTTGTCGCTATGGGAGATCAGGGCGGCGCCGGAAACCTGGTGATTTGCGAGGTGGTGCGTATGCATTTGCACGAAAACGTTCTCACCGAAGCGGGTACTATTGACGATCATAAGATTGATCTGGTAGCCCGAATGGGAGGCAACTGGTACACCCGTGCGATTGACGGGATGTTTGAAGTGCCAAAACCTTTGCGTAACTTAGGGGTTGGTGTTGATCAGATTCCGGAAGCCTTTAGAACCAGCAGCATCCTCACCGGAAACGATTTGGGACGTCTGGGCAATGTTGATGTATTGCCGCAAACGGAAGAAATTCAGGCTTTTTTAGAAACGGAAGCCGAACTTAAAGATTTGGCAGCAGCTAAAAACAGCCCTGCCCTGCATAGTAAAATACAGGAATTGATCAGCAACAATAAGATACAGGAAGCCTGGAAATTGATTTTGGCTTAAGACATTAAAATTTAAAGAAGAACAGAAGAAAATGGAAGTACAAGGAAAAGTAAAACTTATAGGAGACGTTCAAACCTTTGGTAGCGGCTTCAAAAAGCGGGAAATAGTTGTAATTACCGAAGAACAATATCCACAAACCATCATGGTCGAGTTTGTACAGGATAAAACCGATTTGCTCAACAACTTTAAACCGGGACAAAACGTAAAAATCAGCATCAATCTTAGAGGTCGCGAGTGGGTAAGCCCACAGGGTGAAACCAAATATTTCAACAGTCTTAACGGATGGCGAATTGAAAATGCAGATCAATCTGCACCGGCAGGAAGCGTGCCTCCGGTACCACCTGCAGATCAGTTTGAGCCGGCATCAGACTTTGATGATGACGATCACGACGATTTACCGTTCTAAAATCGCGTTAAAACAAACCGAAACCCCCGATACTTTCACTAAGTTTCGGGGGTTTCCGGTTTATACCCTCTAAAATCTAGCATTATCGTCTATATCACCTCAGATCAACCATTTCCAGATTACCGCCATGCAGATGAAGACGGTCTGCTTGCAGTAGGCGCAGATTTGTCGTTAAGCCGTCTCAAGGATGCCTATGCAAAAGGGATTTTCCCGTGGTATAATGACGGTCAGCCGGTGTTGTGGTGGTCTCCAGACCCGCGCATGGTTCTTTTTCCTGAAGAAGTTCATGTTTCAAAATCTATGCGGAATGTATTTAACCAGGGGCATTTCAAAGTTACTTACAACACCTGCTTTACCGATGTGATTTTGAATTGCAAGCGTGTAAAACGAGACGGGCAGCACGGAACCTGGATTACAAACCAGATGGTTGAAGCCTACATCAAACTGCATGAAGAAGGTCTTGCAGAATCTGTTGAGGTGTGGCAGGATGCTAAGCTGGTGGGCGGTTTATATGGGATCAACCTGGCCGATAAAAAGGTGTTTTGTGGTGAAAGTATGTTTAGCCACGCAAGCAATGCCAGTAAAGTCGCTTTGATTACGCTGGCGCGAAAACTTCAAAAGCTCGATTACAAACTCATAGACTGCCAGGTGTATAACGAGCATTTGGATAGCATGGGCGCACGCGAAATTTCACGGGAAAAGTTTTTGGAATATCTTCAGTAAGAATTCTTTTCAGCTTAAAGCTTAATCTTTGCCGAAGTATAGAAAAACACGCGATTTTCCTGATCTAGTGTTAAATCTTCCTTTCGGCACTCAGCAGCGATTTGCAGTTTCAGGGTGCCGCTGATCTGATTTCCGAGAGTTAAGGTAAATCGCTGATTGAGTTCAGGCTTTTCCAACGCCGAAATGCTGTACAGGGTCTCGAGACTTATTGCGGTGTAAAATTCCCCATCATCAAGCCGTAATCCCTGCAACGGAAAGTCCAGATTGAGACGATAACGTGCACGGTGAACGGTTTCAGTATCATAGAAGCGCTGCTCGATTCTAAAACGATGTCCCAGCCGGTATTGGTTGTAATTACGGGCATAATTATACTGTTGCGTAAGTCGCAGCTCGTTACTGCGGCCGGGCTCAAACCAGTCCCGGTTGCGATAGCGTAATCCCAAACTCAAACTGCCGTAGAACCCACTCTCATAAGTCGTAAAGTGCGAAAACTCCAGATGCTGCACCGAGTAGGGCTTGTCTTCTTCCGGAAAGGTGTTGCGGTTGGTGATTTCAAAATTATAGCTCCAGCGAGACGGCGGACTGTAATTAAAGGCAATCTCGTGCTGGCTTAGGTAGCGTGTGTCCTGAGCAAATAGGCCAAAAGGCAGCAGTATTAGTACAAATACTTTAGAAAAGGAGAAATTCATAAGACTGGCGTACCACTTTACGGGATTTTAAAAAGTTACCATCAGCGTCAAAAGTCATCTCAAAACGCTCCAGTTTGTTTTCTGTGTTTTTTGTAGCTACAATAATTTCCCAGGCATCGGGTATTCCGGGATTGGCTGTGTCAAATGCAGCTTTTGGTTCATAATGCGCCTGTATTTTTTCAATACGATGCCGCTCAAAATTGGTCTCCAGATAGTCATTTACAGCTGTCAGGCTGGTCCCCATTTCTTTTTGATTTCGTATGATTTCAATGTCTTCCAGCATTCCGTCCCGGTCAAACTCTGCACTGTATTTTGATCTGCCAATCTTAAACTTGGCTTCAAAACTCTGCCGATCACCGTCCTGCTCGCGGTAATACTGAAGCCGCTTTTTAGTTCCTTCCAGGCTTTGTAAATACCGGATCGCCGCTTGAGGCATCTCATCGGCCTCTATGCCCTGTTCAAACTCCTGCTTGACGTTTTGTGCGTAGGTAAGGCTGGAGAGTGCAATCAGTAAAGCTAAAATTGGGTGTTTCATAAACTCATTGCTTTTACTTCTTCGTATCGAAAACAATTTATTTCGTGATCATTTACCATTCCGGTGGCCTGCATATGCGCATAAACTACGGTTGAGCCGGTAAATTTAAAGCCTCGCTTCTTTAGGTCTTTAGATAAGGCATCACTAATTGCCGTAGTAGCCGGAGCTTCTTTATAATATTCAATCTGGTTTTGAATGGGCTTGTGATCTACAAAACTCCAGATGTATTTGGAAAACGAACCGAACTCCTCCTGAATTTTCATAAAGGCTTTGGCATTGCTCACGGTCGCGTAAACCTTCAGTTTATTGCGAATGATTCCGGGGTTGTTGAGCAGTTCTTCTAATTTTTCATCCCCGTAATTGGCAATCTTCTTGTAGTCAAAATCATCCAGCGCTTCGCGAAAGTTTTCGCGCTTGCGCAAAATCGTGATCCAGCTGAGTCCTGCCTGAAAGGTTTCCAAAATTAAAAATTCAAAAATAGTGTTGTCGTCATAAATGGGCACGCCCCATTCGGTATCGTGATAGGCTTCGTACAGCGCATCACCTGCACACCAGCCACACCTGTGCTTATTCATAGTCCTGCATTTAGACCTTAAAGATATTGAATCTATTGGCTGAAAGCCTGTGTGGGACTGTAAGTTTGTTAAAAAATGCCCGACTTCTAGTCTATGCAAATAACTACTTTAGAACGCCAGGATTTGGTCACCCAATCTTTTAAAGCTGGAATGACCTACGCAGATTACCGGTTGCTGGTGGGCTCGCATGCCCAATCGTTTACCAGCACCGGCCATACGCAAACCGAAGCTTTATCAAATTACACCCTGCTCAACGACCGCCGTATGAAACGCTGGGATAAAACCTTTAAGCTCACTGAAGCTGAGCAGGAACTCATCAGTGGTTTTGACCGCCCGCTGAACTGGCTGTTGCTCACCGAAAGCTGGTGTGGTGACGCGCCCCCGGCAACTGCCGTGATGCAAAAAATAGCTGAAATCCTACCCAATATTGACTTCAGAGTGGTATTGCGGGACGATCATCCCCAATTGATGGACGCCTTTTTATCAAACGGAGCTAAGGCAATTCCAAAATTGGTCATTCAGGATCCGCATACCAAAGAAGTTTTAGCTTCCTGGGGTTCGCGCTCTTCGGCTGCAAAAAAGCTGGTTGAAGATTTTAAAGCAGAACACGGTGAGATCACTTCGGAATTTAGAGAGTCGCTGCAGCTTTGGTACAATAAAGATAAAGGGGAATCGATTTTGAGCGAATTGATCGAGATTTTGCGCGTGCTTAACCTTGAAACTCGAATGTAATCGAACCTAGCTGTGTGGCACGGTCGCTTTTGTTGAATATGGCATTCTCAGCATACTCCAATGCCTGATCTACCAAACAGCCATTAGACGTGCTCGAAGCGCTTTTGTTGAAGTAGGCTTTAATAATCCCGCCACTGCCGTTAACCTCAATATTGATTACCACTTTTCCGGTGGCATCACAGGTGTACACAGGATTAGGAATTTGCACGGCATTACGGTCTTTAAGCTGATACGTCACCGTACTACGGCGGTAGCTCGAGGTGTTTACTTTTGAAATTTTTTCGGCCGTTTTTGAATCTCCGGCAGATTGTTCTTCCCTTCGTTTTTGGCGTAAGAGTGCGATACGCTCCCGGTAATCGGGAAAGTTTTCATCTTCACCATCCGTATCTTCTGAAGGTTCCAGCGTTTCAGAATCCGTTTTCAATGCGTCGTTAACCTGATTTTGCTGGCTAAAATAGCGGTTGGCCTCCCGAACTTCCCGGTTGCTGCTCTGTGCCTGATTGGTAATTTGCTGAGACTGCAATTGCTTTTGTTCTTCGACTTCTTGAGGCGTTGGTTCTTCTTTAGGCTCATCCTGAATGATAGGGATAGGAATAAATTCTTCTACCTGCGAAGTGTCGTAAGGTTTTACGGTAAGAAACAGAAATACCACAAAAAGAAAAGCCGCACCGCTAAAGGTGATCAACATGGCTTTATCCTGCGAGGTCATTTTCATGGCTATAAAAATACAAAAAGCCGCGGTGGTATGCTGTTAAACAAAACGCAAGAGCCGCGAAGCAACCCTTTGTTCCGGCTAACGGGTTGCTAGACCGTATAATCTTGCTTATAGAAAAGTGAATCCAACTCTACGATTCAATCCTTGTTCAAAAATTCGGATTAAGGTTGAAAGTTGAATATTCGCTTTTCCGTTCTCAATTTTTGAGATGTAGCTTTTTTTAGTTCCGGCTTTTTCTGCAAGCTGTTTCTGGGTCATTTTTGCCTCTTTTCGGGCTGCTTTAAGCATTTCACTAATGATAAATAGTTGTGCGCTTTCTTCATAGCTGTTGCGGCTTTCCGTTCCAATTGCTCCGTGTTCTAACTCGATCAGTTCGTCAAATGTCTTTATATCTTTATACTTTTCCATAAGCTTTATTTTATCTTAAAATAGGCATTCATTAAACGCTCTGCTGTGTCAATTTCTTTTTGTGGAGTTTTTTGCGTCTTTTTTTGAAACGCATTAAAAAGGACTACGAGTTTACCGTCATCAAAACAACAAAAAATCCGATAGCTATTTGATTGGTATGCTACTCGTATTTCATAAAGCCCGTTTGTTCCTGTCAAATGTTTCAGGAATTTTTCAGGAACCCGGTCAACCTGCTTAATCAACTCGAAAACATATTTAATTTTTTGCTTTACCTTTTCATCCTGTCCAAGGTAAAACTTCATAAAATGGTCTTCGTAGAAAATTATTTCCCGGATCATCTTATAAAGTTATCTCGAAAGATAACATTCGCCAAATTTTAGATTAGGTTATTTGAGGCTTCAAAAGGTTTTGTAAAGAAATATTTTAGCAAATTAAACCTTGCGACCTGTTAAACAAAACGCAAGAGCCGTGCCCGGAATTGTCTTTACAAAACAGAAGCGTCCAGAGTAGCTTCAAAAGCTTCGAGACCGGTGGCGGTATTCACTTCAAAATCACCAATTTTTGTTCTTCGCAAAGCGGAAAGATGCCCGCCGGAATTTAAAGCTTTACCAAAATCATGTGCAAGGGAGCGGATGTACGTCCCTTTACTGCAGCTGATGCGAAAATCAACTTCCGGAAGTGCGATACGTGTGATTTCAAAAGCCGAAACCTGCACTTCCCGGCTGGGAATGTCAACTTCTTTACCTTCACGTGCAAACTCGTACAGGCGTTTTCCATCTTTTTTTAATGCCGAAAAAACCGGTGGTTGTTGCATAATGCTTCCGGTAAATTGGGCTGTTGCCGCGTGAATGGCTTCCTCGCTGAGGTGAGCCGTGGGAAATACAGCGTCAATTTCGGTTTCCAGGTCGTAGGAAGGAGTGGTGGCGCCCAGTACAATGGTGCCGGTATATTCTTTTTCCTGACCCATAAATTCTTCAATACGCTTGGTGAATTTTCCGGTGCAGATGATGAGCAAACCGGTTGCAAGCGGGTCTAGTGTGCCGGCGTGACCCACTTTAATCTTTTTGATCTTGTAGGTTTTACGTATGAGCCAGCGCACTTTGTTCACCAGCTGAAACGAAGTCCAGTTGAGCGGTTTGTCAAAAAGTAAAATCTGACCTTCTTTAAAGTCTGCTTCCGAAAATTGCATAAATGATGTGTGTGATCTTGTTCTTTGGGATTACAGGTTGTAATAGCCAAAGCCTACCGCAATGACGCCTACAATAAGGCAATAGATGGCAAACCAGGATAATTTACTCTTTTTAACCAGTTTAATCATCCAGGTACAGGCGATCAATCCGCTTATAAATGCTGCAACAAAACCAACAGAAAGCGCAGTAAAATTGCCCGATTCGGTGGTGATGTCTCCGCTTAAAAGGTCTTTGGCAATCTTTCCAAAAATCAGGGGAACCACCATCAGGAACGAAAAACGGGCTGCTCTGGCCTTGTCATTTCCCAATAAAACCGAAGTGGAAATCGTCGCGCCGCTTCGGGAAATCCCGGGAAGCATTGCGATGGCCTGTGCCACACCTATGGTAAAGGCGTTTTGAAAACTTACGGGTTTCTGGGTGTCCTTGGCTTTATCGGCAAGCCAAAGCAATAAGGCGGTGATGATAAGCATCATACCAACAAGCAGAATGTTTCCGCCAAAAAGCGATTCTAATTGTTCTTCAAAAAACAACCCGATGATAACCGCCGGAATCATCGAAAGCACAATTTTGACTGCAAATTGAGTTTCTTCATTCCATTTAAACTGAAAAAGCCCTTTTACAATGTCAAAAATGTCTTTTCTAAATACAACCAGCGTGCTTAGCGCGGTTGCAAAGTGTAAGACTACAGTAAACAATAGGCTTTCTTCGGGCACGGTACTGTCGCCTAAAATGGCTTTCCCAAGCTCCAG
Source organism: Leeuwenhoekiella parthenopeia (assembly GCF_020782115.1). Taxonomy (GTDB): domain Bacteria; phylum Bacteroidota; class Bacteroidia; order Flavobacteriales; family Flavobacteriaceae; genus Leeuwenhoekiella; species Leeuwenhoekiella parthenopeia. The sequence continues at coordinate 78,599 of NZ_JAJGMW010000003.1, read as the reverse complement.
ATGACCGCTTGAAGATACCGGTAAAAACTCGGTGAGACCTTGTATAATACCCAGTATTATCGCGTCGATTATATCCATTTACTTGGTGCCTTTATCTTTTGGAAATGTTTCAGAAGATTCTTTTTTAGCATCGGGATTCAGCAAAATCGCATAGACTTCGATCCCAAAACCTATCAATACCAAAGCCGGAGCCAGGCGTATGCGTCTCCAGTGGTAGATCTCCGGGTTAAACACATTAGGATCGTCACTGCCACCGCCAGACATCAGGATAAAACCCAGGGCAATCACGCCCAGGCCTATAAGCATCACCTGATAATTTTTCTTTTTAAAGATGAAACTGCTGCGGTGCAGTTCGTTTTGTTTTTTCCGCTTTTGTTCTCCCATTTTGAAGGGGTTAAAAGTTAATGGTTTAAGAGTTTTTGTCTAAAATCTCTTGTTTGATATCTTAAGTCTAATAATAGAGTTCGTCTGTTCTCAAATTCAGAAAGCGTTGTGTGGCTAAAAAAGTACTGAACCAGGTAATCACAATGCTTGCTGCAAACACGCTCACAAATAAAATGGCTAAAATCACCGGATCTGCCAGCAATTCCAACTCCGGGAAAGTCTGGTTGAGGTAATACAATACGGCGGCCATCCCTGCAAGAGCGATTACCGCGCCTACCATACCCAGTTTCATACTTAGCCAGATAAACGGGCGACGTATAAAACCTTTGGTAGCTCCTACCATTTGCATGGTTTTAATGGTAAACCGTTTAGAATATACCGAAAGCCGGATCGCGCTGTTGATCAGCAAAACTGCAATCAGGGTAAAGACCCCGCTGATGATGACAATCCACAGACTTATTTTTTTGATGTTATCGTTAAGCAAAGAGATAAGCGGCTGGTCGTAGTTGACCTCGTCTACAAAATCCTTAGCGGTGAGTTCATCTGCAATTTCCTTCACCCGGTTGGCATCCACAAAATCTGCTTTCAGGTACACGTCAATGGAGTTTTGCAGGGGATTGTAGCCCAGAAAATCCATAAAATTCTCGCCAATTTCTTTGCTGTGCTCTTCAGCAGCTTCTTCTTTTGATACAAATCGCGTTGATTTGGTGTACTCGGCGAGTGCCAGGCTCTTTTCAAGCTGTTTGATTTCAACGTCTTTTGCTTCGTCTTTCAGGTAAATGGTAAGGGCAATCTGCTCTTTAAAGTGGTCTGCTACTTTTTTAGAATTGAGCACCAAAAGACCCAGCACACCCAATAAAAACAGCACCAGCGCGATACTCAATACCACCGAAAAATAGGAGGAAATTAATCTGCGACGCTGAAATTTTTCAAAAGATGAGGCCATATTATTCGTTACTGTTTTAGAACACTAAGGGGCAAAAATACTAAAGTTCGTGCTTCTTAAACGTAAGCTTAAGCTTTTTTGTATGAAGAGCTTTGAGAAACTGAAAGCGCCTGGTGAATCTCCGCTCGTGCTTTCCCAAAGCCAAAACGATAAATCCCTTTAAAATCGTAAATTTGCCGCTTCTTAAAAGACCTCACAGATTTTTAAAACCTGTGAGGTCTGGAAAACCAATTCATGATGAACTACGATTTTAACGCGATAGAGAAAAAATGGCAACAGTTTTGGAAAGAACACAAAACTTTTGAAGCCGAAAACAACAGCGATAAGCCCAAATATTATGTACTGGATATGTTTCCCTATCCTTCAGGGGCAGGTCTGCACGTGGGGCACCCGCTTGGCTACATCGCCAGTGATATCTACGCGCGTTATAAGCGTCATCAGGGTTTTAATGTCTTGCATCCGCAGGGGTATGACTCGTTTGGGCTTCCGGCTGAGCAATATGCGATTCAAACCGGGCAGCACCCCGCAATCACTACCGAAACCAATATTGCGCGTTACCGCGAGCAACTCGATAAAATAGGCTTTTCGTTTGACTGGAGCCGTGAGGTACGCACCTCAAACCCGGAATACTATAAGTGGACGCAGTGGATTTTTATTCAGCTTTTTGAAAGCTGGTACAACAACGACACCAACAAAGCCGAACACATCGATACGCTGATCGCCAGATTTGAAGCCGAAGGGAATGCTTCGGTTAATGCAGTTTGTGATGATGACGTTGAGGTGTTTAGCGCTGAGGATTGGAATACCGCTTCCGCGAAAGCGAAACAGGAAATCTTATTAAAATACCGCCTTACCTACCTTGCTGAGACCGAAGTAAACTGGTGCCCCGCATTGGGGACGGTTTTGGCAAACGACGAGATCGTTAACGGCGTTTCCGAACGTGGCGGGCATCCCGTGGTACGTAAGAAAATGACGCAGTGGAGTATGCGCATCAGCGCCTACGCCCAGCGTTTACTAGACGGTTTGCAGGATATCGACTGGCCGCAGCCGCTTAAAGATTCACAAACTAACTGGATCGGCCGTTCAAAAGGAGCTTCTGTAGAATTCAGAATTCAGAATTCAGAATTCAAAATTGGTGTTTTCACCACCCGCCCCGATACGATTTTTGGGGTGACCTTTATGACGCTGGCACCTGAGTTGGATCTTGTAAAGGAAATCACCACGCCAGAGCAAAAGGCTGAAGTAGATGCCTATATCGAGGCGACAGCCAAGCGCAGCGAGCGCGAGCGTATGGCCGATGTAAAAACCATTTCAGGTGCTTTTACCGGGGCGTATGCTGAGCATCCGTTTACTAAAGAGCCTATCCCGATCTGGATTGGCGACTATGTTTTGGCCGGTTACGGTACAGGTGCGGTTATGGCGGTGCCTTGCGGCGATCAACGTGACTGGGATTTTGCAAGGCATTTCAACATTCCGATTAAAAATATATTTGAAGGCGTTGATATCAGTGAGCAGGCTTACGCCGAAAAGGACGCAACTCCGCTTAAAGATTCTGACTTCTTAAACGGGCTTGCTTACAAGGAAGCGCTTCCCAAAGCGATAGAGGAGCTTGAAAAATTAGGCGCCGGTAAAGGCAAAGTCAATTACCGTTTGCGCGACGCGGTCTTTAGCCGTCAGCGCTACTGGGGCGAACCTTTCCCGGTCTATTATGTGGACGGAATGCCTCAAACTATAGATCCCAAATATCTGCCTCTGGAATTACCCGAGGTAGAGAAATACCTGCCCACCGAAGAAGGCGAACCGCCATTAGGTCGTGCCACGAAGTGGCATTGGGACACAAATAAAAACGAAGTTGTAAGCCCCCCAACCCCCAAAGGGGGAGCTGATGCTGATAATTTGCCTTCTGGGGTTTATGGGCTGGAACTAAACACCATGCCCGGTTGGGCAGGGTCAAGCTGGTATTTCTTCAGATATATGGAGAAAGCCCTGCGCGACGAGGCTTTTGCCTCAAAAGAAGCGATGGACTATTGGCAGGATGTGGACTTGTATATTGGCGGTAGCGAGCATGCCACCGGGCATTTATTGTACAGCCGTTTTTGGGTGAAATTCCTTAAAGACCGCGGTTTTGCACCGGTTGAAGAACCCTTTAAAAAGCTGATCAATCAGGGAATGATTTTGGGGGAGAGTGCGTTTGTTCATAGGGTTTCAGGCTATCAATCTATTAATGGTACTGAAAAGACAATACCAACATTAAATCCCATTTTTCTAGATTATAATGCTGTCGTCAAACTCGAAGGTCAATCAAACGAAAATTTAGATTTAAGAAAGAAAGTATGTGATTTTATTCTTGAAAATACAACTGAAGCTATAAAAGGGATTGAGGTTAATTTACTATTTACACCACTTCACGTTAATGTAGAATTTGTAAATAGTAAAGATTTTGTCAATATTTCGAAATTTCGGGAGTGGAGCTCAGCTCATCACAACGCATTGATACTTAATGAAGAAGGTGAGCAAACAAATAATAGCCCATTTGATGAAGTAGGTATAAAGGTATCTCGCGAAGTCGAAAAAATGTCCAAATCCAAATACAACGTGGTTAATCCCGATGATATTTGTGAGGAATACGGCGCCGATACTTTGCGTATGTACGAGATGTTTTTAGGTCCGTTAGAGCAGGCAAAACCCTGGAATACTGCCGGGATCACCGGGGTGCACAACTTCCTTAAAAAATTATGGAAGCTGTACCACAAAACTGAACCCAATGGAAACCTGGGTGAGTTTTATGTAGATGATACTCCCCCTTCGGGGGCCGGGGGGCAGGAGGCCATGAAAACCCTGCATAAAACCATCAAGAAAGTACAGGAAGATATTGAGAACTTCAGTTTCAATACTTCGGTATCAACCTTTATGATTGCGGTTAATGAACTTTCAGCTTTAAAATGCAACAACCGCGAGGTGCTGGAGCCATTGGCTGTGTTGATTTCGCCCTACGCGCCACACATCGCAGAAGAATTGTGGAGTTTGCTGGGTCATGAAGGTTCGATAGCAACTGCGCCCTTTCCGAAGTTTGATCCAAAGCATTTGGTAGAAAGCAGTAAGGAATACCCCATCTCCTTTAACGGAAAGATGCGATTTACGATGGAGCTTCCGCTGGATCTTTCTAAAGAAGAAATTGAAAAAGCCGTGCGTGCACACGAGAAAACGAAGGAGTATTTGGATGGCCGCGAACCTAAAAAGGTAATCGTTGTGCCCGGTAAGATTGTGAACTTTGTGGGCTAAGTCCCTAGCCCCCAAAGGAGGAATTGGAAATAAGAAGCACAAACTTAAAAATACAAAATGCTACGCTGTAATTTTTTCAAGTCGGTAGCATTGAATTTTCAACTTTAGATTTTGAATTCTTTGCCAAAACGGCAGAAATGATTTTCGGTGTATTTATTGCTGAATATTCTTTAGTTTTAATACACTAAATTTTAAAAAAGATGATAACAGGAGGATATATGGGTTACTACATTCTGGTGGGACTTATCGCATTGGTAAGTTGGGCTGTAAGTAGCAAATTGAAAAGCAAGTTTAAGGAGTATTCACAAATACACTTGCAAAATGGGATGAGCGGTGCCGAGATTGCCCGTAAAATGCTTAGTGATAATGGGATTAATGACGTCAAGGTGATTTCAGTGCAGGGTCAGTTGACAGACCATTACAACCCGGCAAATAAAACCGTAAACCTGAGTGAACCGGTGTATAATGAGCGTAATGCCGCCGCTGCAGCAGTAGCCGCCCACGAATGCGGTCACGCTGTGCAACACGCCAAAGCCTACAGTTGGTTGACGATGCGTTCTAAGCTCGTGCCTGTGGTAAGTGTGGCATCACGTATGTCTACGTTTGTAATCATTGGTGGTGTGGTGCTCATGTCCATTATAGGTAGCGGTCTGGGAATGACTGTGGCACTTATTGGACTTGGATTGTTTGCGATGGGTACAATCTTCGCATTTATCACCCTGCCGGTTGAATACGACGCCAGTAACCGCGCCCTGGCCTGGTTAGAATCGGCAAACATGTTAACGCGACAGGAACACGACGGTGCTAAAGATGCGCTTAAATGGGCTGCCCGTACCTATGTGGTTGCAGCGATTGGTTCGCTGGCAACCTTATTGTACTTTGCGCTTCAGATTTTGGGAAGCCGACGCTAATACTTAAAAGTATTGTAAAGCTCAAACCCATTCGACAGCTTCTGTTGAATGGGTTTTTTGTTTAACTTTCTGTAAAATTTAAGATATGCTTTCGAAGACAGAATTGAAAAAAGAGCTTGAGAATTTTCCGGAAGAATTTTCGATTGACGAATTAATTGAAAGACTCTTAGAATTGGATGACGAAGGAATAATCCTGCCGAAGTTTGATTTATCTGATGAGGTATTAAAAACCCGAGTTCAGGAGTCTGAAGCGCGTTACGAGAAAGGTGATTTTAAAACTCAAGATGATTTGGAGCAATCATCAAAGAATTGGTGATCCCTTATGGAACTGGTTTGGTCTGGTTTTGCAATCCAAAGCTTGAAAGAGGTATTTGATTACTACGTAGAAAATGTCAGCCGCTCAGTTGCGCACAAAATTAGAACAGAAATATTATCAGCTACTGCAAAACTTCGCATGTATCCAAAGCTGGGTCAAATAGAACCAACTTTAGTCGAGAAAAATCAGAATCATCGCTATTTCTTGGTCGGAAACTATAAAGTTATCTACCGAATTACAGAGAACGTAATTTTAATCGTTGACGTTTTTGATGTAAGGCGTAATCCTTCTAAAATGCTCAGACGTAAAAATATATGAAATAAAAAACCCTCAATCAGTTATGATGGAGGGTTTCCTATTATTTAGCACCTTTTAAAGGTTTAATCCAGCACCCGGATCACAAAGTAATTTTTCTTTCCGCGCTGTAACAATACAAAGCGGTTGTTGATCAAATCTTCAGTAGTAATGGTATAGCCGTCTTCCACCTTGTCCTGATTAACTGAAATGGAGTTTTGTTTCAGGGCGCGTCTGGCTTCCCCGTTCGATTGCAGAAAACCGGTTTTTTCGGCCAACGCGGCTACGATATCCAGACCGGCTTCAATCTCACCACGGCTTACTTCCGCTTGCGGAACCCCTTCAAAAACATCTAAAAAGGTCTTCTCGTTAAGCGCCTTAAGGTTTGCAGCTGTAGATTTTCCGAAGAGAATCTCTGAAGCTTTAACCGCATTCTCATAGTTTTCTATACCGTGCGTGCTTATAGTAACTTCTTCGGCCAGGCGTTTTTGCAAGGCACGCTGATGTGGCGCTTCCTGATGCTCGGCAATCAGATTTTCGATTTCCTCTTTTCCTAAAAAGGTAAAGATCTTGATGTATTTGGCAGCATCTTCATCGCTGGTGTTCAGCCAGTACTGGTAAAATTTATAAGGCGAGGTGCGCTCAGCATCTAACCAGATATTGCCACCTGCAGTCTTTCCAAATTTGGTCCCGTCTGCTTTGGTAATTAGCGGGCAGGTCATGGCATAGGCCTTGCCGCCGGCAATTCTGCGTACCAATTCGGTCCCGGTAGTGATGTTCCCCCACTGGTCGCTTCCGCCCATTTGCAGCGTTAAATCTTTCTCGCGGTAGAGGTGTAAAAAGTCATAACCCTGAACAAGTTGATAGGTAAACTCGGTAAAACTCATTCCTTCGGCAGACTCAGCAGACAAGCGTTTTTTAACCGAATCTTTAGCCATCATATAGTTTACGGTGATGTGTTTGCCCACATCGCGTATAAAGCTCAGGAAACTAAAGTCTTTCATCCAGTCGTAATTGTTTACGAGCTGAGCTGCATTTTCTTCATCAGATTCAAAGTCCAAAAAGCGAGAAAGTTGCTCTTTAATGGCTTGTTGATTGTGGCGCAGGGTCTCTTCATCAAGCAGATTGCGTTCATCAGATTTGCCCGAAGGATCACCTATCATCCCGGTCGCACCACCTACCAGTGCTATGGGGCGATGACCACATTGCTGAAAATGTTTAAGCATCATCACACCTACCAAGTGCCCAATATGAAGGGAGTCTGCCGTAGGGTCTATACCCACATAAGCAGAGCGCATTTGTTCCATAAGGTGTTCTTCGGTACCGGGCATCACATCGTGAATCATCCCACGCCATTGCAGTTCTTCAACAAAATTGGTAATCATAATTGCTAGTTTTCGCGATATACGCGATTTAAAAGTTTGTTCTTAATGCTGCCTGATTCTTATCGATGTAAAAAAAACATCTCTTTAAAACATCTGCAGCCAGTCGTCTCGTGACTATTTTAAGGCTGCAAAGATAAATATAATGCCCAAAGCATCACGGCAAGAACGCAAGAATATCGTTAACTTAGCCGCTATGATTTTAGTCACGGGAGGTACCGGTTTGGTGGGTTCGCATCTGTTGTATGCATTGATCGCGCAAGGCGAAAAAAACCTGCGTGCCACCTACAGAACCCGTAAAAGTATTGATTCGGTAGCCGATTTGTTTCGGTGGAAAAATGAGCAGGCTCAGGCAACTCCTGCTGCTTTTGAAACCATCGAGTGGGTTGAAGCAGATGTGACTGATATTCCCGCGCTGACTGAAGCTTTCCTAGGCGTGGACTATGTGTATCATTGTGCCGCACTCATTTCGTTTAACCCCAAGCGCTTTAACCGGCTTCAGAAAATCAATGTGGAAGGTACCGCAAACATGGTCAATCTGAGTCTGGAGTTTGGCGTAAAAAAATTTGGTTACGTGAGTTCGGTGGCGGCACTGGGCGAGTCAAAAAAGAAAATTACCGAAGAAACACATTGGGAAGCCAATAAAGACAACAGCGTTTACAGCATTTCTAAATTTGCCTCAGAACTTGAGGTATGGCGTGGTACTCAGGAAGGACTCGATGCGGTGATGGTAAATCCCGGGGTTATTCTGGGAGAAGGTTTTTACAGTTCGGGCAGCGGTGCGTTTTTCAGACAGGTTAAAAATGGATTGCGTTATAATGTTCCCGGAGCTTCCGGTTTTGTAGATGTGCAGGATGTGGTAAGCGCCTTGCTGCGCCTTATGCAAAGCGAAATCAAAAATGAGCGCTATATTTTAGTAGGCTATAACCTGAAATTTGAAGATCTCTTTCAAAAAATCGCCGAAGCCCTTGGGGTGCAAACCCCTTCAAAAATGCTCAAAAAATGGCAACTCGAACTGGCCTGGCGTTTAGACTGGCTCGCGGGTTTATTTGGTAAAAAGCGAAAACTCTTCAGAAGTACTGCACGATCTGCATATTCAGCGAGTGTATACAGTTCAGCAAAGCTGAAAGAGGAATTGAGTTTTGAATACACACCGCTTTCTGAAACTTTAAAGCGGGTAGCCCGTCATCTTAACCGCTAACCGACTCCACGAGCGAGTCATTCATCTGAAGTCCTTTAGGCATTTCGCTTTGCGGAATTTTTCGATTTTTTAAAGAATCAGGAATTGGTTTTGACTTAACACGTTGTATACTATCACCTTTTGCAATTTCTGCTTCGACTTCTTCCTGTTTGGCAGCCAGACGTGCGCGCACTTTTTCCCAAAGTTCAGCATATTCATTAAAGTCAACTGCGTAATAACTGATGTTTTCGGCAAGCTGAATGCTGTCTATATCATACTTGTCATAGATATAACTTTCGGGTTTTATGTCGAGCATTCGCATCTCGTTGATGTTGTAAGTTTTCAACGACTTAATTACGCTGATGTCGTAAAGGATATCAATCATTTTTTCCTCCTCAATAAAAGCGTCGGGCTTTTCAGGCCGTTCCACATTTTGACAGGCAAAAAGGGATAAGAAAACCAGTATGAGGAGGCTTAGGTTACGCATTATCGGTCAAAGGTTAATCGCTGCCCATAGCGTTCATCGTACACTTTAAAGTTTTTGTAAGCGAGTTTTCCGTTTACAAAGGTGTGCGAAATACGCGATTTAAAGGTGCTTCCTTCAAAAGGCGACCATTTGCATTTGTACAAAATGTTTTCTTTAGTCACCGTCCACGGGTTGTTGAGGTCCACCAGAACCAAATCTGCGTGATAACCAGGTCTTATAAAACCTCGTTTTTCCACATCAAAAAGAATGGCCGGGTTGTGGCACATTTTTTCGACGATTTTTTCCAGGCTTATTTTTTCCTCGTGATACATCTCTAACATCGCCGGAAGCGCGTGCTGAACCAGTGGCCCGCCACTGGGCGCTTTGGTGTACACATTTTGCTTTTCTTTAAGCGTATGTGGGGCGTGGTCTGTAGCAATCACATCGAGGCGATCATCTAGTAAAGCTTCCCAAAGGGCATCCTGATCGCTTTGCGTTTTAACCGCGGGATTCCACTTAATTAAAGTTCCTTTCTCGTCATAATCAGCATCAGAAAACCACAGATGGTGAATGCAAACTTCAGCCGTGATTTTTTTGTCTTTCAGCGGAATCTTATTGGTAAACAGCTCCATTTCTTTCGCTGTAGAAAGATGAAATACATGTAAACGTGCACCGGTTTCTTTAGCCAGAGCAATGGCTTTTGAAGAAGACAGGTAACAGGCTTCTTCACTGCGAATGATGGGATGCAGGTTGATAGGAATGTCATCACCATAACGGCCGGTGTATATTTCCATATTCTTGCGTATGGTTTCTTCATCTTCACAATGCACCGAGATAACGAGGTCTGTGCTTTTAAAAATTTCGCGAAGCACGTTTTCATCATCAACCAGCATATTACCGGTAGAGCTTCCTAAAAATAATTTCAGACCGGCACAGGCTTTCTTATCGAGCTTTTTAATTTCTTCGAGGTTGTCATTAGTGCCACCAAACATAAACGAATAGTTGGCATAAGAGCTCTCTGCCGCGATGGCAAACTTTTCCTCAAGCTTTTCTATAGTGGTGGTCTGCGGGTTAGTATTGGGCATTTCTATAAAAGAGGTAATGCCACCGGCAACTGCCGCTGCAGATTCTGATCCTATATCGGCTTTATGCGTAAGCCCCGGCTCTCTAAAATGCACCTGATCATCAATGACCCCGGGAAGCAAATGCCGCCCTTCGGCATCAAAAATGTGCACATCAGGAGATTTTACACTGATGCTGCTGTTGATTTCCTTGATGATGCCATCTTCAATATATACATCGCCGTGAATGATACTTCCTTCATTTACGATATGTGCATCCTTGATTAAAACTTTTTCCATTTAGATATCGTAACGTTTAAAAAGACTTTTCATTTTCATAGTAATTACCCCAAAAACCGCTTCACTAAATATGCTGCTGCTCATTTTGCTGGTGCCTTTGGTACGGTCAACAAAAATAACAGGAACTTCGGTAATCTTAAAGCCCAGAAGATAGGCTTTAAATTTCATTTCAATCTGAAAGGCATAACCTACAAATTTGATTTTGTCCAGATTAATTTTTTCTAAAACCCTGCGTTTATAGCATATAAATCCTGCTGTGGTATCGGCCACATCCATCCCTGTTATAAACCGCACATATTTAGACGCGACATAGGACATTAATACCCGTCCCATAGGCCAGTTTACCACATTAACCCCGGTGATATAGCGAGAGCCTATTGCAAGATCTGCTCCGCCACGGGCGCAGGCATTATAGAGTCTTACCAAATCATTTGGTGCGTGGGAGAAGTCTGCATCCATCTCAAAAATATATGAGTATTTGCCTTGCAGCGCCCACTTAAAGCCTGCTATGTAAGCAGTGCCCAGACCGTTTTTACCGGGTCGTTCTAAAATGTGTAACCGGTCTATAAACTCCTGCTGTAAACTTTTTACCAGGGTAGCTGTGCCGTCTGGTGAGTTATCGTCAACTACAAGCACCTCAAACGCCCGTTGTTGCGCAAAAATATTGCGTAACAACTTCTCTATGTTTTCTGCTTCGTTATAGGTGGGGATTATGACGAGCGAACTTGCCATCTACAGTAGTTTAAGGACAAATGTACTTATTTTGAATATTAATAAGAGCGGCATTTCGCTAAACTCTGCGTTTTATAGTAATTTTAACCTCTCCAAAAACGGTAAAGTGCAGGCAATAGAGCGAAACCTGATAAGTAATGACTGGATCACCCTGGTGCTGGTGGGCTGCCTGGTGCTCATTGCTGCTGCGCGGGTGGCTTATGAATCTAAATTTGTAGATTTTGGTGAGCTGCCGCTGAATGAAAAATACCTGCTCAAGTCGAGTAAAGATATCCAGTTTGAACATCCGTTTAATCTGCTGCTGTTTACAGTACAGTTTTTATCAATCTCTTTGTTTGTCTTTCTGGTGGCTCAGAAATACGAACTGTTTAAAACCATAAGTCCGTTTGTGGGTTATGTGCGTATTACGCTGGTCTACGTGGTTTTTGTGTCGCTCAAATTTTTTACCGAGCGCACCCTGGGAGTGCTTTTTAAGGGCGAAGATCATCTGGATACCTATCAGTTTTATAAACTGAGTTACCGCAGTTATTTTGCTTTAATCCTGATTCCGGTAAACGCCTTTTTTGTCTATGCGGCAGAGCCATCGCTACTTGTATTGCAAATAGTAATAGGTATCTTTTTAATCCTTAACCTAATCAGTCTTTTCAACACGTTTCGCAGGTATGAAAAGTTAATTTTCAACAACCTGTTTTATTTTATTTTGTACCTTTGCGCTCTTGAAATCGCACCCTACTTCATTTTATATAAGCTATTTAGTGAAGTGTTGCGCTAAAATTTAGAAGAATGTCTATGAAAGTGAAAACTATTTTGGTTTCACAACCAGAACCAAAGGTTGAAAATTCCCCATACTTTGAGTTACAAGAAAAGAAAAAAGTAAAAGTTGATTTCATTCCTTTCATTCATGTAGAAGGGGTTTCAGGCAAGGAAGTTAGACATCAAAAAATTGACCTGAATAAATACACTGCCATCATTCTTACCAGCCGTAATGCGGTTGATAATTTTTTCAGAATAGCTGATGAGATGCGCTATAAAGTGCCCGATACGCTGAAGTATTTTTGCCAAAGTGAAGCGGTAGCCTATTATCTGCAGAAATATGTGGTGTATCGCAAGCGAAAAATCTATGTAGGGAAACGCACCTTTACAGAGCTTGGACCTACTTTGAAAAAATACAAGAATGAGAAGTTTTTGCTTCCATCGTCAGACATATTAAAACCCGAAGTGCCTAAAGTTCTTGAAGAACTCAACCTGAATTGGGATCGAGGTATTTTTTACCGAACCGTTACCAGTGATTTGTCGCACCTTAAAGATGTGACTTATGATATTTTGGTATTCTTCAGTCCCAGCGGAATCAAATCCTTATTTGAGAATTTCCCTGACTTTAAGCAAAACGAGACGCGTATTGCAGTTTTTGGTAACTCAACCGTACGTGCAGTTGAAGAGGCCGGTCTTAAAGTAAACATTATGGCGCCTACACCGGAAACGCCTTCCATGACTATGGCTTTAGAAAAGTATATAGACGAGGTGAACAATAAAAAGTAGAAAACCTAACTTTCTAAAATATAAAAAGACCGTTCAGAATTTCTGAACGGTCTTTTTCATTTGGTACGCTCTATTTTACGTGGATTTTGTCTCGTGTCAAAAACATCTTGTATATCAATCCTATTCTGTTCTTCAAGAATCAGGTAGATAATCTTATAATTTTTATAAATCAAATACCGGAATTCTTTGTTTCGATGCTTCAGGAGTGGTTCAACTTGTCCGGGTCGAGGTTGCGAAATAAGCTTTAAACTCTCGTTTAAAATTCCCTCAACAATCTTTTGAGCAATTCTTAAACCGGCCTGCTCTCTGTAATACCTGTAGATTTTTTTAAGTTCGGATTGAGAAAAATCAGTCCAAAATAGCTTCAGTTCCACTTCTTAATTTGCTCCAGCAATGTATGAGCCTCGGTCAACTTCAGGTTTTTAGAATCTTCCAAAGACTTATCAATACGAAAGTTGAATTCTTCTTCCGTAAATGGCAGAAAATCAAATTGTTCCTCTAGGTGCTCTTTTTTTAAAGCTTTTTCAAGTCTCGATAGGACTTCTTCACTTTGGATTTTGAGGAATTCCTTAATGAATTCTAGTTTTCTGGTTTGCAAGTCCATGGTTCAATTCTTTTTTATAAAAAATAAGAAAATACCAATTTATAAGACGAATCGAATCATACTTAATACTCCTTTAAATTATCCCAATGGTGGCTGCCCTGCCATAATCTCCTCACTGGCGTAAGCTTCAAATTTTTTAAAGTTATTCTTAAATGCAGCAGCGAGTTTATGAGCTGTTTTATAATAACCCTCGTCGTTGTTCCAGGTTTGTCGGGGGCTCAAAACACTATCGGGTACACCCGGACAGGTGCGGGGCTGTGCGACTCCAAAAACGGAATGCATGTGATAATTCTCGTGATTGACTTCGCCCAAAGCTCCGCTCAAAGCGGCATTGATCATCGCCCGGGTATATTTTAAAGCCATACGCTTGCCTATTCCGTAAGGTCCGCCGGTCCATCCGGTATTGATGAGCCAAACATTTACACCGGCTTCTTTCATCTTATCGCTGAGCATTTCGGCATATACAGTAGGATGAAGCGGCATAAACGGTGCGCCAAAACAAGCTGAAAAAGAAGGCATGGGTTCGTTGACTCCCGCTTCGGTACCTGCTACTTTTGCGGTGTAACCGCTTATAAAATGGTAAGCGGCCTGTCCCGGAGTCAATTTAGAAATAGGAGGCAGGACTCCAAAGGCATCGGCAGTTAGGAAAAAGATATTCTTTGGGTTTTTACCGATCGATGGAGTCTGAATGTTGCTGATGTGGTGAATGGGATAACTCACCCGTGTATTCTGCGTGATTGACGTATCGCTAAAATCTACTTCGCCATCGGCATCTAAAACTACATTTTCAAGCAGGGCACCGGCTGTAATCGCATTAAATATGTCTGGTTCCTGCTCTTCAGAAAGGTTAATTACTTTGGCATAACAACCGCCTTCAAAATTAAAGATGGTATTATCAGGCGTCCAGCCATGCTCGTCGTCGCCTATAAGCTTGCGATCAGGATCTGCGCTTAGTGTGGTTTTTCCGGTGCCAGAAAGTCCGAAAAAGATAGCGGTTTCCCCATTTTCGCCCACATTAGCAGAGCAGTGCATAGGCAGGGTTTCCTGCGTAACCGGTAACAGGAAGTTAAGTACTGAAAAGATACTTTTTTTGATTTCGCCCGTATAACCGGTTCCGCCGATTAAAACGGTTTTTTCTTCAAAGCTGATGATGGCAAAATTTTCCTGACGCGTACCGTCAAGCTCAGGGTTTGCTTTAAATCCGGGAGCATTAAGAATGAGCCAGTCTTCTTTGAAGTTATCGAGTTCTGCATCGGTAGGACGCAGAAACATATTATAAGCAAATAAATTAGACCAGGCATTCTCGTTGATTACACGAATACCTATGCGGTAACGGGTATCAGCGCAGGCAAAGGCGTCACGTACAAAAAGTTTTCGGTCTGAAAGGTATGTGAGCATGCGCCTGCGCAAGCGCTCAAATTTGGTCTTATCAAAAGGGATGTTGATTTCTCCCCACCAAACCTGGTCCCGGGTATGCTCATCTATTACGATAAACCGGTCTTTTGGAGACCTTCCGGTGAACGTACCGGTATTGATCGCAAGTGCACCGGTTGAGGTGGTCTTTCCTTCGCCCTTTTCTACACAAATAGCGTGTAGCTCTTCGGGATCCAGTTGATAAGCGATTGTTGCATTTTTGATTCCGTATTGCGATAACGAAATCGTTTTCGTAGATAGGGCAGATAAAGCCATAAAATTGAATTTTTAATAAATACGCGACAAAAATACGGTAATAATAAATTCAATTTTCTAATTTTAACTAATTATTTTGTGAATTTGATAAGGTTAAGCACGAGCAATGCCCAACCCGCAATTAGCAAGGCTCCGCCGATGGGAGTCACCCAGGCTACAGCGCTTATATCGATGCCGGTGAGTGATTTTGTGGTGAGTAAATAGATAGAACCGCTGAAGAGCAAAATACCACTCAGCAACAGGTAAAAAAGTGCTTTTAAAGCTTTCTCCGGTAGTGAAAAGCTTGCAGCCGCAAGAAGCATGAGTAGGGCGTGATACATCTGGTAGCGCACACCGGTTTCAAACGAGTTTAGAGCTTCGGGAGTCAGGCTTTCTTTTAGTCCGTGGGCGCCAAATGCACCAAGAATGACAGCAAGAAGGCCTAAAATGGCACCGGTGATGAGCATGTTCTTTTTCATGTTGCGCAAAACGTTAATGCAATTGCAGTTATATGATGCTCAAATGATCTCTTCAAAAACCTCATAGAATGCTTTTAAAACAGCTTTTTTGTGCAGTGCAATTGTGTAAATTAAACTTTGGCAAAAATACTACATTCCTATGCGAAAAATCTTAATAATCGGTGCCGGAAAGTCAACGGCCCAACTCATAAAATACCTTTCCAGTAAATCTCAGGAGGAGCAATTGCAGTTGCTAGTAGCCGATCTCGATTTGAATCAGGCTCGCAAAGCTTGTGCGTCACACCCCAACACCAAAGCGGTAGAGCTTAATATCGACGATGCTGCAGCACGGCAACAGTTTATTCAGGAAGCTCATCTGGTCATAAGTATGTTGCCCGCGGTCCTGCATATTGAGGTTGCCCGCGATTGTCTGAAATTTGGTAAAAACATGGTTACTGCTTCCTATATAAGTGATGCGATGCTGGCTTTGGATCCCGAGGTAAAAGCCAAAGGCCTTGTTTTTATGAATGAGATAGGCCTTGATCCGGGCATTGACCATATGAGCGCGATGCAGGTGATAGACCGCATACGCGATGCAGGTGGCAAGATGTTGCTTTTTGAATCGTTTTGTGGGGGTCTGGTTGCTCCCCAAAGCGATACCAACCTGTGGAATTATAAATTTACCTGGAACCCGCGAAACGTAGTGCTTGCCGGGCAAGGTGGCGCTGCGGAATTTATTCAGGAAGGGACCTACAAATACATCCCGTATCATCGCCTGTTTAGACGCACCGAATTTCTGGATGTGGAAGGCTACGGAAGGTTTGAAGCCTACGCAAACCGCAATTCACTCAAGTACCGAAGCATTTATGGGCTGGATGCTATTTTGACCTTATACCGCGGCACCATTCGCCGGGTAGGTTTCTCACGTGCCTGGAACCTGTTTGTTCAACTGGGGATGACCGATGACAGCTACAGGCTTCAGGATACCGAAACCATGTCGTATAGGGAGTTTACCAATCTTTTTCTGCCGTATTCGCCTACCGATTCGGTTGAGCTGAAACTAAGACATGGCCTGAAGATAGACCAGGATGATTTACTGTGGGATAAATTACTCGAACTCGATCTGTTTAACGATCACAAACAGCTGGGATTGAAAAATGCGAGCCCCGCGCAATGCCTGCAGCGCATTCTCGAGGATCAGTGGACGCTCGCTCCCGAGGATAAAGATATGATCGTGATGTATCATAAGTTTGGGTACGAACTCAACGGAGAGAAAAAGCAGATAGATGCCACAATGGTTTTGGAGGGTGAAAATCAAACCTATACCGCTATGGCTAAAACAGTGGGTTTACCGGTGGGGATCGCGGCGCTTAAAATTTTAAATGGCAAAATCACCAAACCCGGTGTGCAACTCCCTATTGACCGCGAAGTTTACGAACCCATTCTTGACGAACTCACCCAATACGGGATTCATTTTAAAGAATATGAGGTTCCGTATTTAGGTTACAATCCACATCATCAGTAAGTTTCTGGCTTGATGACTGAAGTGTTTTTAGGCATTAAGATGTTATTTAGTTGGTTTATTGTCTATTTTAGTTTCAAATTTCAATTTAAAATTATCAGATGAAAGTTGTAAACGAAGAAATCGCGATAGACGGTATTGATAAAATCATTTTGAGAGAGCTAATGACCGATGCCCGTAAGCCCATTCTGGAAATTGCCCGTAAAGTGGGTATCTCCGGAGCGGCTATTCATCAACGCCTGCGCAAACTCGAAAAAGCCAAACTCATAACCGGTTCGCGTTTTATCATCGATCCCAAAATATTAGGCTACAACACCATGGCGTTTATCGGCATTTATCTGGACCGCGCGGTGAGCAACCCCAAAGCAGTAAAGCAACTCGAAGAAATTCCGGAAGTTATAGAATGCCACTACACCACCGGGAACTGGTCTATTTTTATCAAGATTCTGTGTAAAAACAACGAACATTTGATGCACCTGCTCAACAAGAAAATTCAGGCGATTGACGGCGTTTCCCGAACAGAAACTTTTATTTCACTAAATCAGCAGATAGAAAGACAGATACAGGTGTAATTTCGAAAATAAAAACACTAAAAAACCCGGCGCTTCCTAACCAAAAGCATCCGGGTTTTCCAACTTAACTAACCAACCAATTATGAACACTCATTAAGTCGGTTATATACTTTTTTACTTACACGATTTTTCAAAATTTTTTACAGCACCATCAGATTGCAGCCGCGCACGTCTGAAGCGTCAAAACGACCCAGAATTTCGAAGTGATTGTCGTCTGTTTTTTTGCCTAAATCCTGCGTGGCGATAAAGGGGCAGGAATAGTGATTGGCAAGATCGATCACGTTAATGCCGCCGGTTTTTCCGGGTTCAACCAGTTGCAGTGCATCTTCGGTATCCCGCATATAAATCTGCATCCAGGGAGGCAGGGTAAAAATCCCGTTTCCGGCAGAGTATCCCTGAGAAAGCAGCTCGGTCATCCCGTACTCACTGTGTATGGCATCTACGCCAAAAGCTTCCTTCAAAATAGCGTGTAATTCTTCGCGTATGAGTTCTTTCCGGCGGCCTTTCATCCCTCCGGTTTCCATAACGATGCTATGCTTCAGGTTAAAGTCATACCGCTCCACCAGATCAAGCAGGGCAAAAGAGACGCCTATAAGCAGCACTTTTTCGCCGGCGGCGTCCAAAACGCTTAGCTTTTCGCTTAAAGCTTCATAATTATTGAGGTAAAATCCGCTATTGGGTTTGTTACTGTCCTGAATAAGCCGGTCAACCATATAAATAAGCGAAGAACCGGTGCGCTCCAAATAGGCAGGCAGCAGGGCGAGAATGGTAAAATCTTTCACATCGCCGTAATGCAGTTTAAAGCTTTCGCGAAAACTTTGCTCGTAAAGTTTGAGATCAACCACATGATGCTTACTGGTGATGCTGCCGGTGGTACCGCTGCTGGTAAAAATAGTTTGTACCGGGTCTGGCGAAGCTGTAATGGTAAATTCTTTAAAAAATTGAATGGGCAAAAACGGAATGTCTTCAGGCCGCGTAATCGCGTCCGGTTTGATGTTGAGGTACTCGCAAAACTGACGGTAAACCGGGTTGTGCTCCCATTGATACCGGAAGGATTGAAGCGCAGCCAGATTAAATTGCGCGGGGGTTTTTATGTCAAAAATGCGTTGGGGCAGCATAGGCTAAAATAGGACTGCAAAGGTATTTAAATTGAAAACCATTCGAACATTTATTATTTTTAAACAAACTGTTATTTTATTTTAATGTTACCAAATTTTACAAGCCGCGTGCAGCCCGATTTAAAACTTATCTTTACGGCTACATTAAATCTTTTATACTGATGAAGAAAAAAGAGATAAAGATTTTGCTCGTTGACGATGAACCGGATATCCTGGAAATCATAGGTTACAATCTGAGCAACGAGGGTTACCAGGTGCTTACCGCTTCAAACGGTAAAGAAGGTGTAAAAATGACTAAGAAGCACAATCCGCATTTGATCATTCTTGACGTGATGATGCCTGAGATGGATGGGATTGAAGCCTGTGAACAAATACGCAAGCTCCCCGGTCAGGAAGAAACCATCATTACCTTTTTAACTGCTCGAGGCGAAGACTACTCGCAGGTAGCCGGCTACGATGCCGGGGCAGATGATTACATCACCAAGCCTATTAAGCCTAAAGTTTTAGTGAGTAAAGTAAAAGCTTTGCTGCGCAGACTTAAGGAGGAAGAAGAGACTGACGCTTCATTAAAAATTGGAGATCTCATTATCAACCGCGAAGAATATAAAATCATCAAAGACAAGAAAGAGATGATCTTGCCCCGTAAGGAGTTTGAATTGCTTTCACTGCTGGCTTCAAAACCCGGCAAGGTGTTTAAGCGCGAGGATATTCTGGACAAGGTCTGGGGTAACGAAGTTGTGGTAGGCGGCAGAACCATTGACGTTCACATACGTAAGCTGCGCGAAAAAATAGGCAACAAAAAGTTTAAAACCATTAAAGGAGTAGGCTATAAATTTGTAGTGTAAATGGCAGCCAGTTTTAAAAAATCATACCGTTTTGCGATCTTCTCATCGATGTACATAACGGTCTGTCTAACGCTCTTTGTGAGCGTTTTTTTCTATATAAAAGATGCATTTGACTGGATTTTTCTGCTCTGCTTTATCCCCGTATGTTTTGTTTTGTCTGTTTTTCTAATTCAGGTGCGGGTTGAGCGTTTTATTTACAAACGCGTCAAAAAGATTTACGATGACGTCTCCCTGCTTGATGTGACCACGCTTAAACGCGGGCAAATCACTACAGATATGTCTACATTGACTAAAGAAGTAGAACGATTTGCAGCCAGTAAAAAACTGGAAATCGAATCCTTAAAAATACGAGAGGAGTACCGGAAGGAGTTTATGGGGAACGTGGCTCACGAACTCAAAACCCCGCTTTTTACCACTCAGGGTTATATTCTCACCCTGCTTGACGGGGCGATGAAAGATAAAACCATTCTTAAAAAGTACCTCAAGCGTGCCGCTGCTGCAGTAGAGCGTCTGGTTTACCTGGTAAGCGATTTGGATATGATTGCCAAACTTGAAGTAGGTGATCTTAACCTGCGCTATGAATATTTTGATATGGTAGAGCTCGTGCAGCACACCTTTGAGCTCCTCGAGATGAAAGCCTCAAAAAAGAATATCACGTTAACTTTTGAACGGGCGGACCTAAAACCGGTAATGGTAAATGCAGATCGCGAGCGCATTCAGCAGTTGCTTACCAACCTCATTGTAAACTCCATCAAATACGGAAAACAGGACGGCACCACCGAAATAACGATTGAAAACCTGATTCAGAATAAGGTTATCGTGCGGGTTACAGACAATGGTGAAGGTATCGCTTCTGAACACATTCCGCGTTTGTTTGAACGGTTTTACCGGGTTGATAAGAGTGGTTCGCGACGCGAGGGTGGCTCAGGATTGGGTCTTTCTATCGTCAAACATATTATTGAGGCCCATGACGAAAAGATTTATGTTGAAAGCGACTTTGGAGTGGGTTCTGAGTTTTCGTTCACTCTTGAAAAGGCCGAAGAGCTCCCTAAAAAGCCCGTTGTCGACGTGGTAGGCGGGAACTAGGTTGTCAAATCCCTTGTATAATTTCGCTTTGCTTAAATCTTTAAGCCGGAAGCGCTCCTGCTCTGCAAACGGAATAATCCCTTTGCCCTCAAGTCTGCGTGCCAGATATTCCTGCTCGGTCTGCCCGGGTGTAGGAATAAAAAAGGCTTTTTTGCCCAGTTTGAGCAAATCCATAATGGTTGTGTATCCCGAGCGGCTTATAACCAGATCGCTGGCGCAGATTGCTGCCTGTAAATCCTGACTCTCCATAAAATTTACAATCTTGACCTGGCCCTTTCGGGTAATTTGTTGTTCCGCTTCAACCACCCCGCGAACAAAAAGTACCTGCCCGTTGTAATGCTTCAGTTCGTGGAATAAAATTTCCTCGAGCTCAGTACGTTGGGGTTCGGGCCCGCTTAACAGCACCATAATGTCGTAATAGGTTTCGGTCTCCACTTTTTCAAGACGGGAAAGCGGCCCGATGTAATTTACAGGAATATCAAAATTCTTGGGATGACCCAGTTTGCCTGTTAGATTGAGTTCGCCGCCAAAATCAGGCACCCAGCATTCATTAAATTTCCGAATGTAATTGCGGTGTAATGCCGAAGTAAGACGGGTGGTTTTTCCGCTTAATACCTGAAGCTGATGCGTCATAAAAACCGTGGGGATGTCAGCATGATACAGTCCCAGACGATTGTCTGACAGGACGCCGTCTACCTCGCCATTTTTGACCAGCAATTTGAGTTGCTCGCGTTCCTTGCGCACCGCTTTTAAAACTTTCGGACTTCGCAAAAGCATTTTCCATTTAAAGCTTTTCCCGTTTTTGGCGTACTTGATATCGTAAGAAGGTAAAACGATGCTTTTAAGCTGTGGAAATTCTTTCTGAAGCAACTGTAACGCCGAGCCATCGCTGCCCAGAATTACAGTAAAACCATCCTCCAGCAGGGCATAGATAAGCGGGATACAGCGCGTGGCGTGACCCAGTCCCCAGTTAAGCGGTGCAACGAGTATGTTTTTTTGAGTATTCACAGCTACAAAAATGGAACTTCACTGATACTTAAATGTTTCCGTTAGATTATCAAACTATTAAAATATAGAGCGTTTTTAACCGAATTATCACTTTCGCTTAATCTGAGAGTTGTATAATCGAAAATATTTCAGTCTAAAAAAAGCTGCAAATTGAATATCCCGGAGAATAGCTTTAGCTAGATAACGGCATTTGCAGGAGTACCCGTATATTTGAGGCCGTTTTTAATTTTAATACTAAGGCTTTGGGAAGCAAAAATAAACTGAAGCGTTTCAGGGAAAATGAGACGTTTAGCAACGTGGTTCAGCCCACCCGTGAGGAAATCACCGATGGGAACTTCAAACTTAAGGGTAACTGGAACCGCGATTTTTTTAAAAGCGACAAACCCCTGGTTCTTGAGCTGGGTTGCGGCAAAGGAGAGTATACGGTGGGCCTGGCGCAGCGTTTTCCCGATAAAAACTTTTTAGGCATTGACATCAAAGGTGCCCGTTTCTGGCGCGGGGCCAAAACCGCTTTGGAAGAGCATATTGATAATGCCGGTTTTCTGCGTACTCAGATTGAATTGGTAGATCAGGCTTTTGCAGCAAACGAGGTTTCTGAGATCTGGATTACCTTTCCCGATCCTCAAATCAAATACAAGCGCACCAAGCACCGAATGACCAACTTCGAATTTCTGGAGCGCTACAAAACTATTCTTAAGCCAGACGGACTCATGCATCTTAAAACCGACTCTGAGTTTATGCATGGCTACACGCTGGGATTGCTCCACGGTTTGGGTCACGAGGTGCTTTATGCGCATCATGACATCTACAGCAATCATATGGCACCAAAAGAAGTGGTTGACATTCAGACTTTTTACGAAAAACAGTATCTTGAACAGGATAAAGCGATTACCTATATCAAGTTTAAGATCAATTAACCGCCTTTGGAAATAACCAAGCTTTTCTTTATCACCTATTTTGCTGCCTTGCTGGGTGTATTGCCACCGGGGCTGGTCAATATGTCTGTGGCTAAAACCTGCGTGCACCGGGGTATGCGCAATGGCGTATTGGTGGCAATTGGCGCTTCGGTAGTGGTGATGCTTCAGGCTTTTTTTGCAGTACTGTTGGCCCGTTATATTTTTAGTAATGAGGCCGTGCGCAATACACTGTTTCGAACCGGGATTGTGATTTTTGGTATTCTTGCGGTCTATTTCTTTATCAAGGCCAAAAAGAATAAAGTGAAAGACGTAAAAATTCCGAAACACAGCGGAAGACGCAGTTTCTGGAAGGGTGTGTTTGTGGCAACAATAAATGTATTGCCGCTACCGTATTTTTGTGCCATTAGCGCTGCTTTAAACATCACGAGCAAAGGCCAGGCCGGTATTCTCGAAGTGGGCCTGTTTGTACTGGCCGCAGCGGCAGGCACTTTTACCTCCCTGTATGTCTACGTGGTAGGATTTAACCGTATTCAGCATGAGCCGCGCAACTTTGCCAAATATTCCAATTATTTTATGGCGGGGCTTATGATTATCCTGGTGCTCATCACCTTATTCAGAATGTAATATGCCAAAGCCCGAAACACTTAACTTTTTTAACCGGGTTTATGAGGTGGCAAAGCGTATTCCGTATGGCAGGGTGACTTCTTACGGAGCGATTGCCCGGTATCTGGGTGCTGCAGGCAGTGCCCGAATGGTGGGTTATGCGCTAAATGGTTCGGTAAACCGTGAAGATGTACCTGCGCACCGGGTGCTTAACCGCAATGGCCTGCTTACCGGCAAGCATCATTTTCCGGGGACCAATCTGATGCAGCAGTTGCTCGAGAGTGAAGGCCACGAGGTTGAAGGGGATAAACTGCAAAACTTTGACGAGAAGTTTTGGGACCCAGTGACCGAATTGGGATTTTCCTAGAATTTCACACATTTCCGGCCTTATTTTATCCCTTCAGTAAAGACCAGGAAGTCTTTTAGTTTCTGAAGTTTTCGGCCTATATTTGCATTTTAGAATTAATCTAATTAAGAAGTTGTGAAATTAGAAAAACAAGCCCTTTTAGAAGCTTTAAAAACCATCAGCGTACCCGGTGAAGGTGAGGATATGGTGAGTAGTGGTGCCGTGACTAATGTGGTTACTTTTGGCGATGAGGTTATCGTAGATGTAACCATAAAAAACCCAAGTCTGCAGGCCAAGAAGAAAACCGAAGTGGAGATTATGAAAGCCATTCATGCCGAAGTGCATCAGAAGGCTAAAGTAAAGGTAAACGTACGGGTTGACGCTCCTGAAAAGCAGCAGAAAAACGAAATCAAAGGGAAACCCATTCCCGGTATACAAAATATTATTGCAGTAGCTTCCGGTAAAGGTGGGGTTGGTAAATCTACCATCACTGCAAACCTGGCCGTAAGCCTGCAAAAAATGGGCTTTAAAGTAGGTATCCTTGATGCTGATATCTACGGGCCATCTATCCCGATGATGTTTGATGTGCAGGAAGAGAAACCCCTTTCTGTAAAAGTAGACGGGAAACAAAAGATGAAACCTGTGGAGAGTTACGGCGTAAAAGTGCTTTCAATAGGCTTTTTTACCCGTCCTGATCAGGCGGTGGTATGGCGCGGGCCGATGGCTTCAAAAGCTTTAAATCAAATGATTTTTGACGCAGCCTGGGGTGAACTTGATTTTCTTCTGGTTGACCTGCCTCCGGGTACCGGCGACATTCACCTGAGTATTGTACAGGCGATGCCTATTACCGGTGCTGTTGTGGTGAGTACGCCGCAAAATGTAGCTTTGGCAGATGCCAAAAAAGGTGTTGCGATGTTTCAGCAGGAAAGTATAAACGTTCCGGTTCTTGGAATTGTAGAAAATATGGCCTGGTTTACTCCCGAAGAATTACCGGATAACAAGTATTACATCTTCGGAAAGGAAGGTGCCCGTAATCTGGCCGAAGACTTAAACGTGCCGCTTCTGGCGCAGATTCCTTTGGTACAAAGCATTCGTGAAGCCGGTGATGTGGGAAGACCTGCTGCATTGCAGGAAAATACTATATTAGCCAAAGCTTTTGAAGAAATGACTCGCAACAGCGTAGAACAGCTTGTTAAACGCAATACCGATTTGCCACCTACCGAGGCGGTTAAAATCACGACAATGGCGGGTTGTGCCGCAGTTAAAAAATAGTGCTATGACAGATTTAGAATTAAAAGGTAAGGTAGAGGCAGCTCTCGAAGAAATACGTCCTTTTTTACAAAGTGACGGCGGGGATATCGCTTTGCTGGCCATCGAAGACGGGCGCACCGTTAAAGTACAGCTTGAAGGAGCCTGCGTAGGATGCAGCGTTAATCAAATGACTTTAAAAAGCGGCGTTGAAATGACCATTAAAAAACACGCGCCACAAATTGAAGAGGTGATCAATATTACCGCTTAAGACGCATATTCAATAATCTATACAACTGTCCGGTATTTTTCCGGGCAGTTTTTTTATGTCTTATATTAAGCGTAATTTGAACATTTAATATATATTTAGATCTTTAAAATTAGGATTATGGGTCACTCTAACGGAAGGCGTACTGCCTTAAAAAATATCGCATTGGCAACATCAGGAGCAAGCCTTGGGCTTACCGCACTTAGCTGTAAGACCGAAACTAAAGAAGAGCCAGAGGAGCTTGTGAGCGAGGAAGCAACAGCATTGAAAGGGAATATCAACCACGCGGCCTGCTACTGGTGCTATGGCAGTATGCCGCTTGACAGTTTTGCACAGGGAGCGGCAGCGATTGGGCTTAAAGGCATCGACTTACTCAAACCCGAAGAGTGGGATACCGTTGACCAGTATGGACTCAAATGCTCGGTAGCTACAGATACCTTTGCGAATATCGAAAATGGCTTTAATGATCCCGGCAATCACACAGATCTTCAGGCTAAATATGCGGAGCTTATTGATAAGGCAGCAGCCAAAGGAATTAAAAACGTTATTGTTTTTTCAGGAAACCGAAGGGAGTTGTCTGACGAAGAAGGTATCGCCAATTGTGCTGAAGGTCTTCAGCCACTTGTAAAGCAAGCCGAAGAAAAAGGCGTCATTTTGATAATGGAATTGCTTAACAGCAAGGTTGATCATAAAGATTACCAATGCGATCATACCGCCTGGGGAGCCCAATTGTGTGAACGCATTGGTTCAGAGCATTTTAAATTGCTTTACGACATTTACCATATGCAAATTATGGAAGGGGATGTGATACGTACCATACAGGATTACAACCAGTATATCGCGCATTATCATACCGGAGGTGTACCCGGCAGAAACGAGATCAATGACAGTCAGGAATTGAATTATCCTGCCATTATGAAGGCCATTCTGGATACCGGCTATACCGGTTATGTTGCGCAGGAATTTATACCTACATACGACGATAAGCTCGCCGCTTTACGGGAAGGTGTGCGTATTTGTGATGTATAGTACTAATCCTATTAAATCACTAGACTTTAGAAGGGCTTAATCCGTAGTTTTTCTTAATTTTGCGCTCTGAAATGGCTTACCTTACGGGGAGTCTCTTAATCGCCTAAGGGCATAATCGTATTTGTCATGCAAGACATCACAATCACCGTAATTGACCGGGAAGGAGTTGCTCACGCGCTTGAAGCTCCAACAGATATGAATTTAAACCTTATGGAAGTGTGCAAGATGTACGAACTTCCGGTTGAAGGTACCTGTGGTGGTATGGCGATGTGCGCTTCCTGCCAGTGCTATGTACTTTCAGATCATAAGCTGAATGAAATGGGTTACGATGAGGAAGCTATGCTTTCGGAAGCTTTTCACGTAGAAGACAACAGCCGCCTCGGCTGCCAGATTCCCATTACTCCAGATCTTAACGGACTCGAAGTAAAACTGGCGCCCGAGAGTTAAGCCGAAACTTTAAGGGTATCGGTCTAATTCGTTTTAAGAATTTCCAGCGCTATAGGAAGTAAGCGTTCTACAAACTTTGCATAGGCCTTTTCGGAAGGATGCAGGGCATCTAGCGCTACAAGTTCGGGATCTTCAATGCCTTTTCGGGTGATATCTGTGATATTGAGAAAGCTCACGTCAGACGAAGTTGCGATGTTTTCGGCAGCTTCGTTAAACGCGTTGATTTCGGCTGTTATTTCTTCCGGGTTTGTAGTGCTTTGACCGAAAGGCGTAAACGCATAATCGGGAATGGAAAGTACCACAACCCGATCCCGGTCACCTTTGGCCAGCTTTACTGCGGTTTCCAGCAATTCTTTAAACTGAATTTTATAGGTTTCCAGGCTTCCGCCCTGATATTGATTATTTACTCCGATAAGCAGGGTTACCAAATCCTGATTTTGAGCAGGGTTTTCCCCTTTAATGGCCTGTATGAGACTTTCGGTACGCCAGCCCGTTCGGGCAATGATTTTGACAGACAAATCAGCTTGTGTTTCGTTTTTAAAAGCGGTTTTGAGCTGCATCGGGTAATTACAGGTCTCGCATACGCTTTCACCTATGGTATAGCTATCTCCCAGAGCCAGATAGTTATACGTTCCGCTTAGCTCTGTATCAGGATTTGGAGACGCCGGAGTTTCGGCCGGGGTTTCGGTTTGAGGTTCAAAGCCCGAAACATCATCGCCTGCGGCACAACCCACACATAAAAATGCTGCAAACAGTATTTGTACCCAAGTTTTCATACTTCAATTTACGGGATTCGGGCCGGTTCGGTTTTATAATCGATGAGTTTTTGTGGACCTTCCAGCAACACGCGAACAATCTTAAGAACCCCGTCGTCTGTAGTGGCTATTTGCCATTTGATGAGTGAAATAAAGCCGTTTTCAATCTCCAGACCTGTGATGCTTCGGGGGTGCACGCAGCTTCCGTCATTAAAATAGGCGATATCGCCCGGTTCGGGAAAGCGGGGCCGGTGCGTATGGCCGGTTATGGTAAACTGATTGTTGCGCTCTAAAATCCACTTTTTGGTGCGGCGTTCTACCTTTATGAGTTCCAGATAGTTTTTAGCGGGACTCGTGGGGTCAGATATTCCGGCGCCTTGCAAGGGTCGCCACAACACCCGAACCATAAACCGGTTAAAACGCCAGCCTATATAATTCATCCAGTCGGCCTGATGGCCGTGGCATAAAAAGAGCTCCTGCCCGGTTTGCTCGTGCTTCAGTATTAAGGCTTCGTGTACTTGAATCCCCGGGAAAAGCGGTCGTTCCTCACCTGTTCTTCGGTCAAAATGCGAATGCAGATTTTTTTTGACCTGCGACGGGTTTTTGTAAATCATATCGTGGTTGCCCCAAACCAGATGCAATCTGTTTTCCAGATAAAATTTACGCATCAGTTCGTAGACATTTTGATGGGACTCGTACAGGGTAGAAAAATGCAGATTTTCCCAAAGCTCATCGCCATCTCCCAGTTCACAATAGGTAAATCCGTTTTTATAATACTGCTGGAGGGCATGAAAGTAGGTGTTGCGGTTGTTTGCAAAATCATCTGCACCACTGTTGTCCCCGCGATGGCAATCGCTAAAAAGTATAAACTTATCCGTATCGTTAAACGGAATTACACTTGCATCTTTAAATGCCCGGTCAAAACGGCTTCTTGAAGACATCTGCTATCGTATACAATACCTTAAATATACGATATGTGTGTTTACGCGGTTACTTTCGGGTTGATTTCCTTCTCGATACCATTCCACAAAATGATACGCTTTTTAAGTGCGGTAACAGCGGTTTGACGGGCTTCTTCCCACTTCATCAAATCTGTACCACAAAGCTCTTCAATCATTTTAAGAGCCATAGGACCGTGCTCGTCACCATCAAGTTCTATATGACGGTCAAAGTAGTATTTAAACAGGGTAAGATCTTCCTGAGGGAAGTTTTTGATGATATTCCCAATGATTTGGGTAAACATATCGGGGATGAGGTCTTCCCGGCCAAAGGTAAAAGCGGCAGCGATTTTATGCGATTTTCCTTCTGAAATGGTTTCAAAGGTAAAGCGTAAAAATTCCTTAACACTTTCGGGAATGTCGCTTACGGCAATAACCAGAAATATGTCGGTACCGTGCGTGATGTGGTTTAGGAAGGTGTTGATCTGATCTAAAGACGCTTCCGATTTTTTCATAGCATCCAGATACATCTCAAAGTGGCTCTGGCGTTTTCCATCCTTATTGATGTCTGTCTCTTCTGCCAGAACAATCTCGTTGATTAGGTAGCGCACCTCAGGATTTCCAAGGGGGTACCAGGGCGTTGAAACTTTAGTCAGGTCGTATTGCAATGCTTTAAGCAGTGACATAAAATCCCACACAGCAAAAACATGATGCTGCATAAACGTTTTTAAATCCTCAGGAGTTTTCAGCTTTTTGTAGAGACTGTGATTAAGAAGCTCTTCCTGAAAAGGGGCAATCGCTTTTTCTATATCCTGTATCATCGCAATTAATTTTTGGCAAAATTAATAAACGTCAGCAATACACCTGTACATTTTGGTTAGATAATATCTATCATGCGATTACTTAAAAGCATTTAGGCCGGTAATGTCAAGCCCTGTAATAAGCAGGTGGATGTCGTGTGTGCCTTCATAGGTTACCACGCTTTCCAGATTCATCATATGGCGCATAATGCTGTACTCGCCGGTAATGCCCATTCCGCCAAGGATTTGACGGGCATCGCGTGCGACTTTTAAGGCCATATCTACATTGTTGCGTTTGGCCATTGAAATTTGCGCTGAAGTAGCTTTGCCTTCATTGCGTAAAGTTCCCAGACGCCAGGCAAGGAGCTGGGCTTTGGTGATTTCGGTAATCATTTCGGCCAATTTTTTCTGCTGAAGCTGAAAGGCACCAATGGGTTTGCCAAATTGCTGGCGTTCTTTCGCGTAGCGCAAAGCGGTATCGTAGCAGTCCATAGCAGCACCTATCGCACCCCAGGCTATACCGAAGCGGGCAGAATCTAAACACAATAAAGGAGCTCCGAGTCCCGATTTATTGGGCAACAGGTTTTCTTTGGGAACCTTTACATTGTCGAAAATGAGTTCGCCGGTGGCGCTTGCCCGCAACGACCATTTGTTATGCGTTTCGGGCGTTGAGAACCCTTCCATACCACGCTCGACGATGAGCCCATGAATGCGGCCTTCTTCACTTTTTGCCCAGACCACAGCGATATCGGCAAACGGCGAATTGGAAATCCACATTTTTGCACCGTTCAGGATATAATGGTCACCGGCATCTTTAAAGTTGGTCACCATCCCGCCGGGATTGGAGCCGTGATCGGGTTCGGTGAGGCCAAAACATCCCATAAACTCCCCGCTGGCGAGTTTGGGTAAGTATTTTTTACGCTGCTCTTCAGAACCAAATTTGTAAATGGGGTACATCACCAGCGACGATTGTACCGAAGCTGTAGAGCGTACGCCACTGTCTCCGCGTTCAATCTCCTGCATAATGAGGCCATACGCGATTTGGTCCAGGCCGGCACCGCCGTATTCTTCAGGAATGTAGGGACCAAAAGCGCCTATTTCAGCTAAACCGCCTATGATTTGTTTGGGGAATTCTGCTTTTTGAGCCGCTTCTTCAATAATAGGCGAAACTTCCCGCTTAACCCAGTCGCGTGCTGCGCTGCGCACCAGTTTATGTTCGTCGGTTAGCAGGTCGTCAATGTTGTAGTAATCGGGTGATTCAAAAAGATCAGGTTTCATAGGCGCTGTTGTTAAACTCTAAAGTTTTATAAGCTTTCACTAAAGATGATGTAATGAATGCTGTTGTATTTCTGCTAAATTTAGAAAAATGCTAAAACCTATGCTACTCCAAACGGAAATTTAAGAAGGATAACGGGCTACATTTTAAGGTAAAAATCCCTGACCAGATTTTGGTAGGCTTCGGTGTACTGATGCCGTGCAGTTTCGATAATCAGATTATCTTCCTGTAATGAGGCTTTAGCATTGCGCGAAAAGGCAAGAAGCGTACGCTTTGCAGGCACTTCAGGATTTCCCTGAACGCGGGTGATCTTAAAAGGATACAGGTTTGCTTTCGCCGCCAGGCTTATGAACTCCTCTTCCCGCATTTGCGGAATAATCACGCAAAAAACACCTGTTTCCTCCAGAAGCTGGTTTACCGAAGCAACCAAAAGTTCAAAAGGCATCGCGTCTTCAAAACGGGCCTGCTCCCGGGCAGAGCCCTGCTGCTCCTCAAGGTGGGTACTACCCTCAAAATAGGGCGGATTGCACACAATAAGATCGTAGGTGTCTTCAATTTCGGTAGCAAAT
This sequence comes from Leeuwenhoekiella parthenopeia, assembly GCF_020782115.1. Classification (GTDB taxonomy): domain Bacteria; phylum Bacteroidota; class Bacteroidia; order Flavobacteriales; family Flavobacteriaceae; genus Leeuwenhoekiella; species Leeuwenhoekiella parthenopeia. The sequence continues at coordinate 47,729 of NZ_JAJGMW010000003.1, read as the reverse complement.
TCATAGAGATGGGCGTGATAACAAAAGAGGCGATCACCCCAGGATGAGGCTTCAAAATTGTCAACCGCCTGCTCGTAGGCGTCTTCATCCAGTTCGAGGGCGTCAATCACTTCGGCATCTGAGCACTGCGCAAGCATCAGTGCGATGACTCCCGTGCCGGTACCGATGTCGAGTATCGAAAAAGGATTTTGATGTACAGGCGCCCAGGCTCCAAGCAATACCCCGTCTGTGCCAATCTTCATCGCGCAGCGGTCCTGATTAACCGTAAATTGTTTGAATTTGAAGGGTTTTGACACAGAGCTGTATTTATCTAATGGAGATTACTCCATTTAGTTTTAAGTTCTAACAAATGAGCACAATACGTTGAATTCTCATCTTTTCGGAAAAAGGCAAGGGGACCAAGTAGGAGATCAGTTTGTTTAAGGAAGTCATTTCCAATAATTTGAAATGCTAAATTACTATCAAGACTACTGTGAAGAAAAAAAGCAGAAAATGAGTCAATTTTTCTTAAAATCAGATTTACTTTATTCTTATTTCGACTATCTAGTGCAGTCATCTTATCATAAAAGCTGCGATGATGTTGATAGAGATTTTCAGAAATAGGATTTTCTTGAAGATTCCTCCAGATAATTGGAAATGAGTTTGGTAAATGATCGTTTATTAAGGCTTCAATACTTTCTTGAATTTCATTTTGAAAGTATTTAACTTGGTTTAAAGTTTCTACTCTTATTTCTTTATTTCGCTTGTCAAGAATGTCATTTTGAATAAACTCAATCTGGTTAAAATTTCTAGCCTGATTTTCTTGAGAAATTCTTAGTTGTCTTAGGGTAATCCAAAATGCAGAGACTATCAAGCATAATCTGTATAACTCGGAGTATTTTAGAGCAGAATTATAGATGTTATTTAAGCTTACATTCAACTCAGTTTTTGAATCGAAAGTAAGATCAGTTGATAATGCAGATATTAATAATATTAGAGATAAAATGCTTAGAACAAATGAAAGTAATTTTAGAAGATAAATAAGCTTTCGCATTTGTATTAAAGATAAATAGCAATCAATCCTTCGGGCGTATCGAGCGTAATGGTTTTGGTGCTGCGGTCTACTTTTTTGATAAAGTCGTCGTTGACGGGGATAAGGACTTCTTTGCCGTTGTGATCAATTTCAAATAAAGCCTGTGCGGTATTGTCGTTGATCCCGGTGATAATACCTACTTCCCCATAGTAAACGTCTTTTACGGTAAAACCGATAACCTCGTGATAGTAAAATTTAGTACCGTCCAGTTGGGGTAACATAGAAAGCGGCAGGTAGAGTTCTGCATTGACCAGGTCATCTGCATCTTCTTCGGTATTTACGTCTTCAAAATCGATGCGGAGCAGTGTAGATTTGTGCAGTTGTGCACTACGAATAAAAAAAGGAACCAGATTGCCGTTAAAATCGACAAAAACTGATTCCAATTCTTCGTAAACCTCGGGTTCGTCTGTATCTAGCTTAGCCAGTAACTCACCCTTAAAGCTGAATTTTCGCACGATTTTGCCCAGATAGAAACATTCTTCTTTGCGCATCGTGAACGAGTATTACTTAGCTTCTTCTTCGTTGTTCTCTTCAGAAGCAGGAGCTTCTTCAGTAGCAGCTTCAGGAGCTTCTACGGCTTCTTCCTCTTGAGGTTGAGCAGCGGCGATACGAGCTTCATTAGCAGCTTTTTCAGCAGCTAAAGCCTCTTTACGTACCTTTTGCTGTTCTTTAGAAAGGTTTTCTTTTTTTGCATCAATTTTAGATGCTTTTTCTTCAACCCAGGCGTTGAACTTTTCTTCAGCCTGCTCTTCGGTTAATGCGCCTTTACGCACACCACCGGCAAGGTGATTTTTAAGCAATACCCCAGTGTAAGAAAGTAAACGTTTTGCAGTTTCGGTAGGCTGAGCCCCGTTTTGCAACCATTTTACAGATGAATCTACGTCCAGGTCAATAGTCGCAGGATTGGTGTTTGGATTGTAAGTTCCTAGTTTTTCTAAGAATTTACCATCACGTTTAGCACGCGTGTCTGCGGCTACTACCCAGTAAAAAGGTTTTCCTTTTTTACCGTGTCTTTGTAATCTGATTTTTACTGGCATAAAAATTAATTTTTGGGGTACCCGACCCCGGTTATAATTTAAAAATAAGCCCTCTGCCTAACGTTAAGCAGATTGCTCTCTTTATTGAGGGCGCAAATATACTACAATTTTCTGTTTGTCAATGCGTTTAAAGCCCGTAAAATTAGTAATTTGCAGTCCCTTAATTACATTGTTGATGATCAGGCCTTTTCTTTTTGCTATTTTGAGTCTGTTGTTGGTATCCTGTGCAGATGACGTCACCTTCAATACCCCTGCATTTCAAGGTATTAAAGACACCCTTTTTTTTAAGGCTGTGGGTACCCGCGCTCAACTAACCGATGCAAATGAGGTAATCATCTCAGGAAGTCTCAACGGCGAGCGTGTAGATCTTAAGTTGCCGGCTTACGGGACCGGAGTATTTGATCTTAGTGCAGGCTCTGCCGCCATAGCCGATTTTTACGAGGCAGATGGCAAGCAATACAGTACCCGTTTTGACGGCGAAGGTGAGGTTGTGGTTGAGCGCATTGATGATAGTTTGTATACCGGTTCGTTTCGGTTTAGGGCTGTAGCACCTGCAGATGATACTGAAGTCTATTTTACACGGGGTTATTTTTACGAGGTACCTTTTCTTAAAGAACCACCACCACCTGTAATTCTTCCGGTTGTGGAGAGCGCTTTTGGCTGTAAAATTCAGGGGAATCCCTTTACGCCTGAAGTGAGCTATTCTTCTGAAGCTAACGGGATCATCATCGGGGTGGGTAGCACAAACTCGGTGATCGTTCGTTTGCGCTTTCCGCGAAATATAGAGCCCGGGATTTATGACCTAACCGATTTTAATGTGAACAGCCCCTATCAGGCTTCTTACATTTCGGGAGCATTCAATCCTCAGGTGCAGTCGGGCACGGTTACTATAATTTCTAACAACATTGCTCAAAAATCTGTTGGCGGAACCTTTCAGTTTACAGCTCAGGGTGCGGCTACCGTTCAGATTACCGATGGTTTTTTTGGATTTAATTACTAAAACCGGCTTATTGAGGTTTTTCAATTTTCCTTTTCCTAAATAACACTTCTTTATCAATCTTTTAGGTTAGGGTTGAGTAGTTTAGCTTTTTAATCGCATCACACCCAACGACCGCTTGAATACGAAATTTCTTTTTTTTGCCCGTGCAGGTCTTTTTGCAAAGGCTGTGCTTTTTTTGGCTATTGGCGTTTTTACTTCAATGGCTGCATTCAATCTGGGTGGGTTTAAGGCCGGAAGTTTTACGCTGATGAATTTCTTAGCCGGGAACACTTTAGGCAGAGCCCTGCTCATTTTATGGGCTATAGCCTTATCGGGTTATGTGTTTTGGCGTGTTTTTGAAAGTATCGCAGATCGCCGTGAGTTCGGAAATGATTTAACCGGAATCGCAGAACGAATTGGTTTTGGTTTTGGCGGACTGGTTTACGCTTTTCTGGCTGTGAGTGCCCTGTTTGTTGCTTTAAATCCGGAAACATCATCCTGGCTGAAGGAGACCGATATGCAACAACTTATTCAATCTGATCTGGGTAAATACACGATCATGGCTATCGCAGTAGGTATGCTCGGCGCCACATTAAATGAGTTTTACATCGCCATTTCCCGAAAGTTTGCCAAAACCATAAGGATTGAAAACCTAAATCCGCTTTACAAAAACCTCATTTTAATCTGCGGAATGACAGGCTATGCTTCCCGTGGCATTACCCTGGGTATCGCTTCGTTTTTATTGTGGGACTCGGCTTTTACCAATCGGGATCTGGAGGATACCAATAAAGAAGCTGCCTTCTCGGTTATGGAATATTTATTTGGCAACTGGACACTTGGTGTAATTGCCCTGGGTTTTATTATTTATGCTTGCTACGTTTTTGTTGAAGTACGCTATCGAAATCTCCAGACCTTTAGAAAAAACCCCAGACACTAGCCCGGGGTTGTAGATTGTTATTTTATACCTAAAAGACTCTCATTAAAAAGCTTCAGAATACGCTTGTACTCATCGGTCCAGCTGCTGGCTTCTATAAAACTGTGATCCTCTACCGGGTAAACTGCAAGTTCCCAGTTGTCTTTTCCTAACTCGATCAGGCGTTGAGTAAGCCTTACCACATCCTGAAAATGCACGTTGGTATCTACCATTCCGTGCTCTATGAGTAAATCACCTTTTAAGCCTTCGGCGAAATAAATAGGCGAGGAGCGTTTGTACGCGATGGGGTCCTGGGTGGGTTCGTTAAGAATATTTGCCGTATAGCCGTGGTTGTAATGCGCCCAGTCTGTCACCGAACGCAAAGCAGCACCGGCCTTAAACGTATCAGCTTCGGTGAATAAGGCCATAAGGGTAATAAAACCGCCATAGCTTCCGCCATAAATCCCTACTTTATCAGGATCAATATCGTAGTTCTCAATAAGGTATTTCACCCCATCAACCTGATCAGACAAATCTTTTCCGCCCATATGACGGTAAATACCTGTCCTCCAGTCGCGGCCATAACCTGAGCTGGCGCGGTAATCAATATCAATTACGGTGTATCCCAGATCGGTGAGCATATTGTTGAACATATATTCTCTAAAATAGCTGGACCACCATTTGTGGGCGTTTTGGAGATAGCCGGCTCCGTGTACAAATACTATAGCAGCGTTGTTTTTTACCGAAGCATCCGGAACATACAGTCTTGCCGGAACCATCGCTCCGTCTTCAGCTTTAAATCTGATGTTTTGCGGTACGCGCCAGGTGTAACTTTTAAAAGCTTCAGACTGGCCTGAGGTAAGCTGTTTGGCTTCGGCTTTTGAACCGGTTTTCTTCAGGTATAATTCCCAGGGCTTGTTGCTATACGAATGACGAATCGCCATATATTTTTCGTCAGGTGACAGGCTCACTTCGTTATTGCCGGGCATCGATGTGAGTTTTTCCATTTTTCCGCCCATAACCGGCATGGTGTAGAAATGGCGCTCGCCGGGATCTACTTCTGAAGTAGTTAAAAACCAGGATTTTTTATCCTTAGACAAAAACGGATCAAAAACCTCGTATTCCCCTTCGGTCAGGGCTTTTTTGGTTCCGGTAGTAACGTCAAGCAGGTAGAGGTGTGAATAGCCGCTGGCCTCAGACTGAAAGTAAATATGCTTGTTATCCGGTACCCAGCCCAGAGTTCCGCCGCCAAAAGACCAGCCGATTCCGGGTCCGGCAATCCAGGCTTCGTCACGCTGGCGATCGAGGGTTTGGAGGCTTCCGTCTTCGAGGTTGAGGAAAGCAATCCACCGGTCTTTGTTGTCTTTAGATCGAATGTTCACAATAGCCTTGCTGCCGTCGTCTGAAAATACAGCCTGTGAGATGATGACATCGCGTTCTTTTTCTTCCCACTCGCGGTCAGGATAATCGCTTGTATAATCGGGAAGGTCTGTGATTCCGGGGAGTTTTGAGGTATCTACCTTATAAACCGTGTCTTTTTTGATGTTGTAAATGGCAAGGGAATTTTCGGTGTTATCGTCACCTACTTTGCTGCGCGCCCGCAAATCCTGTGTATAGCCGCTGGCATCTACATAATTGGGTACGTTGGTGCTTTCGCCCCGATCACGCTGCATCAGCATAATCGTCACAAAATCCGCTTTAGGACTCACCTGTAGGCCGCTAACCGACTCATCCCCGGCGTAAAAGGTATAGGGATCAGGATCTGCCGTCATTTCGCGGTAGGCTTTAGAGATCGAATCCTGCTCTTCCCGTTCGCGTACAATTTGAAGCAGGCTTAAATTCTCATCCTTGAGCCACTGGTCTTTTTCCGATAGTTTTTTGGCTCTGTCTTCAGGAGCCTTGCCTTCCCTGATGTTGGTGATTTTGCTTAGCGTTCCCGTTTTGGTATCCAAAACATAGGCATTGTTATCGTATTCAAAAGCAATTTGACTTTCGTCTGCCAGAAACGTGTAATTGCCAATGCGACCTCCCAGATCAATAAGTTCTTTGGGGCGGTCGTTCTTAAGGTCGTAAACCCAAAGCGCGCCATCTTCGGTGTATAATTTTTTGGTGTGAGCGGTATTCCAGGTACCATAACGGCCCGGCATCGCCTTGCGCTCCGCCAGATTTACTTTTTCAATCTTATCCGGATTATTGATACTGATCTTATAAAGACTGTCTGCAGGGTTTCCTTCGGGATTATAGTCAAAATAGATGGTTTTGCTTTGCGTATCCCAGTTTACATTTTCGGGGAACGTACCCATCCACTTGGGGTCCTGCATTATTTTTTCTACGGAAAGGCTTGAGGTTTGCGCAGAAAGGACTGTATACATACCCATAAATGCAACTAAGAAAATCTGAAGGCGGTGTACTCGGATCATAAGAACTGAAACTAAAATTTAAAGCTTTGAAGTTACCAAATATTCAAAGTTTCAAATCAAAATAAGCCGCGAAGATTTAAATTAAATTAGAACCGGGCTGAAATGTTTATTTTTAGTCATTAATCCAATTGATCTAATACCTATGAACACCGTTAAAAAATATACTGCGGCAGAAGAGCGCTACGAAACCATGCAGTACCGTCGCTGTGGAGTAAGTGGAATCAAACTCCCAATGATTTCGCTGGGGCTGTGGCATAACTTCGGAGATACAGCAGATTTAACTAACGGAAGATTACTACTTAGAACCGCATTTGATAAAGGCATAACCCTTTTGATCTGGCTAATAATTACGGACCTCCTTATGGTGCGGCAGAAACCAATTTTGGACGTTTATATCGGGAAGATTTTAAGCCCTATCGGGATGAGTTGATTATTTCTTCAAAAGCCGGTTACGACATGTGGCCCGGACCTTATGGGAATTGGGGCTCCCGGAAATATTTGATTTCGAGCTGTGACCAGTCTTTAAAGCGAATGGGTCTTGACTACGTAGATGTTTTTTACCATCATCGTCCTGATCCTGAAACACCCTTAGAAGAAACCGTGAGTGCGCTGGATCAGCTTGTACGTTCGGGGAAGGCACTCTATGTAGGAGTTTCCAATTATGACGCAGCGCGTACGCGGAAAGCCGCAGCCTTATTGAAGCAAATGGGTACTCCGTTTCTGGTGCATCAACCACGGTACAATATGTTTGATCGCTGGGTTGAAGATGGTTTGCTTGATGCGTTAGAAGATACCGGTCTGGGCAGTGTGGTCTTTTCACCTTTGCAACAGGGTCTGCTTACCGATAAGTATCTCAACGGAATTCCAAAAGATTCGCGTGCGGCAAATTCGGTATACCTTTCTGAAGATCGCATTACACCAGAGCTCTTGTATAAAGTTGAAAAACTGAACAGCATTGCCCGGGATCGCGTTCAGAGTCTTGCTCAAATGGCGATTAGCTGGCTGCTAAAAGATATGCGTGTGACTTCAGTACTGGTGGGAGTGAGTAAAGTAGAACAATTGCACAATAATCTGAATGCGCTGCATAACCTGGCATTTTCAGAAGGCGAATTGAAACACATAGAAGAAATTTTAGGTTCCTGAAACAAAAAAGCCTCTCCGCCTAAGGTGGAAAAGCTTCTCAAAGGTTTCACTACAAAACCAGTCTTCCGTTGCCGGAAGACAACACAACTTCTTTATAAGGACCGGCAGCACCGGATTGTTTTCTGAATGAAGGACAAAAATAGCATTACTTTTTTAATTTTTATGCTGTAATCTCCATTTTTAGGGCTGAATTTCTACTAAAGTATAAACCGGCAAATGGTCTGAAGCGTAGTTGAGATTTTTAGAATCGCTTAGTGTGGCGTGTTTCAATACTTTAACCGGACTCGTTTTACCCACAAAAATATAGTCGATGCGGCGGGTTACGGGTTGGTCAAAATCAAAACCGTTAAAAGTGCCTTCGGGGCCAAAAGAACCGCTTAAACTCGCTTTAAAGGTGTCTTTTAATTGTGTTTCTAAAACAGCAATAGGTTCAGAATCGGGTTCCAGATTAAAGTCGCCGGTGACAAAAACCGGATAATTCAGGCTGTTGATTTCGCGTATCTGGTCAAGTATTAATTGGGCGCTGTATTTACGGGCTTCAACTCCTACGTGATCGAAATGCGTATTGAAGACATAAAAGCGGGCAGCGGTTTCTTTGATTTCAAACAAGGCATAAGTGCAAATTCGAGGTAGCGCGGCGTCCCAGCCGGTAGAGATTTCTTCCGGTGTAGTTGAGAGCCAAAAGGTATTACTTGCTATGAGTTCCAGTTTTTCCGCATTGTAAAAAATCGCGGAAAATTCGCCTTTGTTTTCGCCTTCACGACCTACTCCCACGTGTTTGTAACCGGTAAGGTTTTCGCCCAAATACTGCATTTGTTCGGGTAGAGCTTCCTGTACGCCCATTACATCGGGAGCATAAAAAAGTACCTGCGCGGTAAGAAATTCCTTGCGCTTACTCCAGGCGTTGTCTCCGTCAGACTCTGTAGCCATCCTGATGTTGTAGGTCATCAGACTGAGTTCCTGAGCCGGTAAAAGATTTAGACCAAAAAATGCAAAAAGGAGGAAAGCGGGAAACTTCATATTAAGGTGTTTTTAAAATCGAAAAATAAGTCAAAGCTGGAAAATGGCATCACGATTTGGGGTTAAGCCTGTATTAAGCTATTGCATTGGCGTACCGCGAAGACGTTCAAAGTTTTTATAGGCTTGCTCCACCTGTTTTTGTGGAGCCTGCTCAAATTCTTTTGACGTAACACCGTAGGCTTCCTGAATTGAGTCTAGCTTTTTGTGTAAACCTGCAATGATTTCAGAATACGCAGGGTCATCAATTTTATTCTGAATTTCCTGCGGATCACTTTCCAGATCGTAAAATTCCCAGGTGTCTATGTCATCGTAAATATGCATCAGTTTATAGCGCCTGGTACTTACGCCATAATGCTTTTTGACCATATGAAACGCCGGAAAGTCGTAATAATGATAGTACAATACCTCTTTAAAATCGGTATCCGCTAGTTGCTGCTCAAGCACCGGCCGAAGTGATTGCCCCTGCATGTCCACAGCCAGAGAATCACCCTGAGCGTAATCTAAAAAGGTTTGCGCAAAATCCAGGTTTTGTACCAGAGCTTCACTGTGGCTTCCTGCTTTGATTGCTTTGGGGTATTGTACCAGAAGCGGAGTGCGATACGACTCTTCATACATAAACCGCTTGTCAAAAAATCCCTTTTCACCCAGATAAAATCCCTGATCTGAAGTATAAACCATAATAGTGTTTTCATCCAGATTATGAGCTTCGAGGTAATCAAGAATCTGGCCTACGCCTTCATCTACAGCAGCAATAGTCGCCATATAATCGCGTAAATAGCGCTGACCTTTCCACTCGTCAAGTGCTTTGCCGTGCAGATCGGCCTTATGAAAAGCATCGTTTTTGGGTTGGTAAGCAGTATCCCATGCTTCGCGCTGTTGAGGTGTCATCCGTTCAAAATCGGTAGTCCAGGGATTGTGAGCCAATTCAGGGCTGCCTAATTCTTTGGTCATTTTCAGATCGTGACCTTCATACATATCTTTATAAACCGTTTGCAATTGCTCCTGAGAAGCCTGCGAACCGGCGTGATCTGTAAAATAGGTGTCTGGCAAGGGGAAAGTGACCGAGTCGTACTTTGTTGTGTGTCTTAATGCCGGCATCCAGTTGCGGTGCGGGGCCTTGTGATGCACCATCATAAAGAACGGCTTTGTAGTGTCACGCTGGGTATCGAGCCAGTTTAATGCATCTTGCGTAATGAGGTCTGTAGCATAACCCATTACGCGGCTCGTGTCCCCTTCTTTTATAAAGTCCGGATTGTAGTAATTGCCCTGGTCTTTAATAATATTCCAGTAGTCAAATCCCTGCGGATAGCCGTGCAAATGCCATTTGCCCAGAATCGCGGTGGTGTATCCCAGTTCCTGTAATTTTTTGGGCAAGGTAGGCTGGTCGCCATCAAAGCGATCCCCGTTTTGCCGAAAACCATTGATGTGGCTGTGTTTACCGGTCAAAATCACCGCCCGGCTTGGGCCGCAAATAGAGTTGGTCACATAAGCCCGGTCCATACGCATGCCGTTAGTGGCAATACGGTCAATGTTAGGAGTAGGAGCCAACTCACTCACGGGATGCCCGTATGCACTTATTGCCTGAAACGCGTGATCGTCAGACATAATGAAAATAATATTGGGCTTTTTGGGCTGTGCCTCAGCGACCTCTGTTTTTTTGTTTTCTTCCTTGCAGGATAGAAATGCGAGTAGCAGGAGTAAAATGGGAAAAGCGGTTTTCATTGGTTATTGTTTTTCAACAGATTCCTCGTGCTGAATAAGCTGTTGTTCGTGAATTACTGCATTTAGAAATACAGCAATTTGAGTGGTGTAGGTATAGCCTAAGCCGGCCCAGTCGTGATTGCCTCCCGGTGCGCTAAGCAAAGTGTAGGATGCATTGAGCTCTTTCAGCTTTGCTGCGATAAACGCATCACCATCTAAAGGCAAAAAGCCGGGACTTCCGTACTTACAAAAATGATGCGGGTCACTGGAATAAGGAACCAAATTATCTGCATCGCCGTGAATAAAGAAACCCGGAACTGCATTTTCTGAAGTAATGTACCGGGCATCTACCACAGCTCCTGCAAAAGATACCACTGCAGCTATTTTGGGGTAATTGCCCAAATCCTTAAAATCGGGATGTTGCGCCATATACGCGGTGTTTAAAATACCTTCTGCACCGGCGCTGCTCCCGGCAAGAATGATTTTTTCAGGATCAAAACTAAAATTCGGATTTGATTTAAGATAACCTACTGCGTCTAAAATATCGGTTGTGGTTTGTTTAAAAGTTTCCAGTTTTTCGGAAGCCGGGCAATCACAACCAAAACCCGTCCCTTTGCCCTTGCGGGTTAGGTGATAGCTTATAGAAGCTACTGCGTATCCCTTAGCGGCCATAGTTTGTGAAAATTCGGTTTCCTGAGCGTTATCGCGTTTCCCTCCCGAAAAACCACCACCGTGAACCAGCACAATCAAAGGGCGTGAGTTGTCATTTCGATTTTGCGTTGCTGTATAAAAATCAAGCTTTAAGGTATCGGCATAGGTGTGTGTAGATTTTACCAAATCTGCATAGACCTGACCTACGTATTTTTGTTGGGCTCCCAGAGTAAAGACTGAAAAAATGAGTGTTGCGAATATGCAGATTTGGCGTATCATCTTGGCTAATTTTAGTTAAGCGTAAAGGCTTCTTTTAAGGTAGCATTGCTGTTTCCACCCACAAAGATTTCAAATTCTCCCGGCTCAGCTACAAAATCAAGCGCCCCGTCGTAAAATTTGAGATCGTCGGGTTCTAAAGTTAGCGTAACCGTTTTGGTTTCTCCCTTCTTTAAAAATACCTTTTCAAAGCCTTTAAGTGTTCGTACCGGTGGCGTAAGGCTACGTACTACATCGTGCAGGTATAATTGCACTACTTCCTCACCGTCGTGATCACCGGTATTGGTCACATCAACCTGTACCTCCAAAGATTCACCGGAATTGATTTCTTTTTTAGCTAATGAAAGTTTTCCATACTCAAAAGAAGTATAGCTTAAGCCATAACCAAACGGAAGCAAAGGCGCATTGGGCGAATCCAGATATTGTGATTTAAACTTCTCAAATTCAGCAGAAGGAGCAGGGCGACCGGTGTTTTTCATACTGTGATATACAGGGATTTGTCCTACGTTACGCGGCCAGCTTGCTGTAAGTTTTCCGGAAGGATTGTAATCTCCAAAAACCACATCTGCAACGGCATTACCGGCCTCAATACCGGGATGCCAAACCTGTAAAATGCTTACGGGAAGGTCCATTTCTTCGGTGATGACCAGCGGGCGGCCACTCATCAAAACAAGCACTAACGGTTTTCCGGTTTTTACGAGTTGACGAATTAAATGCTTCTGACTGTCAGGGATGCTGATGTCTGTACGGCTCCCGGCTTCACCACTCATTTCGGTGGCTTCACCGACCACAGCAACAACTACATCAGCATTTTTTGCAGCAAGAAGTGCTTCCGCTAAAAGACCTTCTGGACTTTCTTCTGAGATTTCAATTCGCGGACCAAAGACGTTTACTTTTTTCGCGAATGCGGAATCATTAGAGATGTTGGCACCTTTAGCATAGGTAATCTCAGCCTGTGGAGCTACATTTTTGAATCCGGTTAAGATAGATACTGAAAGTTGAGGGTTACCGGTAGGTGCCCAGGTACCCAGCATATTGTTTTTACTGTCTGCCAGCGGACCAACAAGTGCGATTTTAGCATTTTTAGCTAGCGGAAGCGTATTGTTTTCATTCTTAAGTAAAACGAAAGACTTACGTGCTGCCTCGCGGGCAATAGCCTTGTTTGCATCGGTTAGAATATCGCGTTGCGGTCTTTTAGAATCGGAATATTTATAGGGATCTTGAAACAGACCCAATCGATATTTAGCCTCCAGAATGCGACGACAGGCCTGAGTAATCGTTTCCTCTGTAACCTTACCTTCTTCAACCGACTTTTTAAGGGTCGTTAAGAAACCTTCGCCTACCATATCCATATCCAGTCCGGCATTGATGGAAAGCGCAGATACGGCCTGTAAATCACCCATACCATGCGCGATCATTTCGTTCACCGAAGTATAATCTGAAACTACAAAACCGTCAAAGCCCCAGCGGTCGCGAAGTAGGGTTGTGAGTAACCATTTGTTGCCACTTGCGGGCACACCATCAACGTCGTTAAACGAACTCATGACACTCTCGGCACCTGCATCAATAGCGGCTTTGTAAGGAGGTAGGTATTCGTTAAACATTTTAACCCGGCTCATATCGGTGGTGTTGTAATCACGGCCACCTTCTGAAGCGCCATAGAGTGCAAAATGTTTTACGGTGGCGATCATCGTATTTTCGGCGGTAAGATCTTCCTGTTGGTAACCTTGCACCATTGCTTTTGCGATTTGAGAACCCAGATATGGGTCTTCCCCGGCACCTTCGGCAATACGCCCCCAGCGCGGATCTCGGGCTATGTCAACCATAGGTGAAAAGTTCCAGTTTATCCCGTCTGCAGTGGCTTCCTGAGCAGCAATCTGAGCTGTTTTCTTTATCAGCTCCATATCCCAGCTGCTTGACAGTCCCAACGGAATAGGAAATGTGGTTTTATACCCGTGAATGACATCAGAACCTATAAGCAGCGGAATGCCCAGACGTGTATTTTTTACCGCCAGTTCCTGCGCCTGTCTGATTTTTTCAGGTCCTGCAACCCCAAACAAACCGCCCACGTTGCCGGACTTTATTTTATCTTCTACATTTTTACTCACCACCGAGCCTGTTGCGACACCACCACCGGGAGTGAGTAAGTTAAGCTGACCTATTTTTTCTTCAAGGGTCATTTTTTTTAAAAGGGCTTCTACTTCAGGAATAGCCTGTCTTTTTTGGGCAAATACAGTAGTGGCAAGACAAAGCAGACCGATAATTAGAAATCTGGAACGAATACTTTTCATATTTAGAATTTTGTTACCCACCGAAAATCTGTGTTTTAGTAGTTTCGTGGGTTTTGACTTAATTGCCCGTTACAGGCTTTTAACTTCAGTTTTTATTTGGTGTGACTAAAAAGCCACAACAGAAAATCAGGCTCGGCAAAAGCCGGATCCCAACTGTTGTGATTGGCGTCTTCATACACGGTAACCCGGGGTTTAGCTCCCGCTTCAAGCATGGCCTGTGCCATCTCTAGCGAATGAATGGGGTTTACCACATTATCTTCAGCACCGTGAATAACCCAAAAAGGGGTATTTAGCGCATAGTTTGGTACTTCGCTGGTGCTTCCGGCACCGCAAATTGCAATGGCTGCAGCGAATGTTTCGGGGTTGCGTTGCACCATTTCGTAAGTGCCCATTCCGCCCATAGAGAGCCCTGCGATATACACTCGTGAAGGATCTGCTTTTCCGTCTTTAATAAACGAATTGACCAAATCTGCGGCCATTTGCAAATGAGGCGTAGGCTTTTGATCCGGATGAAAGGTAATCCCGATGGGATACGTGCTTCGGTCTACATCAACATTGGCCCAGTACGAATCTTTAGGACACTGCGGAAAAATCACAATTGCCGGGAACGCATTGCGGTTACCGGAATCTGCAAATACTTTAGAGCCGTGTACCAACTGGCTTTCATTATCTGAACCGCGCTCACCTGCACCGTGTAGAAACAATACTAAAGGATACTTTTTTCCGGCCTCGTAATTGACCGGGTATTGTATACGATACTGCAAACTGTCATCAGCTTTGTGGTAAACAGCGCGTTCAAAATTTTCCTGTGCCAGCATTGCGGCTGAGGTAAAAAGTATGAGGGCAAATAGTGATAAACGCATATTCATTGTTACTTAGGAATAGTGTAGTTAAAATTAAGTTTGTCAAGACCGGCCTGTACGCGCTCATTTTGCATAAACAGTTTCCAGAGCAGACCGCTTCGGTAATTTTCAATCATAACGAGAATGGGGCCCTGATCAATAGCCAGATAGGCTTCGGCCACTTCATAGTTTTGAACCGGGCTGAAGGCATCATAAAAGCCTGCCGGACCCAGTAAAATATTTTTCAGTTCATAAAATCTGCGCAAAGCAGCCATTGATTTTTCAGGAGTGTAGGGGAATGAACTCAGCGCAGCTGTTGGCGTAATGACACCGGTATCATTACCCGGACTGTGGGCGATATATCCCAGACTTCCATCTGCATTAATGGTATAACTGGCAGTCAGACCCCAGAGATTGGAAGCATAACCCGGCCAGTTCTTGGGGTTCTCAACACAATATGCATAATTGCTCAAAGCGTGATTAACGGTTGCGGTCTCATAATTTACATAGGCATCAGATAAGCCAAATGGATTAAGACCTAAATAGGAGTAATGCGCCCAAAAAAGGGGACCACCGGTTTGCTCTTCGCCCGCGTGTCGCACTTCAAGCGGGTAAGCGTAGGCCACTGCCGAAGATTTAATACCGCCATTTTGCGCCCAACCCTGATTGTAAATTTCCGCATCAATAGAAAAGTCTTTGGACGCCGCTGCCATCACATAGGTTATTAAGGTCTCATTGTACCCTTGCAGTCTCAGGTTGATCGCAAATTCATTCTCCGGGCTCCAATGCCAATACAGTACATTTTCACCTTTGGTAAACCAGTTCCATTCAATCCCGTCAACCAGGTCAAAGGCTTTTTGAACAAGAGCCTGTTCTTCAGGAGAGCCGTTTTTAAAATATTCGCCTACGGTGATAAGCCCCTGAGCTACAAATGAAGTTTCCACCAGGTCAGCGCCATCATCAAGTGTACTGAAAGGGATAACATCTCCGGTAGCACCATTGATCCAATGTGGCCAGGCGCCGTGAAAGCGGTCTGCTGTTTCGAGGAAATTGATAATTTTTGAAAGCCGGTTGAAGCCTTCGGTTCTTGAAACGAAATTACGTTCAATCCCAACCAGAATTCCCATCAATCCAAAACCGGTACCCCCAGAAGCAACTACTTGCTGATCCCGGGTAGGATTTGCAGGAATGTAGCGTTCTTTTGCGGCCCCAGATTCTGCATTGGCATAATCCCAAAAGTATTTAAAGGTTTCGCTTTGCGTAAGATCTAGTAATTCGGCATCAGTAAGTTGGGGCTCCGGCTCGGGATTACCACCACCATTGCCTCCATCCGGATTTTCCTCCGGCGGTTCAGCTACAGGATCGGGGCTGTCACTGGAGCAACTCCAAATAGGTATAATGCTTAGTATTAGAAATACGTATTTAATCATTTTGAGATTTTAGATACGGACTTTCAAATCCGAGCTTTCTGAGTCCGTTTAAGACATCTTCATTTTTCATAAACAACTCCCAGAGCAGGCCGCTCCGGTAATTTTCAATCATTACCGGAATGGGTCCCTGATCAATCGCCAGGTAGCGTGGTAAATACCAGTCGTCCTGTAAGCTGAATGCATCATAAGGACCGTACTCCCCAATGTATTGCGGAAGATCGGTATAGAGATGACGCAAAAATGCCTGACTTTCTTTAGGGGTGTAAGGCATCGAGGATAAAGCGGCGGTCGGGGAAATAACACCCAGGTCTTCGCCGGGGCGGTGACCTGCATAACCATTTATAGAATAACTGGACGTCAGACCCCATAAATTAGGACCGTAGCCCTTGTAGTTTTCGGGGTTTTCGACAGCATATTCATATTGAATTTTAGCGTGATTTACGTTCAATTTCCAATAATCTCCGTACTGATCAGACAATCCTTTTGGATTTAATCCCAAATAGGAATAATGCGCCCAAAACAATGGGCCTACAATAGCCTCATCATTGTGTTCAAAGTGATTGAGAACCGTACGCATACCATAAGCGGTTGTATCCTGTGCGATTTTGCCATTTAATGCCCAGCCCTTTTCATAAACATCTTTAGAAATGGAATGTGTGGGCGATGCGGCCGCAAGTACATACATAATTAATGCCTCGTTGTAACCCCCAACGGGGAAGTTCATCTTCCAGCCTACATTAGGAGACCAGTGCCAGTACAATACATCTTTGCCCTGCGTGTACCAATCCCATTCTACTTCCTGCCAAAGCGTATCAATCTGGTTTGCTAAAGCCTGTTCGGCCTCATTACCGTCACGATAGTATTCAGCTACAGCTAACATTCCCTGTACCAAAAAAGCGGTTTCTACCAGGTCACCTCCGTCATCGTTTTTGCTGAAAGGTTTAACCTTTCCTGTGGAACCATCAAGCCAATGTGGCCAGGCGCCGTGAAACCGATCTGCCTGCTCCAGAAAGTTGACCATTTTTTGAAAGCGTACTAGTGCCGAATCTTTTGGGATAAATCCCCGTTCCACGCCTGCCAGTATAGCCATAAAACCAAAACCGGTACCACCTATGGTAACCACGTTTTTATCATTAGACGGGTAAATGCCATCCATATGAATACGCTCAGGAGCAAGACCAGAGTCTGGGTTGGCACCATCCCAAAAATAATTGATGGTTTGTTTTTGTACCGAATCTAAAAGGGCTTCGTCAGAAATCGAATCGGAAGTCGCCTTAGCGACCTCCTGATTCTGATTCTCTGTTTGCGATTCTTTACATCCTGGCAGGGATAGAAGAATCAATCCAACTAAAAATAAACGCATGTGCTTTTTCATCATTACCATCCCGGGTTTTGTCTCATTGATGGTGTTTGAACGAGTTGATCGTTAGGTATGGGGAACACTTCGTGCTTACCTTCTATAAAAGTTTTTCCGTCAGCAGCCATGGCTTCTTTGGCTTGTCCTGTGCGAATAAGATCAAACCAGCGGTCGTGCTCCATAGCGAGTTCCAGACGACGCTCTTTCCAGATGGCGCGTCTAAGCTGAGCCTGATCTGTGGTGGTTACCGCAGGTAAATTTACACGGCTGCGTACCCGGTTTAAAGGAGTAAGAGCAGCAGCAGACTGTCCCAACTCGTTTAAGGCTTCAGCGCGTATTAATAGAATTTCGGCAAAACGTAAAACGCGAATGTTCTTATCTCCATCACCTTGCCCTGCGTTTGCAGAAGAATAGGCTTTTTCGCTATAACGCGGATTTTCAACACTGGTGCTTACTACTCTGCCATCCCAAAGTGTTTCGCCTGCAAAAATAATGGTAGCATCACGACGTATAACATCTCCTTCGGCATTGAAGGCATCCTCCAGATTTTTTGAAGGTGAGTTGAAACCCCATCCCCATCCGCTGGGTCCGCGAGCTCCCTGAGTTTGAGAATACTGTTGAACCCCGTGTTGCGGGATTTCACCACGAGCCTGAATTTCAAAAACCGACTCAGGACCATTTTCGGTAGATTCTCTCCAGATGGTAGCATAATCTGGCTCCAGATCGTATTGATTGGACGTGATTAGGTTATTTGCCATATCTGCTGCCTGTTGCCATTTTTCCTGATAGAGGTAAACCTTAGCTAATAAACCCTGAGCAGAACCTTTTGTTGCACGACCTATATCTGAAGATGCATAGTCATTTTTTAAAGGCAGGTCGGCAATTGCTTCAGTAAGATCCTGCTCAATATAGGCATATACCTCTTCAACCGAAGCGCGCTCTACCAGATCTATGCTTTGAATAGGTACGTCACCAAACGAACGTACCAGCCAAAAGTAATTGAGCGCACGCAAAAATTTAGCTTCGGCAATGATGCGCTCTTTAGGAGCACTTGTGGGACCCTCATAAAGTTCGGTAAGCTCGATTGCCTGTCGTGCACGCCCAATAGTTTTGTACCATTGGGTCCACATTGCCCGTACAGAAACAGATGAGGTTGTATGATTGAGGTTATCCAGTTCCCGTTTGTCTGTTCCCGTGTCTGTAGGAGAACTCCCTTTATCTGAATTGTCGGAAATCATTTCGGTAATTCCTAAATACGAAAAGGCATAGGAAAAGTCAGTATGCATTCCATAAACACCGGTAAGGAAATTTACAGGTTCAAAATCTTCACTGTCATCAGCTACGGGATCAACAACCTCTACTTCTTCTACAAAATTGTCGCAGTTAACAAGCAGCATGCCTGCAAAAAGCGTGAGTATTATATGTTTAAATGTTTTATTCATCGCTTTATTTTTTAGAGTTTGAAATTGGCGCCCAGTATAAATGAGCGTGTATTGGGGTATGCAGAAAGCTCAATACCGGTTGTCCCGTTAGGAACTCCACTTTGATTTAATTCTGGAGTAAAACCGGAATACTTTGTAAACATAAACGGGTTTTGCAAGGTCACATAAACTCGGGCGCTATTGATAAAATTGCTCAATTCGGGCAGAGTATATCCCAGTGTTATGTTATTGATTCGGAAATACGAACCGTCTTCCAGGTAGTAGGAAGAAGCCTCGACATCCCGTTCTGCACCGGGATTTACATTTGTTGAGCCGGGACCTGTCCATCTATTATTGAATTGCTCGGCAGAGATGTTTTCACCACCTATACGCGTGTTGTAAAGTCCGTTATATACTTTGTTACCACCTACACCAAAACCGGAAACACTCAGGTCAAAGCTTTTGTAGTTTGCGCCAATATTAACCCCGTAATTGTAGGTTGGGATATACGAACCGAAGTATTTTTTATCGCGGTCGTCAATAACACCGTCTTCATTTTGGTCAACATAACGCAGGTGTCCGGGTCTGGCATTTCCTATCGACGTATTGTTGTCAATCTCTTCCTGAGTTTGCCATACGCCGTCTGCCTCATACATCCACCAGGCAAAAATGGGCTGACCGTCTGCAAGACGTTTGGTTATACGACCATTTCCTAAACTTCCACCTGTAGCGCCATCATAAGCAGGCTTAACATTTTGAACGCGGTTTTCGTTTGTAGAAAAATTCAGACCAATATTGTATGAAAAATCAGAACCTATCTGGTCTCTCCAGTTTACTAAAAATTCAAAACCGGAGTTGGAAATTTCTGCCGCTTCATCAAAGAAATTAGAACTGAATTCTGAATTGAGAATAGGTCTAACATTAAGAATTGCATTGGTGTTTACTCTGTTGTAGTAGTCGATAGTACCACTAAGACGTCTGTTAAGCATCGCAAAATCAAAACCTACTTCAAATTCTTCAGTCACCTCCCATGATAGTGGAATAGCAG
Organism: Leeuwenhoekiella parthenopeia; assembly: GCF_020782115.1. Classification (GTDB taxonomy): domain Bacteria; phylum Bacteroidota; class Bacteroidia; order Flavobacteriales; family Flavobacteriaceae; genus Leeuwenhoekiella; species Leeuwenhoekiella parthenopeia. The sequence goes on along the minus strand of NZ_JAJGMW010000003.1, from coordinate 28,128 downwards.
GTGTTCCCAATGCAGCACCAATGATTAAGCTTTGAGCAGGACCAAAAACGTAATTGGTGTTTCGGCTTCCGTCACCCGAATTGATAGACTGTACGTTGAAAGGAATCGCCTGATTTCCCAGTTTACCCCAACCTGCAAATAGTTTAAAATTATCCAGAACCCCGTTATCTTCCATAAAGGATTCATTAGTAAGCGTCCAACCTAAACTGAAGGCCGGAAAGTAGCCAAAGAAGTTATTATCACCGGTGACAAAATCACTGGTTCCATCTCTTCTCAATACGGCACGAAGGTAATAGCGGGAATCGTAGTTGTATTCTACACGGCCAAAATACGATTGCAAATTGGTGCTTTGATAGGTGTCACCACCTACGCTGTCGTCAAATAAGCGATCTGTTCGTAAGTCGAAATTGCGCAGGTTGCGCTCAGGTCTTACATCGTAGCCCTGTGAGGAGGTAAACTCACCTCCCTGATAGTTTTCACGGCTCAATCCAACAGTAGCGCTGATGTTATGCTTGTCAATTTCTTTGGTGTAGGTCAAAAAGCCTTCCACATTCCATCGGTATGATTCGGTACGGCTTACGCTGTACGAGTTGTTTGCAAATTCGGTTGAAACAATGCCATCACCATTTGGGTCACCTCTTTCCGTATCAAAAGTGGCTTCAGATCTTCTTGGGTCTGCGTTAAGCCATTGTGCTCTGATGTCTGAAAAGCTGTGGTTTGTAGAGTAGAATTTTGTTGCTGCAAAACGGGTGGTCAGCATCAAATCATCTGTAATATCTAATTCTGTTGCTATTTGACCCTGAAGACTGGTAGTATTGATATACGTGTCTTCAAAAAATACCTGAGATACCGGGTTAGCGTGTGTGTTTAATCGTCCTACGCGCTGACCGGGTTCACTTTCAAAAGTTACTATTCCCGTATCCTCGTTAACAAAAGACTGTCCAAATAAGCCGTTATCATATCGTACAGGTACGAGAGGAGATTGTCTGTAAGCACTACTGAATGCTCCGAAAGGTTTAGGAGTTTCATTAGTATAGGCAATATTCAGGTTTTGAATAATCCTGAAGTTGTCATTAAACAAATGGTAGGTGTTGTTATTTCTGATAGTACCACGTCTAAACTTCTGACCGTCCAGAATGCCTTTTTCTTCAAAAAGGTTGTAGCTCAAGAAATAGTCGATATTGTCTGAAGCTCCTGAAACGGAAAAGCTGTTGTTGTTGATTAAGCCGGTTTGTAGCAATTCGTCGTACCAGTCTGTGTCATAACGCTGATTTTCCTGAAGCAAAAAGCCGTCATTTGCAGCGCTTTCCTCATTAAAGTATTGAATATACTGGTCTGCATTTGCCATTTTAACCTGATTTAAAATGGTTTTTGCACCGTAGTAAGATTCAAACGAGAATACGGGCTTACCACTTTTACCTCGTTTGGTAGTAATTAAAATAACCCCGTTTGCAGCTCGTATACCGTAGATGTTTGCATATGAAGCACCTTTAAGGAAGTCGATAGATTCAATATCGTTTGGGTTTATGCTGCGAATATCGCTTAGTGGCTGACCGTCTACTATATAAAGTGGAGAACGCCCACCTTCGGCAGTACCCAGACCACGCATTAAAACAGTGGGTGTAGAACCCGGCGCATCGTTTGCAATAATGTTTACACCGGCAACTTTACCCTGTACTGATTGAATCGCAGTAGTAGCGGGTTGTTTGGTGATTTCTTCGCTGTCGATAGAAACAATTGCACCGGTTATATCAGATCGTTTTTGATTACCATAACCTACTACAACGACTTCGTCAAGTTCACTGGTTTGATCCTGCAACGCGAGGTTATACACATCGTCATTAGTTACAGAAAACGTTTGCGATTGGAAACCTAAATAAGTAATACGTATTTGGTCACCTACGCTGGCTTCTAATGAAAAGTTACCGTCAAAGTCGGTTACGGTGTAGGTGTCTTTGTCAACTACCTTTAATTCGGCGCCCGGTAAAGGCACATCCCGGGTGTCTGTAATAGTACCCGTAATGGTCTTGGTTTCCTGAGCTGAAAGGGAGAATGAAAACAGACTCAGGACAAGCAAAAAGCTAATTTTACATTTCATATACTTTACTTTTTGAATTGGTTTTTTAAAATTCTGGTGTGAATATAGGAGACTAAAAATCCAAACGAACTACATAAAAAATACATCAAACTATTAATTGATGTTAATAACCTTAAAATAAGGCGTTTATATATTTAAAACTAAAATTTACAACGTTTGCGAAATGCGTTTGATGTAGTTTTGAGAAAGTCGAAAATGTAATTTTGAGCTATTGATGTATGAGAATCTAGTAATTTTTGATAAGAAATTTTGAAAGATTCTTACCGTTTTTTAAGCCCAACTTTTTACGCAGACGATAGCGCTGAATTTCTACCCCTCTCACCGAAATTGCCATTAAAGGGGCGATCTCTTTTGTAGCCAAATTCATTTTTAAATAGGCACAAAGTTTCAAATCTTTCGAACTCAAACCGGGATGGTCTTCCAGTAGTTTTTGAAAGAACTCGTCGTTAATTTCTTTAAATGTGGTTTCAAAAACCTTCCAGTTATCCTTGGCATCAATGATGTGATTGATCTTATTTTGAATATTGGATACCTTTTTGGGATTGCTGCCTTTTTCTTTTACTTCTTCGAGTTCGTTTTTTATATCGATGAGGCTGCTGTTACGTTTTGCAGCCAGGTAGGTGGTATTCGCAAGTTCTTTCCGCTTTGCGTTAATTTCCTGCAACAGCTTATTACGCTCTGCGATTTGATTTTTACGATCTTGCTCTTTTATGAGCCTAAGCTCTAACTCCCTGCGGTGTTTATTGAGTTTTTGTCTGTTTATATACGCGATGAGAACAACCACGCCCAGGAGCAACATGACATAGATACAGAGCATCAGGTTTGACAAATACCAGGGTCGTAATACGGTAAAACTTAAGGTAAGAGGTTGGTCACTTTTTGCTCCCTTATTAAACGACCAGATGTTGAGGGTGTAATCTCCTGCAGTAAGATTCTGAAAAGAAAGGGCTTTGCTAAACTGGCCTTTCATACCGTTAGACAGATCATAAACAAAAGTAGGGTCGTGCAGGGAAGGCGCAGCGATAAATACGGTGAGGTTTGCGGCCTCCTTGTATGGGATTTCAAATGTTTTTGATGTGATTTTCCGAGTTTCATCTGCGGTTTGAAGGCCGGTAAGCAGTGGGGCCTGCACGCTGCTCTGATCGTGATCTGCCTTTAGACTCGCAAGATTGATGCGGCCAAAGCCTTCATTTAGGGTGATGTAAAAAATACTGTCGTTGTGTTGAATAATTGTCTCATAGTTTTTTACAATACGGCTTTCCAGTAAGGGCTCTACAATATACAGGCTGTCCTGTTTAAAATCGGTATAAATCAGGCCATTGCCTTTTCGGTTTTTGAACCAGTAGAAGCTATCCCGGTCATTGATCAAAGCATAGGAATGGTAGTTTTTGAGTTCTTTAAAGTTCTCAAGTGTATCGTTTATACGGTTATAACGATACCACTCTCCTGCGTTGTAAAAGGCGATTTGACCTTCTATCTGATGAATATGTGTTTTATAGGCCGAAAGTCCCCCCAGATCGTAGTAAGATTCTACATTTGATATTTTTTGCCGGGGTAAATCAAGCTCTGCCCTGTAAAAACCCTTATAGGGATGTGCTGCCCAAAGGTTTTGATTGTTTTCAAATAATACTTTTTCTACCGGTCCTGGTTTGCTTTCATCCAGAGGAAGCATTTTAAACTCATTTTTCTCAAAATGAAACCGTCGCAGACCGTTATAGGTATAATTAAGGAATTGACCGGATTGCGGGATTTGTACAAGGCCGTAACTTCCGGAGCTACCCGTAACCAGATCAAGCTTGTCATTTTTAAGTTCAAATAAGCCCAGGTTGTGATTGATAAAAAGCCTGTTGTTTATAATCGTAAACTTCCACACCTGACCCTGAGAGCCGGGAATGAAACTGATGCCTGCATCGGTAATTTTATGAACGCCCGTATTTGTACCGGCATAGGTAGCCCCATTAAAGAAAACCAGATCGTAAACAGCACCCAGCTCACCCGTATTATCAAGAAAGTACTGCACTGCAGTATCGGGGAGAACCAGGTCTATACCATTGTCAAGGCCTATCCAGATCTTAGAACCGGCTTTGTGTAACGAGAGCACGGTATTGTTTTGCAGTCCATTTTGTCTGAAATGATTCTTTAGATTTCCAGTTCGGGTGTTGTAATAGGCGATACCTCCCTTTACAGTGCCTAAGATCAAAAGCTCATCATTTACCGGTTGTATTTTATTGAGCTCGTTGATCTCCAGAAACTGCGTGAGCGCAGCATTTCCCCAGGGCTTCAAGCCATTGTTTTCAAAAACGAAAATTCCGGTTCTACGGGTACCGGCAAGGATTTTTCCATCAAAATTGCTGAGTTCTATAATCGCACTTTGGTTAACCCTTGCTGTGGTTAAGGTGTCTATTTTGTTATTTCTGAAGCGGTATAACTTACCCCCATTAGAACCCAAATACAAGTCATTATCGTGCTGCTCCATTGCGGTAATGACAAAACCGGGCTCGTGTGCTTCAATTTTTTCACCGTTAAAAACATAGAATTTTCCAAAAGACCTGAAGTAGACCGTATCGCCAATTGAGCCTATTTGCCAGAATTCTTCATTTTGAAATGTCGCGTTTATAAGATGAGTAAGTGACGTATAGTGTAAATCGCCGGTTTCTGTGGTGGTCCAATACCCAAACTCTTCATAAGAACCGGTATAGATGCGATCGCCGTGGCAAAAAACAGAGCGTATGGTGGTGTGGTTAGGCAGCGTAAAGACTTCCCAACGCTGACCGTCAAAACGCAGTAAACCTTCATTGTTAGCGACAAACAACACACCATCTTCATTAGCGCTAAGGCCCCAGTTTTGACTTGCGGCATTATAATCGCGGGTACTGTAATTGGTTACCGGTGGAAAGAAATTCTGACCATAACCCATTGTGGTTAAGGCCAAAAAAAAGCAGCATACCCAATATATTTTATGTTTTAACAGCATATGGAAAGGTAATTAATGCTTTTGCACGTTTCAACCGTAAAATTACAGGAAAGCAAGTTGGTCTAGTAGATTTAGGTTCTTAAATGCTGTTAAAGAACTAATCTGAATCTTTTACAGCTGTAGGTGAAATCTGCCCCAACCGCTGCGCATTTAAGGTTGCCAGTACCACAACGCCAAAAAGAACCAAAATCAGATACGTGAAGGCCACACCCTGATCGATGAGATAGCCTATAAGCAAAGGTGCCAAAGCGGTGCTCAGGATCATAGACATCGAGAACAGGCTGTTCACGGCGCCCAGTTTTTCGGTGCCGTAGACTTCGGCGAGTACGGCAGATTTCACCGTTCCGGCGAGGCCGGTAGTCACTCCGGTGAGAATGAGAAAAATAAGTGCGCCGGCAATGCCGTCCATAAAAGCCAAGGGCAGAAGCCCCAGCGCCTGAGGGATCAGAAAATACCGATACAGGCGTTTGGCAGTAAACCGGTCGACCCAGATTCCACCTACAATAGACATCAAAAACCGGGTTGCGGCATAGCCGGTAAAAAAAGCCGCGTAGAGTGAAACAGACCAGCCCTTTTCTTCGACGAAAACGTATTGATAAAAGAAAATTGCTGTTGAGGTAAATGCCAGGGCAAAGGTAGAAGGCATCAGGACCATAAAGCGTTTGTCTTTAAGAATTCCGCCAAAATCCTTAGCCAATACTTTAAAAGAAGGTCGTTTGGATACCTGTTCTTTCCGGTCAAAATAACTGAGGTCTTTAAACCACAGGAATCCCAGATAAATCAATAACATCCCGGCGCTGGCCTGGGCTGCAACCTCAAAGCCGTAAGCGAGTATGATGGAAGTAATAATTATGGGAAAAATAGCCTCACCCATCGGGAAGCCCAGAGCCGCAATACTCAGGGCTTTACCCCGGTTTTCTCCAAAATACCTTGACATCACGGTCTGGCTGATGTGACTCATCATTCCCTGTCCGGTAAGCCGTAGCCCAATCATTGCCAAAATCAGCAGGCTGATGTGGTAGGGAGAAAAGCTGAGTAAAAGGCACGAAAGTATAAGTCCCAAAATGTTGAAAAACACCACTTTTTTAAGCGGTTTATGATCTATGGTGTGGCCTACCGTTAACAGAATTACTGAGGCAATAACGGTTCCCAAAGCATAAATACTGCCAAAAGTACCTTCAGAAATACGGAAGGTTTTAAGCACTTCGGGCACGTAAAGCGAGATTAAAAACGTCTGCCCAAAACTGGATAAAAAGGTAAGTACCCAGCCAAAACTCGCAGATTTAAAATGGTTTTTGAGAAAGAGAAGTAGGTTCTTCAAAACGGACTTTTTCTGGAGCGTAAAAGTACTAAACCCGAACCGGTTTGAGTCACTTTGGCGCGGAGTATTAACCATGTTGGGGCCTTAGAGATGCGGTGTGATTCTACGAATAGCGGCTTTAGGACTTTATTTTAAAGAAACTTTAGAGGTTTAGTGCTTCGTAGGGCATAGGTTTTGCTCCTTTTATCACCCGTTTATAACAAGATTTCCGGTAAAAGATTCGGACCAAAATAATAAGCTATGAAACGAATACAAGACACTTCAATCCTTATGATACTAATCCTTGCGGGCATAATGCTGTCATTTAAACCTGTAGCCGAAAAGCCGAAGCCCTATGCCATTGTCAAAACCTGGGATTTGCCGGGAGTTTTGGATGAAGTATCCGGTCTAAGCTGGGCGGGAAATGACCAGATTCTGATGGTTGAAGATGAGCACGCAACGCTTTACCTCTATGATTTGGAAGCTGAAAAACTGGAAAAAGAGATTTCTTTTGGCGAAAACGGCGATTTTGAAGGTGTTGCTTTGGACGGAAGCACCGCATTTGCGATGCGCAGTGACGGCATGCTGTTTGAAATTCAGCAGTATTTAGACGAAAACCCGAAAGTAAAAAACTACCGGTCTACACTTTCCCACAAAAACAATGTAGAAACCCTTGCGATAGACAAACAAAATCACCAACTGCTTTTTGCTCCCAAAGACGAAGATCCCAACGATGACCAGGTCAAAGGCATTTACAGTTTTGATCTCGATACCCATAAAATGCAGGCTGAGCAGCTTTTTAAAATTGATATGCTTGACCCTGTGCTCAAAGACTATAAAGAAAAGAAGACCCAACGTACATTCAGACCTTCAGATTTAGCGGTGCATCCGCAAACCGGAGCTTTTTATGTTTTGGAAGGCGTGCATCCCAAACTGCTTATTTTAAACACAACAGGTGACATTAAGCGGGTTATTGATCTGGACGAAAAACACTTTCCCCAACCTGAAGGTATAACCTTTAGCCCTGATGGCAGGTTGTTTATTTCTAATGAAGGCCATGGGCAACCGGCAACCGTAGTCGAAATCAGGCTTTCTGAATAGACTTTTAGCGCTTTGTGTTCATTACAAAACCTTTTCTTAACCAAAACATAAACCCGGAATAAGGCAGGAATAGAGGCTATTTGGTTTATTTGCGAAGTACGTGAGTAAACAAATATCCCTATGAATTATTCAGATCAGGAATTATTGGCGCTTTTAGATAAGCATCAAAAGCTGGGCTTTGATCTGATTTTTGAGCGTTACTGGAAGCGACTCTACCGTTATGCCAATACTATTTATGCTGAGGACCGTATTTGCGAAGACATTGTTCAGGAAGTTTTTATCAGTCTCTGGGAAAAATCAAAAACGCAGAAAATCTTCAACCTCGAGGCCTATTTACTAAGGGCTGTAAAATTTAAAGTTATCAATCACTTGCGGGACTTAAAATTTACCCGTGAGCATCAGGAGGTTTTAAATGAGCTCTGTGTTCCTGCAAAGGCAGATCAGTTTCTGGTTTGCGATGATGTAGAAGCTTTAATTCATTATGAGATTGATAAACTTCCGCCTAAATGCAAAAGGGTGTTTGTTTTGAGCCGCTTTGAGGATGTGCCCAATGCAGAAATTGCACAGCAACTCAATATTTCTATACGCACGGTTGAGAAACACATTAGCGATGCCTTAAAACACCTCAGAACTTCGCTCCCGGTAGGTGAATTGTCCCTGATTATTACCTTATTGTTACAGTAATGTAAACACCATTCCCCGTATTTAAACAAATCATTAAATGCGCAAAATGCGCTACGTGTAAACCCGGCTTTCTGTGACTTACCTGTAAAAGGGTTCAATTTTGACACAGAAAGAATTTCAGAAATTACTGGAAAAACAACGGCAGGGATCACTCAACAAAGCCGAAGAAAACCTGCTTGAAGAATTTGTAAACAGACTTCAGCAAAACCAGAAGCACAGACGTATTGATCCGGGCGATGATCACAAAAAGCGTATTCGTAAAAAAATTGATCAGGCTATTGATGCGCATACGCCTCAACGGCGTCTGGTGAATAGCAAGGTGCTTGCCTATGTTTCGGGTATAGCCGCTGTGCTTTGTATAAGCTTTTTTGCCTTCCAGTATTTTTCAGTTGAATATATAAGTGTTGCCACATGCAAGGGCGAACAGCGCAGTCTGGTTATGAGTGACGGTTCAAAAATTTGGTTAAATGCCAATTCCAGCCTTACCTATCCTGAAAATTTTAATGAAAACCGAAACCTTCAATTAACCGGTGAAGCCTTTTTTGAAGTCTTCCGTGACGAGCAGCACCCCTTTACTATTAAAACCGGAGCGGTGCGAACCACCGTATTGGGAACCAGCTTTAACATCAACTCGTATGACCCGGCCAGTCCCGTGGTCAGCGTCCGCAGTGGAAAGGTTAAGGTAGAGCATACAAACACCGGCGAGAAAGTGTATCTGGTTAAAAATCAGGAGCTGGTTTTTGAAAATGCAAATAGTCCGGTGACAACTACCGGAAATCTTCAGGATACCATGCTGTGGATGCAAAAAACAATTGTTCTAGAAAATACAAGTCTGCTCAAAACAGCCACAGTTTTAGAAAACTGGTATGACGTAACAATTGATTTTGCCGATCCTTCAATAAAGGAGCTCCGCATAACAGGGAAATTTCACGATGAACCTTTAGAAACGGCCCTTCAAAGTATAGCGCTTATAAATCACTTAAAAATAGATACCCTCTCTCAAAACCACTTTATGATTCGAAAAAACGCCCCCTAAAACAAAAGAGACCCACTTCTGCTGCAACACAAGTGGGCCGGAATAAATAAGACTACAACTGAAATTATAGCCATTATCAACATGAAAACTAAACTACAAATTTTACAAACGTTTACCCTTTGGAAATTGAGGTATTTGACGCTTGTCCTTTTTTCCATAGTGACTTTAAAGGCTTCGGCCAACCCTAATCAAAATCTGAAATCTGTACATGTAACCACAAATTTTAAGGATACGCAACTGGCCGATGTTTTTGCCAATCTTGAAAAACAAACCAAATTCACCTTTGTTTTTGACAGCAAACTTCTGGAGACTACCAAAGCGGTAAATCTTAATGTACGTAACGAAAGCCTTGACCTTGTTCTCAACAAGATCGCTGCACAGACCCGTCTTTCTTTCACCCAGATTAATAACACCATTACGGTAGTACGTAACGAAATCCAGCAGCAAATTAAAGGGCGGGTTTTTGATAAGGATGGTCTTCCGCTACCCGGTGCTACGGTAAAAATTCAGGGTTCATCAACCGGAGTGACCACAGATTTTGATGGGGTATTTACCATCAATGCGGGCAGTGCGGTAGTTCTGGAAGTTTCTTATCTGGGCTTTACCACAAAAACTGTAAATGCATCACCGGGAGAAGACCTCAGCATTACACTGGAAGAAAATGTGAATGCCTTAAACGAGGTGGTAGTGACCGCTCTGGGGATTAAGCGGGAAGAGAAAAAACTGGGTTATGCCCAGCAGACCGTATCTTCCGAAGAGCTTTTAAATGCCCGTCCCAATAACTGGTCTGAAGCCTTACGCGGTAAAGTACCGGGGCTTACCATTAATGGCTTGGGAGGTCCCATTGGTTCCCAGCAAATAATACTGAGAGGTAACAGCTCTCTTGATCCCGGTAATAATGGGGCACTTATCGTTATTGACGGGATCCCTGTTCAAAATGAATTTCCGGGTTCAGGTGCTTCTAATGCCTATATGGGAGGTGCTTCCAGTACAGACACGCCGGTAGATTTTGGTAATGCGATCGCCAATTTAAATCCAGAGGATATTGAGAGTATTTCAGTATTAAAAGGTCCTGCGGCATCTGCACTTTATGGATATCAGGCTGCAAACGGTGCTATTTTGATTACGACCAAAAAAGGCCAAAAACAGACCGGTCTGGGGGTTACCATTACTTCAAACGCTAAGATGGATGTCATTACCCGCTGGCCAGACTGGCAATACGAGTACGGTCAGGGTAGTGGCAGGGGCAGTTACTTAAAGCCTGCCACAGATTCTGAAGGCAACCCGGTAGCTTACGAAGACCGGTTGTATTATACCTATGGCGCTTCAGAAGACGGTAGGAGCACTGCCGGAAGCAGCAGCGCCTTCGGACCTCGTTTTAACGGGCAGTTTTATTTTCAGTACGATCCGGAGCTTGAAGGACAATCGGCAGAACGCCAGCTTTGGAGACCTTATAAAGACAATCGCAAAGGTTTTTGGCGTAAAGGACTTACGCTCACAAACAACATCGCTCTTCAGGGTGGAAGCGAAAAAGGATCGATGCGTGCTTCGGTTACTCACACCAAGAATGAGTGGATTATGCCAAACACCGGTTTTGAGCAAATGTCACTTTCTGTTAATGCCAAACATCAGATTTCTAAAAGAATAAACCTGTCGTCTATCGTAAACTATTCCAAAAGAATGAGTGATAACCTGCCGGGTCAGGGTTACAACAACCACTCCATTGCTTATTTTATGATTTTTCAAAACCCCAATGTGGACCTCGACTGGTACCGTCCTATCTGGAAAGAGGGGCAGGAACAGATAGATATGATACGCCCGTATAGCAGTTTTATTGACAACCCCTATGCGATGGCTTATGAAATTGAGAACAGCCTCAATCAACACGCAATAACCGGTAATTTTCAGATAGATATCGAGTTGCATACCAACCTGAGCCTGATGCTTCGCGGGGCGCTGAATATGTACAACAAAAATATGGATCAGCGCAGACCCTATGACATCAACCGGTATGCACGGGGTTATTACCGCAAGACCAATGTGTTTAAAAATGAAATCAATACCGATTTCCTGTTAACCTATACCAATAAATTCGGGGATCTCGACCTTACTGCAAATGTGGGCGGAAACAGTCTGGATTACGAATATTTAAGACAGGATTCCTGGACTGAAGGTCTCGAGATTCCCGGGGTGTATAACCTGGTAAACGGCTCTCAGCTTTTTACCAGCAAGTTTGAAGGCTATAATAAAGTAAACAGTCTGTACAGTCTGGTTTCTCTGGGACTTAAAGATTTCTTATTTGTAGACTTAACCGGGCGTAACGACTGGAACAGTATGCTTCCTAAACAGAATATGTCTTACTTCTTTCCTTCAGCAAGTGCGTCGTTTGTGGTAAGCGAACTTGCAGATTTGCCTAAATCTATAGATTTTCTCAAGCTTAGAGGTTCTGTGGCGCAGGTAGGAGGTGCAGGACAGTATGATAACCGCTATAGTACCAGCAAGTACTTTAGCCGTAGTGACTTCCCCGGTTCGGCGGTTTCACCACATTCGCTTTACAATACCGATTTTAAACCGGAAATCACAACCAGTACCGAACTGGGATTTGATTTACGCATGTTTAAGAGCAGGTTGAAACTGGATGCCGCTGTTTATCAAACCACCTCAAAAAACCAGATTTTTAGTTCGCCATTACCCAACTCTTCAGGGTACAGCAGCGCTTTAATCAACGCCGGTTCTGTGCGTAACCGCGGGATTGAGCTGTTACTTAATGCTAAAGTGATAAACACACCGTCTTTCAGCTGGAATAGCACACTCAACTGGTCTAAAAATGAAGGGAAGGTATTGTCGCTTCACGAAAATGCCGAAGAAGGCAGGTTTGAGATGTTGAGTTCATCTGGGGCACGTCTGGTGGCTGTTGAAGGAGGTTCACCGGCAGCGCTTTTTGGCAGAGGATATGAAAGAAATCCACAGGGCGAAATCATTTTTGATGCGGACGGATTCCCGCTTATGACTGATGATATCATTTTTATAGGCGACACCCAACCCAAGTGGGTAGCGGGCTTTATCAACTCGTTTCAGTATAAAAATTTACGGTTAAATGTGGTTATTGATGGTAAGTATGGCGGGGTGATTTACTCGCATACGCATCACAAACTTACCCAGCAGGGTAAATTGAAGCATACCCTCATCGGTCGTGAAGAAGGGGTACGTGTGGGTGAAGGTGTGGTTCTAAATGAAGATGGCAGTTATAGTCCCAATACCACAGCAATCCCAATTGCAGATTATTATAATGAGATGTATCCCCTTGCCAATACCGAAGCCAATTCATTTGATGCTTCGTTTGTAAAACTGCGCGAGGTTACTCTGGAGTATAACTTCAGTAAAAAATTGCTGGCCAGTACTTTTTTAAGTGAAGCGGCAGTGTCGCTGTATGGTAGAAACCTGGCAGTGATTTCAGACTTCCCCATCTATGATCCTGAAGTGGCGGGGCTTGCCGGTGGCACCAATTTTCATCCCGGTGCTGAAGTAGGGCAGATGCCATCGCCTTCAGAATTTGGTATTAATGTTAAAGTAGGCTTTTAAATAAATACAGATATGAAAACTTTAAAATTCTTAATAACCGGATTTTTAGTGTGTGTGCTTTCTTCCTGTTCAACCAACTTTGAAGAGATAAACACAGACCCTAACAATCTCGAAGAAATAACGGCAGGAAGTGCCCTTAACCCCATCCTGTATGAGTTGACTACACATAACGCGCTGCAACATCGCAATATAGGTGCGCAGCTTATGCAGATGTTTATCCCAAATGAGGATAATACCAACGCGGTGTTTTACTACGATTTTGTACAGAATATTGGAGGATCTACCTGGAATACCTACTATTCTGAGCTCACGAATATCAAAGAGATGGGGAAGGCAGCTGTGCGTGATGAGCTGCCTAATTACGAGGCAATTGCGCTTACACTAAAGGCCTATGCTTTTTCGATACTTACAGATTGTTTTGGAGATGTACCTATGCTTGAAGCCGGTAGTGCCGAAGAGGGAGTCTGGTTTCCCGAATTTACAGAGCAGGAAACGATTTATACCCAAATCCTGGAAGATCTGGAACGTGCAAACAGTTTATACGATACCGATCAGGCAATGCCCTATGTGAGTGATATTCTGTTTCAGAATGATGTGGCCAAATGGCAAAAGTTTACCAACTCACTGCATATGCGTTTGCTTTTGCGTACTGCAAATCGCAATGCATCAGCTTATACTGAGTTGGCTGCTATAGCAAATAACCCGGCGACCTACCCTGTTTTCACGAGCAATGACGATCACGCAGTTTTAAAAATTTCCGGGGAAGCCCCCTTGCTTTCACCATGGAGCAGACCTCAGGATTTCAATACGTTTAGGGTGTATAACGCCTTTTTTATTGATCATCTCAAAGAATTTGAAGATCCCAGACTTCCGGTTTTTGCAACCGAAGCGATGGGACTCAACAATGAGCGCTATGGGTATATTGGTTTGCCTATAGATTATAGAAATGATCCGGTCGCAGATTCAATTGCTACGGTTTCAGGTCCCCGGCAACAGCTGGCAATCGCACCGCTTAGTGTACCCTTAATGAGCTACGCGGAAGTAGAATTTATAAAAGCAGAACTTGCGCAGCGCGGACTTATCACCAGTGCGCAGGAACACTATGAAAATGGGGTGGAAGCAGCCTTAACGATGTGGAGTGTTTCCGCACCTGCTAACTACTTTGATAACACTGCTACTGCTTATGATGGCACACTTGAGTGTATCATGCTTCAGAAGTACTTCGCCTTATTTTTCACCGATTATCAGGCGTGGTTTGAACATCGTAGAACAGGATTGCCTCAATTGCCTGTGTCTTCAGACATGAAAAACAATCAGGAGATGCCTTCGCGCTTGTACTATCCTATTGATGAAGCAGACCGCAACAATCAAAATTATAAAGCGGCTGTTGAACGTATGGGAGGAGATGAGATTAACATCAAGGTTTGGTGGGATAAATAAGCCAATCATTTTTGTAAAAACGAATTAAAACAACATTATGAAAACAATAAAATGGGCCGTCCTGAGCTGTATGATTTCGCTGGCCGTAAACGCACAGCAAAAAGCAACGGGTTATGTCTTTGAAGATGAAAACAGAAACGGAAAGAAAGACCGTAACGAGAAAGGTATTGCTGGGGTGTCGGTTACTAATGGGGAAGATGTAATCGCCACCGATGCCAAAGGTAGCTACGAGCTTTCATTAAAAGAAGGGCAATCGCTTGCGGTCATAAAACCTGCGGGTTACAGTCTGCCGGTTAATGCGCAAAACCTGCCTCAGTTTTACTACAGTTACCGGCCTGAAGGTTCCCCGAAGTCTGATTTTAAAGGCATCGCACCTACCGGGAAATTACCAAAATCGGTGGACTTTGCGCTGTTGCCTGCTCAGGAAGAAGACCGCTTTACCGCGTTGATCTTTGGCGATCCTCAGCCGTATACCGAGCAGGAAGTAGCGTATTTTGCCAAAGGCATTGTGGCCGAGGTTGAAGGAATACAAGATGTAGTCTTTGGGCTAAGTCTGGGCGATCTGGTGGGTAATGACCTTGATCTGTTCAGCCCCTATATCACAGCTGTACAGCGCGTAGGAATCCCCTGGTTTAACCTGATGGGCAATCACGATATGAATTTTGACGCACCCAGCGATGACCTTTCCGATGAAACGTATGAGTCTTATTTTGGCCCTGCCAACTATGCTTTTAACTACGGTAAGGTGCATTTTCTGGTTCTTGATGATATTTTGTATCCCCATCCCAGGGAAGGTAAAGGTTACTGGGGAGGTTTCCGTGAAGATCAGTTACGGTTTATAGAAAACGACCTGGCTCTGGTACCTAAAGATCATTTAGTTGTGGTAGCTTTTCATATTCCGCTTAGCGAACCCGAAGGTGATCCGTTTAGGGATGCAGATCGCGAGCGTTTGTTTAAAGCGCTTCAGCCTTTTGAAAATACCCTTTCGCTTTCAGCCCACACCCACATTCAACGCCAGGATTATTTTACGAAAGTACAGGGCTGGCAGGGTAAAAAACCGCATCACGAGTATAATGTAGGCACCACTTCAGGCGACTGGTATTCGGGTACATTTAATGAGCAGGGTGTACCTGTTTCGACCATGCGTGATGGTACGCCCAAGGGATATGCGTTTATTCATTTCGACGGAAATACCTATAAAACCGATTATAAAGTTGCCGGAAAACCCGCAGCCTATCAAATGGAAATTTTTGCACCTAAAGTTCTGGCGCAGGGTAAGGGTACTAAAGCGGGTATCTATACCAACTTTTTTATGGGAGCTGAAGGCGATACGGTTGAGTACCGCGTTGATGGGGGCGAATGGAAACCGATGGATTATATCAATGAGCAGGATCCTTCGTACGAAGCCACCATTTATGAGTGGGATACCGCAGAGGTTTTGATGGCAGGGAAGCGCGGCAGCAACCCCGTTAAAAGCACACACCTGTGGTGGGGTAAGATTCCGACAAAGCTAGATTTGGGCACGCATACTATTGAAGTAAAAGCAACAGACCGGTATGGCAAAACCCATCTGGGTACAGCCTCCTATCGTCTGGAAGAACCTGTTAAGTAAATGCTTGTTTGTTAAGCCTGCTTTTTCTGAGGATTCAGATGGGCAGGCTTTTTTTATTTTTACAAAACCAATAATAAGAATATGAAGACTAAATTTATACAGGCAATTCTGCTAATAAGTGTTTTGGCAGGATGTAAATCGAATACCGAAGAGTCTCAGGAACCCACTATGAATACAAAATCTGAAATACAGGTACAGGGCCATCGCGGCGAGCGGGGCAACCTGCCCGAAAACTCCATTCCCGCATTTATAAGTGCGCTCAAAAAGGGCGTTGACGTGCTAGAGCTCGATGTGGTGATTTCAAAAGACAGTCAGGTCGTGGTAAGTCACGAGCCCTGGATGCTGGCCTTGTATATGACCGCACCAAACGGTGATTCGATTCCGCAGGATAAAGAAAAAGAGTACAATCTGTACCAAATGGATTATGCTGAAATTAAACAATATGACGGTGGTTCAAAAGGGAATGTACGCTTTCCGCAGCAGCAAAAGCTAAAAACCTACAAACCCCTGCTCAGCGAAGTTATTGATACGGTTGAAGCAACGATCAAAGCGGAAGGTTTAAAGCCTGTGAAGTATAATATCGAAATCAAATCGGTGCCTGAGGAATACGACGTTTTTCAACCGCAACCCGAAGCTTTTGTAGATTTGGTAATGGAAGTCGTTCAGGAAAAGCAGATGGAAAAGCGTGTAAACCTTCAATCTTTTGACCCGGCGATTTTGGAGGCAGTACATACCAAGTATCCTGAAATTGAGCTGGCCTTTTTAGTAGGCGAAAACACCTATGAGGAGAACAAAAACATCCTGAGTTTTAAGCCTGAAATTTACAGTCCGCACTACAAACTGCTTGATTCAACCGAAGTTTCGGCAATCAGAAAAGACGGCTTAAAAATAATTCCCTGGACGGTCAACGAACCCGAAGCGATCAAAGAAGTCATTGCGCTCAAGGTAGACGGCATTATCACCGATTATCCGGAGCGGGTTATTGAAGCTTTAAAAGAATGATCTATGCACATAAAATCCATCCGCCCATTTTTAGGTTGTAAAGATTTCAATACTTCCCGCGCTTTTTACCGGGACTTGGGTTTTGAAGAAGTAGTGCTTCCACCCAAAATGGCTTTGTTTAAAAAGGGAGATTTCGGTTTTTACCTGCAGGACGCCTACGTCAAAGATTGGGTAGATAACACCATGGTTTTTTTGGAAGTGGAAAACGTGCAGCAGCATTTAGATCACATCAAAAGCCTTCAGCTTCCCGAAAAATACGCCGGAGTTCGCGTCTCAGAACTGGTGCATCAGCAGTGGGGAAGCGAGTTTTTTGTACACGACCCTTCCGGAATCCTTTGGCACATAGGCTCCTTTAAAAAATAGCCCAAAACAGTCACCTATTTCAGTCAGCCGCTGTAGTTTTGCGAAATCGAAGCACAAACCTATGGGGCTTACTCGTTTTAAATCACTACTAGCAGCGGCCGGTGCGGCTTGGCTTTCCTTGATTTATATCCTGGCTCCGGTGCAACAGCATGTTTTAGAATGGGCGCACCAGTGGGAACACGAGTTCTACCACATCACCTCTAGCTCCCACGAGCACGGTTTTTTATCGGCAGATCAACTCCTAGCCGAAGCCGGTCACGACCACCGCACTTTAGAATACATCAAGCAGGTTTTGGAACCTTTTGAAGACGACCTTCAAAAGGAGCAGGATAAAAAGACCGTCTCGTTTAAGATGGACAAGCACCTGCAAGCTGAAAAAGCTCATCCGGCTTTTGCTCCACACATAATCATTTCCAAAGCGGAATATTCTTTTTTCTTTCTTGAAAAAAAGTTACTCGCATTGCGTATTCCGGTTCCCCCGCCTCAGGTATAAGTTTGTTTTAATGGCCCCGCCAAAGGGTAAACTACCCCAAGGTAGTTTACTCACGAGCTTGTCTAAAAAGTTGTTCTGCATTGGATTGTCAGTCTGAGCCTGTCGAAGACTATTTGGTTATCAGTATTTTAAAAACTTCGATCCGAGAAACATCGGGGCAGTTCAACAACTCAGGATTATTTTTTAGACAGCCTCATCTATCCTGCTGTGCCGGCTTCATGCAAAACGTCCAGACGTTTTCGCGTGCCCGGGCCAGTACATTCTTTTATTATTCTTAAACACACTTATGAAATATCATATAATCGTGTTTCTGTTGGTTTGCGCGCAATTAAGTGCCCAAAACCTTACAGGAACTGTGACCAACGAGGCCGGAAAACCTCTTGAAAATGTCAATATTTACAACCATACCAGCGGGAAGCATACCCACACCAATGCAAAAGGCGTCTTTAATCTGCCGGGCGTAAAGCTTCGGGATTCTATTGCTTTTTCGCGACTGGGTTTTAGTACGCTTACCCGCAGCGTTGACGCATCCTGGCTTAATGCACCCATACAAATCGCCCTGATTGAAAGCAGTACCTCTTTAGACCAGGTGGTGCTTACTTCAGAAGTCAATAGCCTGAGTCAAGTGGTAGCGGTTGACCTGCGGCTGAATCCTGTAAAATCTTCGCAGGAAATCCTGCGTAAAGTCCCCGGACTTTTTATCGGTCAGCATGCCGGGGGAGGTAAAGCCGAACAGATTTTTCTAAGGGGCTTTGATGTAGATCACGGTACCGATGTGGCCATCAGCGTCGATGGCATGCCCGTAAATATGGTGTCTCACGCCCACGGGCAGGGCTACGCCGATTTACACTTTGTGATTCCAGAAACTATTGAAAACATCGATTTTGGCAAAGGAGCCTATTATGCCGATAAAGGAAATTTCAACACCGCCGGTTACGTAGACCTGCGTTTAAAAGAAAGCCTGGATGCCAGCAGCATTTCGCTGGAAGCAGGTCAGTTCAACACCTCGCGGCTTACAGGTATGTTTAACCTGACAGATGACGACAGGCATTCCGCTTATGTGGCCTCTGAAATGTATCTAACCGATGGTCCTTTTGACAGTCCGCAGAATTTCAACCGTTTTAACGTATTGGGAAGGTATACCTACACCAATCTAAATGCCGATAAAATCACGCTGACGGCTTCGCATTTTCAAAGCAAGTGGGATGCTTCCGGTCAAATTCCACAGCGCACCGTAGATCAGGGATTAATAGGGCGCTTCGGGGCAATTGACTACACTGAAGGCGGCCAGACCAGCCGCACCAATCTCAGCCTTCAGCACCTTAAAAATCTGGAACACGATGCGGTCCTGAAAACCAATGCCTATGTGTCCCACTACGATTTTGAACTGTATTCCAATTTCACATTCTTTTTGGAAGATCCCGTAAATGGCGATCAGATCAAACAGCAGGAAGATCGCTTTTTGGCCGGTTTGCAAAGCGTGTATTCGCGTCATTATCTGCCGTTGGGAGAAGGTACTTTTAACTACGATGCCGGTGTGGGTTTTAGATACGACAATGTAGATGAGGTGAGTTTATCGCGAACGCTTAACCGACAGACCATTCTGGAGCGTCTTGCTCTGGGCGATGTAGACGAGCTCAATGCTTTTGGTTTTATCAATACCGAATTCAAAACAGGTAAGTTCAGCTTCAAGCCTGCGGTGCGTCTGGATTATTTCAAGTTTGATTACTACAATAAGCTTACTGAAACCTATGACAATCAAAGCGAATCTAAAGTAGCTTTCAGCCCCAAGTTCAACACTATTTTTTCGGCTTCTAAGAACTGGCAGCTGTTTCTGAAGACAGGAATTGGTTTTCATTCTAATGACAGTCGCGTGGTAGTAGCCAATAACGGGGAAGAAATTCTTCCGGCGGCTTACAATCTGGACCTGGGAACGCTGGTAAAGCCTATAGACAGGTTAGCATTAAATGCCACGTTATGGACGCTTTTTCTGGATCAGGAATTTGTATATGTAGGCGATGCCGGAATTGTAGAGCCCAGCGGAAAGACCCGCAGAATGGGCCTTGAAGTGGGTGCGCGCTATCAGGTGCTCGACTGGTTGTACCTCTACAGCGATGCCAATTATACCTACGCCCGAAGCACCGAAGAGCCGGAAGGACAGGATTATATTCCGCTGGCGCCAAAGTTTACCTCAGCCGGTGGATTGAGTGTTGATAATCTTTCTGGGTTTTCGGGGTCTTTGGGCTACCGATGGCTGGGCGATCGCGCTGCTAACGAGGACAATTCCATCGTAGCCGAAGGCTATTTTGTGACCGACTTCAACCTGAATTATTCCATTAAAAACTGGACGCTAGGAATCATTGTAGAAAACCTGTTTGACGTAGACTGGAATGAAACCCAATTTGCCACCGAAAGCCGACTCTTTAACGAACCCGCCCCGGTAGAGGAAATTCATTTTACGCCGGGAACTCCGTTTTACCTCAGAGGGAAGCTTACTTATACGTTTTAAGCTGAACGATCAGGCGATTTTAGTTTAGGAATCCGGCAACAGCGATTAAGTTGTTGCCGGATTTTTTTAAGCCTTTTAAACCGATTGTAGCCACAAGATTTTTGACAATTGTCAATTTAAGAGCTTTATCAAATGTGTATCTTTAACCTTACGGGCGAAAAGCCTCCTTATTTTTTAAAAATTAATATACTTCCAATGAAAAACTATATCGTTCTCGTATTCGCCCTTAGCTTCGGGATTTTATCAGCACAGGAATCCCTGTTTAACGGGCAACAGGTGAGTTCGCCTGAAATTCACCCCGACAAATCCGTTACTTTTCGCCTGAATGCACCACAGGCAGATTCAGTTTATGTGACCGGCGATTTTCTGCCCAGTGTAAAAGTTCAAAGTCCGTATGGCGAAATGGACGGCCCCGGCAAAGCTCTATTAACCAAAGATGAAAAAGGAGTCTGGACCTATACCACAGAAGCCCTGGCCCCTGAATTGTACAATTACGCCTTTATCATAGACGGTTTTAAAACCACCGATCCCGCCAATCCGTTTTTGATTCGCGATGTGGCTTCGGTGATGAATATTTTTATCGTTCCCGGGGAGCAGGCCGATTTGTACCGCGTGCAGGATGTGCCGCACGGTACCGTTGCCAGCCGCTGGTATGATTCAGAAGGTTTGGGGATGGATCGTAAAATAAGCATTTACACCCCGCCGGGATATGAGCAGGAAACCAAAAAATACCCTGTGCTGTACCTTTTACACGGCGCGGGTGGTGATGAAGAAGCCTGGTTGACTTTGGGACGTACTTCACAAATTATGGACAACCTGATCGCGCAGGGCAAAGCCCAACCTATGCTTGTAGTGATGCCTAATGGAAATGTGATTCAGGATGCCGCACCGGGAGCAGGTAGCGCCGGGTATTACACGCCAAATTTTATGGTGCCCAAAACGATGAACGGGATGTATGAAGCCAATTTTGACGAAATCATCCGTTTTGTTGAAGACAACTACCGCGTGAAGGCCAATAAGGAAAACCGGGCAATCGCCGGACTCTCGATGGGAGGCTATCACGCTTTGCACATTTCGCGCTACTACCCCGATACCTTTGATTACGTAGGTTTGTTTTCGGCGGCGATTATGGCAAGAGGCGATGAAAGCGGGGAAGGTGTATATTCCAACTTCAAGGAAACCTTAAAAACCCAGATGGATAATGGTTATGAACGCTACTGGATCGCAATCGGCAAAACCGATTTTCTTTACGAAGCCAATAAAGACTACCGCGCTACGCTGGACGAGATGGGAATGCCTTACGAATATGTAGAAACCAAAGGCGGCCACATCTGGAGAAACTGGCGTGTTTATCTTTCAGACTTCGTACCGCTGTTGTTTCAGGAATAAGATTTAAAGTTTAAGGTTCAAAATTCAAGGTTGGGTTTTGAACCTTAAATCTTTAAAACGTAAATGCATTTCAGTTTAAAATTGAGCATAAGCTCCTTCCCTTTGAAGGAAAGGCCGGGATGGGATGTTGTCAACAAACCCTGTTAATCACATCCGGTGAAAACCAGACAGGGAAATCGTTTTTGATAAGTGTACTTTAAACATTTTAACGTAACTTATTGAGCTCAATTCCTTTTACTCTTATGAAACGATTTACAGCTTCTTTTTTATCGGTTTTGGGACTGATGCTTTTAAGCGCTAGCGTATTTGCGCAGTACGATAACGTGCAGCCCGTTGAAATGACGGTTAATTTAACTCACGAAGACGGTCAGTTACAGCCCATCTGGGCCTGGTGGGGCTATGATGAGCCCAACTATACCTACATGAAAGACGGTAAAAAGTTAATCAGGGAAATCTCTGAACTGAGTCCGGTACCTGTGTTTTTTAGGGCACACAGCCTGCTGGTTACCGGTGACGGCGAAGCAGCACTTAAATGGGGTTCAACCAATGCCTATACCGAAGATGAAAACGGAAACCCCATCTACGACTGGACTATAATCGATAAAATTTTTGATACGTATATCGATTTAGGAATGAAACCGCTGGCGCAAATTGGTTTTATGCCCGAAGCTTTATCGTCTAAACCCCAACCTTACCGGCACTATTGGAAACCCGGTGCTCAATACGATGAAATTTTTACAGGGTGGGCATACCCCCCTAAGGATTATGACAAGTGGGCAGAACTGGTTTATCAGTGGGTTAAACATTCGGTTGATCGCTATGGAAAAGAGGAGGTCGAAAGTTGGTACTGGGAACTGTGGAATGAACCCAACATCGGCTACTGGCGCGGTACGACTGAAGAATACATCAAACTTTATGACTTTACGGCTGATGCGGTGAAGCGTGCTTTGCCTACGGCGAAAATAGGCGGCCCCGAAACAACGGGGCCGGGCTGGGACAAAGCCGAAGCCTTTCTGCGTACCTTTTTAGATCACGTGGCTTCCGGAAAAAACTATGCGACCGGCGAAACCGGTGCTCCGCTTGATTTTATTACGTTTCACGCCAAGGGAAGTCCCAAACTGGTTGACGGAACGGTCGTGATGAATATGGGCGCACAGCTTAACGACATCCGTAAGGGTTTTGAAGTGGTAGCTTCCTATCCCGATTTGCGGTATTTGCCGGTGATTATTGGCGAGTCTGATCCCGAAGGTTGTGCCGCCTGCTCTGAGGACGATTATCCCGAAAATGCCTATCGCAACGGCACCATGTACAGCAGTTATACCGCTGCTTCTTTTGCCCGAAAGTACGATTTGGCCAAAGCCTACGATATCAATCTGGCCGGTGCGGTGACCTGGGGTTTTGAGTTTGAAAACCAGCCATGGTATGCCGGATTTCGGGATATGGCCACAAACGGAGTCGATAAACCGGTGCTTAATGTATTCCGCATGTTTGGGATGATGGAATTTAACCGCCTTAAGGTGGAAGGCGATTTGGATTACGATTATAAGAAAATAAGCGATGCCAGTGTGCGTGATAATCCTGATGTGAATGCTTTGGCGTCTCGTGGGGAGGATGCCGTCACCGTCATGATTTTTAATTATCATGACCGGAATGATATTCAGGTAAAACCTACACCTGTAACCTTGAATCTGGAGGCTTTACCTTCCAATAAAGTTTTGGTTTCCCAGTATCGGGTTGATGAGCAGTTCAGCAATTCGTACACAGCATACAAAGCTATGGGATCTCCGCAGAATCCAACTCCCGAACAAATAGACCTACTGGAGCAGGCCGGTCAGTTACAGCTTTTTACTTCTCCGCAATATATGGATGTGAAAGAGGGGAAACTCATCCTAAATCTGGATCTACCCAGACAGGGTGTGGCTTTATTTAAAGTGGAGTTTGAGAATTAACTTATTTTGTTCACTTCTCGAAAGAAAACCAAAGCTAAAGAACAGGTTTATAGCCTTGAATTGTTTTTTAGATTTTAGAAAACGGCGTATAGAAAAGGACTCGTAAAATTTGAAATGAGATCTTCGTAAAATTTCCTTCTGTTTGACCCGCAGGGGAGTTAAGGAAATTTAGAAGTCGAATGATAAATTTAGAGTCGTTTTCTTAAGCCTAGACTTTTTTGATTCTTTTTTGGGCGATGCAAAAAAGAATAGGATTTTATTTAAAATAGAAATTAAAATAATCCTGTTAGGAGATTAACAAGTACAGTTGATTTTGACCTGGAATCTTTAATTTGCTAATCATGAAACCAATATCAATGCACTTCGACTGCGCTCAGTGTGACACGCTCGATGTGACAAGATTGATTTTAGAGTACTAAATCTTCAAACAAACATTTTAAAGTCACTTCCAGATTTTCACTAAATCCCGGATGGGTTTTAGAAGTTTGAATGACTGAACTCCGTGTCGCGGTTAACCACCGAAAGCGCTCTGCAGGCTCGAGCCTGGCGATAGGGCCGCCGTGTTTTTCACCGTTGCTGATGGCTTTAAAGGCGTTAAGGTTTTTTTCAACCTGTTCCACATCGAGTTCGGGGCAAAAGGCTTCCAGCTTTTTTGCATCCAGCTTAAATTCCATCCCGATAAAACGCGGGCGTTTACAGTAGAGCACCACGCCTACGTTGAAGAACTCCTCACGTTCTACCTGAGGAACGATGCGAATCACCGCATACTCATACAAGTGCCTGTCGTGCATCGTTTGCGGTTTTGGTGAATACATCAGAATGGGTCAGTCGGGTTTTTAAAAACTGAAAGTAGATGTCGCGTAGGTCATCGGGATTTTCCTCAGTGCCTTCCCAATGCAGCCATTCATCCGGGATGAGGTTTACCACGTTTTGAAGCACCTGTTCGGTAAGCAGGGATTTCAGTTTGGTATTGGCATTCTCCAATTGAGAGGCTTGCGGTAGCAACACATGATCTTTAATCAAAGCAAAAGGCGTGGCCGCGCTTTTTTCCCAGTTGGTAAAACTGTGGTGGAAATACAACGTCGCGCCATGGTCAATAAGCCAGAGCTCGCGATGCCACATCAGCATATTGGTATTGCGAAACGTACGGTCAATATTGGTCATAAAGGCGTCAAACCATACGATTTCCGAAGACAGTTGCGCATCAACCGTGGTCACCACCGGATCAAAATTGATGGCTCCCGATAAAAAGTGCAAACCGATATTCAGTCCCTGCGAAAACTTCAGCAAATCCTGAATTTCCTCATCGGCTTCGGTACGGCCAAAAGCTTCATCCAGATGCGCAAAAACCACTTCGGGCACTTTAAACCCCAGAATACGGCCAATCTCACAACCTAGTAATTCGGCAATGAGCGCCTTGGGACCGTGACCCGCCCCTCTGAATTTTACCACATATTTAAAGCCGTCATCAGCATCGGCAACAGCGGGCAACGAACCGCCTTCCCGCAAGGGTGTGATGTAACGGGTGACATTTACATGGCGTATTTCGGGAGGTGTTTGCATAGCCTTTTAAAAAGTGGTGTAAAAATACATTATTCAGAGCCAATCATTTTGTAAATAAAGATTCATCTATCTAAATGGTTCTTTCTTTTTCATGCTATTTATGATTGATTGTGGAGCTCGTGAACCTCCTATCGTCGGTTTGCGAATTCTCTACTTCTAAATCATGTTCTGTTCATTTTCTTTGCTTCTCCAAAGAAAACGAACCAAAAGAAAAGAGCCTTTTTCTTAGGTATTTTTGCACTTAGGGGCAAAACCGCAATAAGTCCCCTAAATTTTCTCCAAGGCTTCGAAAATTTTTAACGGGAACTCATTGCTATACTGAAGAAAGAGAAGTGTAAAGAAGAATAACCCGAGAACATCAGATTATTTGCCGGTTATTGGAAAATTGTAAGTTATTTAGCCCTTCGGGTTCGATTATATCAAAGCTTTCATCTGAGTTAAAATCTGACTCCCTTTTCTCCCGACGCTTCGGGAGGAGAAGGGCTGGGGATAGGATAACGGGAACCCATTGCTATGCTGAAGAAAAAAGAGGACTAAAGAATAGTATTCTTAGTTTTGATCTTAGAAACGGCCTACAAGAAGGTATCGTAAAATTTGAAATGAGCGGAACGTAGCAGGCGGTTCTGTTTGAGGCCGCTAGAGCGGCCGAGTTAAGCGCATGCAGTGCAGCGAATGATAAATTTAGATACAGTCTTGTGAGCCTTGATCTTTTGGTTCTTTTGTATCAAGACAAAAGAACAGGAACAAGAATAGAAGTAAAAAGCTCACTTCTACAGTTCGGTACCCGCAAATCTCTCTATACGGATTTGTAGAGCTACGGGACTATTTTTAACCGAGGGAGGGTATTCGTTTAATCCTTCGGGTATGAATAGAGCTCAGCATTAATTTGAGGTAAAATCAGCCCCCACTTGTCCAGGGGAGAAGGGTTGGGGATGAGGACAACGGATACTTTTAACCATGCTGAAGAAAAAGAAGGCCAAAGAAGAAAATTAACCCCTCGATTCAAATTTAATTGAAGACATTAGTATTTACGGGTGTTCACTTGAGTTATCAAAAAACGTTTAGGACGCTATCGATTTAGAGCTTATTTTTTAGCTATAAGACTTCCGGTTAATCAGGACGGTGCAGGATAAGATTTATGCGTTCAGGCTGTAAATTGAGTTTTATATTCTCAACTATGCTTAAACTTTATTGCTTTCGTTTAGAAAAAGTAATCCTTTTTATAGGTCTTTTTCTGTTTAGCTCAGGCTATGCCCAAAACCAAACCATTACCAACGACAGCTTTTGGGAAACCGTCGAGGGCCAACCCATCTATTCTCAGGGCGGGGGGATTTTTCAGTTCAGAGATTCGCAAAGCGGAAGTCTAAAATACTACTGGTATGGGGTGCATTATGCCGAAGCCGAAACCTATCGGGATGATCCTTCGGTTACTTTGGAACGCAACCATTTTAAAGGCGTCACCTGTTATACCTCAACCGATCTGGTAAACTGGACTTTCGAAAAACACGTACTCACCCCGGAAGCGGTAGACTATGATAGTAACCCTACCTGGCTGGGGCGGATGGGCGTTGCATACGTAGCCGAAATCGATCAATATGCCTTGTTTATTCAACACGGGAAGAACGTGATGATCGCCCTGGCCGATTCACCCTTAGGCGATTTCAAAGTCCACCGGCATATCGATATGACCGGCCGCATAGGCACTCCCAATACCGGGGATCAAACCGTTTTCACCGATCCCGATACGGACAAATCTTACCTGGTGTACTCGTACGGGCAGGGGCGCAACAAGATTTATGTCTCAGAAATTGGCGTACGCGATGGCAAAGTTGATTTGCTCGATCTTACTGAAATCTTTAGAGGCGCCAGTCGCGAGGGCAATTGTATGTTTAAATACAAGGACAAGTATTATATGGCGGCGTCTAATATCTACGGCTGGGACGGCTCTTTGGTCTATTACCTGGTTGCCGATGACGTTCGCGGACCCTATAAACCCACCAATGAAATGCTGATTATGCCCGGCAGCGAGCAGGATTATGCCCACGTCTCGCAGACCGGATTTTTTTATACCCTAAAAGGAAGCGAAGAAGAAACCGTTTTGTTTTGCGGAGACCGCTGGGCCGAGTTTGCCGGTAACGGATTAGGCTATAACCAGTGGGTGCCCCTGTCTTTTAAAGAGGATGTGCCGCACTTCAATTCGCTGCACGCCTGGAATCTCGACGAGCAAACCGGAAACTGGACCGTCGCCAAAACCAACAATTACGTCAAAAACGGCAGTTTTGAAGCTGACCGTCGCCACATTCCCAGCAACAACAAACCGGTGCAGGAACAGCTTTTGGGCTGGCATACCGAAATTATCAAAGGCAACAAAATCGCTACAAATGACCCCTCTTCGCCGGTTTTGAATTACTTCAACACCCGCGAAGATCGCAAACAGGTTGTGGGCGAAAAGAGCCTGAATATTAGTGACGATATCCCTTTTGAGCGCAGGATTACCCAGGAAATAAGCTCCACAGAATTTGTGGACTTACCTGACGGGAATTACAGTCTTTCTGCAAAAATCAAGAACAATTCCAGATTTGAACAGCTAAAGCTTTACGCCAGTAGCGGGGGGCAAACTTTTGAAATCCATTTAAATACCGAACACCCGGAATGGACTCCCGTGACTCTAGAATCGGTAAACGTGCGGGATGGAAAAGTCACAATAGGGATTTATGCTCAAGGAAAAGCTGGGGCAAGTGCACAGATTGATGATGTAAGATTGGAGATGGGAGCGGTTAGACGTTAGATGTAAGATTTTAGAGTATGTACGTCCCTGATATAGGTTGACCACTTAAACGTGATTAACAATGAAATCCAACGTACAAATCATCCAAAAGAGGCGTGTTTATTCTGAGAGTTTTAAGCGTCAGATCGTCGAAGATTTTGAATCCGGTAAGTATAGTGCTAGCCAACTATCGATGTTGCACAACATACCTTGTGTTAGTATTTACCGATGGATTTATAAATTTTCTAACTTTAATGAGAAAGGAT
>NZ_JAJGMW010000029.1 GCF_020782115.1 Leeuwenhoekiella parthenopeia | reverse complement strand
ATCTATACCAACAATTAAAAACGTATTTTAGTTATTACAATACAAAAAGAAGGCATCAGGGAATAGAAAACGAAATACCGCTGGTAAAGTATTTAAACAAACAACAAAAAGCAGCTTAGTCAATATAGCCGGAACTTAATTTAAGCTGAAAACTGCCCTACAAATGGGGGGATGCTCACTATCCTAAATAAATCATTCAATACCACTAGTGAAAGGTTCACCCGTGTTTCACCCGTACTTCACTCAAGTAAAAGGCTACGATAAGGCATACATACCTCCAGCATTAAGCTACTATAAAGGCAGGATGATCCATTTAAACCTCCTGTGCCACTAGAGATTGTACCCAGGTCTTGTTTACAATCCGGCAAGCGAATGAGCAGTATGCGATAGACCACGTTATTCCGTTTTCAGTATGGAAAAATAAGGCCCTCTGGAATCTGCTGCCTTCAGCTGCTCCTGTAGATACTTGGAAATACGATAGGACCCCTGCACCGGAGTTTAAAATAGAAAATCTTAACTCCCTTGGCTCAGTACTTTTAGAAGATGAGCAGCTCAGGTAGAGGGAGTGATGTATCCTTATTTTTAGGTAGTGGTATAGGTATTTTAGGAAGGGCCAGCCTAATAAAAAATCGTATCCAAAATTGCTTTAAGCTCTGTAAACCGTATAGGCTTTTCAAGATAGGCATCGATAAGGTTTTCATTCTTTAAATGATTTTCATCAGATGCCTGATTCCCACTAATTACAATAATTGGTGTTCGATTTTCGGTCTCCAAATTTCGTATTTGCTTAATAACCTCGAAACCATTCAGGTCGGGAAGCTTAATGTCCATAAAAATAAGGTCCGGACTTATTGATTTGAAAAAATGTAAGGCATCATATCCGTTTTCAGCTTGTTGTATCGTCACGTCTACAACTATTTTATTGACCATGGTAGTGATTAAAAAACGATTTAACGGATTATCATCAACTATTAGTATTGAGCGTAAATTACCTGAAATCATCGTTCTTATCTTGTGACTTTAAGATACTAAAAACCTCATTTTGGTAAATTAGTGGAAGAGACGCAATATCTCCATTAACTTTATTCTTCAAGCCTTTTTGTGTATCATAATATCTGGTATTTACAATCAACACATAATCTGCCTGAATTGACGGATTTTGTAAAACTAAATAATAATTAGTATCAAACTGATCAATGTAGTGTACAGCATTCCGAGTCAAGGCGCTCACCGGATAGGTTAACGAATTATCGGTTAAGATTTTAGAGCCTCGGGGAATATTTTCTTGAATATAGTGCACAGTTTCGTTTACAGCTATAGTATTAAAAGGAACTTCTTGTTTTAAAAACGAAAGCATATTTTCATCCCTTGGATTTTTTGAGAAATCAAAATAATAATATTCGCTAATAAGACATAAGCACAAAAGCGCAAAGCTAATCAAGTAAACTAATTTATTAGACCGAAATACGTGAATCAAGGGAGTTTGAAAAAGGTGAATGAAACCTGCTATCCCTGCAGCGGTTATAATGAGTAGGTCTTCTAAGGGAAGACTTTCTAAGGGGTTAGAATTCATTTTATATAAGAGCCATATCGGCACTAAAAACAAGATAATTTGGAACAGTAATTTCTTTCTGCCTATTAAAAATGATAGCAAGAACGGTGCAGATAAAAGAAAACAGCATGTAACCGAATACTTCCAGCCATCAAAAAATAAGGAGTCCTTGTGTTCCCTCTGATAAAAAATAGAACTTAATTCAGGTTGACTATTCCACATAGTAGTTTTTGCATCGGCAAAAAACATAAAATCTCCCGTAAACCAGAAATTAATAATTAAAAACAACACAAAACTGATTACGGGTGTAAAGAGAATAACTAAAAGAGTTGATAACGATTTATTCAATAGTTCTCTTGCTGATACTCTGTTTTGTGTAAGTTCTTCAAAAATACCTATGTATGATTTTTCATAACCTTTGAAGTTAAAAAGACTGAACAAAAAGATCACCGGAATAATAAAAATTATAATCCACAAAAAAGTATAATCAAGCAGGACAAATAATGTTAAGCACAAGCTTATCATCACAAAATTATAAGAAGTGTAATCACGAGTGTATCGAAATAGAAAATTAAAAAATAGATAATAAAGAATCAGGAATAAATAGAGATAAGTACCTGAAATGGCAATGGATAAAATTACAGGACTGGTGAGAAAGTAGATGGTTACCAGTACAGAAACAGTTTTCAATTGTTTGCTAAATAATTCTACAATAATATGTGCTGCGAAAAAACCTACCACGATACCCGAGGTGATAAGGGGTGCCCACAAAGGATTGATAAATGCTGCCGGGATATTTATAAGATGCGTTAACGAAGGATAGGTAAAGTAAAAAAGTTCAAGAGTTTTGACATCATTGGTAAAAAGGAGCTGAAGACGATCTGTCAAAAATAAGGGTTCCAAAAATTGAAAACCCAAAAATTGTTGATAAAAGCCTACTCCGATATAATACGCAGAAATAAGAATACCAATAAAAAAAACGGTCACTATCCTTTTCATTCTATCTCTGGTTTATGCTCTTTGGTGAGCCCATGATTGGTTTTTTCCCAATAAAAAGGTTTAGATATCAATTGAAACAATCCCTTATATGCAGATATGGAGTGCATTAGCCAATAAATAGGATTGGTAATAGCATATAAAATTAAACTGTAAGATTTTCTGCGAAAAACAGCTATCATGTTGATATAAATCATCAACAGGTTCCCGGCCATAAAATTAAAAACGGAAATGATTATTACCCATTCAGGAAATATCAATTTAAAAAAGTTGACGATTTCAGTATTTAAAGACCCAACAACATAGGAACTAATGTCAAAAGTCAAAAAAATATAAAACAGAAACAGCAACAGAAGCACCGGATAAGCCAAAAAGGTAAAAAAAGTACCCCCTATAAAAAACTGAAATCCCAGGAAACCATTAAGTCCTACTTCCCTGTACAATTTAGCGGGATTTCGCATATGAACAAGGTAAGTCTGCATATAACCCTTAATCCATCTGGATCGCTGTCTAATCCAATTGTAGAAGGCATTATTTGCTTCTTCATAGGTAGTAGAATTTAAAACTGTGACTTTATAGCCTTTAGCATAAGCCCGAATCCCCAAATCAGCATCTTCAGTAACATTGAAGCCGTCCCATCCTCCCAGTTCAATAAGTTTGTCAAACTTAAAATGATTACTGGTCCCTCCCAGGGGTATAGGGACCTTTAGACCATCTAGGCCCGGAAGCATATAATCAAACCAATACGAATATTCCAACGTAAACATCCTGGTAAGAAAATTCTCTGTTTTATTAAAGTAATTCAGCGCACATTGAATTACAATATATTCCTCCGGAAGCTTCTTAAACAACTTATGAACCATTTTTAGCTGATCACTATCCGGAATATCTTCTGCGTCATAAATAGTTAGATAAGTGCCTTTGCTAAAATGGAGTCCATAATTACAGGCTTTAGGTTTTGTTTTAGGCTGAGCGTAGGGAATAATTACCGGATCAAAAATACACGGAAACTTAAGGTTTTTTACAGCATTAAAGGTGACTTCGTCGTCTGACTCTATAAGTAATTTTACATCTAATTTTTCTTTGGGGTAGTCTAAATTTTGAAGGTTTGAAGCAAGCTTATAAATCACTTCAGATTCTTTGAATACGGGTAATTGAATCGTATAGAAAGGCAGCTCCTCATCTTTGATATCAGATAGCTCTGCCTGAGATATCTTCTGGATCGTTTCAGACCTGGCTCCTACAACTGTCAAAAGAAATTTAAATCCTATTGCCAGGAGTAGAAACAAATTGATAAATAAATTGAGTCCTATGAGTGTGGTTACTGGATAAAAAAGCAAGATTATTAAAAAAATGAACCCCAGTATTCCTAACACCAGTACCTGTCTTAAAGTAAATGTTTCTAAGGCAGAACTTTTAGTATCCCTCTCATACAAATCAAAAACAGCTTTGTGTAAAATAGCTCCCCCATAAGTCATATGTAAAGCTTTTACGATATCTAAATCTTCTCCTATATAAATAACTCCTACTTCATAACCGAAGAAATCTTTAAATCGAGTGATACTTATGTCATCAGAAGGATCTGCTGTAACCAAATCAACCTTTCCGTTATCTAGTGCTAAAGGATATAAATTTTGATCCAGTAAAAAGTCAAACTCTTCTTTAGTAAGGTTTTTTTTGATCTCAACAAGATTAGTGTAATCAAATTGAAAAAAGCAAATGTTTAATGATTGCAGGTGTTCTTTAAACTTAAGTCTGGAAAGAAATGCGTAGTTAAGGGTAATCTTTAGAAATGATTTATTAAGACTCTTACTCATTTCTTCTATGCGTGCATAGATATCCTGAGTAATTAAACCTGATTTTAAGAATATGTCATTTCTATAATGATTCAGCATTATTAATTGATTTTAATCACCGAGAATAGCTGAAATCCGTGACCAATTGCTGCATTTCGGTTATAGATGTCATGAAAAAAGCCTCCATAAATTGTAAAATCTGAAGTAAACTCATAACCCAGATTTCCCGAAGCTTTAATCATTTTGTAGTCGGCAACAGCTTGTAAATTGGTATTGAAAAATTCTTCATTTTCACTAAATGAAAACATTCCTTCAAGTTCTCCGAGTATACTAAACTTATCGGTTATGCGGTAGCCTTCAGAAAGTAAAAAACGGATCTGTGCAGGATCGTTGGGAAAAAAATAACGAAAGCCCAACTCTACTTTATGAAAGTTATTATAACCTCCCAGGAAGGGTAGATTACCTACCAGGGCCAGGCGAGATTCCAAAGCAAAAAGATCATAACCGGCAAAAGGCGGTCGTGTATTATTATAAGCTGGTATATAGCCTATTAAGCTTCCAAGCAGGTAATTGTTTTTAAATTTTGCCAGGTGAAAACGTAGTCCTAATTCTATATCCCCAAAATCCACATTCGTATCTAAACCGGCACCAGTTTCATATTTATTAAAGAAATAGGGAATAGAACCGATAAGATTTATTTTCTCTGAAATCAAAGGGGCTGCAATAAATACTCTGGGATTAAAATTGCTGTACCTTCCATTATTGGCAAAGTCAATTTTTTTTCCTTCAGAATCTCGATATGAATTTGCAATGTAATGACTTAGGTAAGGAGCAATGAGAACCTCCCCTTTAGCCTGTTGCCAGGGATTTAACCTAACCGACGTATCTGCCAGGGTTGTGTCTGGCGACAGACTACTAAAACCTTCTGGATTTTGAGCCCGTATCAGATAAACACTAAAACAAATAAAGAAGCAGGTGATTTTAGTTTTCATTTACTATATTTTTTTTCGACTGTTGGGATTTTTGGAAAATATAAATTAGAGTAACCACCATCATTACAAACAATGCGAAAATGACAAAGACCCGATAATTAAGCCAAAAAACGTCAAAATTACTTTGTATCTCTTCCTTATTTGCCTGACTATTTAATGTGTTTAAGTCAAATACAAATGCTTCACTGTCGCTTGCTAAAATCAGGTCTCCCCTGCTCTGGCTGCCCTGTTCTTTCAATTTTTCTACTAAAAAGTTTAAAATGGATGCTTTTCCTTCGGGCACAAACATAAATAAACCTTTAACATCATTTTTAGTGAATAATTGAGACACTCCCAGTTCGTCAGTATAGGATATATTAAAATACCTGGTGTAGTCCGTTTTCTCAAAATTGAATTGATTTCCTTCCAGTGTGAAGTTTTCTGTAGACGCATTAAATTGGGTTAGCGAACCTGATTTTGAAGAAATAATAATTGGGCTGTACTTTTTCTCATCTAATTTCAGGCTGTCGGCAGGCATTATTCTGGGATACAAATACGAATTGCCGTTATCGATGGGATTTATACTGCCAATGAGTTTACTTAAAGCGGGTATGTGATCTTTTTGATAGGGCATGTCTAAATAGATAGCCGCCGGGTGATTTGTAGACAAAATTTCCGGATAATAGTAAAAATCCAGATCTTTATTTTCACGATATCCCGCGGCCTGCACAAATGAACGTTCCAGATTGATTTGAGCATAAAATAAGATGGGATTTTTAATGCAGAGACCTCCTGCCGGTACATAGTAATATTCTACCCTAAACTGACTGTTTTTACCAAGATTTAAATTTTCAAAATTTACAATACGTTCAAATTTACCTGTTGAGTTTAGGGCTTCACTCAATTCCAATTCATCATTTAGATAAATATTTACATAAGCATTTTCGTTTTCTTTCAGGGGTCGATAGGTAAATGATAATTGCATGGTCAACTCAGAGAGATCGGCACCATAAACCGACCTGGAAAGTGTGAATTCTTTTGAAAGTTTACCTATACCTTCAGTTATTTCATCAATAACTCCAAGCTGTTTGAAATTGAGCTTACGATCTGCTGAAGGACGCTTATAGCTCATATCCATCCCTTCATTTACAAGATAGGTAGTGCTAAATGCACTTTGAGTTATTTCTTTAGCGAGTAAACTCTGGGCAGCCTTGAAAAAGCCTTTTAGATCGGCTCCGGTAACTAATAAGGTTTGAATCAACTCATTCTCATTGGGTTTAGCATCAGATCCTGATTTGCTTAGAGTTAATAATTTGATTAATCCTTTTGATTTAAGATCAGCAGGAACAGATTCCTTAATACCTAAGGGCAGGTTTTCAATTTTCCCCAGTGTGATACTATTGGCTTGTATGGTGTCAAAGGATTGAGGAATGTATTCAATTTGAAGTTCTTTTCCCCACTCCCGTTTAAAGAAAAATTGTGTGTAGGCAGCGTAATTCAATTCTTCAAAGGAAGGATTTTCAGGGATAAAAAGCCTCTCGACCCTGGGAATAAATTCGGAGATAGTATTTGGTGTGATGTAGGATTGATCATAGTCCAGACTGATGTAAGATGAATTTAATCGTCGGATCCAAAAAGCACCTTCATTATATATTTCGCATATATCATCGGTAATTGATAAATTATTTAAGATTTCAATTTTTAAAAATCCGGAAACAACATCTTTAGCTCCAAAAGCTTCAGTAAAACTTACGGTGTAGTCATCTCCATCAGGTGATTTTGTCGCTCTTGGAGTATCCGCAATGACCAGGGTAATAAAGCTTTTCTCTCGGGTTAAGACTTCAGACGTTTTAAAATCTAAATGTATGCTGTTATTTTTAAGGAGTTTTGTACGATCCACCGGAATGAAATAGGTCATTTTAGTATGGGATCCCCAGGTAATTGTTTCTTCGGGATAGTTAAACTCTGTAAAATCGAGAGTAACTTGAGCAAATACATTTAAGATGCTTAGTAAAGCTAAAACGGTAAATCCTATTTGTTTCTTCTTCATAGTTAGAATTTATAATCAACTATTTAATTCAAATTAGCGTTCTGTGGAAATTCAATGAGAAATTCAAAGCCCAGCGTGGTAGACGAACTATACCTGAGATGACCATCCAGAAGTTCAATATTATTTTTTGCTATACTCAGACCTAAGCCCTTATTATTTTGTTTGTCCTCTAACTGATAATACGAAAGATTCTTAAAGTAAGATTCCAATTGTGCCATGGGTAGACCCGTCATGGTATTTACAATCTCAAGCATTATCACATCCTGAGTATTGCGGGAAGTGATCATCAGGGTATCATTATTCCTTGAGAACCTAATGGCGTAATTCATCAAATTATAGATAGCCGAGTTTGCTAAATTTTGATCCACATAAATCAGTGAATTTGCTGCTTTTAAGTCAATATCAAGCTTTATATTTTGGGAAGATGTTTTTTCAAAAAGTTTCAAACGACTATTTTTAACCAGTTCGTGCAGATCAACCATAGACTTATTAAGTACTATTTGTTCTTCTGCTTCCTCCATGAATGTTTTAAAAAAAGTATGCTCACCAGAGGCTTCTACAAGTGAATTTTTTATCATATCCAGATAATCGTTTTGACCCGGCAACAAATGATATTGATCTTCAAGTTCTATCAACTCTATTAGGGATTCTATACTACCTAATTTGTTTTTAAGGTCGTGCCTAAATACTTTTGCACTGTTCTCATAACGATTCAGTTTTTGCTTCTGAATATCATTTTCTTTTTGGAGTGATAGATTGAGACGAGATACCTCTTTTTTTTCTTGTTTTAATCTGTAAAACTCTTTCAAGTCATCCACGAGACTCAGCATTTTCAGAGAGGGAAAGGTTATACTGAACGCTACCACAGCCAGTGTGGTATACACCCCATAATGTTCAAGCTCAGAAAAATGGAGTACTTTAAAATAATCCATTGTAATAAGTAAAATACTCAATACAAAACACTGAAAAACTGCATTTCCCAATGTCCATACAGCAATACTGTTAAATGCTATAAAAGCCAAACAAATAAGTGACAGGTATAAATAATAGCCCATGGCTCCGGTAAGGCTCATACTATAAAGAAATAAAAAACTTAAAAGGACTAATACTATATGTAGTATAAGCGTGGGTTTTTTAAGTATTTTGGTAAGCAAATAATTAGATGTTGCAATTAGTATTAAAGTACAACCGTTAAGAAATGTAAGGATTATGTATTTATCTTCTATTAAAAGAAAATCCAGAATGGAAATAAATATCATAAAGAAAATAGAACCCCAAATTAAGATGTTTGAAGCTTTCCACATTTGCGCATTGAGCGCTTCTAAAAAGTAAGTTTTAGATAACCTGGTACTCATGGAATTGTTTGGGTGCAGTACGAATATAATAATTACAGCTATGACATCAATCAATTGGAAGATTTTTTTAAGTTTTATTTTTATATCGTGTAGGATATTTACTACTCACTCTCAAGGAGTTAACATTACAGGTCTTGAAAAAACCTGGAAATCAGAGCAAATAACAGCGTATCAAAGACTGTTTAATGATTTGCAATTGCTATCGCAAGAGGGTATAAATAATATAAGACTCCCTGTAGATTTAAACTTTTTTTTTGAAAATGCAAACGAGAATGAATTAAAGGAATTTAAAAAGTGGATAAAGCGCATAACACGATATGCTTCCAAACACAAGATGGCTTTGATACTTTCAAATTTTAATCACCATCTTTCTCAGGAAAATTACAAGTCTCAAGGGAAGCTCATTTCTAAGAACTGGCTGCAATTACTTGACTTTTTAAATGACAAACATTTGCTTTACCCAGAGCTGTATATTGATATCGTCAATGAGCCGGTGCTTTACCCTAAAGAATGGGAGGAAACAGCTAAAAACATCATCACCAGTATCCGCACAAGTCATCCTGAAGTTATTATAGTATGTGGCGCATCCAACTATAATAGTATTTATGAATTATCAAGGATGCAACCGCTTCCATTTAAATCCATTATTTATAGTTTTCATTTCTATGAACCTTTTATATTCACTCATCAGGGAACGACCTGGACCGGAAATCAGAACGCAACTACAGGGATTCCATTTCCATATCCTGATTCTACCGAAGTTATACAAATGCCTCAATTGTCTGAAAAAGCTATGGGTACTGAAGGAGCAATAAATTACAGGGATTATTCTCAAACCGGTACCTATCAGGCTATTCGTGATAAATTATCTTTATTAAACACATGGAGAAGTACTTATGGTGTTGAAGTATGGTGTACAGAATATGGAGTAACACAAAACGCAGATAAACAATCACGCATAAAATATTTAAAAGCTGTAGATGAGGTTTTGAAAGAGCTTTCAATACCCGGCTATATCTGGGAATATAAAGGGAATTTTGGAATTGATGATATTTCCATTTTACAGTTCGATAACTAAAATGTTTTCCTTGAAGTAATTCTATTAAAACCTCCTTGTCTTGAACGTTTCTCAGAAATTGTAGTACGCAGTATAGGGCCTTGGGCTACTGCCCACCCTCCCATATAGGTTCTACAACAAGCATATAAATTACAATAGTCATAGTATTAATGGAACTTAAAAGTGTTGATGTCCCGCCAATTTTGAAAAGAGATTGATATATTTAGTGTTGATATAACAAGTGGCCAACAAAGCAAATAATTTGATGAGTAAGGACGATACTTTTAAAGATATAGAAAGGTTAATTAGTTAAGTTCCTATTATTTATCAGTATATGCCATTTGAAGGAGCAAAAATGCTTCTAGAAAATATGACAATAATGGCAAAAAGCCCAACTGAATTTAATGATCCTTACGATTGTGACCTTGAATTATTAGATTTCAGTTCTGCCTTAAAAGATAGAACAAGAAAATCTATCCCAGATTTTAATTCCAAATTAAGTACGTCTGAAAATCACAGAAAAATTGATTTAGAAAGTCTTACAGATGATAAGGTTATTGAAATTTATAAAAATTATGCTTTCCCTAATTTTGCCAAAACAATAGGTGTTTCCTGTTTTAGCGAAAAAGGGGATAATTCTTTAATGTGGTCACATTACACACGATCGCATAAAGGAGTTTGTATAGGATTTGATTTAACCAAATTATATTTCAGCCTAAGAGATTTAAAAAAAGATCAATTAGCATTAATTCAAGTAAAATATACGGACACCTTTAAATCATTGGATTATTTTGAAGATTACAATGCATCAATCTACCACTGGATTAGTACAAAATCGGATATATGGAGCTATGAAGAAGAAGTAAGAATTTTATTTCAAACTTAAAATTTAATCATCATCAGAAATTTCTGTTTGAGTTTGATAAAAGCGCAATTTCTCAAATATTATTAGGCAGCAAAATGATGGAAGAAAATGAGAAGTGGATTAAGAATTTTTCCAGACAAAGCTTAGTTCAAACACAAGTTTATAAAATGACAAAACCAAAAAATTCCTTCAGATTAAAACCTGAAAAAGTAGATTTATAGATAGCTCAGCTACCAACAGCGGTTAACGAGCAATTAGCGGCAGATCGTTCAAAAATAACCTTTTTTAACTACCTTAAAAGAGATAATCGAACCGATAAATTACGTTTCCCAATCCGCCACTTGAGTTAACCTGGAATGTTGGCAAAATTATTGAAAATACGTATTAATTAATGACTGAAAATTGGAAAAGCGAATATTTGGAATATATGATGGCGGAAGATTTTGAAAAAGCCATTCCCCTGAAAATAGACAACTTTCCCAAATCATTTTATAAGTTCAGAAACCTTTCTAAACGGACTTTAGAGAATATTGAGCAAAATTATATTTGGTTAGCTGATATTGCAACACTTAATGACCCATTTGAATGTTCAATTCAAATTGACAACAACGAAGCTTTAAGGAATTATTTTTCCACGGACGGATTCAAGAAAAACTTTCATTTTATCTCTGGACAAAATATAACGGACAAAGAAATCAAAGCTCTTAAGACAAGTGAAAGTCCTTGGGAAACTTATTTAAAAATCTGTAAGAAGAGAAAAATTCCTTTATCACTTACATCAGAACAGCATTTGGAAAAGGTGAATAAACGCTGGAATGTTATTGTGCGTGAAACCAATGAGAAAATACGAATATGCAGTTTTAGTGTGTCAAATCAATCACTTTTATTGTGGAGCCACTACGCTGACCAACATAAAGGAGTTGCAATTGAATACGACTTTTTGGATACTGATAAATTGAGAACATTTTTACAACCAGTAATTTATAGACAAGAAATCGAAAAAATTGATTTTTTGGAGGCTTACAACACTATGAAAATGGTTGGGTCAAGCCTAATTAAATCTAAGGATTGGGAATATGAAGAAGAATGGAGACTTACAATGTTCAAACAGCAAGAGTATTTCCCTCAAAAAATGAATGTTCCAAATCCGAAAGCAATTTATCTTGGTACAAGGTTTAACCAAAATGACAAAGATTTAATAAGAGAATTATTTGAGTTAGCTCATAAAAGAAAAATCCCTATATTTCAAATGACTAAACATCCAAACGAATATAAACTGGTTGCAAAAAACACAGTTGCTGATCAAATAGTTAAAGGAGGGTTTCACCCTTAAACCGCTCAAAGAACCGTACGTAAACCTCTCGATTCACTCGGCTCTTGATATGTAGTCGGTTTGGTCTATTTGTTTAGTCCAATTTGTCCAAATCTAAAAAAGCGTGAGCTCTTCCGTTCCCCCACCCAGGGCCGGGTCTATGGGTTGTACCGGTTCTAAAATCCCGGGCACATCGGTTTCTACTCCCCGCTTATAAATGGCATTGCTTACCGGATAGGTTTCAAATGGGGTATTGGTAAAACCTACCCGCATCAATTCTTCCACCTGCTTTTGATTTAATCCCGACTCGATCCAGCTATCCAAAAATAGATCATCAAGAACCAGGGGCATCCGCTTCTTTTTATTGTGTATCTGTTCAAACAGCTCATTAGCCGGTACGGTAATGATACTGGCACTATAGAGTTCATCATCAAGTTCCGTATACAATCCTGCAAAGGCGAAGACTTGATGTCCCTCCAGTCTACAATAATAAGGCTGTGATTTATTTTTATAATGATGCGGCTCATAAAACCCGTCAGCAATGATCAGGCAGCGGCCTTCTGCGGCGCTCTTTTTATAGGTTCTGCTGCTGAAAATGCTTTCACTTCGCGCGTTGAGGGTATTATAATCCGCTTTAAAACCCGCCGGATCCTCAAATGCATATTCCGGTATCAATCCCCAGCTGGAGGGATAAATTTGATCTGTTTCCATGGGGATTATATAAAGCATTCCGCTGCCAAAACCGTTTAAATGATAATGCTTTTGGTATTCCAGGGGAACGGCAAAATCCCGCTTAAAGGTTTCTTCGATTTCCTTTTTCGATTTAGTCAAACTGGTTGCATAACACATAGGTCGTACATTTTTATCTAATTTAGTAATTTAGAAGGAGTATGCCTACCCGCAAAGAACGTTACGATCTCGCCAATCATTTCTACCTCAATGCCTCTATTGAGCGTATGGCACATGATCCTACTTTTAGCCTCTACAAGGTGCTTTATAAAAATACCCCATACTACCTTTGTTTGTGTCACCGCAAGCATACGTATACCGGTCCACATCCCCAGTTTCACTTTCGTAATCATTCTGAAAAGCTGGCCTTAAATCTTTGTTGGAAAAAATTAGTCGAGCCTGCTTTAAAGCCAAAGCTAAATTAGCTAAATTTGGATTATATCCTAATTAAAGGATTAAATCCATTAAACAAGCGCTATGATTGTTCAAGTAAGCCCCATTTCCACTATACTGCATTCCTGTTTTATCCCTTTTGTATCCAGTTTATCATGTGGTTTCCCCTCCCCAGCAGACGATCATTTAGACGATGGCATTGATTTAAATACCGCCTATATCCGCAATAAGGAAGCCACGTTTTTTGGGAGGGTTAAAGGCGATTCGATGCTGGGCGCCGGGCTGGCAGATGGGGATTTACTCATCATCGATAAAAGCCTGGAGGCTAGAGACGGTAAGATCGCCGTATGCTTTATCGACGGGGAGTTTACCGTAAAACGTATTAAGATCGAAAAAGACACGATCTGGCTAGTGGCTGAGAACCGCAATTACAAACCCATCAAAGTTACTAAAGACAACGACTTTTTAATCTGGGGGGTGGTAACCAATGTGATTAAAGATCTTTAGCATGTTTGCGCTAATTGATTGTAATAATTTCTACGCCTCCTGCGAGCGCGTCTTTAACCCTGGTCTCAACGGGCAACCTGTGGTCGTACTTAGCAACAACGACAGCTGTGTGATAGCGCGCTCTAATGAAGCCAAGGCTCTGGGCATCCCTATGGGAGCGCCCGCCTTTAAAATTAAAGAACTGTTGCGGAAGCATAACATACACGTTTTTTCGTCTAACTATACCCTGTATGGCGATATGGGCGCATGGGTAATGAACATTCTGGGAAACTACTCCCCGGAGCTGGAAGTTTACTCCATCGATGAAATTTTCCTGAAACTGGAGGGCTTTGACCTGTTTGATCTTACCGCCTATGGCCATAAAATGATCGAGGTAGTAAAACGCAGTACCGGTATTCCCATCAGTGTGGGCATAGCCCCTACCAAATCACTGGCTAAGGTAGCCAATAAAATCGCCAAGAAATTTCCGGAACGCACGCGGGGTGCATACCTAATGCAAACACCCGATCAGATCGAAAAAGGCCTGAAGTGGACTCAAATTGGTGACGTTTGGGGTATCGGCAGGCAGTATGCCAAAAAACTCCAAAACATACAGGTGTTTAATGCCTGGCAGTTTACCAACCTCCCGGATGAATATGTACGAAAAGAACTGAGTGTGGTAGGTTTAAGGCTTAAAAGAGACCTATCCGGTGAAGCTACACTGGATCTCGAAGACGTGGCAAAAAAGAAAAACATTGCCGTTACCCGCTCCTTTTGAACGTATGTATACCGACTTTGAGGATATACGCGAACGGGTAGCCACTTATGCCGGCAAAGTAAGCTACAAACTGCGTAAACAAAACTCCTGCTGTAAACTGGCCTACATCTTTCTGCACACAAACGTACACCGCGATGATCTGGCGCAATACCATAACGGCATCACCGTACAAATGCCTTATGAGACCAATTCGTCTCTGGTGATTACCAAAGCCGTAATGACCGGTTTAAAACGCATCTATAAAGAAGGGTATCACTATAAAAAAGCGGGTATCATTGTTATGGGCCTTACACCGGATTCCCAAAAACAACTCACCTTTTTCTACAACGAAGATCCCCGGCATAAAGCCCTGATGCAAACTATTGATAAGCTCAACCGCACCTGTTTTGATCAGGTAAAACTCGGCGCACAGGATTTAAAGAAAGTCTGGAAAATGCAGCAAAAACACCTTTCCCGCAGGTATTCTACGCGATTAAATGAGGTGATTGAGGTGAAGGTGTAGCATCTGAAATACGAAGTGAGGTGTCAAATATCCCCTTATTCTTCGGCAACCCTTCTATTCGGGATTTTCAAAACCTAAAGTTTATAAGCCCATACGTTCCAGATCTAATGCAATGACCCGGTTGCGCAATTCGTAAACCAGTTGGGTATTGGTTTTACAATTGAATTTTTTACGCAGGCTGCGAAGGTGTTTGTCAACACTGCTCATGGAGTTGGCCTCTATAGCGTAGAATTCCAGAATTACCGGTATTTTACCTACAGGAACTCCGTGAGCCAAAGCACTTAGAAGATAGCGCTCATAGGAGCTGAGATTGGGCATTTTAGCAGAGGTTTTCATCTTTAGCGTTTAGATAAAGATAGTTGAAGCGATTTAAAATGCCAATTCATAAATCCCATGTTATCCTAATAACGCTAAAACAAGTCTTAAACTATAAAAACTAATTATCGGACTGGTAAGCAGGCCAACTGTAGGGAGTTGGCCCGTTTTTAATTTTCTTACCAGCTGTTGCATTTTATAAAAGTAAACTGCTATTGGATGTTTTTTATAAATCAATAGAACCTACATATCTAAAGTACAGCAAAATCCATCAAATCCTATTAATTTCTTTTGCCTAGCGGAGCATAAATGAAATGGGATGAGCACATACAAAAGTTTAAAGCAGATTTGAAACATCTGCAGCAAGAACATGCCTATAGCACAAGGCTGAATGTATTGTGTTTAAACTATGTGGCCCAGGTTCAAAAGCAATTGAAACAGGATTTTAAAGCTATATCAGATCTACAAGAAACGGAAGAAATCTACTTTTTTAAGCACATTAAACCCATTGTTAGTGCACATAACCTGTTCTACAGGAAGATTATCCAAATAGAGCATGAGAAACCTGTAAAAGGGCTTAAAACACAAATAAAGTTTTACAAAAAACAATTCGATATAGAGTACCGCTTCAAACTGCGACATAAAGCCTTTGCCTACTACCTTAAATCAAAACAAACCCATTTAGACGCAATCTACTTTACACGCAGGGAACCCCTCCCCTACGATCCCGATGATCTCAGGCTCCAATACAATCCAAATTATTCAACACCACGAGATTTTTTGAGCGCAAAACTGGCAGCTGCAACACTGCTTACCGAATACCTTAAAACCAAAATTACGCAGTTGGTTGACCGCCCTGTAGCTGTACCAGACACTCCTCATTTAGACTGGAGCGGGTCGCGTACCGATCTTATCGAACTTACCTACGCCCTGTATCACGCTAAAGTCATCCATAAAGGAAAAGCCGACATTATTGAGATCGCCCGGGCACTGGCTAATTTCTTCAATATGGATCCCGGTGATGTCTATAAAACCTATTCTGAA
This sequence comes from Leeuwenhoekiella parthenopeia, assembly GCF_020782115.1. Taxonomy (GTDB): domain Bacteria; phylum Bacteroidota; class Bacteroidia; order Flavobacteriales; family Flavobacteriaceae; genus Leeuwenhoekiella; species Leeuwenhoekiella parthenopeia. The sequence goes on along the minus strand of NZ_JAJGMW010000029.1, from coordinate 35,436 downwards.
ATCAAATCCCGTAAAAAAAGCAGAACCAAATTCCTCGACGAGATGACTATGAATCTGACATTGGCAATGGACCGTGAGGACTTTTAAATCCCCCACTCCGGTATACCCCCGAAAAGAAAAATCAGCTGTACTAACTGCTTAGCCATTTTCTACAATTCCCTTCATTCTGTGATGAAATACCGGTTTTTGACGGCTGTTAAAGTTTAACCGGGGCTCCGGTTTCCCTGGGAACAAATGGTTACAAATGACCTCAAATTCGTAGAACGAAAGTCAAACCGGGATTGGGACTATCAAAAAAAAAGGATAACCACGATAGTCCCTTTCTTTTTTAAAAACGTTCTATTATGCCAGCAACACTTATTACCACAGACGATCTGCGTGAGTTCAAACGCGAACTGCTTAAAGAGATTAAAACCCTTATCAACAATCAGGGAACCCAGAAACTCAAGAAGTACCTCAAATCCTCCGAGGTGATGGAGTTGCTTCAGGTTAGCCCCGGCACCCTGCAAAACCTACGCATCAACGGAACCCTGCCCTTTACCAAAGTGGGCGGTATCATCTACTACGATGCCCAGGATATTCAAAAAGTAATGGAAGACAACCGGGTACACTACGGTCTAAAACCTTGAACGATGAATTACATAAAGCTACTTCACGCAGCTTTTACGCTTTTCTACGACGACGAACGCCTAAACCCTACTCACATCAGCCTCTATATGGCTTTGTTTCAGGAATGGAACAGTTCCCGCTTTAGTGATGGGTTTTACGTGAGTCGCGGGGTATTGATGCGTGTGGCCAAATTAGGCTCTAAGACCACCTACCATCGCTGTATGACCGAGCTTAACGATTGGGGATACCTGACCTATCTGCCGTCTAATAATCCCTATAAGGGCAGCACCATTAAGATGACCTTATTTGAGACCAGTGATGAACCGGTAGCAGACGGGTCTGATACCAGACTGGAACACGTAGCGGAACACTACCATCCCACCACGATACCGCAACTGGGACACTACCGTCCCGATAATGTACCGCTAGTAGGCCGCCACCGTCCCATAGATGGACAAGCACTGGTATCTACTACAAACAATACAAAACATGCAAACAATATAAAACAGCCAAAGGACTATTTGGCCGTTTTAGAATTTTTTGAAGAACAACACGCAGATGCCACAGAAGCAGAAAAATTTTACGATCACTACCGGGCAACAAACTGGGAAGATGCCGGGGGGAAGCCTGTGCGTGATTGGCAGGCTTTAGCCCTCAGCTGGATTAAAAACGAGAAACCCGATTTCGATTCGGACAACCTGCGAACCGCCAAAAACAAGGATTATGGAAAACCCCTCTAAAATCATCGAAGGTGGCGTGGAGTACAGCCTGGGGACATTCAACGGCAAAAAAATGCTCTATGATTTTCCTAAAGTGCTCATTTACCTCAATGCCAAAGGCAAGCTGGAGTTTGGTAAAAAATTCCGCATTTACGAGGAAGATCAGGAGATCCTGCGGAAGCTCTGCTCCTACTTCATTCGCGATAAAGCCTTTTGCGAAACTCAGGGCATCGACATCGAAAAAGGCATTCTGCTTTCCGGGCCGGTAGGCTGTGGTAAAACCAGTCTGATGAAACTCCTGCGTTTTCTGGTACCCCTGCAAAAGCCTTACGAACTCATTCCTTGTCGTAACATCAGCTTTGCCTTTAATCATTTAGGGTTTAAGTCGATTGAAGCATACGGGAATTCCAAATACTACTGCTTTGACGATCTGGGCGTAGAACCGGCGGGCCGGTATTACGGCAAAGACCTGAATGTGATGGGGGAAGTATTGCTATCGCGCTACGAACTCTACCTAAGCACTAAACGGCAGCTTAAAACCCATGCCACGACCAACCTAAACGCCGATGAATTGGAAGCTCGTTACGGCAACCGCGTACGCAGTAGAATGCGGGAGTTTTTTAACCTGGTAGCTTTTGATCAAAATGCCGGAGATAAAAGAAAATGAATAGTTGAGCGCATGATACTTTTAATAACTACTTTAGGCTAAAGATGGCCGATAATGAGCTTTTAATGCTTGAAAGTAGGAACAAACCAGCTGTAATTCTTCATCCACAAAAGCCCCCAGAGGACTCTGCAATACCTGAGTCTTAGGATAGGTATTCTTAATTTCAAATTCAAATTCCTGAAGTCCCGATCTCCAAATTCTCGGAGACTTTCCAGCCCAGAATTCCGGTTTCCACCAGAGCACATCCTGATCTACGCAATATACAACGATACAGCTTGGATTTTCAACTCTGAAAATCACGGGTCTTTCGCAATACGCAAAATCGATGTCTACAATTCGTGTTTTCCAGAAATACAGATTCCTTAGATTATTGTATTTATGGAATTGAACTTCACCTATTTTGCAGTTTAAAAAGGAAACTTCATCCATCCATGAATTTGTTGTTTCCGCATTAATAAAAGCGGCGTAACCTAACCTGCTATTTTTAAACGTGGTCTGCGTAAGATTTACGGAATGAAAGGTGATATGGCTTAGATTACAATTCCTAAAAAGAACAGCCTTACAACTGCAATCAATAATAAAAAGCTCCATATTAGGCATAGTCAAAAAGCGTACATGATCCAGTATTAAATTTGACCAGTGTCCATATCTAAGATCTGTATCTTTAAATACGGAATGAGAACAATCACAGTGTTGCAAAGAAAAATAGTTAAACCGACAATCCTCAAATCGATTGTTAGTTAGAGAGCAGTTTTTAAAATAGAGTTCAGTAGCCCGTACTCCAATCCACTTGAGATTACTTAAATCTTCATCTTTTAAACTTAACCCTGTCAAATCTATATTTTTGGTCAACGCGTCTTCTAAAACAGAACGGTAATCAGGAAACAGCAGCCCTTGTGGTTGTTGATGCAAAATAACCCCTTCTCGGGACTTTAATTGGTAGATCATATACTTAAATACTAAATCCTCTTGGTTGAAAAGTTCAAAACTATAAAGCCAAACCGTCGAAATTAAGATGAATTAGTTGATGGCTATACACGAGTGAGTATTAGTCACACATCCCACTTTTTTTGAGTTTACTCTTTAAATTCTATTAAAAACTACTCATCAAAACCAGTTCAAAATCACTATTACAAAAAAAGATTGGCAGCTTGCCCACGGATACACCGTGCGCTAAAGCACTTACGATATGAAGTTCATAATCATTGATTACTAATTATTTATACAGAGAATCCATTTGTATAAAATTACGAAATTGGCTGACACCTTATTTCTTTACCCAGCTCTTTTTTACTTTCAAAAAGCGGATCTTACTTTATTATACAGTAGTTTAAAACACATAAATAAAATCAACTTTATTAGCGTTTCCATTTAGTGAAACAGGGTATTAATAAATCCCAACTCGACCAGCACGACCGGACAAACATCTTTAAGGTCCCGCAAGACCTGAAAATTTGCAAACTTGACACCCCGATTCCGTTGCCCGGTAAGCCTTACCAAACTTTTCCCAAGGACAAGTCCCAGCCAAATCGATTGCCTGGAATATCGGTTCTCCTGATTAGATACAAAGACTTCTACACCGGAAGCATTACGATTCGGCGCATCATTAAAATGCAGGGATATATAATAATCCGCTCTAAGTATGCGAGCTAGTTTTGTGCGATCTCTAAGACTGATTAAGGTATCGGTATATCGGGTCAGGAAGTATTCAGCCGGCTTCCCGTCAAATTCATTAAGCTGACTCATCTTTAAAGCGATTTCCAGTACCAAATCCTTCTCCTGAATTCCATTTACACCCACTGCCCCGGAATCCTTACCGCCGTGTCCGGGGTCGATTACTACACGCAAAGGTCTGTCCAATTCCTGCCCATAGATCAAACTAATATTAAGCAGCAGAAACATCCAAATGACGTTTTGGAGCTTTTTTCTAAGTCTGGCATTTTGAGTTATTAACAACATGACTTTTCATTTTAATAGGTTTTGATGGGATTTAAAAGCAAATGAAATCAAATAGAAACAAGAATTATTTTATTCACAATTACTTGATTTTCAATTATTTGAAAATAAATATAGGTAATTTTCTTCTCATTGATTTCCAATCTTTTAAATCTTAGAATTATGAAAAAATCAAACGCTTTATTCGCCAGTATGGCTTTGCTATCTACTCCCCTATTTGCCCAAATAGGTGGTATTGAAGATTCGGTAAACGATGTTTCCGATACCATACGCACCGTATTCCCCATTCTCCTGGGCGTTATTTTCCTGGTGGGATTTCTGTTTAATGCCGGGCATTTCTTTGGAGAGAATGCCGACTTAAAAAAGGGCATCACCCGCGTACTGGTATTTGTACTTATAGCCGGGGGCGTGGTGGGAATCTTCACGTACCTCATAGACATCGTTGTCTAAATCGGTATCCAATGAAGAGCTACGCGGTCTATAGAAACATCCGGAAACGGGCGGTCATCTTCGGGCTGCCGGTTTCCCTGTTTGCGGTTCAAATGTGCGCGCTTATCGCCTCCTTGCTGATCGTCATCTTCTCCTTCAGCATGCTGACCATCTTGGTTGCTTTAGTAATCAATGTCCTGCTTTACGTCTGTTTATCCCGACTACAAGGTCTGATGCAGTTTCTGCAGTTCGCCAGCGCCTTTCCAAGTCTCATCAGTACCAAACAAAACACCGGTATTTCTTATGATCACGATTAAAAACAAAAACTTCCATCCCATAGCAGCTACCAGCGATCACCTGATGTTTTGCAGTAACGGGAATGTGGTGTTGGGCTACCGGCTCGATCTGCCGGAGATCTATTCCCTTTCTGAAAAGGATTTTGAAGAATTGCATTCAGGCTGGTTTCAGGCCTTTAAAACGCTGCCTGTCGGGACGCTGATCCATAAACAGGATTACTATCACAACACCGCCTTTGATGCTTCCTCCCTGCCGGATAAATCCTTTCTGGGAAAGGCTACCCAAAGCTATTTCCAAAATCGGGAATATACCGCGCATACCAGCTACCTGTTTTTTGTGCTAACCCATAAATCCAATACCCATGCAACCTACACCAATCCCTTCCGCAAGATCCTCAAAAACCTACCGAACACTCTGGATGATGCTGTACGCCATTTTACGGGAGCTGTTGAAGATGCTGTTAGCTTCCTCAATTCGGGTAAAAAAATCAAACTGAATCCTCTAAATGCAGACGACTTCCAGAAGCTAACCCATACCTATTTCAACGGCTTTAATGATTGTCTGAATACCGATATCCTGTTGGATAAAAACCGCATCAGCATTGGTAAACACCGCTTTGAGGTACTGGCTGTAAATAGTGAGCTGTGCTTTGGAGAGCAGGTAAAAACCAGCAGTATTGACGAACGCTTTACGGCTGATGATTTTCAATTTCATAAGGGATTTATAGACGGACTCGGACTCACCCTTAGTGAAAACCACGTCGTCAATCAAATCCTGATTCTGGATGACAAGCATAAGTGGCGTAAAATACTGGATAAGAAAGTTGAAGAACTCAGCAAGAGTTCCAACTTTGGTTCTCAGAATCGGGTGGTGCTGAAAAAGATTCAGGAGATCCTGGAACAGATCAATACCGATGAGAGCTCTCGGGTGATCCGCGGACAGCTGAGTGTGCTGTATTGGGCAGAGAGCCAAAAGCAACTGGATGCCATTGGGGCGAAAATCAAAACCGAATTCAAGGAGCTGGATATTGTTCCCTACTATCCCATAGGCGAAGCCAGAAAAAACTACTTCCTAAATTCCTGGTTCGGATTCGCTTCCCATTTTTCAGATGAAGACCTGTACGTTACCGATCTGAAGCACGCGCTGTGTCTGATGCTGAATAGCACCAATTACAAGACCGACCCTAAAGGCATCCTCTTTAACGACCGCCAATATAATATTCCGGTACTTAAAGATGTTTGGGATGAATCTAAAAAGCGCATCAAGGCCCGTAACTTTGCCATCTTTGCACCCACCGGAGAAGGTAAATCCTTTCTGGCCAATAACATCCTGCGGCAGTTTTACGAAGAAGGGGTGCGTCTGGTAATTATAGATCTGGGAGGCTCGTATACCAAATTTGCCAAACTCTATCCTGATGAACACATCATCCTGCGTTATGAGGCCGGGAAGAATCTGGGGATTAATCCATTTTATACCCCTGAAGGTGAAATCCCTTCTGCAGAACGTCTGGAAGATCTTACCGTATTTCTTTTTGAACTCTACCATACCGAAGGCAGGCAGGCTAAAGCCCAATCGGTTTCCCTAAAAAAAATACTTACCGCTTATTACAGAGCTAACCCATCTCAGCACTCGCTCAACGGATTCTACGACTTTGTTTTTAGCAATCGAAAAGACCTGCTGGCGCAACTTAAAATCCATCCCGACTACTTCGATATTCAGGCGTTCCTGCACGTGATGTCGGAGTATGTTGGCGATGGTCTATACAGCTACCTGTTTGAAGTAGACGAAGATCAGACCTATACCCTGGAAGATAAGCGTATGATCATCTTTGAGCTGGACGAAGTCAAAGACAATAAGGAAATCCTTTCGGTAATGCTGAAGCTTATTAAAACTGCCATACAGCGCACCATCTGGAAAAACAAGGCCGAACGGGGAATTATCCTTTTTGATGAGTTTGCCAAGCAGCTCAAGTTTGACAATGTACTGGAGAGCGTCGAGTTTTACTATCAGGCGATCCGTAAACAAAACGGGGCGATTGGTATCATTCTGCAATCCATCAACCAACTGCCGGGCAACGCAACTTCAGCAAGTATTTTGGAAAACACGCAGGTGATTTACAGCCTGAATAATGAAAAAGGCTATGACGAACTCGCCCGCAGGCTTAACCTTTCGAGTCACGATCTCAATCAATTAAAATCCATCCGCAACAAGCTTAGCGGCTCCCGAAAGTACACCGAGATTTTTATCAAGATTGGTAAGGAGAGTAACATTTTCCGTCTGGAAGTTCCCCCTGAAGTTTATGCCGCCTACCTCACAGACGGCAGTGAAAATGAAGCCATCCTAAGCCTTTATGAGCAAACTCAGGATATGGAAGCGGCCATCAAACAATTCATAAGTCCGTCACGACCGGCCCAGACTGAAATACAAAAACAATAACCTTTTAATTCATACCACCATGAAAACACACCTCACACGTCACATCAGGAAACTAGTCCTGGGATTAGGCCTAATCACAGTCCTATTAACGCCTGCAGGCGCTGCCTGCCAGGGGATGCCGGTTTATGATAATACCAATTTTGTAAGTCTGGTTAAGTCTTTATTGGAATCAGCCAAACAAACCACCCAACTCCTTAAAACGGTGGAATTTCTGAAACAACAAAAAGAAAATCTGGAAAAGGTAAACAATGTGGTCAAGCAGCTCAAAGCCGTTAAGAAAATCGGGAAAAACAATGCCCGTCTTATTCAGGTGATGCGACAGGACTTGCGGGAAATTCTCAGCTCTCCCTATATCAAACCCGATGAAGTAGTACGCATCACGGAAGCATTCAATCAGTTTATAGACAACTCGCTGGAGGCGATGGACTTTATAGACGAGATCCTCTCCAGTAACTACTTAAAAATGTCTGATGCAGACCGCGCGGAAATCTTAAAAGAAAAAGAAGCGGAGTCTAAAGAAATGGTGGCTACGATCAATTTAAAGACCAAACGCTATAAGGAGATCATCGCTTTTCGGAAACTGCAGGATAAAATCAATAACCGCGAAACCGGATTCTAAAGATGGCTGCGCTTGTGATTTTAGGAATCGGTTTGGAGTATGTAGATACCATTTTTGACACCATCATCGCCAGTCCGGTAGCCCAGTATACCATAACCGGAATGAAAACCCTGGCGGTGCTGTTCTTTCTGGTAAACATCCTGAAAAAATACAATGAAGGTATTGCAGACCGCTACGGTTACACCTGGGGACTGAGTCCGGGCGAACTGGCTAAGAATTTTGCAGTGGTACTGGTGGCAGTCTTTTCCACTCAAATTCTGGGTTTCTTTGACGGTATTCTGGTCGCCATAGAATCGCAGTATCGCGATACCGCCCCTGCCCTATTACCGCTACAGATGCAGGAAATCCCCATTGAAGAGGAAGTAGGCATGTACGAAGGGATGAAAGCCGCAATGGCGCTGCTTTACGAGGCCCTGGTTACCCCTTTGTTTGGTTTTAAAATCTTCGCGTTTATCGGGGGTATTATCTTGTGGATTCTGGATTTATTTATCTACCCGTTGTTCCTTGCCGAGCGCTTCTTCCTGCTGGGCATCATGCAGGCCTTTTTTCCACTGATTATCAGTCTGGCGGTATTTGAGAAATTCCGCTCTTTGGCTTACGGATTCTTTAAACTCTATGCTGCAGTCTATATGCTGGTACCGGCATTCTTTCTGGTCAATGTATTTATCAATGCGATTTACACGGAGATCAACGAACACTTCTGGCACAATCTGTTTGGAAGCGATTACGGGCAGGAGTTTTTTGCCCCGGTAGTACAGTTGGGCTCTATAGGTTTTATCGTTTTTCTAAAATTCAAGCTCTACCGCCGGGCCATCTCGTTTACCCTTCGCTTATTCACGGCTTAAACCAAGTACTATGAAAACACCTTATTCCTCCATGTATTCCACCTTAAAGACCAACCGGCTCATCGTTTGGCTGGTCGTTTTATGCGCAACACTATCCAGTATGTTTTCGGGCTGGATGGCATATAGCATTTATCAGGAATCCCTTCAAAATGCTTTTGCAATCAGCACTACCGGAGAAGTTATTCCCCTAAAGCTGGTTGATCAAAACGAAAATCTGGAGGTGGAAGCTCTTGCGCATCTCGAATTATTTCACGCGTATTTCTACGATATCGATGCCAGCAATTACGATACAAATCTGGAGAAAGCATTGTGGCTAGGTAACAATTCAGTTGACAATATTTACCGCCAAAAAAAGACTGAAGGGGTTTATAATCGACTGATTCAGTACTCACTGGTGCAAAACGTATTAGGCATGGAATCGAAGGTTGATTTAAATGCCTACCCCTATGCGTTTCAAACCACTTTGGTTTTTGAAATCAATCGGGGCAGCATCACCGACACTTACGAACTCATCACAACCGGCAAACTCATACAGGTAGACCGCAATTTTCCGCATAATCCTCACGGATTGTTGATTACCGATTTCTTTGAAAAAAGCCTGCGCAAAATTGATGCGGTAAGCAGGTAAACCTAAAAACCAAGACTATGAAAATCCAAAAAAACAAACTCGTCTTTGCCTCGATTATCGCGGTGATCATTATGTTTTTAGTCTCTTATACGATGATGCTGGCCAACCGCGATCAGGAGCCCCAACTTCTAAAAGAAACCCAGGTTCCCGAACTGGAAGTAGATCCGGAGATCTACCGGTCTAAACTGGATGCAATTAATGCGCTAAAAGAAGAACGGAAGAGCACGGCTCCCAGTGTGTATAACGAACTCCTGATGGATTCGCTTGGCTATTTTGATCCTGAATATCCGGAGAACCAAAAGCAACGCATCATCGACAGCATCTATGCATCGGCACGCATCAACTACGATACGGATACCTACTCCGAGCCTGACGATAAAGAAGAACCACGTTCCTATCCTCAAACGGATTCAAAACTGGATTCTCTGGAGCGCATCCAAACCCGCAAAGTTGAAGTTCAGGAACTGGGACTGGAGCATCAGCTGTTCTTTGCAGCCCGACCTCAATTAGTTTCAAATCCGGCTATAGCCCGCGAAATTATTCCGGTTGTAGTGGATGGGGATCAGGTGGTTAAGGCCAACAGCCGCCTGCGCCTGCGAACAACGGAGGCAACGGTTCATCAGGGCAGAACGATTCCTAAGAACACTCATGTGTTTGGCTTTGTAAGCTTTCAGCCCAACCGGGTGAAGATCCGTATTGAGAGTATTGCCCAGCAACCGGTAGACCTGGAGGCTTTTGATCTAGAGGATTCACAGGAAGGTATTTATGTGGAAAACAACTTTCGGGCTGAGGCCACACGGGAAGTGCTGGACGATTTAATGCAGGAAGTTAATATCCCGGGTGTTCCTCAAGTAGGCGGGATCGGTCAGATCCTGCGCCGGGGAAACCGTACGGTTAAAGTCACCGTGCTCAATAATTATAAAATGTTGCTTAAACCAGCTAACTAAATCTGTATCCTATGAAAAATCTAGTCTACGTTTCCGTTTGGATGGTATTGTTAACCTGCTTCAATGCGAAAGGGCAAAACCAGAATGCTATACAATTAGACACCATCTACGCCAATGATTACACAAATGTGGCGCTGTTCTTTCCGGAACCCATCAGACAGGGAATCGTGGGTTCGTCAGATTATGTATTCAGTTTCAACCGGGATACAGCCCAGCATTTAGGCCTCTTACAGGCCAAACCCGGGAAGCCCAGTAATTTGTTGGTCATCAGCACTTCGGGTTCTGTTTTTACCTTTATTGTGATGTATAAAGAATCGCTAGATACGTTTACCTATTTTATTCAGAACCAGGAACGTATTGGTTTTGAAACCCCAAATGATAATGACCCGATACCAGGTTCTGAAGAACTAGAAACTTCTTCAGAACCTGCCCCTTTCCCCTTCGACAGGTATGCTGAATACCTATTAAAAAGAAACCAAAAAATTAGTGGATTAAAAACCCGGAATCAGGGAATTATCCTGAGCGTCGAAAACATCGTTTTTCACAAGGATGCCCTGTATTTTGTCTTGGAATTGGAGAATCGATCCGGTCTGGATTATGATTTCAATTACCTGAACCTGTCCACCCAAACCCGTTTAAAAGGAAAACGCAAGTCCGTGCAAAAACTGCTCAAAGAACCGCTATATACCCACGGGGTTCCCGATAAGATCAAAGCGGGAGAGCTCAGGCGCTTTGTCTATGTGGTACCCAAATTTTCCCTAAGCAGGGATCGGAGGCTTATTGTAGACCTAAGCGAAGCTCACGGCGAGCGCGAACTTCAACTCAAAATCAATCCACGCTTTATAAACTATCCAAACTAACATACTATGAAAACAATTTATGTAATGCTCTGGATAGGCCTGTTCGCAGCCTGTTCCAATCCGAAAAGTAAAAGCCCGGAAGAAGTCACCCAATTGGTCCTGGAAAGCTTTTATGCACAGGATAACGAACAACTACAAACCTATACCACCCAAACCGGGTATCAGGGTCTTAAGCAAATACAAAATTTCTTTATAGAGACTTCCGAAACAGAAATGGATTTTAAGGTAGTACACCAAACTCAGAATGGAGATACCGCCTGGGTACAGTTTAACATCAACTATTTAGATAGACCGGAAACCTTTAAACTCATAAGAGAAGATGGTCAATGGAAAGTCACGGAAAAAGGGCTTCGGGAGAAGAGTCCTTTTTAACTTAATTTGCAAATGAAAAGATAACCACCGGTCTATCTTAATAGCAATATACTTCGATTAGCATAGATTTAAGATGTGGCGTATTCACACATTTTCAAGACTTAACAGATTCCTTTTGTAAATACTCAAAAATCCTACCCTACCACTTGTCTGCTTTTTTAAAAAAGAAGTAATTTTGGACAGAATCCTATAAAGCGGAAAATGTCCGAACTTAAAAAACAATGCATCCTGGTTCCTTTTTATATAATACCTAAACCCGTATCAAAATGACCAATTCTCAGAAGATACATATTCGCATTGAAGAGTTACGCAAAAAGGCGTTGGAACTTCATAAAACGGGTTTTGAAGATACTGAATTCAAGCAACGCCATCAATCCTTGCAAGATCAGATTTTAGGACTTGAAATGGCTCTGGAAATCCTCGAACGATCAAATGATTAACTCCTGAATCGCCGTAAAATTTCCCAATGAACGCGTTTGAAGTTGGTTTCATAATCTTCCTCTGAAGAGCGTTTTTCGGCTTGAGGAAGCTGTCTTTTAATTTTATCCAGCTTAAATTGTACTTTACGGTCGATGCCATCCGCATAGGTAATAAACTCTCCCTGCTTTAACCGAAAAAACACATCAGCACGCACTTTAGAAACCTCCCGCTCCCCGGTAGTAACACGGGTATCAAAATCCAGCGAATAACCCTTACTCACACTTTTAGTAGGATTTTTGATAATTTCAAAAAAGCGTTCGTAGTATTTAGCGGTATCGGGATCGTTGACCTTTCCAAAAAACTGATAGGACAGATTGGCCAGAATGGCCCGGCTAGCCTTATCTCCATACATCATATCGTTTTGAACCTTATCCTGCATCACATAAATGGTAGCCACATCATAGCTTCGGAGAGTTGCGGGAATGCGGTGCATATTGAGGAGCCGAATGGTGGGAGCTTCTTCCATCATCAAAAAAGAAGATTGCTGCTCCCGTACACTCATTTGTTTAATTGCGGTATGCAGAATGGTCGCGATTACGGGCGAATAAGCCGATTCGTACTTGGGGTTATTGACAACACTGATCACAGCAGGATTTTCGGGACTGTTTAGATTTAGCGGCACTTCATCTGCAGAAAGCGCCATAAAAATACGTTTGGTACTGATGCGTTTCAGGGCATTTGCCAGGGTGCTCATCACTCCGGCCGTTTGCTTTTCAGAATCCATCCCGCTTATAAAAGCGCTGGCCATAATTCGGGAAGTCCGGTTTTCAGAAAGCCAAAGTACCAGTTGTTTGGTATCCAGATACTGATAGAGCGCAATCATATGTGGCAGTGTACACAGATTTGGCAAATCCTCCTTTAAACGCCAGATCATGCCGCATAAAAGTCCTTCGGCCGCATCATTAAAAAATTTAGAAGATCCCGTCACTACCTGTTCTTTTTGTTCCAGAAGATTTTCCAGTAATACACGAGCCACTTCATTGACGCTTTCTTCGTTTGGTAAATAGCGTGGAGCAATAGGATTCACCTTATGGATGACGTCATCGAAAGCTATTGTATAGAACGGGATGTCCGACTTTTGGAAAAGCGGATAAGCAATCTCGGTAAGTTCAAAGTTTTTGTAATCGTGTATGATGCCACAAAACTGATGCTTTTGAAAATGCTTTAGGAATTGATAGACCACACTTTCGGTTTTCCCGCTACCGGCAGAAGCAATTACCGATGCTCCCCGTTTGATATTTTCAATCTGGAAGCGCTTATTATGTGTTGTAAAATGAACCTGATATTTCGAGCGGGTATTCTGATTAAGTGTTGGAATAAATACTTCGATACAGGTTCCCAGAAAAAACAGCGGACAGGTATAGCACAACAGGATTAAATACCAATCGGTATATAAGGTCAAAAGCGCTGAAGAGCAGCCTAAAACCAAAAGTCCAAATATCCAGGCAAGGCTAAAGAATCGCTTCGCCAAACCGTACAGTGCTAATAAGGCGAGCTCTACAAGTATCAATTTAGGGATCTCCATGGTAAAACTTATATACTGATGGAACTTGATTTCACAGCAATGCCCACTCCCCTTTTCAGGGCATTAAAGGCTTTGTATGCCAGCTGCACCTGATTGACCGGAACAGTTGGTGGCAATTTAATTCCGGCTTCCCGCATCAGTTTAAATGCGGCAGTACGCTCGGGATTGGGTAGCTTAAGGAGGTTTTTGTAAAACTGGGTGGTATCTTTTACAAAATCCCTGCGTGAGGTATATTGCTCGATAAAGTTACGCTCGTAGTTGAAGAGCCTGTCAAAGGTCTTTTCAGCCTGACTGAAAAAATAATCCCGATCAAAACCACGCTTGATCTGCTTCCCGTTAAACTCCACCTCTGATGCCTTGTACTTACTTCCCGGAGACAAACTGATCGAATTCGACTGATCCTTTCTGCTTACGATTATGTGGATATGACTTTGAGGCCCGGGCTTTTCCATACCCTGAACAATGCGCTTGCCGTTAAGTTGATGGGGTGCCTCCTGTTCCAGACGTCTGATTTTATCCTGTAGCGCCTGAAGGTTACCCGTGGTGGTGCCGGTCTGAATGCGATAGACTTCATCCTTCAGGGCTTGAATTTTAGAAGCTATGGGCTGATTGGCAATTACTTCGCGATCTGTTCCTTTAAAACGGCGGGTAAGCTCAATTTTCGCAAAGTACTTGATATCCTCCACTCGTATGGGCCTGCCGTTGATCTCCCGATTAAAGGCTTTGACATAGTCGTGCATTAATTCCCGGGTGTAGCGCCTGAGTGCTTCGGAGTTATTGGAAAGTTGTTGGAGTTCACGCCTGGACGGATTAACGGTGATAGAATAAAACCGGGGTTCACTGCGCTTAAGTTTTGCGGTGTTGGAATCAATTTCCGCCACTACCCGATCCGGTTTGATATCATTCTCCGTTTGGTTGAAGAAATACTCAAAATTCTCCAGTGTACGATCTTCGTTTTCTTTTTCTAAATAGCTGACAAAATCACTGGAACTCTGATTGAAATGCGTTCCTAATTTCTGAGGTGTGATGGTGATGTACATAGTGCTCGCATTTAAAAATCCTTTCCATCCCAATCTTCAAACCGCGCATCATCCAGTTCATCTTCCCGTTTAACAATCAAAGGCCTTTCTTCCGGCGTTTCCGTCTGGGTGAATAGCGCTTCGAGCATAGCCTGAGTGGGTTTGGTTTGGTTCTTTTCCACGTCCTTGATAATCGCAATGACCGCATTGATGCGTTTCAGGAGTTTGGCTTCCAGGGTTCGTCCGGTAGGACCTAACTGTTCTTTGGGAGAAATCTCATTATACAGGAAAAAGTCGAGCATAGTCTCCATCGCTTCCGTGTGCGTTTTGAAGTGTTTGCGGGAGAATTCCTGAAATCGTTTTGCTGTTGTTTTCTTAAATCGAATGCCTAAAAATGGGTCCATAATTCGCTGATTTGTCGCAAATTCTTCCCATTAAACAGGCGCTTTGAAGGCATTTGTCGCAAATTATTGAGAATCAACATATTGAATAGATTTTAAACCGCTGATTTTCAATGTATTAAAAACAAAAAGGAATCCGTAACAGCGCGCAGCGTGTTATCCTCTTGCTATTCCTTTTCGTTCGCCGCAGGCGAACGAAAATCCCTACAATTTGGTTGCCAGATTATCATCTGCAACCCTTGCTTTTCTCTGGAAAAATTTCCGAAATGTTAGTATTTGCTGGGTAGGTTTATCAGCGAAAGTCAAAAATGGATACCCCTACTTTTAAAATGTGTGCTGTTTTTCAGCCTTTTAAATATACGTTATTTTGTGAATTTTCAGAATCTCAAAAACAAAAAAACGCCCCGTTTTATGGAGCGTTTGTAGATTTCCGTTTTGAGTTTTTATATTTTAAATACATAGCTATAGGAATATAAATTCCGCATCGCTTCTTCATCCAGCATCTGGTCAATAGGGGTATGATGTTTTAAAGCGTAATTCATCAGCTCCCTGCCGTATTTCTTCTTGACGTCTTCCTTTGATTTAGCCAAAAGTCGCTCTTGTGCTTCCTCACTTAAATCGGTAAAATTGAGATAAATCATGGTTCTGAATTTTAAAAAATTCCTTCATCCGCAAAACTGAAATATTTACCTGATGGGGTTAAAATGATGTGATCTAAAACTTTGATGTCCAGAAACTCCCCTGCGCTTTTGATTTTACTTGTAATGCTTTTATCGGCTTCACTGGGTTTTAGGGTTCCGCTGGGGTGGTTGTGGGTCAGGATCATCCCCACCGCCAAAGATTTCAGCGCAACCGCAAATATCAATCGTACATCTACCAGCGTTCCGGTTATTCCGCCCTGCGAAACCTGAAATACTCCTTTGATCTGGTTGCTGTTATTGAGCAATACGATTTTAAAGCATTCAAAAGTGGCGATATCGTCTTTATCCCAGTTCTTATAGATAGCCTCTGCAGCCTGTATCGAAGAACTGATTTTAATCCAGTCTGTAGCTTTCTGTTTGGTGGAATACCGAAGCTTGATTTCGTTGAGTTGTGTTTGCATAACGATCGGCTTAATATTCGTTGGGTAGCATAAGGGTATCGTCTACAAAAAACAGGCGCAGTTCATCTAAAGGAAAATCAGTTAGGTCATACTGCTGTTCAAACAAGGTAATTCCGTTTCCTTCTCCATAGGTGATTACCGCTTCTTTGTGGGTTCGTTTTTGATCTTCTTCATCGTACCGCTTAAACACAGCCACAATAAATCTGTGCTTGGCTCTAAAGCGTTTAACGACTGCTGCGATATCGGTAAGCATCCAGTAGCAGGCTGCCTGCTCCGCCAGATAGTGCACCCCTTCGGTATATTTATAATTAAACAGCGGTAAGGTGTAGTACACGGCACTTCCGCTAAATTGCTGCAGCTCTTGGGCTAAATTGATATTTGAATTTTCCATGGTGATACGAATTAAGAATTAGTAAAAGGTTGGGCACTGTTTCAATCAACAGCGCCCAAGCCTTTAAACTGGTTTAAGATTTGCTGCCCATTAAAAGGATTTCGGAAGCTTCGATTTCGGTTACATAGCGGGTTACCCCTTCTTTGTCCTCATAACTGCGGGATTTGAGTTTTCCGCTTAAGGCCAGTTCTTTACCTTTAACTACATAGTTCTCAATGAGGTCTGCGGTTTTACCCCAGGCGACAACGGTGTGCCACTCGGTAGTCTGTACTTTTTCGCCTTTATCCTTTTTATAGAATTCATTGGTGGCGAGGGAAAAGCGTGCGACTTTCCGGCCGCTTTCCAGATTGGTGATGGTTGGCTCCTGACCAACGTTTCCGATTAACTGTACATGGTTTCTTAAAGTTCCCATAATTGAAAGGGTTTAAATGCCTGTAAAAGGCGGTTACTAATTCCCTTTTCCATTTAAGCGTTCCCGATTTAAGGAACTGAACTTAAATTTTAAGGGGTGTTTGTTTGCCTTCTTACGTGCGTAGCACAATGGATGAGGTGGGTTTTGTCAGGGCTTTCCGGGAACAAATCAGGAGTGTCTGCGACGTAGTAAATCCTCCCTGTGACAGGGATGGATTTCAAGGAAGTAGAAACCTTATTTTTCTTGGAAACTCTGTATAGCCTTGACAAGTTCCATAAGAGCCTTAGCAATTCTTTTAAAGCCGGATGAAAAGCGAGCGTACGGGAAGTTAAGTGAGCGGAGCAGTCGGGTTTAATTTAGAATTGGTTAGGTTCTGCCTGTTTTTCGCTGTCCCGAAAAACAAGCAAGGCCTTAGCCATTAGAAACCCCTTAAAATGACCAAGACGGCACCTGGTTTTTCAGGATTTGCGAGCAGGAGCCAAGAAGATCCTGCCGCAAAATCCGATTAAGAAAATTAGGATGCCGGCTTTCCTATTCCAAAAAAAGCGGACGTATCTGTTTTTTGTGAAAGAATGAAATGCACCCAAAAGCGCAGCGAGTGGGTAAATGCAATGAAGGAATCAAAACAACAGATGGGTCCAAGACTTCGAGTGAAGCTCTTTTACCGTAATGGAGCCTGGCGGAATGGAGGGAAATGGGGTGAGCGAATGGGTAACCAAATATTGATATGAATCCAGTTTTTTAAAGGAACTGGAAAACCTTTACCTATTTACACCATTTCGTAAATACTATCAAATAGCTTTTTATCTAATCGCTCCTGTTGCCCAAAACTCTTTTTTAAGATGCTGTGCAAAACCGAATTAAAGGCATTATATCCCAACCATAAGTTTGGAGTTTCCTTTAACACCAAGGCTTCATAGTCCAAAATTTCTAATACTGTCCTCGATTTCTTTGACGGATTACTATTGGTATCACTGCATTCGTATCGAAAGAGTTTGGTTTGATCTAAAACAGTTTTAACGAACTCATGAGTATCTATGATTTCCAAATCCATCATCTTATGAAACTTTTGAGTTATCGTGTAAAATTCATTATCCAAAAACCGTTGGAAGAGATTTGTCAGACTGGGCATAATAAGATCTGTATTGTTTTTACTATGCTTTATTGAAAACTCGATTTCAGCTTGTGAAACATGCAATCCATTCGAGCATATTTGACGGTAAAACCCAAAATGACCCGAAGTCTTTTCACTACCATCATAGGAATTCTTGAAGCGAAGCATCGGTAGAATAATGTCTGCCTCATTTTTAATGGTAAATTGACTCGAGTCATCAATGATAAAATCAGTAATAAAAGACCGGTCGTTTTTGTTGATCGTTCGTTTTATAAACCTAAGGCCGGCATCACTAAGCATACTTTCTGCTTGGCCAAAGAATACCTGATTTGAGATGTGACCATAACTGTTTGAAACCACATTAACGATTTTACCATTTGAAATAACGGCATTTTCCAGACCCCTTCGAGATTCCATCTGGGTCAAACCTTTAAGGGATGTAAGTTCATTAGAAACAAAAATCTCATCCTGCTGCAAATTTTGTAAATACATAGCTTATGAATTTAGATTAAACAATATTTGAGCATTGAATCAAACGGAAGACAAAATTTTGAAGTGGAAAGGAAACGGAATAAAAAAGGGCGGCGTAGCAACCTGGCTTTATGCCGTCCCTTTTCCGTAAAAATTTTGCGAGTTTAACTTTCGGGAATATTGATATTATTAAATATCACTCAGATTATATTTAGTATTAGAAATTTATTTAAGTCTTAGCTTTTTATAAAATCTTTACAATTTTGGTTATAACTTCCGAAAAATTATTAAGATGAGCTTTAAAAGCTTTACGATATCGAATCAATATGTGTTGAGTGCACTGCTCATTACCACGGCCACACTAGCCTCAAAACTTTCCATCGAATATATTGGATATCAGGGAGCCGCGCTCATCTACCTTTTGGTAGTATCAATCAGTGCCATGTTATTTGATATTTGGCCGGTTTTGATCACTGCTTTGATCAGTGCCATTATTCTCAACTTTTTTTTCATCACGCCACTCTATACTTTCAAAATAGTAAGTCCGGAAGATGTACTTATGTTTTTTATGTACCTAATACTGGCCCTAGTAAATACGGTTTTAACTTACAAAATCAGAGATTACAATCGTAAAAAACGGGATGAAGAAGAAAAGAATAAAACAATTAATCTGTACAACATACTTTTAAACTCGCTTTCTCACGAACTGCGTACGCCCATAGCTACGATTATTGGTTCAATAGATACACTACAGGATCAGGGAGATAAACTTCATAAAATACACCAAACCGAGTTATTCGGTGAAATTGCCACAGCCAGTCTACGCCTCAACAGACAGGTTGAAAATTTACTTAACATGAGCAGACTTGAAGCTGGAATTTTAAAACCTTCCTTTGACTGGTTTGATATCAACGAGCTTATTTTTAAGGTGATCAATCAAAATCAGGAACTGAATTCTAATCACCACATTGCTTTTAGTCCTGAAAAAATGGATCTGGTATGGACAGACGGCGGCTTTCTGGAAACCATTCTTCAAAATCTAGTTTACAATGCCCTGCAACACACTCCCAGGCAGACGACCATTTTAATCGATACCCGAATAAATTCAAATCTCC
This sequence comes from Leeuwenhoekiella parthenopeia, assembly GCF_020782115.1. Classification (GTDB taxonomy): domain Bacteria; phylum Bacteroidota; class Bacteroidia; order Flavobacteriales; family Flavobacteriaceae; genus Leeuwenhoekiella; species Leeuwenhoekiella parthenopeia. The sequence goes on along the minus strand of NZ_JAJGMW010000029.1, from coordinate 16,022 downwards.
TGGAAATTGAAGTTTCAGATAATGGTCCTGGCTTTCCCGCAGAACGTATCCCTCAGGTATTTGATAAATTCTATAAATTAAGCAGTAGATCTACGGGGGGTACCGGTTTGGGCTTATCTATTGCTAAAGGATTTACCGAAGCCCTGGCGGGCTCCATAAAATTAGTCAATAAAAAAACAGGAGGAGCGCTTTTTACTATTCAGCTACCAGTCAAGACGATCTCATTTAACGAATTAGGAGCATGAACAAAGTATCGATTCTGGTCATTGATGACGAGCCGCAAATTCGAAAGTTATTACAGATCAATCTGGAAAGCAATGATTATAAAGTGTTACAGGCTTCTACCGGCAAGGAAGGAATACTCCTCGCAGCAAGTCATTTGCCTGATCTTATTCTGCTCGATATAGGCTTACCAGATCTTACAGGCCACGAGGTTCTGGCAGAATTGAGACAGTGGTATGCTAAACCTATACTTATACTCTCCGTCATTGATAGTGAAAAAGATATTGTTTCTGCACTTGATAACGGTGCCACAGACTACCTTACCAAACCTTTTAGAACGGGAGAGTTACTTGCCCGTATTCGGGCTGCAATACGCAGAAGCCAGCTTGTAGAAAATGCTTCTGTGGTTTATGCTAAAGATCTCGAGATAGACTTGGTAGCACGGGTGGTCAAGCGCAAGGATGAGATTGTCAAGCTTACCGCTACGGAATACAACTTACTAGCCCTTTTCGCCAAAAATGAAAGCAAAGTACTTACCCATCAATACATTTTAAAGGAAGTGTGGGGCTATGGTTATCAAAATGAAACACACTACCTGAGGGTATTTGTAGGTACTTTACGTAAAAAAATTGAAGAAAACCCTAATAATCCGCAGCACCTAATAACGGAAAGCGGAGTGGGTTACCGGTTCCAGTAGTCTTTATAAAATCTTTATGCGCTGAGGGATTCCTTTGATTTTATACATATGACTTTCAGCTCAACTTTGTACTGTCTAAGAAATCTGGCAATACGAAGTTTCGGTTGATGTACCTATAGTTCCCTTTCACATCGACTTTTCTTAAGCCGAAGATTTCTTTATCAGATCGATTCATCAATTATGGATAAAGAAAACGCCCATATTATAGTCGCAGTATTGTTTCACCTGAAAGCGATTCAGGTTGCAGGTCATTCTCTAAAGAATGCTGCTTTCACAGATCTGGCTGAACTCCATTCCCACTTAGAAGAATCGGTTGCAGCGATCCTGGCAAGCGCAACTGAAACCGAAGCGCAAAGCAACTTTCAACAATTGGCCACACAGGTAAACCATATGCTTAAGGAGCTAAATCAGCTTCAAAAATTAGCTGATCCTTTAAAGCACATTCAACTTCTGCTAAAACCATACGACTTAAATACAGGAACTTATGTACAAAACAATAGCTAAGCAAATAGCAAGCCTTTTAATCATTTTGGGTGGCGTGATGCTCGTGCCGTGTATAGTGGCACTTATTTATGAAGAATGGTATGCGCTACTGGGTTTTGCCGTGTCTGGTATATTCACTTCCTCACTGGGGTACTTCGCGCATAAATTGCTAAACACAGCGCAGGAGCCTCAATATCAGCAATCATTAATAATTGCCGCACTGGGCTGGCTCAGTATAATAATTGTAGGAGCTATACCCTATTTTGTTATCGCGCAGATAAGCCCAATTGCCACTATGCAGGAATTTATTCCTGCCGGGGTATCTTATGTAGAGTCCAGCCTGCTCAATTTCAGAAATATACTGCACTGTATTTTTGAAAGCACCAGCGCCTTCACTACGACCGGGCTAACCATGGCTTATCACGAACCCTCCATAGGAAAATCACTGTTGTTCTACCGTAGTTTTTCGCAATGGGTGGGCGGCGCCGGATTTATCGTTATGGCTCTGGCGGTTTTTAAACATATTCCGGGTCAGTCAGCCATCTTACTTTACGGTTCTGAAGCCAGCGGTACTAAATTAAAAACCAACGTCATACAAACCGCTCGCTCCATCTGGAAAGTATACTTCATTGTTACGCTGATTATGTTTCTCTACCTCACAGCCGGCACGCTATTGATTTTGCCTGAATATCCTGTAGGTGAAACCCTCTTTGATGCGATAAATCACGCAATGGCAGGGCAGTCAACCGGCGGATTCAGTACTCTTGATGACAGCATCGCGGGGTATCAGTCAAAACGAATGGAAGCTCTCTTTTTACTCCCGATGTTGCTGGGCGGTCTCTCTATACCCTTTTTATACCGCTTCATCATTCTAAAAAAGTTTAGTGAAGTATGGAACGATATTCAGACACGGGCGATACTTATCGCTTCGGTTGCAGGTGGAATCCTGCTCTCGGTATTGCTTATGCTTGAAGGTGAGATTACAGATCCCATTAGAGAAGGTGTTTTTCAATTTATTAGTGCCCTATCCACCACAGGCTGGCAAACCTCTAATATTGGTGGCTGGGGTGATCTTTCCATACTCTTTATAATTGCTGGTGCTATGATTGTGGGCGGTTCGGCGGGAGGTACTGTTGGGGGTATCAAAATCATCAGAGCCCTGCTCCTGCAAAAAGGATTGCGCTGGCATATCAATAAAATTTTTCTTTCCACAAATACAATCAAAAGCGTCCGGTTTAACAATCGCAATCTGATGCCGGCTCAGATGAATCAGGAACTGGCACGTGCGGGCATTTTTACCTTGATCTATCTCCTGTTTCTTTTGGGTTCAGCAATGCTCACCGTTTATTATATGAGTACCGATTTTACACTGGCTGACGCACTTTTTGAAGCAGCATCTGCCCAGGGAACCGTTGGGCTTTCCACAGGTATAACAGACCCTGCTATGTCACCTGTTTTAGAAACGGTATACATCCTTCAGATGTGGTCTGGCAGAATTGAGATCATACCCGTGCTGGTGCTGGTGCGCATTCTTTTTTATGGAACGAAATCACGTAAACTTTAATTTTAAATAACTACGATTATGCACATTATTATAGTAGGTTCAGGAAGAACCGGAAAACACATCATTCAGGCTGCAATTCAAGACCGGCAGGATGTCTATGTGATTGAAAAAGATAAGGAAGTAGCAAACTGGGTAGCCACAAATTTTGATTGTGTGGTTATACACGGTGATGCAACTCACGTTGAAATACTCAAAGAGGCTAAAGCAGAACAGGCTGATGCCATTATTGTGACCACTCATGATGATGCTGTAAATGCTCTGGTCATTTTACTCGCAAAAGATCTGGGGATATCCCGTTTAGTAAGTTCTGTCAATAATGATGATCTGCTTCCTGTTTTTGAGCAGTTGGGCATAGATACGGTGGAAAGTCCGCACCGGCTAAATGGCAGGTATTTGTACCGTGCGGTACAGGGGCCTAATGTTAAAGAATTCCTGGATCTGGGTGATGGTTTTGAGCTTCTAGAGATCATTGTAGAGCATCAATCTGCAATCGCAAATAAACAAATCAGGGAATTGAGTAAAGAACGCATTCTTCCGGCAGACACCCTTATCAACCTGATTAAACGCAATAATCAGATCATCATTCCGGAAGGAGAGACACGCATATTTGTCAATGATATCGTAGTGGTTTTATCCCGAAAAAATCAAATTAGCTCAATTTCAAAGGCCTTTGGTAGTTCAAAAGATCCGCTTGAAATTTAAGAACCTAAATAACTTATTATTATTTGGTAAGGCTAATTAATTTCAAATTCATTGAAACCTTTTCATAATTAAATATCCGTTAACCGCCTAATCTTTAATTTGAGCATTGAATCAAACGGAAGACAAAATTTTGAAGTGGAAAGGAAACGGAATAAAAAAGGGCGGCGTAGCAACCTGGCTTTATGCCGTCCCTTTTCCGTAAAAATTTTGCGAGTTTAACTTTCGGGAATATTGATTGATTAGATCCCACTAAAACAACAAAGCCTATAACTTCGTTCTTAATATGTCGATATCACTAGATATTTTAGCATCTATGACTCGGGCATAAATTTGTGTGGTGGATATTTTATGATGACCTAAAAGTTTTGATACAGTTTCTATAGGAACACCATTTGCCAGAGTAACTGTCGTTGCGAATGTATGCCGCGCAGCGTGAAAACTTAGTTTCTTGCGTATTTTACAAATTGGTGTTAATTCCTTTAGATATTTATTGGTTTTCTGATTAGAAAAAACAGGGAGTAATTTGTCAGAATTAATTGTGCGAGGATCAATCTCATATTGCTTCAATACTCTTTCTGCCTCCTTTAAAAGAGGGATTCTTACAGCTGTATCTGTTTTAATCCTTTTGGTAAATATCCACTTTTTACCGTCGACACCAATTTGCACATTATCCGTTTTGAGGGCTTTCACATCTGCATATGCTAATCCGGTATAACAAGCAAAAATAAATACATCTCTGGTAGTACTGTAGGTATTATTGCTGAATTGAAATTCCTTGAGTCTCTTTAGTTCATTTTGATTTAAATAAACCATGTCAACTTTATCAAACCTTAATTTGAAACGTGAAGTAGGGTTTTTCTCAATCCAATCTAAGTTAACGGCCAGACCCATAATCTTTTTAAATCGCTCCATATGTTTCATCACTCCGTTATTATTAAGGGAGCTTTTATTTCGCAAAAATGTTTCGAAGCCTATGGTAAACTCGTAATTGATGTGCTTAAGATAAATGTCTGGCACTTTTAGACCAATTTTTAAGAATTCCTTTAAATACTGCTCAGTAGTACTGTAGTTCTTAAGTGTCCCAGGTTTTAGTACTCTTTTCATATTAGTACTATGGTAAGCAAGTATTGTTAGTAACGTCTTATGCTTTTCGTCACTTCCAAGAAATCTATTTTTAATGGTATCTGCTGTAATGAAACTTTCTTCATTAAGGAGCTCGTCGTAACAGTCGTAAAGTTTGGAGCGAACTCGTTCAATCTTTCGATTGATCTGAATAGCTTCTATACCTGATCCTTGCACTTTAGACTGAGATTGATTCCATTTATCTGTGACTAATTCCCGCTTTAAACTTATTTCTTTAGACTTACCATTCACGGTAAGCCGTACATAAAGTAAAGCTTTAGATGGGGACTTTTTTGTTTTCCTTATGAAAAACGAAATGGAGAATGTTTTGTTTGTACGCATCGCATCATACTGTTTAGTTAAACAATTAGTGAACACGAAAGACAAACTATTAACCCGAGGTTAATTCTATATGAATTTACAAAATATGAGCTCACGATCAACTCACGATTAGCACACTAAACTCACGATTAACTCACGTTTAAAATGATGCTAAATGATTCAATTTGATACAAAAAAAAGGGTAACTATATGATTTACATATAATTACCCTTTTGAATAACATAATTTAATATGTTAAAAAGTCGGGGTGGCAGGATTCGAACCTGCGACCTCCTGCTCCCAAAGCAGGCGCGATAACCGGGCTACGCTACACCCCGATTGATTTCAATCTGTATTGTAATTTATCTCGAGCTTGTCAAGAAACTACACTTCAATTGAATTTCGGTTATCTTTTCAATTTGTTGCGGAGAGACAGGGACTCGAACCCTGGCGACGGTTACCCGTCGACAGATTAGCAATCTGCTCCGTTACCACTCCGGCACCTCTCCTAAGAACTAGCGTCTCTGTCTCAAAACGCGGGTGCAAATATATATTTAAACTTTTGATCAACCAAAGCTTTTCAGGCTATTTTGATAAGAAATTTTAATTTTTACTCTAACTGATTGATTCTAAGAATTCCGCCAAAAAACTATTCCGGGTATTCAATCCGCAAATGGTAAATATTATTGAGCTTTAGTTTTAAAACCTTCTTGATCGTCTGTATTTCTTTAAACGTAATGTTTGCATTTAAAAACTGATTTTCGTCCATCTGCTTATTGATAATTTTCTCTACAAACGAGTCAATGAGCACCGAAGTTGGGTTTTTAAGACTCTTACTGGCCGCCTCCACGCTATCAGACATCATCAGTATCGCAGTCTCTTTACTAAACGGCAATGGCCCCGGATACCTAAAGTCTTCTACATTCACTTCCCCGTCCTGCTCCTGAGCTTTTTTGTAGAAGTAATAAACCGTACTCGTCCCGTGATGCGTTCGTATAAAGTCTATGACGCGATCAGGCAGGTTGTTTTTACGGGCAATTTCGATTCCATTTAAAACGTGATCAATGATGATACGGGCGCTTTCATCGGGCGATAAGTCTTCGTGTGTATTGATCCCGGTTGACTGGTTTTCGGTAAAATCTGTAGGGTTGACCATTTTACCGATATCGTGGTACAGAGCTCCTACCCGCACCAACATAGAATTCGCTCCTATTTCATTCGCCGCCGCTTCCGCCAGATTGGCTACATTCAAACTGTGGTGAAAGGTTCCCGGTGCTTTGTTTGCCAACTCTTTCAGCAATTTGGAATTCGTATCGGTAAGCTCAAGCAATGACAGATCACTTACCAGACCAAAAATCTTTTCGTAGGCATAGATCAAAGGCTGCACAAACAAGGTTGCGAGTCCGGTAATGATAAACATACTGAAGGTTTCCCACTCCAGATTGTCTATCGTGCCTTCATGAATGATGTGAAAGGCAAAATAACCCAGAATATAAATAAACGTGATTTGCCCAACAGATATAAATAGATTGGCGCGCTTATACAGCTCAGAAACCGTAAGAATGGTTACAATACCCGCAATCACCTGCAAAAACATATACTCGGAAGTATTGGGTACAATAAACCCCAGAAGTAATATGGCAATGACGTGTGTAAACAAGCCCAGGCGCGCATCAAAAAAGGCTTTAATAACCAGAGGCAAAATACAAAGCGGCACTACGTACACATAATTTGCATCATACTTAACGATGAGCGTGGTAAACAACACCATAAGGATGATGTTGAAAAAGATAAAGGTTACTTTGGTATTGTTTTCAAAAACCTGCTCCCGGTAGTTACGAATGAATAACAACAACATCGTAAGTGCCACCGAAACTAAAAGCACATAACCAAACACCACCCAGTTGTATTTACTGGCTGTCCAGGTTTGCGATTCGTATTCCGCCTGAAGGGATTTTAGAATCTGATAGGTTTTCTGCTCAACGATCTCACCTTTGGCTACAATACGACTGCCTTTATTTACCACTCCCTTGGTGGGTGCTATTTTGCTTAATTCGGCATTCAGTTCTTTTGTGGTGAGTTTTTCGTCGTAAAACACATTAGGCTGTACAATGTCGTAAAACAGTTCCTTAAAACGGTTCACGGCCTGCACATAAGGTCCGTTTACCAGGCGTCTGTTTATTAATGTGGTAATCTCATCGGTCGTATTGAGGTTTTCAATAGAGGTTTCTTCAACCTCATTACCGCGTCTCAGGTAAATCTTACGGCCATCTTCAAACGCGCTAATATCACTTATCACACCGTATTTGTAGATATCATCCAGTATTTGAAGGCCGAAAGTCTTGAGTTCTTTTTGGCGATTTTTAAAAATCGAATCGGTAAAGACCGAAGCAAACTGATTTTCATAAGCCGCTTTGGCTTCATTGGCTATATCCTGATCATAATTGAAATACGGAATAATGTTATCGCGGGCTTCTGCCCGCTCCACTTCAAGCTGCTCGTCGCTCTTTAAAATAGCAAAATCTACCGGCGCATAAAGGTTATCGTACTGCCAGGGTTTATTCTGTTGAAAATCAAACTGAAACTTTCCGCTTTTGGGAAACAGGTATACAATGAGAATGGTGCTTGCAATACACAGCAGCACCTTGTAAATAGAACCTTGATTTTTGTAAAAACGGTTTAATAGGTCACTCATAAAAAGATTCTGGGAACAGGCAAATTAGTGTAATTAGGTCAGATATATTCAGAATACAACAAATTATGATTTCGGTAGAATTAAATGTTCTTAAAAAAACCAACTTATAACCTGATGCCCTGATCAATAGCTTCGCACCTCGTAAAAATACTAAATAATGCGCTTTCACCTAAAGACTAAAGCCTTGCTAAAATATAACGTTTTCGTACGGTATTCTTTAAATTTGCAGAACACATAAACCAAGATACACTATTATGCAAAAGGTAATTGTAATTGTCTCTGCGGTACGCACGCCTATTGGCAGTTTTTTAGGGAGCTTATCTTCACTTACAGCTGTTCAACTGGGCACTGCCGCTATTAAAGGGGCTTTAGATAAAATAAATCTCGATCCCAAACTGGTTAACGAAGTCTTTATGGGCAATGTCGTTCAGGCCGGGGTGGGACAGGCTCCTGCACGACAGGCTGCTTTGGGGGCAGGAATCCCCGATACAGTGCCCTGTACCACGGTAAATAAAGTCTGTGCTTCGGGTATGAAAGCAGTTATGCTTGCCGCACAATCTGTTGCGCTGGGCGATAATGAGATTGTCATCGCTGGCGGAATGGAAAGCATGAGCCAGATTCCGCATTACGTGCACATGCGTAACGGAACTAAATTTGGCCCTGCCACACTGGTTGACGGGATGCAGAAAGACGGTTTGGTAGACGCCTATGACGGCAATGCTATGGGCGTTTGTGCCGATTTGTGCGCCAAAGAATATGAGTTTTCCAGAGAAGATCAGGATGCTTTTGCAATTGAAAGCTATAAGCGTTCTGCCGCTGCCTGGGAAGCCGGAAAGTTTGACGACGAGGTTATTCCTGTTGAAGTACCTCAAAGACGTGGGGAGCCTCTTGTCGTTAAAGAAGACGAAGAGTTCAAAAACGTGCATATGGATAAGATTGCAAGCCTGCGTCCCGCATTTTCTAAAGACGGCACCGTAACTGCTGCCAATGCATCTACCATCAACGACGGTGCAGGGGCTGTTATCGTGATGAGCAAAGCGAAAGCAGACGAACTGGGTCTGGAAGTGCTTTGCACCATTAAAAGTTATGCAGATGCGGCAACAGAACCTAAATGGTTTACCACCGCTCCTTCTAAAGCTTTACCTAAAGCACTTGATAAAGCCGGAATCAATCAGGATGAAGTCGATTATTTCGAATTTAACGAGGCCTTCTCGGTTGTGGGTCTTGCCAATATGAAAATTCTAGGCCTTGATGCTTCAAAAGTGAATGTAAATGGGGGCGCTGTATCGCTGGGGCATCCTTTAGGATGTAGCGGTGTGCGTATTTTAATAACACTTATCAACGTCTTAAAACAGAATAATGCTAAGCTGGGAGCTGCCGCGATTTGCAATGGTGGCGGCGGTGCTTCGGCAATGGTGATTAGCAGATAAATTCAGCTTACAGGGCAAATGTTAATAATCTATTTGGTACAGAAAAATCATTTGAATTACTTTTACTCACGAAGTGAACTTTGGTTAAAAGGAAGCTCCGATTTTTTTGTTCAATGAAATGCTTCGCTATATAATGCAGAAGTTGTTTACCAAAATTTGAATCAGCCTGATGAATTATGGCATTTGCCCTTTAAGTATTGTACCTATGCGTCTGGAACCTTCAGATGCCGGCGAAATGGTAAATCAGGTGCTTTATGGAGAACACTTTAAAGTGCTCGAAATCCGTAAAAAATGGAGCCGCATTCGCTTAGCTCACGATAAGTATGAGGGCTGGATAGACAACAAGCAGTATAAAGAAATTACCGAAGAAAACTACTTTGCAGCAGATGAGCGCACGCCGGTTTTAGCTACCGATTTGCTACAGATGGCTACTTCTTCAGACAATCACGTATTGAGCATTCCGCTTGGTGCACAACTGGCCAATCTGGATCTTACCGGGGATCAGTATGAAGGCAATACCATTTCTGAAAAAAGAGACAAAAGTGCTTTTGTGAATACGGCACTTCTGTATTTAAAAAGTCCATATCTGTGGGGTGGCCGAACGCCTTTTGGCATCGACTGCAGTGGTTTTACGCAAATGGTCTACCGCCTTAACGGGCATGCTCTATTTCGCGATGCTTCGCAACAGGCCGCTCAGGGCGAACCCTTAAGTTTTATTGAAGAATGTGAACCGGGTGATCTGGCCTTTTTTGATAATGATGAGGGCCGTATCGTGCACGTGGGGATCATGCTACAGGACAATCACATCATTCACGCACACGGTGAAGTGCGTATCGACCGCATTGACCATACAGGCATCTATAATGCCGAACGTCGCACCCATACGCATAAACTTCGGGTGATTAAAAAGGTGGTATAGGTTATTGGGTTATTTAAAAGTAATTCTACTTCTTTCGGAGTTCAGTGCTAAAACCAGTTAACTGTTAATAGTTAATTGGGCATTTGTATTAAATACTCTATTCGGAAAACTCATAATTCTGCATTAAAAAACGCTACTCCTGCTGATATTTCGCCTTCTTAGAACCCGCGTAGATATCGTATTTTACCAGGCGCGACTCCAGCGAACCGTTGTACAACTTAATTTTTCGGGAAGTGCGCAGGCCTACGTGCTTTAAGGACTCCAGATTGGAAGTGATAAACCAGGCTTCGGTATCCTTATAATTTTGCTTTAGGGTATCTCCTATATTTTTGTAGAATGCTTCCATCTCTACTGGAATCCGTTCGCCGTATGGCGGATTAAAAACCATATGCAAATGACGCTCCTTCTCCTTTTCGGTCTTGAAAAAATCGGCCTGTTCGAGCGTAATGAATTCATTCAACCCCGCATTATTGATGTTTTCCTTCGCTTTTTCAATAACTGAAGGATCCAAATCGTAGCCTTTTATAGTAAAATGAAACTCCCGTACCTTTTTGAGCGCCGAGGCTTCTATAACATCAAACAGATCAGGATCCCAATCATGCCAGTTTTCAAAACCAAATTGTCTTCGGTTTAAATTAGGCGGAATATTACAGGCGATCATCGCGGCCTCGATGAGCATTGTTCCACTACCACACATCGGGTCCATAAAATCGCTGTGCCCTTTCCAGCCGGCGAGCATCAAACAGCCCGCTGCCAGTACTTCATTTATAGGCGCAATATTGGTAGACAAACGATAGCCGCGCTGATGTAAAGACACACCACTGCTGTCCAGAGAAAGTGTACAGCGGTTCTCCCGAATGTGTACGTCTATACTTAAGTCCGGGAATTTTAAATCTACATCAGGCCGGTCGCCCGTTTGCTCTCTAAATTGATCAACCACCGCATCTTTGGCCTTTTGAGCCACAAAAAGCGAATGGGTGAACTGCTCGCCGCTGATGGTTGCATTTACCGCAAACGTATCGTTTACGCGCATATACTGGCTCCAGTCGATACTTTTAACAGCTGCATAAAGTGCGTTTTCATCTTTGATCACAAAAGATTTAAGTGGCTTTAAAATCTTAATCGCGGTTCTGCAGCATAAATTAGCCTTGTACATAAAGCCTTTATCCCCTGTAAAACTTACGCTTCGGGTGCCTATCGTTATATCGCCGGCGCCCAATTCACGAAGTTCCTGGGCTAATAATTCTTCAAAACCAAACAAGGTTTTGGCCAGCATTTTAAAGTTGCCTTCCATCCTAAAAATTTAGATTGCAAAAATAGGTTAATTTTACCGGCTTAGTACGACTAACGACGCCTAGCCATTTAGAATATGATTTTTAGTTTACCTGTAGCCGCCGTTCTGGTAGGATTTTTTATTGCTTATTTTTTAAAACCAGCAATCAACAATGCCGTAAAATTATTGCTCTCCTTTAGCGGTGCTTTTTTATTATCGATAACCATTTTTGAATTTTTACCCGATTTATATGCTTTCGGTTCAAAAAATACCGGTCTGTTTATTATGGGCGGATTGCTGCTGCAAATTTTACTCGAATTCCTTTCCCGCGGTGCGGAACACGGGCACTTACACCTGGATAACGAAAGACGTCAAATTCCGTGGTTGCTCCTTATAAGTTTATGCATACATTCAGCTTTTGAAGGCTTTCCTCTTGCCGAAAATAAAGATCTTGTTTACGGGATCGTCATTCATAAAATCCCCATTGCAATCATCATCAGCTCCTTTCTACTGGTCTCAAACATCAGCCGCATTCAGGTATTGGTATTCCTCCTGATCTTTGCCTTAATGACTCCGTTAGGCAGTTTTCTGGGACAGTTGGATATTTGGTCACCCGTGATAAAAAGCAACATCAACGCGCTGGTAGTGGGTATTCTACTGCACGTTTCAACCACGATTCTCTTTGAATCTTCAAAAAACCATCAGTTTAACGCGAGTAAATTTGGAGTAATCCTGTTGGGAATTGGTTTAGCTTACATCCTGTAATATGTTTAGCAAAGAAGAATCAAAACAAATACGTCAGGATTTCTGGATCTTTTTCGGAAAGCGCTATCCGCGAAAATGGTTGCTTTACGATACCAAGGTCAAGGAAATCAATCTCAAATTCAGTTTTGACAACCAAAAAGCTCAGGTTTCTTTCGATATTGAAACACACGACGAACTCATTCGGGAGTACTATTTTGAGAAATTTGAAAGCCTGAAAAATCTATTGAAAGCTGAAATCTCTGAAGATATCAGTTTAGAACAAAACTATTTGCGCAGCAGTGGCAAGATCATTTCAAGAATTTATGTGGAGAAAACCGGAGTAAATATTCACAACAAAACGCACTGGCCGGAAGTCTTTGACTTTTTCAACGAACACATGCAGAAGTTTGAATTGTTCTGGTACGAGTATCAGGATTTTATCACAGCCTAAATCACATCGGTCAGGATAAACAGGAAGTGACAAATACTGCCTCCCAATACAAAGAGGTGCCAGATAAAGTGATTGAAGGGAATTTTCCGAACCACATAAAAAACAATGCCCAGCGTATAAAACGCCCCGCCCAGCATTAAAAGCTGAATACCCTGCTCTGAAGAAACAGCGACCAGATTATCCCAATCCAGTACGATTAACCATCCCATCGCCAGATACAAAATCAGGGAAAGCGCTTCAAAACGCCCGGTAAAGAATAGCTTTAAAAGCGTTCCTACCGCTGCAATACCCCAGACCGTCCAGAAAATAATCCACCCGTTGCGGTCAGCTAAAGATATTAACGCTACCGGGGTATAGGTACCGGCGATTAAGAAATAAATACTGATGTGGTCTATTTTTCTAAAAATCTGTTTCCACGAAACGTGCGCAACCAGATGATAAACGGTAGATGCGATATAGAGAATAAGGACCGAAAAACCGTAAAACAGAATACTTAAGGTGCTGTAATCAGACTTGTAATGATCTTCAGTCAACAGCAAATAAATTCCAAAAATACCCATCAAAACTCCCATTCCGTGGGAAAAGGCATTCCAGAATTCTTCTTCTCTCCAATTAAGATTCAGGTGCTTCATAGGGGCAAGTTACTTAAATATACGCTCATGTTGACTTTATCTTACTTTGAGAAACAGCCTGAACAGGTAGTAGCCTTTTCAAGCCAAAACTTTCAAAAGTCTTCAGAATACCTATTCCTGTTTTTAGTATTTTTAGTCAGGCCCTAGAACTTAATCTTCCTTCAATTTCTATTTTTTATGATTCAGACCAAAAAACTATCCTTCTTCAAAGCATTTATTTTAAGCATTTTAGCAGTGAATACAATTTCCTGCAAAAACAAAACCGAACAAGCGGAAAAAGAAATGGCTTCTCAACGCACAGAACAGGATTGGACCTATCTTTTTGACGGGACTTCGCTCGAAGGCTGGCGGGGTTATGGTATAGATTCACTTCCGCCGGGCTGGACGGTCAAAGACAGCGTGCTTACGTTTGATACAGAATTGGGCCTTGAACAAAATTATAAAGGTGGAAAAGACATCATCTACGGGGCTGAAGAGTTTGACAATTTTGAACTGTATCTGGAATGGAAAATCCCGGAAGGCGGAAACAGCGGCATCTTTTACCATGTGAAAGAAGGCTATTCGGGTCCACCCGAAGTTGCTCCCGAATATCAGCTTATAGATGATGAGAATTATGCCAAAATACATGATCTCACGAGCTACAACTCCCAATTTGGAGCAGCACATCCCGAAGAATTACAGGACTGGCAGAGCACGGGAGCAGATTATGCGATGCATACTCCAGACCTGTCTAAAAAACAGCTCAATCCTGCCGGAGAATGGAATACCACCAAAATAGTCTTTACCCCCGAAAAAGTGGAACATTGGCTCAATGGTGAAAAAATTCTTGAATTTGTTCCCTGGTCTGAAGAATGGCAGCAAAAAAAACAATCGGGTAAGTGGGACAACGCGCCTGATTACGGCAAATTTAAAACCGGTTATATTGGGCTGCAGGATCATTCAAGCCCTATTTGGTTTAGAAATATTAAAATCAAAAGCTTATAATGGCAGCACAATACAATAAAAGAAGAGATTTCCTTAAGAAAAGTGGGGTTGGCGCTTTAGGGCTGATGACCTCCGGAATCGTTTTGGCAACCGAAAACCAATCTGTAACAAAAGTATCAGGATTAAATAAGGATACAGAAATCATTCGTACGGCGCACATAGGCGTTGGCGGTATGGGTGCTGAAGATTTAAAGGCTATGGCTTCGCATCCTCAGGTCGTTATAAAAGCCCTTTGTGATGTGGACGCGATCAATTTAGCTGTAGCACATAAAAATCATCCTCAAGCCCGAATATTCTTTGACTACCGCGCAATGCTCAAAGAGTTGGGAGACGAGATCGATGCCGTGGTTATTTCGGCTCCAGATCATATTCACGCACCGGCTGCGATACTCGCAATGCAAAACAACAAACCGGTTTACTGCCAAAAGCCCTTAACGCACTATGTATCAGAATCCCGTGAAATGCGGCAATTGGCGGCTGACAAAAATCTGGTGACCCAAATGGGTATTCAGGTGCATTCGTTTTACGATTACAAGTTAGCAACCCTTCTCATACAATCGGGCATTATAGGCAAAGTACACACCGTTCACGCCTGGTCTCCCAAAAACTGGGGCTATAACGGCCCCGAACCGGAAGGATCAGATCCTATCCCCCCGCAGCTAGACTGGAATCTGTGGTTAGGCACAGCACAGGAGAGACCTTACAAAGAAGGCTTTTATCATCCGGCAAACTGGAGAAAACTGATTGATTATGGCTGCGCGACACTGGGAGATATGGGAGTGCATATTTTTGACACACCATACAATGCATTGGCATTAGGCGTTCCTCAAACTATAAAAAATGACTGCCGCCCTCCTAATGATTTCGGCTATCCGGAACAGAATACGGTAACTTATGAGTTTCCGGGTACCAAATACACGACAGAAAGTTTAAAATGGATCTGGTATGATGGTCCGGGCGCACCTTTACTAAATGAAGATTTAATCCTTCCTGACTCGACAAATACAAAGTCCAATTCATCAAAAAATGAAAGTCTAAAAGATAAAACCTCCTTAGATGCCAGTATTGCTGAAAAAGGGCAGCTTCCCGAACAGGGAGCCATGTTTGTGGGTGAAAAGGGAAGACTACTTCTACCCCACTTTATGCAACTACCTCTTAAAATTGTAAAAGGAAAATATGTTGATATCAGTAAGGAAATCAAAACAATTTCTGAAAAACACCATTTAGGAACACCGGTACGCGACTATGAAGCCGAAAGTCCAAAGCATTATCACGAATTTATTGATGCCTGTTTAGGTAAAGGTGAAACTTCTGCACCCTTTGATTATGCTGCACGTTTAACCGAAACTATACTATTAGGCGTCATAGCAGGTCGTTTTCCCAATCAAACCCTGCATTGGGATGCTGAAAAGGCGCGTTTTAAAGAAGAAGAGGTAAATAGTTATTTAATGGGAACATACCGAAATTTTTAAATGTATCCTTCTTACATTCTTCTTAATAAAGAATAGTTTTTTCAGGGCGTTCCCTTCGGGTCGGGTCTTTCGTTTCAATCTTTTAAACACCTGTTGTGTTTAAAAGGATTTCAACTACAACCCCTAACGCGGGTTTCATTCAAAGTTGAAGGTTTAAAATTCAAGGTCTGAACTCTAGTCTAACATCTGAGTTTAGTGCATAAAAAAAGTCCGCATCATAAACTGATGCGGACTTTAAAACAAGGCGGCGACCTACTCTCCCACGAGATGCAGTACCATCGGCGCTAACGGGCTTAACTACTCTGTTCGGA
>NZ_JAJGMW010000028.1 GCF_020782115.1 Leeuwenhoekiella parthenopeia | reverse complement strand
CTAATGATGAGAACCCGGACGGTCCTGCGGGCAGTGAGGTTTACACGGTAGTGACTCAGCCAACAAACGGTACATTGGTCTTCAATGCAGACGGCACGTACACGTATACACCAAACGACGGCTTTATCGGTCAGGACAGCTTCACGTATGAAGTCTGTGACGGCGGAAGCCCTCAAGCTTGCGATCAGGCCGATGTAGTGATTCAGGTAATTCCATTACCAACCACGACAAATGATCCACCGGTTGCGAACGATGATACCAATATCACCGAAGTTGGGGTTCCAATTGAGGGTAATGTACTGAGCAATGACTTTGATCCTGATGGCGATGCGATCACGGTAACTGGTAAAACAGATCCTGATCATGGAACTGTTGTTATCAACCCTGACGGTACCTATACCTATACACCAGACCCGGGTTATTCAGGTCAGGATAGTTTTGAGTATACTGTTTGCGATAATGGAGATCCACAGGCTTGTGCAACAGGTACTGTGACCATCGAAGTAATTGCAGATACAGGAAACACAACTGTTGCTAATGACGATGCTTACTACGGTGAAATAAATACTCCTGTGGTAGGTAATGTACTGACTAATGATTCAGATCCAGAAGGTCAGACTCAGACGGTAGACACTTCAGTATCTCCGATCGTAGCTCCTTCTAATGGTACTGTGGTCATTAATAGTGATGGTACGTTTACCTATACGCCAAATGATGGCTTTACAGGTACAGATCAGTTCACCTATCAGATATTCGATGCCGGTTCACCTGTGGCAACAGACGTTGCAACGGTGTACATTGTTATCGAAGAGTCACCGCTGTCACAACTTCAGTTTGTGAAAACTGCAGTGTTGAATGATGAAAATCAGGATGCTTTTGCACAGGTTGGAGAAACCATTACCTATACATTCACAGTAACCAATACGGGTAATACCAGTGTAAGTGATGTTGTAATAGGAGATGAAAGGCTTGATATTTCTGGACTTGCTTTAGTGCCTGAAACATTAGCTGCCGGTGAGAGCGGTGTGGTAACTGCAGTTTACACGATCACTCAGGATGATATTGAGGCAGGTTTTGTTATTAACAGTGCTGTTGCTACAGGTACAGATGAGTTTGGTGAAGAAGTTACCGATGTTTCTGATAATGGTGACGAACTTACCGATGACGATGGTGACGGAGATCCGGGTAACGATCCTACTGTAACAACCACTCCTGGTTCTAAAGGATTGAGTGTCTACAAGTTTGGAACTTGGAATGACGAGGACGGAGACAATGTACCTGACGTAGATGAGACTATTACCTATACGTTTACAGTACGCAATACTGGTGATACAACAATATTTGATATTGTGATTGATGATCCTTTAGTGCCTGTAACCGGAGGTCCGATTGATCTTGCGGGTGGAGCTGAAGATTCTACAACCTTTAGTGCGATTTATACTATAACTCAGGAAGATATTGAGTCTGCAGGAGTTACCAATAGCGCAATAGCTAGTGGAGTTTTAAGCAATGGAGATGTAATTGAAGATGTTTCAGATAATGGGGACGATACTGTCGAGTCTGTACGTAATGATGCAGATGCTGATGGAGATCCAACCAATGATCCCACATTTACACAATTAGCTGGGGTTAATCCGGCTCCGGAAGACATTATTGTGTACAATGTGATAACTCCTAACGGTGATGCATTGAACGACGTCTTTACAATTCTGAATATTGAGAACTTCCCAAATAATAAGGTTCAAATATTCAACCGTTGGGGTGTTGAAGTATTCAGTGTTACAGGATATAACAATGGGGATAAAGCCTTTGAAGGATTCTCTGACGGTCGTGCAACAGTACGCCGAGGAGAGCGATTACCTACAGGTACTTATTACTATGTTATCGAATACGAGCGTGCTGATGGAGAAATACGTCGATTGGCTTCATTCTTATACATTAATTAATAAAACATCATTAGATGAGTACTTATAAAAACAAGCTGGTAATGATGAGAAGAATAGTAAAAGGTCTGATTTGTGGTTTTGTTGTGCTTCTGAGCTTTAATGCTCAGGCACAACAGGATCCTCAATATACACAGTATATGTACAATCCTTTGGTTATAAACCCTGCTTACGCAGGTAACCGTGGAGTGACCAGTATATTGATGTTACACCGCAGCCAGTGGGTTGGACTTGATGGGGCTCCCAGAACTCAAAATTTATCTGTTCATAGTCCAATAGGCGTTGGTAAGGTAGGTTTGGGTTTTAGTCTGGTAAATGATGCTCTTGGACCTGCCAGAGAAACGTATTTCAACGCAGATTTCAGCTATACTATAGAGACCGGGCTTGAAGGTAAATTAAGCTTTGGACTAAAGGGTTCTTTGAATTTATTAGATGTAGACTTTTCAAGAACAAATCCTTTTAACGTTGGAGACCCTTTTCTTATCAATATTGATAATAAGCTTTCTCCAAACGTGGGTGTTGGTATATTTTATCACAACGAAAAGTTCTACGGAGGTTTATCTGCTCCGCAACTATTGCAGACCAATCATTTTGATCGCAGTGGTACCCAAACAGCAGAGACTTTTGTTGCTGAAGAACGCATTCACTATTACGGTTTAGCCGGTTACGTCTTTGACCTTAGTAGCGATGTTAAGTTTAAGCCTTCTACATTAGTTAAAATGGTTGCTGGGGCACCTTTAGCTGTTGATGTAAATGCTAACTTTTTATTCTATGATAAACTTACTTTGGGAGCTTCTTACCGTTGGAGTGCTGCTTTAAGCGGTCTTGTTGGTTTCCAGATTAACGATGGTTTATTGATTGGCTTTGCCTACGATCGGGAAAGTACAGATTTGGGTAACGCTACCTATAACGATGGTACATACGAAGTCTTTTTACGATTTGAATTGTTTAAAGAGTACGACAGAATGTTAACTCCGAGATTCTTCTAAAATTTAAAACTATGAACCATATGCTTCAAAAATTACTACTTTCTGTATTTGTTCTGGTTTGTTTTAGTGCGTTTTTAAATGCTCAGGAACGGGATTTAGCAAAGGGAACAAAGAAATTTAATCAATACGCATTTGTAGATTCTCAAAAGATTTTTCTTCGTGTAGCTGAAGAGGGCTATGAATCTGCTGATCTTTTTGCTAAACTGGCAGATAGTTTTTATTACAATGCAGATTATGATGACGCTGCAAAGTGGTACGCCAAGCTGGTAGAAAAATATGCTCAGGAGGTAACTCCCAACCAATATTTTAGATATGCGCAGGCTTTACGGGCAATAGAAGACTATGAGACTTCTAATGAGATGATTAGTAAATATGAAAGTCTTGCTGAAACTCAGGGAACTGACTACGATAATTCGGTTTCTATTAGTGAGCTTAAATCAGGAAATGCAATGGGTACTTTTACTGTAGAGCGTCTTAGCGCCAATACGGTAGGTTACTCTGATTTTGCTCCTGCTTATTATGGCGAAAAACTTTTATTTTCTTCAACCCGTGATACCGGTAATTTAACCAGACGTGTACATTCCTGGAATAATCAGCCCTTTTTAGATTTATATGTAGGTGATATTGTAGATCAGGGACAGCTTAATGGTGTTTCCAAGTTTAACGGAAGTATTAATACCGAATTTCACGAGAGTACGGCCACTCTTTCACCAGATGGCAAAACCCTCTATTTTACACGTAACAATTTCACAAACGAAACCTATCGTACTGATAAACGAAATACAAACAAGCTAAAACTTTACAAGGCTACCCTTGCTGATGACGGCACTTTTGGAAATGTTGTAGAGTTACCTTTCAATACTAATAGTTTTTCAACCGCACATCCAGCAGTTTCGCCCGATGGTAAAACGCTTTATTTCTCATCAGATCGTGATGGAACTTATGGCGAATCTGATTTATGGAAAGTTGAGATTACTGAAAATGGATTTGGAACTGTTGAAAACCTTGGTGCTGACATAAACACCCCGGGTAGAGACACCTTTCCATTTGTAGATGCAGATGGTAAGCTTTATTTCTCTACTGATGGTCGTGGAGGCTTAGGCGGTCTTGATGTTTATGTATACGATTCAGAAAAAAGCAGTATTTCAAATCTTGGTGAGCCGGTAAATAGCCCCAAAGATGATTTCACTTTTATCTTCGATGCCGAATCAGGAAACGGATATTTCGCATCTAACAGACAGAATGATCCTCTGGATGATGATATCTATACATTTACCCGTGAAGCTTGTGAAAGTACTTTAATCGTTCAGGTAATTGATAAAAACACACGTAAGCCTCTTAACGGGGCGCGGGTTGGAATTCGCGATATTGATAACGAATTACTCACCTCAGGAGTGGCTGAAGCGCCTGATGCTAAATTTAATTTTGACGACCCCGATTGTGGAGCAGACTATTTTGCAAGAGCAGAGATGGAGGGCTACGCAACTGCTGAAAAGAATGTAACAATTCCCGAGCAATCCAGTGAAGTAACAGTGGTTATTGAACTTGAGCCATCAATAGTAGATATTCCACCGGATTTTGACTTAGGTAAACTTATTAATCCAATCTATTTCGATTTTGACAAATCGTTTATACGTCCTGATGCTGCTGTAGAGCTGGCCAAGATCATTGAGATCATGAAAGAATACCCTCAACTGCGCATAGATGTACGCTCTCATACAGATAGTCGTGGCATTGACTCTTATAACATGGCTCTTTCTGAAAGACGTAACAAATCAACCATAGAATATATCGTTGAGAAAGGTGGTATAGATCGTGATCGCTTGACAGGTAGAGGTTATGGAGAAACACAATTGCTTAACGAATGCAGCAACGGTGTTCCCTGCACTGAAGAACAACATCAGCTCAACCGTCGTAGCGAATTCATTGTACAGGATTATTAATACGCATCTAACATAATAAACCCGAAAAGCCTTCTGCATAAGAAGGCTTTTTCTATTGTTAGGCCTGTGAGGTATTTGTACATTTACCAAAAAAGGAACTATGACCGAAGAACTTGTAATTCTTGTAGATGAACATGATAACCAGGTAGGATTGATGCCAAAAATGGAGGCGCACGAAAAAGCTCTTTTGCACCGCGCTTTTTCCGTTTTTGTGTTTAATAAGGATAAGGAGCTTATGATACAACAGCGGGCTCTTTCTAAATATCATTCCCCGGGATTATGGACCAATACATGCTGCAGTCACCAAAGAGAGGGAGAAAGCAATATCGCTGCGGGCAAACGCCGTCTTATGGAAGAGATGGGCTTTACCACAGATCTTGCTGAAAATATTTCATTTATCTATAAAGCTCCATTCGACAATGGTCTTACAGAGCACGAATTTGACCATATCCTGACAGGTACTTTTGATGGTGAACCTAATTTAAATCCGGAAGAAGTAGCCGCCTGGAAGTGGATATCCTTACCTGATGTCAAAGCAGATATTGAACAAAACCCTCACATCTATACCGAGTGGTTCAAAATTATATTTGAGAAATTTTATAACCACATTGAGCGATGAGCCGAGTTACCGTTAAGCGTAAAGCCCATTTTAATGCAGCTCACAGACTGTATAGAGCTGACTGGGATACAGAAAAAAATCTTGAGGTTTTTGGGAAATGCAGTTATCCCAATTATCACGGTCATAACTATGATCTAATCGTAAGTGTTACGGGATTAATTGATCCTGAAACCGGATTTGTAATTGATCTTAAAGTGCTGAAAGATTTAATTAAAGCAGAAATTGAAGATGAGTTTGATCATAAAAATCTCAATGAAGATGTGCCTGAATTTAAAAACTTAAATCCTACAGCCGAAAATATTTGCGTGGTCATTTATGATAAGTTGCGCAAAAAGTTAGACTCAAAGTTTGATCTTGAAATTACGTTGTACGAAACTGCGCGTAACTTCGTTACCTATTCAGGCTCATAAAATTTTAAATAATTAGTTCATATTATTGTATGCAAACAACATTTTACCCCTTTACGTTTCAGCCTGTATTAAAGGAAAAAATATGGGGAGGACAAAAATTACATTCCCTGTTCCAAAAGGGTGATAATGCCCGTGCCAAAATGGGAGAGAGCTGGGAAATTGCCGATCTGCCGGAGGGACAAAGCATCGTTAAGAGTGGTTCTTTAAAAGGTAAATCGCTACACGAACTTATTGAGTTAAACGCGGAAGATTTATTAGGCAGCAAGGTCTATGAGCGTTTTGGTAAAAACTTTCCGTTACTCATTAAATTTATTGACGCCGCTCAGGATCTTTCTATTCAGGTTCATCCTACAGACGAGACCTCACCCACAGGTACCGGTAAAACCGAAATGTGGTACATTATGCAGGCAGATCCCGGCGCATTACTAACAGTAGGTTTTAATCAGAAAATAACCAAGGAAGAATACGATGAGCGTATTAAAAACCTTTCTATTGAGGAGGTGATGGATACGCACGAAGTTCAGGAAGGGGATTCCTTTTTTATCAATGCCGGTCGTATACACGCAATAGGAGGAGGGGTTTTGCTGGCCGAAATTCAGCAAACCTCAGATGTTACGTATCGGGTTTATGATTACAACCGTAAAGACGATTCAGGAAATTTAAGAGATCTTCACGTTGAAGAATCTCGAGAAGTGTTGGATTTTGAGTTAACACAGGATTTTAAACTGCATTACGACCGAAAGAGCTCTAATAGCCCTCAGTTACTCAAGCATCACAACTATTTTAAGACCGATTGGTTAAAGCTTGAGAATAGCAGCTATGAAATAGCGCGTACAGACTCGTTTACCATTCTTATTGCGGTTTCCGGAGGCTTTAGTTATGAAGGTAGCGGAGGGAATGGTACACTACAGGCAGGGCAGACTCTACTGATACCTGCTGCAAATAGCGGAGTGAAGATCGTGTCGGATTCCTGCGAACTTTTAGAAGTTTACCTTTAAGAAAGACAGTACAGGCGGAGATTATTTTACTAGCTAAAATAGACTTACTTTTGCATAAAATTTAGAACAATGGCAAGTATTAGAGATTTAAAGAAAGACATCAATTTTGTACTGGGTGATATTATTGAAGCAGCTTATTTTTGGGAAGCTTCAAATCCCGGAGAAGATCATAAAGAAGCTGAAGCTATCGTAGACGATTCTATTACCCTTTTTGACGAGTTAATCGCTAAGGTTAATGATCAAAGTGTAGAGAACAGAAGAAAGCATCTTAAAGCTGTAAATGCAGAACTTGAAGAGAAGGCTACTCAGTTAGCAGAACGCGTTAATGCGCTCTAAAGTTTAAATGGATAAAAGAAAAAAGCCGGTATTTTACCGGCTTTTTCTTTTTATAAGGCTTTTTAGTACTAGTCTTCTATACTGTCTGTTTCTGAAATTGTTTTGGTCATCGTTTGCTGATCCAAATCTGTATTTTTGCGTTCCTTTATATAATCTTTTAAGACCTTACCGTATTTAGATTTTCTTATTTTGGGTTCCAGAGACTTATAAATGGTGTCGAGATATTTCACATTTGCATCAAAAATTTCGGTTACCGCGAGATAGGGGGCGATCTCATAGGTTTTATTGTTCATTGCGAAATTTACCGTGTATAAATATCTACGCTTTATAAGATTCTGAATTTTTTCATCATAAAAAATAATGGAATCTTCATGATCTTCTTTACGAACTTCAAAACTCTTTTTAATAAGGTTCAGGTTTTCATCATTAAAGCGGCGCAATACTTTATTGTACTCGTCTAGCTTCAATTGATTTTCAGATCCTGTTATGGCTGCCTGACTCTGAAAATTTTTAAGTGAAGTATTAAGGGTCATTTCGCCGGGCTCGGCAAAAATCAAAATACGATCGTCAAAGTCAGAAGCATCAACCTTCTCAAGAGTAAGATAAACCACTTGCGGTTCTTTTAAATCTGCGTAAAGTTCAAATTCAGGATCACCATCTACCACTACGCTGTCCAGATTTACCAGTATGGTATCTTCAACCTTTTGCAGGTAAATTACGCCTTTTCGTAAACCATTGACTTTGCCGCTTAGAACAAAGTTGCCGCTCTTGCTGCAGCTAAGCAATGAGGTAAAGAGCAATACATAAATAAGTAAATTTTTAATCTGCATAAGGTTGTTTTTAAGGGGTACAAATATGCCTAAATTCTGGAGAATATACCAGAATAAAAGATTTGGATAATGTATTAAAGGCGTAATGAATGAAGCCTATGCTTAACCTTTAGTTTTTTCTGATAAAAAGGCTTATTTCCTCAATCAATTCAGGGGCAACCGGAAGTCCCGGATTGCTGTAGGTTTTAGCATTGTCCAGATCGTCTCCGGTTACTTTTTTTAAAACATGGTTCATCGAGTCTATGAGAACCAGTTTGGCTTCGGGTTTAGCTTCTTTTAAGAGCTGAGACTCGCCAGGTGGTACTTGTATGTCTTTTGTTCCTGAAATCAGCAAAATGGGTATTTCCAGAGCTTGAAGCGCGTCGGCAGGATCATAAGCCATCCAGCTTTTTAGGAATGGCTGTACGGAAGGACGTAAAAGTGAAGCAAGACCTATACTGAAATTTTCTGCTTTACCCTTTGTTTTCAGATCGTCAAAAGCCTGCTTTGCATTATCTACCAAGCCCGGAGCCTGTTTCTTAAGTTGATCCAGAATAAGCAAATCTAAGGGCTGACCGCTTCCTGCAAGTGAAACCAATTTATTTACCGGCTCCTCTGCCGCGGCAAGACTGGCTATGAGCGCACCCTGGCTGTGACCTATGAGTATTATAGTAGAATAATCGTGATTTTTGAAATAGTTTATGGTGGCAACAGCATCATCTACAAAATCTTCAAAACGAAGTTCCTCCTCTTTCAACGTATTGTTGCGTAGTAATTTTAGTATTCTTTTATCGTACCTGTACGTCGCAATACTCTTTCGGGTAAGTCCTTCAGCCAGCTTTTTTAAACTGTTATTTTGCTGCATTTGCTGGTTCCCGTTACGATCTGTAGGCCCCGATCCGGCAATAATAATTGCCAGCGTGTCGGTTTTTTGTGGGGGCGTGAGCAATGTACCGCTAATCAACTCATTTATGCGTATTTCAGATTCAATCCAGTCCTGTCCTTTAGAGGAAATGCCCAGGAGCATAAAAGCCACATAAAACAGTGTTTTCATGGTAAGGTTGAGTTTACCGGAATTTTATAGTAATCAAGAATCTCTTTAATTTTTTCGGGATGCTGTGTTCCCAGAAGCAACTCATTTCCATCTTTAAAGTAGAGTTGTACACCTTTATTGCCCTTGGTATTGAGGGCCTTTCGTTTTGTAAATGAAATACGATAACCCCAGCCGCCGTATTCTCTTATGGGATTGTATTTACGAACGGTGGCACTTTTGATTTCTTCCCAGGATTTAAAGCGGGATTTAATATGAAATGGGAAAAAGCGATAGGTAATTCCTTTTGAATCTATAGAAGTTTCCAGTTTAAAGACGTACCAGAATCCCAAAAACAAACCTAATATGACCAGTATGCTCAGAATTACCGAAGCGATCTCAAACCGGCTAAGTTTGAGTGTGTCCCAATCTAAAATAAGCGGACTAATCGCAATGGCAAGTATTACAACAAGCAGCAAACGCAACCACCATTGATCAAATCGTTGCACTTCTTTATAAGTATTCATATGGGACCAGTCTATAAATATTAAGTACTTTCAAAGGTATTAAGAAAAATCTAGGCTCAATCAGAATTAAACGTTAGTTATAGTTATTTGTTGCAGTTTTCGGATGCTATTCCACATCTAAAAATATACCAGAATTGCTAAAGAATCTATGTTTCTTACCGGTAATCGTGATAAAAATAGTTTGCTTAAT
The DNA here is from genome assembly GCF_020782115.1 of Leeuwenhoekiella parthenopeia. GTDB lineage: Bacteria > Bacteroidota > Bacteroidia > Flavobacteriales > Flavobacteriaceae > Leeuwenhoekiella > Leeuwenhoekiella parthenopeia. The sequence goes on along the minus strand of NZ_JAJGMW010000028.1, from coordinate 46,032 downwards.
TGTATGATATTCAATGCTGTGGTTAGCTTTTCTTTTTTTCAAATTACCGCCGGGTCTTATTTGCCATTGATAATGACTAGTTTTGCAAAAAAAAACTATGTTCAGAAAGGCTTTCGCACTAGTACTTATTACCACTTTAAGTTTTTCAGTTTATGCAGATGACTGGGGACAAAAGGGACACAGAACGACAGCAGCTATTGCTTCTACATATTTGACCGGTAAGGCCAAAAAGGCAATAAAAGAGCTTCTGGATGATGAAACGCTTGTCACCATATCTACTTATGCAGACGAGATTAAGAGTTATGATGAATACCGTAAATACAGTAGTTGGCACTATGTAAATGTAGAGCCGGGTCTTACCTATGAGGAGTCTGATAAAAACGATTATGGAGATCTGGTGTCTGCAATAAGGACCTGTGAGGAAGTGCTTACCAGCGACAGAAGTTCAAAGGAAGAAAAAGTGTTTCATCTTAAATTATTGGTTCACTTTATAGGTGATTTACATCAACCCTTGCATTTGGGACGAGCAGAAGATAAAGGTGGCAACGATTTTCAGGTGCGCTGGTTCAATGACGGAACCAATTTACACTCGGTATGGGATACTAAAATGATCGAAAGTTACGGTATGTCTTACAGCGAGCTTAACACCAATTTTGGCGCTATTTCTAAAAAGAAATTCAAAGAACTAACTTCTGGCGAATTAATGTCCTGGGTTCAGGAGGGTCAGCAACTGGCACAGCAGGTTTATAATTCTGCAGATCAGGGAGAGAAATTGGGATATCGCTATGTGGCAGATCATATGGATCTCGTAACTCTTCAGCTACAAAAAGGAGGTGTAAGACTGGCCAAGATGCTAAACAGTATTTTTGGATAGTCTTAAATAATCAGACATATCACACAATTATTCATAGCCGTGGTCTAATTTATACTGTTTGGGCGTGCTGTCGCAATACTTTTTAAAAATGCGGGTTAGATGACTTTCATCGGTAAAGCCCAGTTGCATAGCTATTTGTGATACTGTGAATTCAGAATTGAGCAAACGGTCTTTTACAATATCTAGCTTATATAAGAGGATGTAGTTGTGAAGCGAGTTGCCGGTTTCTTTTTTGAAATAATTGCTGAGTGTGCTGCTCGTAATGTGAAAATGTTTGGCAATACTGGCTATTTTCAATTTTTTGGAATCGTAGATGTTATAGCGTATGTATGCGTAGATTTCATCAATACGTTCATTTTTATTAGCCGTTTTAAGGAGTAATTCTTTAGAAAACTGCGTGTCAGTTACGTTTCGTGCTAAAACACTTAAAAGTGTACTCAGCATATTTGCTATAATTTCAAGATAATATTGCTCCTTTTTTGTGTTTTCCTTATTTATAAAGAAGATAATGCGCCAAACCAAATCCAAATCTTCCATTTTGCGTACCGCAACGTCAAAAGTGCGTTTGGGGTGATTAAAAATGTATTCGCACCTTCTTAACCAATATTGACGCTCAGTCAAATTAATCTTACTCGAAAACATAAGTTGAGTAAGACGGTAGACTATAAAAGTAGTGGTCTCATATATTTTTACATCAGGAAGTTCATCTTTTGAAAAAATAAAAATATCTCTGCTTTTGTAATTAATAGTCTTACCATTAAGACTTATTCGGCCACTTCCTTCTTCAATAAAAATCATTTCAAAATAGACCTCATCACGATCAGGCATATCCCACCTCGAAGTTGTAAATCTGTTAATAAAAAAGATTTCCTGCCAATTGAGTAGAATCATGGAATGATTGATTTTTAGATTTTTGGGACTTTTAATTCTAATGCATCAATTAATAAGTAACAGTAAAAAGCATATAGTTACATTTGTAGCTTTATTTAACAATAATGTAAGAATAAAAATCTTACATATTTTTTTAAATATACGACAAAAGGTAATAAAAAACTTAGGGAAGAATGTGATTTGGAGTGAAATAAAAGTAGTGAATTTTTTCCATGAGCCCTGCTTTTTAAGAATTATTTCTTAAAAAATTAACAAATAATAAATCGATTGTATTTTTTAGTAAGTACTGATAATTAGGTTACTACGTTTTTTAGCTCATTTCTATACGTCGAGGGGGTTTTGCCTGTAAATTTTTTGAATTGCTTATTAAAATGGCTGAAGTTGTTAAAACCACTTTCAAAACAAACATCGGTTATACTGATCGGTTTTTCGTGGAGTAGCTTGGCTGCGTGAACCAGGCGGTATTCGTTTACAAACTGAGTAAAAGTCTTTCCGGTAATTTTTTTGAAATACCTGCAAAAGGCCGGTACCGTCATATTTACCAGATCGGCTATTTCTTCTAATGAGATTTGTCGTTTAAATTCTTCCTTAACAAAGTTGAATATTACGTTGATGCGGTTGTTGTCCTGAAGTTCGGTTTCGAGTATAAAACCCTGAGCATTGAGTATGGTGTAGTTGTCTGTGCGATCTAGAAGCTTTAGTATCTCTAACAAGCCTAAAAGGCGTTCATAGCTTTTAAGGTCTTTTAACGATTCAATTTTTGCCCCGATTTCTCTTTTGGACTCCCCGTGAAATACAATGCCCATTTTGGCGCGCTCAAACAAACCCTGAATACTGCGCATTTCAGGAATTTGAAAAAATGATTCCCCAAGAAAGTCAGGTCGCATTTGTATTACGGTTTCCCGCTCATAATTACTCAACGAGTCGGTAAAACCGCAATGTGGAAGATTTGAACCTATAAGTATAAGCTCACCGTTTCGGTAATACGAAATATGACTTCCTACCTGTCGCTTACCGGTACCTTTTTTTACATAGACAAGTTCGAGTTCGGGATGGTAATGCCAAAAGTTCTGATTATTATTCTCGTGATTTTCGTCGTAGGTTCGGTACGAAAATGAACTGCCAAAACCGGGTTCAATTTTCTCTAAAGCAGGTTTTGGGGATTTAATCATGGCTATGGTCTTTAATCTTTCCTAAAATTAACTAAGACAACTCATAAGCTACTATGCTATTTTAACCTTAATATGTATAATTTTCACAAAACTAAATTTTAAATCGGTTGCAGGGTTAAAATAAGACATAAATCTGCACAATCGCTTCTATTTTTCGGTGGGTCTTCCTCGTAATTTTGAACCAAACAAATAGAAAAACCCAAAACTATGAAAAGTCTATTTAAAACATTGGTTCTGTTTACTGCGATTCTGTTGAGTCTTAATGTAAACGCTGCAGACGGTATTGCCGTGACTGTAAATGACAACTTTAAAGTGAATGTTGCCTACACTAACGCCATTGAAGGCGCCCAGATTTATCTTGAGGATGCAGAAGGTGAGCGTCTTTTTAGTGAATACACCGGTGCAACTGCAAATGACAGTAAAACATTGAGTCTTGAAGAACTTCCTGTTGGGAAGTACTACCTTATCTATGAAGATGTTTACGCAAAATCATACACCACTATATCGCGTACTATTAACGGTCTTGATATTGTAAGTGATGAAGGTAAGACGATCTTTAAGCCCAGCTATAAAGTAGAGAATGGTCTTGTATTGATTTCATTTACAAATCCTAAAGAGGTTAAAACAACAACCCGAATTTATGATGTAAATGGCGAAATCATCGAGTCTCTTGCTAATAGTGATCTTATCGTTAAGCAGGCGCTTGATCTTAACGCGCTTCCTGCCGGGACCTACAGAATAGGTGTAAGCATCGGTGATGATTTTTTTACCAAAGAAATTACCTTAAAATAGTAAAAACCTAATCCTTCTAATAAAGATAACCCTCACACTAGTGAGGGTTTTTTTATATCGATAAATAGAAATAAGCCCAGTACATAAGCCCAAATTGCAATAGGAGTCGTAATCCCAACAACCATTTGGGCAAATTAAGACCGGCTTTTTCAGATGAAAGCATGTAAACGTGTACCAGTAAAAAAATGGAGAGCATTGCAATGATGCCCCAGATTGCAAGGTTTTTAGAAGCATCGAAACATAAGAGAACACCAAGAAGTATTTCAGCAAATCCGCTTAGATAGACAAGACTTTTATGTGCCGGTAAATAGCGTGGCATAATGCGCATGTAGGCTTTGGGTTTTACAAAATGCATTACACCAGCTACAACATACATTGCAGCCATAGCAAAATAGTGCCAGGGAGCTTGAATCATAAATTTTCATTTTAGATAATACACGCTAGGGCCTTTGTGTATCGCGTCCTGAACTCAGATCGGATATATAGGCTTTAAATGTTTTCAACGATTTTTGGTCTAAATATACCGGTTTGAAGCTTATTTCCTTGCCTGTATTTGACTTTAGTACATAATCTCCCTTTGCATTAATCTCAAGTTCAGTTAACTCATTTAAAGGAATCACGGTTTTCCCAAATAAGCGGTGTCTGGTAATGTGCAATTTGCTCAGGCTAAGCAAGGGTTTTTTAGATAAATAGATAAAGTAAATCAGGAAAAAAAGTGCAAAACCGCCAATCCAAAAATCGAGGGTTTCAATTTGCCGTCTTTGTATAAGCCTAAAACTCAAAATCAAAATCCATAAGATTGCTAGTAGTAAATTAAGGTATCTCTTGCGTTTCCGGTATTTAAGTGTAATCATAACTCGAATGAAATGGGGTGTAATAGATTAATAATAAGGCTCATTGAGTAGGGAGTTGCGAATATAGCCCTATCAAACCTAAATCATTTACGGAATGCCGTAAAATAATGATTTTTATTGGAAATTTTGAGGATTATAGTAGCCTATTTGGATAGGCGTCTTCAATTCATCTTCGGTATTTAAATCACGCAGAAGGTTGAAGTTTTTTTGTCCCCCGAGATGATTTGCCAGACAGAGAACCAGTGCATCTGTGATGTCATCGGGTTTTACGTGTTTACGCAATGTACTTTGAAGGATGGTCTTAAACACCGATGCACAATCTGTATCAAAACTGGCAATGAGTTCAAGGCGTTCTTCGATACCCTCTTTTTCAGATTTTTTAGACTGAAGAATACTACCTTTTAAATATTTAAAACAGAGCTCCGGATGTGATTCAATGAGTACCAGTGAATCTGGCTTCTTGTGCACAAATTGATCAACTTCCAAAATTTTAGCTTTGATATTTAAAGATTGTTCCGAAATACTTTTTCCGGTAAGTGCGCTATTTATTTGCTTTGCCCTGTAGCGATCGGGTTCATACACCGCAGCGCGCACCGGGACACTAAAAACGGTTGAACTGCGATTGCCCAATTCTGCACGTAAGCGTTTCTCGATGGTACGCGGGAATTTTTCAGAGGCCAGTCCTATGGGCATATCAATGCACGCCCGGGCAATTTTTCCGGTATATTGAGGTAGTTCATCAATGTGTGGGACTATATGCCAATTATAAATCCCCGATTGATAGGTGATTAGTAACCAACCCGCTTTACAGCCGTCTATTCCAGCAAAAATCATAGCTTTTTGCCAAAAATACCTATTTTCTCACGAATGTAGGTGTTGCTTAGGCACTAAGCTTTAGCAGATTTCTTGCTGCCTTTGGGTTGATAATAATTCTCGGCGATAGATGCCATTTTTGCATCTCCACTAATGATGCGCTCTATTTTTAACCAGACCTCTTCAGAAACCAAATTTTTCAAAGGTTGATTAACTTCTGTAATATTCGGAAAAACTTCGAGTAGCTGTTTATCCCAGATATCAGAATAATTCAATAAATCATCAGGATATACCACCTTCCGGGAAGTGCCTTCGTCAATTCCTTCAAAAGGAGTGGTGACATTCAGATAGCCGTAATCGTCGGTAAGTTCTTCTCCAGGGTGAATGTCCCGTATGGCGATCTCAAAATCATAAGCTGTACTTAAACAATTGGATTTGAAACTGTGATTTACAAACCTGCCATTGTCCCAGCACAGCACCATATTCCCATTTTTGTTGCGGTAGGTATAGGTGTCCAGAATATGCTGATAAAGCGGATCGAGCTTTTGAAATTCGGCAGGGCTAAACTCCCGATCGAGTTTGTCTAAGGCCCAGGTAATTGTTCCTGCCGGGATGAATTGGGTCGCGACAACGCCGTGACCTTTTTGGTCGTTAATAAACCGGATTTCAGTATGTGGGTGTATCATAAAAATTATGCGGAATACCGCCTTTCTGGTTGGTGTTTAAAGTGCAACAATCGCATCTAATGTAAATACTTTTTTAATTGAAAATTCATAATTTTTAAAATGTGATAAAATTATTTAGATGATGGTTAAGGCGCTATTATTTAATTTTTTAGCACAAAAAAAAGACCGCTATGAGGCGGTCTTTTAAATTTTAAGGAGGACTTTTTAAAACAGGTCTTCGGCTAAACGAATGCGTCCTCCTTTTTCAAGGATGCGCTGTTTCATCTGTTCAAAATCAGCTTCATTTAAAGCACGTGTTGCATCTTCGAAGAGCGTGGCCTTAAAACCTTCGGTCAGGGCATCCAGAACCGAGAATCCCACACAATATTCGGCAGCAAGACCACAAAAATAAATAGAGGTTACGCCCTTTCCCTTTAAGTAGCCGGTGAGTCCCGTCGCCTTTTGATGAGCATTGTCGTAAAAGCCGCTGTAGCTGTCAATTTTCGCATTGGTGCCTTTTCTAAATATGGCTTCGATGCGCCCGGCATTGAGGTGGGGGTGAAAATCTGCCCCGTCTGTTGTTTGTATGCAATGTACAGGCCAGAGGGTCTGTTTAATACCATTGAGATCAATGACCTCAAATTCCTTTTTATTGTGGTGGTTTTCAGCAAAGCTGGAATGATTTTCAGGGTGCCAGTCCTGAGTGGCGATGACCAGATCAAATTTATCCTGCAGCTTGTTTACCAGTGGAATAATCTGGTCTCCGCCGGGTACAGCAAGAGCACCGCCGGGCATAAAGTCATTTTGCATATCTATGATAAGAAGTGCTTTCATATACTAGTAGGTTTTTAATAGGTTGTTTCTTCTGAAGGCAAGCTAGGTTTACCGTTTGCCGTTAACGGTTTTTAAAACGAGTACGGCGCACCCTCTGGTACGTGAGCCGTATAGTACCATAGCTTCGGCACCTTCAAGTATTTGAATACTTTCAATATTTTGCGGAATGAGTTTTTCGACAAGTTCTATTGATTCCGGATTTTTCTTCAAATCAATTTCGGTCTTATTCTTTTCTGAATTCAACGCCATTAAAATCTTACAATCAGAGTTTACTTTAGGTAGTGAATCCTGTCTGTCTTTTAGACTTTTTTTAGATTCATCAGATAAACCGGTGTGCGAAATTCCCGGTCTTGGGGCATTGTAAATACTATCACTATAAATTTTTTCTCTTATGAATTGAAGCTGAAGCTCTTCTGAGTCTAATTTCTTGAAAGATTCTAACCAGATGGTGTTATCTTCCTTGGTAAGATAGTTTTTTTGATTTTCCGATTGAGCGGAAAGTTTTGAGAAGGATAGAACTAGAAATAGGATTAAAGTAAGTTTTTGCATAATTATTCTTTATGTTGTTCGATTAGCTTGTCGCGTTCCTGTTTGAGTTGGGTACTAATACCCACTTTGTAAATATGCGGATTATCAAAGCGTTTGTATTCTTCCGGAAGGGCATCAACCTGCTTTTTACTGAATGCTGTAATCTCTTCCAGGGATTTTTCGGGATAGGTGCGTTTACCTTCAATCATTACCGCTTGCAACATTGGTTTTTGCTTTAAGCTGGCCAAAGTAAGATTTTTAAAGGGTTCTACCGGATGGTGCATACGGTTGAGGTGCCATTCTTCTTCAAGAGCTACAGCATCTGCACCTACCAGATGACCCTCCTCGGTAAACATACGAAAGACCTGTTTTTTATGCGGAAGTGTCACCTTAGAGATACTTTCTGAAATTTTAATGCGAGGCTTTCCGTTAGCAAAAGCCAGTTTATAAACCCCGTCTAAAGCACCATCGGGTTTTCCAATCACCAGATTGGTGCCTACACCGTAAATGTCTATAGGAGCATTTTGATTCTGTAAACTTTGAATCACGTACTCATCCAGCTGATTAGATGCTGCAATTTTTACATAATTAAGGCCGGCTGCGTCCAGCATTTGCCGGCTGCGTTTTGCCAGATAGGCAAGATCCCCGCTGTCCAGACGTATGGCCAGCAATTTTTGATCGCGTTCTTCCATTTCTTTAGCTACAGTAATTGCATTGGGTACTCCACTTTTGAGGGTGTCGTAGGTGTCAACCAGAAGCACGCAATTTTTAGGGCGGTGTTTGGCAAAATCCCGGAAAGCACTTAACTCCTCATCATAACTTTGCACAAAAGCGTGTGCCATTGTACCGCTGATGCTGATGTTAAAATCCCTGCCGGCAATCACATTGCTGCTTCCGTCAAAACCACCAATAACCGCTGCTCTGGAAGCATAATAGCCACCCGGACCCTGTGCCCGTCGCAAACCAAAATCGAGCAGGGTCTTGTTACCAGCAACGTTGCGTATGCGACTCGCTTTGGTCGCTATAAGGGTCTGAAAGTTGAGTATGTTGAGCAAAATGGTTTCGATAATCTGGGCTTCGATGAGGTTTGCTTCTACCTCTAAAATAGGGGCATTGGGAAAAACCACTTCCCCTTCGGCCATACTTCTGATGCTTCCGCTAAAGCGAAAATCTTTCAGGTAATCTAAAAAATCTTCCTTAAAGTCATGGCCTTTTAAATAGTTGATATCCTCATCAGAAAACCGAAGCTCTTCAATAACCTGAAGTAGTATTTCCAGCCCTGCGAAAACAGCATAGCCACCCTTGTACGGAAGGTTTCTAAAATAATAGTCAAAAACGGCCTGCTGATTTTCGTTTTTATTAAAATAAACCTGCGCCATGCTCAACTGGTACAGGTCTGTATAGGTAGCGGTAAAGTTAAACATAGTCATATTTAAAGGTAGAAAGTTACCTAAAATAGCCAGAATAGAAGCGGGATGCAGGTTAAAGAAACGTTAGGATTAGAAAGGCGAAAGCATAAAAAAACCGCCCGGATATCGGGCGGTTCTTAATATGAAGTCAGGGTTTCTAGATCAAGGTTCTCAAATCTACGATCTAACTACCTATTTAATCATCTCATAGGAGCGTTTGACAAAGTTAGTTAAAGCTTCGCCTTTAAGCAAGCCCTGAGACAAACGAGCCAAATCTAATGACTGACTTATGAGGCGTTCCTGCTTTTTCTTGGTTTTGGTATTGAGGATTTCACCTACCAGTTCGCTGTTTGTATTTACAACGAGGTTGTACATATCTGGCATATTGCCCATTCCAAACATGCCGCCACCGCCACCGCTGGCCTGCATTTCTTTCATACGACGCATAAACTCAGGCTGCGTAATTGTGAATGGAGCCGTGTTGCTGTCTAAGGCTTCGAGTTTTACCGTATATGCTTTATCTGCAATGGTCTCATCAAGCAGTTTTTTCAGGCTTTCTTTTTCCTCCTCTGAAAGTTTAGAGATGTGTTCCTCGTCTTTTTTAATGAGGTTATTAACGTCATCGCCATCTACACGTACAAAGCTGATGTTTTCTTTTGAAGTTTCGAGCTTCTGCAGCAGGTGCGAAACGATAGGCGAGTTGAGCAACAATACTTCGTAACCTTTGTCCTTGGCAGCAGCAATATAACTGTGCTGTGCGTCTTTATCTGAAGCGTAAAGGAAAATCAACTTACCGTCTTTATCGGTTTGATTTTCTTTGAGCTTTTCTTCCAGTTCAGGATAGGTGTAGTAGTTGCCGTCAACAGTAGGGTAGAGGGCAAAAGCTTCAGCCTTATCGAAGAATTTATCTTCGCTAAGCATACCGTACTCAATCACCACTTTAATATCATCCCATTTCTTTTCAAAATCTGCACGGTCTTCGTTAAACAGGGATTTTAGCTTATCTGCAACTTTTCGCGTGATGTAGCTTGATATCTTTTTAACCGCACCATCTGCCTGTAAATAGGAGCGCGATACGTTAAGCGGAATATCTGGCGAATCAATAACCCCGCGTAGCATCGTTAAAAATTCGGGTACTATACCTTCTACATTATCGGTTACGAAAACCTGATTTTGATACAGCTGAATCTTGTCACGCTGAATATTCATATCCCTGCCCAGTCTCGGAAAATACAAAATACCGGTTAGGTTGAATGGGTAATCTACGTTGAGATGAATGTGGAAGAGCGGCTCTTCAAACTGCATAGGGTAGAGCTCGCGATAGAATTCTTTATAATCCTTCTCTTCAAGATCTGTAGGCTGTTTCGTCCAGGCCGGATTGGGGTTGTTGATGATATTATCAACCGTTTTGGTTTCGGGCTCTGCGTCTTCAGCAGCATCTTCAGGTAGTGGAAGCTCTTCTTCTTTAGTGCCAAATTTAATAGGCACCGGCATAAATTTATTGTACTTGGTTAACAACTCGCGAATGCGACTCTCTTTGAGAAATTCGGTTGAATCTTCTGCAATATGCAGGATGATTTCGGTACCGCGATCGGTTTTGTCAGCCGGAGTGAGTTCAAACTCCGGAGAGCCATCACAAACCCAATGTACTGCCGGCTCATCTTTATAAGATTTGGTGATGATTTCTACCTTGCTGGCTACCATAAAAGCAGAGTAGAATCCTAATCCAAAGTGCCCGATAATCCCGCTATCTTTAGCTGAATCTTTGTATTTATCTAAAAATTCTTCGGCGCCCGAGAAAGCGATGTCGTTGATGTATTTCTGCACTTCTTCCTCGGTCATCCCAATACCCTGATCGATAATGTGCAATTTTTTTGCATCCTTGTCAATTTTGATTTCGATTTTGGGATTGCCGTAATCTACCTGAGCCTCGCCAATATTGGTTAGGTGTTTCAGTTTAATTGTTGCATCGGTCGCGTTAGAAACCAATTCACGTAGAAAAATTTCGTGATCACTGTATAAAAACTTTTTTATGAGCGGAAAAATGTTTTCAACAGCAACATTTATTTTACCTGTGGACATAGTGTGTGTATTTTAAGCGCATTGCGCATTTGAGTTAATAATAGATACACCAAGGGTTTCAAAAAAAATACCAAATAACTACCTGTGACAAACTGACACAAGTTTCAAATTTTCTGAAAGAACATTAACGTAACATTTTGTTTAAGTGTTTTGATAAAAGGTTGAACAACATTAATTTTACGAAGCAAGATTAAGACTATGACAGCGAAAAAAGCAACACCGGCAAAATCAAAAAAACAAGCACTTACCAAAAGTGATGTAATGACCATGTATATGGAATATGTTTTAGAACATGGTATGCGACCTGCTTCGGTATTTAAATTTTGTAAAGATCACGGGATTGAGGAAGGTGAATTTTACAACTTCTTTGGATCCTTTCAGGGAATTCGCGAAGAGATTTGGATTGCTTTTTACGAAAACACCATTCAGGTATTACACAAGAACCCGGAATATAAAATGTATCCCAACCGGGAGAAAATGCTTTCTTTCTTCTACACCTTTTTTGAGGTGTTGACGGCTAATAGGAGTTATGTGCTTTTCGCTTTACACGAACAGAAAGACAGTTTAAAAAGTTTAGGTCAGCTTCGTGACTTACGATTGAAAGTGCGGGAGTTTGCCGGAGATCTCATCGAGCAGGCTAATGATGAAAAGTCTTCACGATTAACCAAAAATCCGGTTTCTATATTTAGTGAAGGTGCCTGGTTACAAACCTTATTTCTTTTGAAATACTGGATGGATGATAATTCGGCCCGCTTTGAAAAAACAGATGTAGCCATCGAGAAATCCGTCAACGCTATTTTTGACGTATTTAATACAACACCGCTTGAAAGTATACTGGATTTTGGAAAATTTCTATTTAAAGAGAATTTTTCAAGAAAATCATAAAACAACAGATGAAAACCATTGACTACATACCCACAAACAAGTTGCAGCGTGCTTCACAGCTCGTCAAGACCGGAATTAAGGTTGGTGGTAACTATGCCAAATATTATGGCAAAAAGGCTTTTAATTCAGATTTAAGCCGGGAAGAATTGGATGATGATAATGCAGAAGACATTTACGACGGGCTTAAGAGTTTGAAAGGTAGTGCACTCAAAGTTGCACAAATGCTTAGTATGGAAAAAAACATCCTGCCGAAGGCGTATGTTGAAAAGTTTTCTTTATCTCAGTTTTCGGTACCTCCGTTAAGTGCGGCTTTAGTTAGAAAGACCTTTAAAAATTATTTAGATAAATATCCTGAAGAATTATACGATACGTTTGCAACCCAAAGCGTTAATGCGGCCAGCATCGGACAGGTGCATCAGGCTACGAAAGATGGGAAAAAACTTGCTGTGAAAATACAATATCCCGGCGTTGCAGACAGCATCAGCAGCGACCTGGCTCTAGTGAAGCCGGTCGCTAGCAGGATGTTTAATTTAAAAGGAAAGGATAAAGAAAAGTATTTTAAGGAAGTTGAAGACAAACTTCTTGAAGAGACTGATTATATCCTTGAAGTCAAGCAGAGTCAGGAAATAACCGAAAAATGCAGTGTTATTCCAAATCTGAAGTTTCCGCAGTATTACCCGGAACTTTCCAGTGAACGTATCATTACGATGGACTGGATGGTAGGGGAGCACCTGAGTGAGTTTACGGCACGCAATACAGATAAAGCAGCTGCAGATCAGGTAGGACAGACGTTGTGGGATTTTTATATGTATCAAATGCACCATCTGAAAGCGGTGCACGCAGATCCACATCCCGGTAACTTTTTGGTTGATAAGGAACACAATTTAATAGCCATAGATTTTGGTTGCATTAAACAGGTGCCCGAAGAATTTTATACGCCTTATTTTGAACTGGCGAACCCAGAAAATATTAATAACCCCGAGGTTTTTACAGAGAAAATGTTTGAACTTGAAATACTTCGCGAAGAGGATTCCCCTGAAGAACTTAAATTCTTTTCCGAATTATTTCACGAAATGCTGAGTTTATTTACTCAGCCCTTTCACCTCGATACGTTTGATTTTAGTGATGAGACATTCTTTGCTAGAATAGCCGATTTGAGTGATAAATACTCAAAAGATACCCAACTTCGAAAAATGAATGGTAATCGTGGCAGCAAGCATTTTCTCTATATCAACCGAACCTTTTTCGGTTTATATAACCTGATGCACGATCTGGGGGCAAAAATTAAAGTGAATAATTACAAGAATTATATTCAGAACGATATTTAAGATTATTGGTTAGGTTGTTTGAGAGGCGCACTTTTTGGTTGGAGTGTGCCTCTTTTTTTTTGCAAGCCCGATAGATAAACCTCTAAACTTGAAAAAAAAGACTGTAAGCTTGCTGCTATTACTTTTCTAACTCAGTATGCGTTTACGGTATTAAGAATTTTTCAATCGCTTTTGCCACCGCATGTTGTTTGTTTGTGTACTCACTCACAAAGTCTGCTGCATCTTTCACTTCCTGAGCAGCATTGGCCATTGCTACGCCCATACCGGCTCTTTTGAGGAGTTGGGTGTCGTTAAAATTATCTCCAAAAGCCATAACGTTACTCAATTCCAGATTGTATTTGCTTCTTATCAAATCTTCTAAGGCAGTACTCTTATCAATATTTTTTGCTGAAATCTCGACATAACTATCTTTCGAGCGGTATAAATGTGCTTCATCGGGATGTCTTTCCTTTAAAAGCTCAATAAGGCTGTCCAGGGCTTTAGGAGATCCCATACACATGATTTTATGGGGAAGCTCCTCTACGGCTTCAAGAGAAGCGATGAGGTCTTTTAGTGGCACATAAACGGGTTGCATTCGGGTGCTGCGTATTTCACGCATCGTCCAGTAATCCATTTTTTCGGTGCGCCAGGTATCGGTGCAATGCGTGCTGATGTTATAATCGAAATCCTTGTGATGCTCAATAATGGTATTCAGAAGTTCTAATGATACCGTGTGTGATTGCAGGGCCTTTCCAGTTTCGTCTAAAACCAGTGCGCCATTATAGCAAATAAGCGGACTGCCATAACGGCCAATTTTCTCCTGCAGGTAATACATAGCCGAAGGCATTCTTGAAGAAGCCAGGATCACCGGAAAATCTTTTGGAAGTTTGCTAAATGCGGAAGCCGTTTCAGGGGCGATATCGCGATCGGCATTCAATAAGGTGCCGTCAATATCTGAGCAGATGAGTTTAAGATCTTTATTCATAACGTAAAAATACATTTTGTATGAAAAAGCTAAAGGCTAAAATGCTTATTTCCTTTTTACCAGAAGTGGTAGAAGCGCGCTAAAGATAAGTCCCACAGCCAGGCTACCTGCGACAGCCTGAATCATATAGCTTTTTAGGTTGAATAAGGCCTCCGCTTCTTCGGGAGTGGTCTTGCCCGTTTGCACAGCATATTCCTTTACATTTTCAAAATAATCGGGTGTGATCCAGGTGCTGATGATGTATTGTGCAGGGGCTGCAAGAACTGCGATGCATAGCGTAATCACCAGACCGGCCAGAAACCCCTGGCGGTAGCTCATAATGCCGCCATAAAAGTTATTGCGCTTATCGGTAAGAGCCAGATAATAAATCAGTGTAGCAGGAATCAAGATAAACAGAGTATAGATATGCTGTTGAGCAATACCCTCATCATGCCATCCCATCTGGACTTCAAAGATCATCCAGATAAACAGGAAGAACGTATAAATCACCGCCCATTTAAGCTCTAATCTGTATGAAAACATCTTTTTTAATTTGCCTCTAAGATACTATAATTCAGATAAGGAAGCATTGATTTTGATTGGGTTAGCGCTCATAAAATGCTTCCGGTCTGGTGGCTTTAGTTCCGGTTTTTTTGAGATCATAACCCAGATTGCGCAGACTGTTTTCCCAGTCTAAACGCAAAAAGGAATCGCGGGAGCGGTTAGCTTTCAGGTATTTGATACGTTGCAGTACACTTTGAATGATCAGGCAATCGGTACGGGTAAGCTCGTCTGTTGTTTTCATTAAAATACGCAGCAGTTTGTTTGACAAATCGAGCGATGGAGCGTCTTTGTAATTGGCTACGGTTATGGGCGCAATATCGGTGCGTAACCAGGCGCGCAGTTCTACCGCGTTCATATTTGTCGCGTTGAGTAATTCGTTATGCAGGCGTTCTTTTGAAAACAATTTGATTCAGATTTTGAGCGAAAATAAGGTTTATGCAATAGCACTACAAACCTCAATATTAAGTTAGTGTTAAGTATTTAGTAGCGGGTAAGCGATTGAATTTCAGGCAGAAAAAAGCCCGAAGAAAATCTTCGGGCTTCTGAATTATTTGGGAAGAATGCGTCTATTCTTCTACCAGCACCCAGTCGCCCTTATCTAAGAACGGAATGGCCTGTTTGTACTTCATAGTTTTATTTTCCCCATTCATCACGTGTTTGATAGTTACTTTATCATTACGGCCTATTTTGGGGCGCTCACGGGTGATGGTTTCGGTGATTTGCTGTCGTTGCGGCTGTGTGTTTCCGCTTGCAGCGCGACTTTGTGCCGCACGCTCGTCCAGATTCGGGATTTCTTCCTTAGAAGTCTGTGTTTTCTCGGTTTGCTGGATTTGACGGGCCTCACGGATTTGATTTTCCTGCTGCACCGGCAATTCACCTTTAAACAGGAACGAAATCACATCTTTGTTTACCTGATCAATCATTTGCTTGAAAAGTTCAAAAGCCTCAAACTTATAAATGAGCAACGGATCTTTCTGCTCGTGAACAGCCAGCTGCACACTTTGCTTCAATTCATCCATCTTACGCAAATGCGTTTTCCAGGCATCATCAATAATCGCAAGGGTGATATTCTTCTCAAAATCGGTGATCAGCTGTTTACCTTTAGACTCATAGGCCTCTTTCAGGTTAGTCACAACTTTCAGTTCTTTGTTTCCGTCAGAGAACGGTACAACAATACGCTCGTAGTTGCTGTTTGGATTCTCATATACATTGCTGATAATCGGGAAAGCAAGAGCTGCATTGCGCTCCATTTTTTCACGATAGTGCTTCAATGCTGCGTCATAAATACGCACCGCTAAATCTTTCGCAGAAAGCTTGGCAAATTCTGCTTCTTCAACCGGACTGCTCATCGAGAAGAAACGGATCAATTCAAACTCAAAATTCTTATAATCCTGAGCCATTTTATTGGTCTCTGCAATCAGCTCACAGGTATCGTAAATCATATTTGCGATATCTACGCGCAAACGCTCTCCAAATAAAGCATGGTAACGACGCTTGTAAATCACTTCGCGCTGGGCGTTCATCACATCATCATACTCCAGCAGTCGCTTACGTACCCCAAAGTTGTTTTCTTCCACCTTTTTCTGAGCGCGTTCTATAGATTTTGAAATCATTCCGTGCTGAATCACTTCGCCTTCTTTTAGCCCCATGCGGTCCATCATCTTGGCAATACGTTCAGAACCAAAAAGGCGCATCAGGTTATCTTCAAGCGATACGTAGAATTGCGAACTACCCGGATCTCCCTGACGTCCCGAACGACCACGCAACTGGCGGTCAACTCGGCGGGAGTCGTGGCGTTCGGTACCTATAATGGCAAGACCACCGGCTTCTTTTACCGCCTTACTTAATTTAATATCGGTACCCCTACCAGCCATGTTAGTGGCGATGGTTACCTGACCGGAGTTACCGGCATCAGCAACAATGTCGGCCTCTTTTTTATGCAGTTTCGCGTTCAACACGTTGTGGTTGATTTTGCGAAGCGAAAGCATACGGCTTAGCAATTCCGATATTTCTACCGAAGTGGTACCAATAAGTACCGGTCTGTTTTGCTCTACCAGATTCTGTACTTCGTCAATAACCGCATTGTATTTTTCGCGTTTGGTTTTGTAAACCTTGTCGTCTTTATCGTCACGGGCAATAGGGCGGTTGGTTGGGATTTCTACCACATCCAGTTTGTAGATTTCCCATAATTCACCGGCTTCGGTTACCGCAGTACCGGTCATACCACTGAGTTTGCGGTACATTCTAAAGTAATTCTGAAGGGTTACGGTTGCAAAAGTCTGGGTAGCATCTTCAATTTTCACATTTTCTTTTGCTTCAATCGCCTGGTGCAGACCATCGCTGTAACGACGCCCGTCCATAATACGACCGGTTTGCTCATCAACAATTTTCACCTTGTTGTCAATCACCACATACTCCGTGTCTTTTTCAAACAGGGTATAGGCTTTAAGCAACTGGTTCATGGTGTGAATACGCTCACTCTTGATGCTAAACTCACGGAACAGTTCTTCTTTTTTCTGAGCTTCTTCTTCAGGAGTAAGATTCGCGTTTTCAATCTTACTGATTTCCATTCCCATTTCGGGCATGACGAAGAAATTAGGATCGTCTTTTCCGGAAAGGTGTTCGATACCTTTATCGGTAAGTTCTATTTGATTGTTTTTCTCATCAATGGTGAAGTACAATTCAGCATCAATCACGTGCATTTCGCGATTGTTATCCTGCATATAATGATTTTCAGTTTTCTGAAGCAACTGGCGGATTCCTTCTTCACTCAAATACTTAATAAGCGCTTTGTTTTTCGGGAGACCGCGGTATACGCGAAGCAATAAGATCGCTCCTTCTTTGGTGTCTCCGGCAGCGATTAATTTTTTGGCTTCTGCCAATACTCCGGTGAGATTTTGACGCTGCATGTTAACCAGGCTTTCAATTTTTGGTTTTAAGGCATCAAATTCGTGCTGATCGCCTTTAGGTACCGGTCCTGAAATAATAAGCGGCGTACGGGCATCATCAACTAACACCGAGTCGACCTCATCGACGATGGCGTAGTTGTGCTCGCGTTGTACCAGATCATTTGGCGCGTGTGCCATATTATCACGCAGGTAGTCAAAACCGAATTCGTTATTGGTACCGTAGGTGATGTCTGCGGCATACGCTTTGCGGCGCGCTGCGGAATTGGGTCTGTGATAATCAATACAGTCTACGGTAAGTCCGTGAAAGTTGAACAGCGGTGCCATCCAGGCGCTATCCCGCTTAGCCAGATAGTCGTTTACGGTTACCAGGTGAACCCCTTTGCCGGTAAGAGCATTTAAATACACCGGAAGGGTAGCTACAAGGGTTTTACCTTCACCGGTCTGCATCTCTGCAATTTTACCCTGATGCATCGCCACACCACCTATGAGCTGCACATCGTAGTGAATCATATCCCAGGTGATGGGCTTACCTGCGGCATCCCAGCTGTTTGACCAAAGGGCATTGTCGCCTTCAAGGGTAACGAAGTCTTTTTCAGCGCTCAGTTCGCGATCAAAGGCGCTTGCGGTAACGGTTATGGTTTCATTGTGGAAGAAGCGCTTGGCGGTTTCCTTAACGACTGCAAATGCTTCGGGGAGAATTTCATTTAAGATGTTTTCGCTGATTGCGTAGGCGTCGTCTTTCAGTTTATCGATGCTGGCGTAGATTTCTTCTTTACGGTCAATATCTTCGGTTTCATCGGCTTCGGCCTCCAGTTTGAGGCGTTCGGCATTGTTGTCTGCAAGCGCATCGGCGATTTTTGCTTTAAAAGCTGTAGTCTTGGCTCTAAGTTCGTCATGAGAGAGTTTTTCTAATTCCGCTTCAAAACTTTTGATTTTATCTACAATAGGCTGAATGGAAGCAACATCCTGTTTTGATTTGTCACCTACAAAAACCTTTAAAACTTTGTCTAATAATCCCATAACTGGTTTGTGTTTTTCCGGAGCGTCTGGTTACACCTGCCCGGTTTATTAATCTCTTATAGCCCGGCCCGAGGCCGTATGTTCTACTCGGCAATCTGGTGAAATGCCGGGTGTTTGTTTATATTCGTTTTGCCTGCTTAAAGCAAAGCTGTTTTGTTCTTAAACGGGTTCAAATTTAAGCAAAAAAAAAGCCTCAATGCGAGACTTTTAAATGCTTTACCCGAGGTAACTATTAATATTCATCCTCATTCCAGAGGTAATCGTCATCAGACGGATAGTCTGGCCATATCTCATCGATAGAATCATACGAGTCACCTTCGTCTTCCATAGACTGCAAGTTTTCTACAACCTCTAAAGGTGCTCCCGTTCTAATCGCATAATCAATCAATTCATCTTTGGTTGCAGGCCAGGGTGCGTCACTCAGGTGCGAAGCTAGTTCTAATGTCCAGTACATAAGTTAACGTGTTTAATTTTTTGCAAAAATAAATTTATTAACGTAATAACCAAGTAAATAATCAATTATTTCAAAACTATTTTTAAGAACGTTTATAACTACCTGTAATTATTGGCGTTAAAGACATTTTTATCAAATATCAAATGTTTAATTCTCCTTTTCGGGAATCCATTTAATTTCTTCTGCCTGTAGCTGTTTTGACAAGAAACGTGCCAGTACAAATAGGTAGTCAGATAGGCGGTTTAGGTATTTTAAGGCATTTGCTTCAAAAGGGCTGTGCTGGTAAAGTGCTGTAGCTAAGCGCTCTGCTCTACGGCAAACCGATCGGGCTACGTGACAGAATGACACGGTCTGATGTCCGCCCGGTAAGATGAAATGCGTCATAGGAGGGAGGGTCTCGTCCATATTATCCATTTCAGCTTCCAGCAGATTGATGTCCTCGTCTGAAATGCGCTTGATGTCGAGCCTTTTTTTGCCGTTTTTCAGGGTTTCCTTTTCAGGATCTGTGGCCAGAATAGCCCCAATTACAAAAAGTTTTTCCTGAATTTTAAGCAGCATAGACTTGCTGGAAGCATCTATGTCCTGGTCGCGCAGCAAACCCAGGTGCGAATTGAGTTCGTCAAGCGTACCGTAGCTGTCGATGCGTATGTGATGTTTAGAAACGCGGGTACCGCCAAAAAGAGCTGTAGTACCGTCGTCTCCCGTTTTTGTATAAATTTTCACAGGTGTGTTTTTTTAAGACTGGTCTTCGCGCGATTGTTTGCGCTCTGCTTTACGCCTTTGATAATCTGCCCTAAAGTTACGCTTCTTGTGCTCGCGCAGCTTGCTTTGGTTTTTGCGGTTATTTGCCATTACGGCAAAAAAGAGCACGGCAAGAATTACAATGATTAAAACAGGCTGTAAACTTTCGGGTATAAAATCAAACATAGGGCAAAGGTATTGAAACAGATTTGCTTATTCCATGGCGTGCCTGGCGTATGTATTCCATTTTGCAATGCAGGCAACCATATCCTCGGGCAATGCACTGTCAAAACGCAACCATTCACCGGTTTTAGGATGTTCAAATCCCAGGGTTTTGGCGTGTAGGGCCTGTCTGGGTAAAATGGTAAAGCAATTTTCTACAAACTGCTTGTATTTGCTGAAGGTCGTTCCTTTAAGGATGACATCACCGCCATAGCGTGCGTCATTGAAAAGCGTATGACCTATGTGTTTCATATGCACGCGAATCTGATGTGTTCGCCCGGTCTCCAGCTTGCAACTTATTAAAGTGACATAACCCAGGCGCTCAATTACTTTATAATGCGTTACGGCTTCTTTACCCTGCGAACCGTCTTCATAAACGGTATTCTGCAGTCGGTTTTTGGGATGGCGGCCTATATGACCTTCTACTGTGCCGCTGTCTGCTTCCACATTACCCCAGACGATTGCGATGTATTCGCGCTCGCTGGTCTTGTCAAAAAACTGTTTGGCCAGATGGGTCATGGCTTCTTCGGTCTTTGCCACAACGAGCAAGCCACTGGTGTCTTTATCAATACGATGTACCAAACCGGGGCGCCCGCTGCTGTTTTCGGGTAAATTTTCGAAATGATAAATCAGTGCATTGATAAGCGTACCGCTGTAGTTCCCGTGACCGGGATGCACCACCATTCCGGCCGGTTTATTGACCACTAAAAGGGTGTCATCTTCATAAACAATGTCAAGCGGAATGTTTTCGGGCGTAAGTAAAAACTCGTAGGGCGGGTGTTCAAACAAAACCCGAACGACATCGCCGGCTTTTACCTTATAATTTTGCTTAACGACCGTACCGTTAACTTCAATGTTTCCATTTTTGGCGGCCTGCTGTATTTTATTTCGGGTCGCTTTTTCGATAAAATTCATCAGGAATTTATCTACACGCAGCGGTTCTTGTCCTTTCCCCGCAGTAAAGCTGTAATGCTCGTACAGGTCGTCGTCTCCTTCTTCGGGATCTTCGGTTTTAAATTCCTGCATCGTCTGTAGCTTGCTCATCCATAAATTCATCTTCAGGAACGTAATCCTCGTCATAGGTATCCATAGACTCGCTATCCTCAGGAATATACCGGCCTTCACCATTGCCCACCACCAGGTCAATTACCGAAGTTTTGCGAAGGGCATCGCCTTCTTTTAAGGTTTTCCCGTCGTGGCGCAGCTCCAGCACTTCGTCTTCAGAGATGTGATCGCGGTAGTCTATTTTGCCTATTCTGAAACCTAAAGCCAAAAGCGTAGGTTCTACCTGGCGCTGGGTACGGCCTACCAATTGGGGTAGCGTAATTTCCCTATAGCCCGATGGGTTGAGTACGAGATAGATCTTTCGGTCTTCCTTTACAAATTTACCAGGTGCCGGGTTTTGTTCGATTACCGAATACCGGGGATAGTCGGGATTAAAGTTTGAGGAGTCAATCACCACATAGCGCAAATCGGCATTCTCGAGTTCCTGCTCTACCAGACTTAAAGTCATCTTGCTGAGGTCTGGTACTGCAATACGCTGGTCGTGGTTGGTAGAACTGTCTAGCCAAAATAGTATGCCAAAGCCTAAAACCACTAAAACCAGTACCGCTAACAGCAGTTGTTTTAAAAAGGTTTTACTGAATAAAAATTTAAAAAATCCCATATATACCTGTGCTCCTGAGAGCTCTTTGTTTTAGTTAAAAACGACAACCTGTTCTAAAACGTATGTGCGCTTTATTCAGGGAGTCTTAATGCGTTTGCAAACTTAACTTAATTTAGGCTGAAGCTCAATTACAATCATTTTTTTTGCCTATTTATTCTAAAATTGGCGTTCTTTGGAGCCGTAAAGAATACCTAACGTTAAGCTTTCGTTTTACTATGTCTAAGTTAACTATTGCGGTCCTGATGGGTGGTTATTCAAGTGAAGCTGCAATTTCACAGATGAGTGGCAATACCGTTTGCAAACACCTCGACCCTTCAAAATATACCGTTTATCCTATTTCCATTTTAAAAGACGGGTGGCATTGTACGCACCCCGATCATAAACCCATTCCAGTAGATAAAAGCGATTTTTCGATAACGCTTGATGGGACAAAAATCAAGTTTGACTGCGTGTTTAATACCATTCATGGTACTCCCGGTGAGGACGGGCGCATTCAGGCGTATTTAGGTCTGCTTAATATTCCGCAGACGGCCTGCAATTATTATGAAGCTGCGCTAACGTTTAATAAACGCGATTGTATCAGTGTGCTTAGGGCTTACGGAATTAAAACAGCAACCAATTATTTTATCAATCAGGGCGATGCCATCAATGCCGAAGAAATCATCAGTAAAGTGGGCTTGCCGTGTTTTGTAAAAGCGAATAAAGCGGGGAGCAGCTTTGGGGTTTCGAAGGTTTATGCTGCGGAAGATCTGGAAGCAGCGCTGGAAAATTCGTTTAAGGAAGACGATGAGATCATTATCGAATCCTTTTTAGAAGGTACCGAAGTTTCTGTGGGTGTGATCAATTATAACGGAAAAATCACGGCCCTGCCGGTCACCGAAATTGTGAGCGAGAATGACTTCTTTGACTACGAGGCCAAATATGCCGGAAAGTCTCAGGAGATTACACCGGCACGCATTTCACCAGAGCAGACCGATGCGGTACAGCGTGAAGCAGAACGCGTGTTTAAAATTCTAAAGCTGAAGGGACTTACCCGTGCTGAATTTATTTTCCATAACGGAGAACCGCATTTTCTGGAAGTCAACACCACTCCGGGCCTTAGTCCGGCAAGTATCATCCCACAGCAGGCAAAGGTTGCGGGGATTTCGCTTTCAGATTTATTTGATAACGTTATTCAACAGGCGATTAACAGAAGATAGTCTCAGCAGGCAGTCTCAGTAGGCAGTTTTTATTTTAAACTTATTGGTTCTGAATTATTATCATAAAGGTCAGAGTAAGGTGTTTAAAATACCTAAACGATTAAAGTTTTCCACGGTTCAACGGTTTTCAAGCTTGAAGTAACCGTAAACCTTAAACCGTAAACAGATTTAAACGCACTTGTTTTTGTACTTTTAATATTCAACCTTGAATTTTGAATTCCTATTTATGAAACGCGCAGTATTTCCAGGATCATTTGACCCCCTTACCTTAGGTCATTACGACATCATTGAGCGTGGGCTCAAACTTTTTGATGAGATCATTCTCGCCATAGGGGTTAATGCCGAAAAGAAATACATGTTTACGCTTGAGCAACGCGAACACTTTTTAAAGGAATCATTTAAAGACGAATCCCGCATTAAGGTGATGACCTACGAAGGGCTTACCGTAGATTTTTGTAACAAAACCGACTCCGGCTTTATTCTGCGCGGTTTGCGCAATCCGGCGGATTTTGAGTTTGAAAAGGCCATTGCCCATACCAACCGAAAACTGGCGCAGATTGAGACTGTGTTTTTACTCACCTCTTCGGGTAAGAGTTATATTTCGTCTTCAATTGTGCGCGACGTTATTCGCAATGGTGGGGATTACACCGGGCTTGTGCCTGATGCTGTGCGTATTTAGAAAACTGCAACGCAAGTGCACTAGTCAGGTCTTTAGAGTAAGCCTACACCATTTATCTATGATCAAAAACCTTATTTTTCTTGTTACTTTTTTGATTTTCGCAGCCGCGAAAGCGCAAAATACCTCGGGTAAGGTTTATGCCGGCGATAAGCGTGTTCCGGGTGTTTTGGTGGAAAACCGCACCCAAAAGAAGTCGACCGTTACTACCGATGCGGGCGATTTTAGTATCGCAGCCCGCCTGAATGATTCGCTGGTGTTTAGCGCACCTTTTATGGAAACTCAGGTTTTTATTGTGGAACAAGAGCAACTCGAGCAACGCTGGGTGGTTGCATTAAATGAAAATCTCAACGAACTTGACGAAGTACGCCTAACCGAAGCGCCGAAGCCCAAAGAATTCAATCAGGAGGAATATACAGCCAAGGTTAATGACCTGGTCAAAAGAGATTATCAGCTCAATCCACAGGCTTACCGCCCGCAATACACTTCTCAGGGTATCGATTTTATAATGTTGGCCAAACGCTTTGCAAGCTTGTTTAAAAAAGATCCCTCCAAAAAGGAAAAGGATTACGGAGTGATCTCGTATGAACGCATGCAGCAGTTATTTGCTACTGACGCCTATTTTGATCAGAAGTTTTTAAGGGAACAGCTCAAGATCGA
This sequence comes from Leeuwenhoekiella parthenopeia, assembly GCF_020782115.1. Lineage (GTDB taxonomy): Bacteria > Bacteroidota > Bacteroidia > Flavobacteriales > Flavobacteriaceae > Leeuwenhoekiella > Leeuwenhoekiella parthenopeia. Next base: position 21,851 of record NZ_JAJGMW010000028.1, on the reverse strand, counting down.
AGCCGAATATCAAAATCTCTTTTTTGAATATGTGGGCGCGGTAAATCTGGATGGAATCCTGCTCGAAACCGAGCACCAACTCGATCTGTTGAAAGAACTTCTTGCCCTTAGCGAAAGCTTTAATGCCGAAATTAAAAAGTTTAAGCAAGAGGGGCTGGCGAAACCCGGGAGTAATTGAAGTTATTGATTATTGGGTTATTCAATAATTCTGAATTCTGAATTTAGAATTGAAAATTCAGTCCCAGGTAAAAATTAATCGGTTCGCCGGGATAGTAATATCGGGGTAAACTGCCTCCAAAACCGGTCGCATTGGGTAAAATCTGTGCGGCATAGTCTGCATCAAACAGATTGTTGATGCCTCCAAATACATTCAGGTCTAAAGTCTTGCCCAACTCAAAAGCATAATCGCTACGCAGATTCACCACATTATACGAATCGCTGTAAATACTATTTGCATCATCAAGCGGAATGCTTCCGGTATGGCGGTAATTGGTATTGAAGCTCCAGCTTTTCCACGATAGATCAAGTCCCAAATTAATCACCCGGTCTGCGACGCCGGTAAGATCATTGCCGCTGTAATCGACGTCCCGGTCTGTGAATTTTTCGAAGGAATAGTCGTTTAGCGCTACAGATGCGTAGGGCTGAAGCATCAGGTTTTCACCTATATAATCCCGGTATTGTGCGAAAAATTCTACACCGTTGTGATCGGTTTTTCCGGCGTTGCGGCCTACGTACTGATCATTGCCCACACGTTCTGCCACCAGCAGGTTGTCAACCTGCACCGTGTAGAATGCTACTTCGGTATAGAGCCGTTTTTGTAACCATTGCCCTTTAAAACCGAGCTCATAATTTACGCCGGTTTCGGGTTTGATTTCGGGATTGATGGCGCCTTCGGGTGTCAGGGTTTCGGCAACCGTGGGCAGTGAAAAACCACGGGCAACGGTCGCGTAGATAAACTTATCGGTAAAAGCCTCGTAGGTCACACCCGCCTGAGGTAAAAAGATGCGGGGATAGGTATAGGTGCCCGAATTGTCTGTGCCGTTTTCGTTTAAGATATCATCCAGAATATAACGGCTGTGGTTGTAATTAAGGCCGAAATCTCCCGTAAGCCGTTCTGTAAATTTTAGTTGTATTTGGGCGAAAAGATTCAGGTATTTTCGGTCCTGTTCCTGATCAGCAAAGCGGTTTCCCTGAATGCTTCCGTTACCCGGATTGCTTTCGTAGTTATTCTCAAACAATTCGGCTTTATAGTGTTCATCAAAATATTCTACGCCAATGCTGCTTTTCGCGTTTAGCTGAAAAATCGAAAATTCAGAATTCAGATTGCTGCGTATACCGAAAGCAAGGCTGTTTTCGTCCAGAATATCAAAAGGTCTTGGCTCATAGCCGTCGCGGGTATTGGTAAATAGGCTGGTAGTCCAGCGGTTTTGAGCGTTTATTTGCCAGTCGTAAGACAGACCTGCCAAAATTTTATCGTAGGATTCATAACCCTGGGCCTGCGCCCAGGTAAATGCAGCTTTTTGCGGAGCTTCCCTAAAATCATTAGCGTTTATCGAACTTGGAATGTAGGCTTTGAGACGGATATAATTCCCAAAAAAACTAAGGCTTGAAACTTCGTTAAGCTGGGTTTTGGCATAAGCCGTAATACTGTTGCGGTTATACCCGCTGTTATCCCGAAAACCGTCGCTTTCCAGGTGGTTGTAGCTTATAAATCCCTGTGTTTGCTCATCTGCATACAAGCCCGATACCCCCGTCTTAAAAAGTCCGTACGAACCCGTCATCGCATTTGAACGCACCGAAAAACCCGGTTTTTTGGGTTTGATAACCGAAAGCAGCATCGCTCCTCCCAAACCCGCGCCGTAACTGCTGCTCGCGGGGCCTTTGATGATTTCTATGTTTTGGATGAGGCTGAGGTCTAAATCTTCAAGAGTAGTTTCTCCCTCGCCGGTAGTAAGCGGAATACCCTCAAGATACGCCTTTACCCGGTTTGTGGAGTATTGACTGCGTGCACCCAGACCGCGAATGCTGATGCGGCTGGTGTTCAGAGCACCCTGCTGCATCTGTATTCCGGGAATTTTGTTGATCTCATTAGCTACCGAAAGCTGATCACCCCGCTCTAAATTTTGGGCGGTAATTACAGCCACTGCCGCCGGAATGCGCTGCAGTTGGTTTTGAACCGGGGTTGCGGTAATCAGGATTTCGCCTAAGGTATTGCGTTGGGTCAACGAGTCGGTCGCTGTTTCTTCCTGAGAAAAGCCAAGGGACGTAACCAATAAGGTACAGAGCAGCAGGAGGTTTTTCATCTAGTTTGCTGAAACCCTCCAGATTATACCGCTGTCGTCATCGTTAACCAGCAGGGAGCCATCAGGAGCAACGGTAGTTGCAACCGGGCGACCATAAACTTCGTTTCCGTTTTCATCGGGGATAAAACCGGTAAGGAAATCAACAGCCGGTTTTGGCTTTCCGTTTTCAAATGGAATAAAGACCACTTTATAGCCCGAGAAGGGTTCGCGATTCCACGAGCCATGCTGCCCAACAAAAGCTCCGTTTTGATATTCAGCCGGAAACTTATTTCCGGTGTAAAAGGTAAATCCTAAAGAGGCGGTATGGGATCCCAAGGGCACATCGGGAACAATGGCTTTGTCTACCAGATCCTGATGCGGGTCTTCTTCCCAACGTGGATCATTAATCTGGCCATAATAGCTGTACGGCCATCCGTACCAGCCGCCTTTTTTGACACTGGTCGCATAATCAGGAACCAGATTGTTTCCCAATTCATCCCGCTCGTTTACGGCGGTCCAAAGTTCGCCGGTAACCGGGTTCCAGTCCATGCCCACAGGATTTCTCAATCCCGAAGCATAGGTGATTTCGCCGCTTCCGTCGGGGTTTACTTCTAAAATTACCGCACGTCGCTCTTCTTTCTCCATTCCCTGTTCGCCCACGTTACTGGCAGAACCTACCGAAATGTATATTTTGTCTTTAGCTTCGTTGGTGATGATATTACGCGTCCAGTGGTTGTTGTAACCGCTGGCCGAAAGTTCAACGATTTTCTCGCCTTCGCCTTCCAGTTTGGTTTGACCTTCGGTATACGGGTAACGGTAAAGTCCATCGGTATTGGCGATGTAGAAATAGTCACTAAGAACCAGCATCCCAAAATTCTGATTGAGCCCATCTTTAAATACAAAACGTTCATCAACGCTTCCGTCGCTGTTGGTATCGCGAAGGAGGGTGATTTGATTGGCGCTGTTTCGGGTATTTGATTCGGCTACGAAAATGTCGTTATTGGGAGCTACGTAGGTCCATCGCGGGTGCTGCAGCTCATCTGCAAAGCGGGTTACTGTAAAACCTTCAGGGGCTACGGGAGTCTTGCCTTCGGGCCAGGCGACCACCTTGCTTTCTTTGGTAACCGATTCGGAAGCAAAGGGAGCAGGAAGTTCTAAAGGTCCTACTGTGGTTTCAACCGTGACGCTGCCGTTATCGGCAAGATCTTCTTTGGTCTCTTCAGAAACCTTTTTATCATTTTTACAGGCTGTAAAAGCGACTGCTAAGGCTAGTGTGTAGAATAATTTATTCATAGGTAGTTTTTTACGAAATTAAAGTTTTTCATATCCCCCGGGTTTTTCGCGCAGGAGATTAGTATAAGTTTAACGGCTGGAGCTGTTTCTGTTAAAAGCTACCTTGTGAGCGTTTTTAGATTCAACTGAAAATTAAGCTATGAAGTATACTGCATCATAACATGTGGTTTACTTTCAGGTCGAGCGTGTCACACTGAGCTTGTTGAAGTGCAGTCGAGAGCATTTAGTGTAGACTAATTACCAAAATAAGCGCTCAAGATGACGGCCGAGTTGATGTTTAGAAGGATGCAAAACGTCAAAAGCTTGTCTTTTTTGTACTAATACCTTTTAAAATTCCGCAGCAAGTAGCTAAAACCCTCAGATTCTGTGGGTTCTGAAATTAAAATTCCTGTACTATTTCGTTTCGGAACGCAACCCTTAACCGAAAACCGCATCTTTTGATTAATTAACACGAACTAAATCGATCAATTATGAAAAAAATGTACTTCCTGCTTTTTGGAGTGGCAATGCTGTTGCAGTCCTGCTGGTATACCGTAGATGATGATGGGCCTCAGGTTGTAGATCCTTATCACATAGCCTACGAGCCCATTACACAAACCCGGGCCGATTTTGAAGAAACTATAAAACTGATGCCTTCGCGCCCCGTACAAAATGCGGGAAAGATTTACATCAAAGATGCCATGATGTACATCAATGAAAAGCAGGAAGGTTTTCACGTCTTTGATAATACCAATCCTGAAGATCCGCAATCTTTGGCTTTTATCAGCATTCCCGGGAGTACCGATCTGGCCATACGGGGAACTGTGATGTACTCGCATCATCTTATTGATCTTGTCGCTTTTCGCTATGAAAGAGGTGCAGATGAATTGCAGCTGCTACACCGGGAGCAGCAAGCGTTTCCGGCTTTGATATCTCCCGAAGGTTTAAGTCCTGAAAATTATGGCGTAGAAGAGGAGTTGATTGTCGTGGGGTATAAACTAAAAGAAGACTAGATCATGAAAAATATAGGATACACGTTGTTGCTTTTTGTTTTGATCCTCACTTCGTGCGAGGGTGATACCAGCGCGGTAGCCAATGACGCTGCCGGTGGGGATGGTCAGGGAGGCTCGCTGGCCCGTTTTGCCCTGGTTGGTGACTACCTCTATACGGTAGACGATCAGGCCTTGAATATTTTTGATATTACAGATCCCGATAAACCCGTTAAGACCGGTGATAAATACATTGGTTTTGATATCGAAACCCTTTACGCACTTGATGAGTATTTATTTATGGGAAGCAGACTGGGTATGTTTATCTATGATATTTCAGATCCCAAGTTTCCGTTGAAGCTTTCTGAGGTGCAGCACGTGCGCAGTTGTGATCCTGTGGTTTCGAGCGGTGATTATACCTACGTGACCCTGCATACCAACGCAGTGTGTATGGGAACTATCAATCAGCTTCAGGTGTATGATACTAAAAATCCGCGGGAGCCGGTATTGCTCACCACAGTAGAAATGGACCGACCCATTGGCCTTGGGCTTTACGAAAACTACCTGCTGGTGACTGATGCAGGTACGGTACGCATTTTTGATGTGACCAAGCCCGCAGAGCCCGATTTGCTGGGCGGTATTGAGATCGACGCTTTTGACGTCATCATCAGAGACAATCATTTGCTGGTTATTGGAGCCAGTGAATTGAGGCAGTACGAACTGAATGCGGAGGATATTACCAATCCTGTTTTGCTGGGGAAACTGGTATTCTAAGCCTGGTTGATTTTATGCAAAAAAAAATGCCGGTACACCTAAGTGCACCGGCATCCATTCTACAAAGTTGGGCGAAAATGGAATTTACATTACGTAAATCTTATTTTTTATTTTGTTGATCTTTGATGGTTTTCTCATCAATATCAACCTTATTGGTTTGTTTCTTTCGGTCCCCTAAACTACTTGTGGGATCGCTATCTTTTTGTTCTACTTTTCGTTCAAATTTCTTTGCCATAATACTATCTTTTTTAAATTCAATTCAAGATACTCATAGCGCGTGTTAAATACTGATAATGCAGTATTAAGATCCCGTTAAAATACACAAAAAGCCTTCGCAATCAGCCACTTGTTGGTTTTAGGGTCGAATTGTTGAAATGAAACGGCCAATTCCTTCTATACCATCTGCTGTGAGTGCCTTAATAAATGCCGAACCAATTATAGCTCCTTTAGCCGTTTGAGTGGCGGCTTTAAAGGTATCTTCATCCTTAATACCGAAGCCTACAATCTGTGGGTTTTTAAGCTGAAGCTTTGCAATGCGTTCAAAATAATCGGTTTGCACCGTGCTGAAGCCTGAAGTTTTACCGGTGGTACTCGCGCTGCTTACCATATAGATAAAGGCATCGCTGGCAGCATCAATTTGGCGGATGCGCGCATCTGACGTTTGTGGGGTAATGAGGAAAATCATCTTAAGGTCGTACTTCTCAAAGATGGCTTTGTAATGCATCTCGTATTCGGCCAGCGGAAGGTCGGGCATAATGAGGCCGTCAATACCTATCTCTGCACATTTAGCGCAAAATTCTTCCACACCGTACTGAAGCATTGGATTGAAATAGCCCATCACGATGAGTGGAATATCCACAGTCTTACGGATGTCTTTGATCTGCTCAAAAAGGGTAGAGGTGGTCATCCCGTTTTTAAGGGCTGCGGTCGAACTCTCCTGAATGGTAGGCCCGTCTGCCAGCGGATCGCTAAACGGTAAACCAATTTCGATCATATCGACACCTGCTTTTACCAGTTCGTGAATAACGGTCGTGGTATCCTGAAGCTTAGGATAACCTGCCGTAAAATAGATGGAAAGCAGTTTTTTATCTTCCTGTAGTTTTTTATTGATTCTGTTCATGTTTATATAATCTTTTAGTCATTTCCGTGAAGACGGAAATCTCTTCAATCGTATCCTTGTTTTAGTTTGGTTCCTAAGGAAATCTCTTCAATCGTATCCTTGTTTTAGTTTGGTTCCTAAGGAAATCTCTTCAATCGTATCCTTATTTTAGTTTAGTTCCTGCGGAAATCTCTCCAATCGTATCCTTATTTTTATTTAAAACCCTTTATTTAATCCGGAATAATTTCACTCAAGCATCCAACTCAAATCATTCCAATCCGGATTTATGTCGCTTATTAGATTTTCTTTCCACTCCCGATTCCATTTTTTGAGTTGCTTCTCCCTGTGTATCGCATTATTCACATAGGGAGTTGATTCAAAATAGACCAGTTTTTCTACATTGTATTTTCCCGTAAATCCTTTATTACTTTTTTGTTTATGTTGTCTTAAGCGTTTTTTCAAATCAGCGGTTACCCCAATGTAAAGAACGGTGTGGTTTTTATTGGTAAGAATATAGGTTTAAAACAATTCTTCCATTGAGCATTGGGGTTTGGATCATAAGATTTCCGCCTTCGCGGAAATGAAAAATAACACTCGACCTTCGCGGAAATGAAAAAAGTCAAACTCGCTTATGCGAGGTTGAAATATTCGATATACGTATTCAAATCCTTGTCCCCTCTACCGCTTAAATTAATCACCACCACATCGTCTTTTTTAAATTTTCGGTCTTTGAAAATGGCTAAGGCGTGTGAGGTTTCAATCGCCGGGATGATGCCTTCGAGTTTGCTGAGTTCCAGACCGGCCTGCATGGCTGCATCATCGGTGATGCTGATGAATTCCCCTCGTCCGCTGCGAAACAGGTGCGCGTGCATAGGCCCAACTCCGGGATAATCCAAACCTGCCGAAATGGAATAGGGCTCGGTGATCTGACCGTCCGGCGTTTGCATCAGCAGGGTTTTGCTACCGTGAATAATACCTTCTTTGCCCAATGCTGAGGTTGCTGCACTCTCGCCGCTGTCAATGCCCTTACCGGCAGCTTCAACCGCGATGATACCCACATTCGGATTGTCAAGATAGTGGTAGTAAATACCCGCAGCATTGCTGCCGCCTCCTACACAAGCCACTACGTAATCGGGATTTTCACGCCCTTCTTTCTCCACCAGTTGTTTTTTAACCTCTTCGGAAATCACGCTTTGAAAACGTGCTACCATATCGGGATAGGGATGCGGCCCTACGACGCTACCGATGATGTAGTGCGTGTCGGTAGGATTGTTGATCCAGTCGCGAATGGCCTCGTTTGTGGCATCCTTCAGGGTTTTACTTCCCGATTCTGCCGGAACGACCTTGGCGCCCAACATTTTCATACGGGCGACGTTTGGCGCCTGGCGTTTGATATCAACAGCGCCCATGTAGACGATGCACTCGAGTCCCATCAAAGCACAAACGGTAGCGGTAGCCACCCCGTGCTGCCCGGCACCGGTCTCTGCGATGATACGGGTTTTGCCTAAACGTTTAGCCATCAAAATCTGCCCGATGGTGTTGTTAACCTTGTGCGCCCCGGTATGGCAGAGGTCTTCGCGTTTCAGGTAGACTTTAGTCCCATATTTTTCAGAAAAGCGCTTCGCGAAATAAAGCGGGGTAGGGCGACCTACGTACTCGCGCAGCAGTTCGTGAAATTCGTTCTGAAATTCGGGTTCCTGCATGACCTTGATGTAATTCTGGCGCAGTTCTTCTACATTGGGATACAGCATCTCGGGGATGTATGCTCCTCCAAAATCGCCGTAATATCCGTTTTCGTTTACGTTGTAGTTCATTTTTTATTCTATATTTTCATTTCCGCGAAGGCGGAAATCTTTTATTCTTATTTCTATTTTTTATTTCGCACTATCAGGATTTCTAAAAAAGCTCAATAACTCCTCTAAATCGCTTCTATTTTTTAATCCGGGCTGGTCTTCGAATTTACTGTTTACATCAATGGCAAACAGCGGTAAATCAGTCTTCAGCATATTTTTGACGGAGTCGAGTTCGTCCAGACCAATACCTCCACTCAGTACGAAAGGTTTTTTGGAAGGATAGTCTTTTAAAACTTCCCAGTCAAAGGTGTACCCATTGCCTCCTTTTTCCTTGCCTTTGGTATCGAATAAAAAGGCATCTACATAGGGTTCATAGGCTTCTAAGACTGAAAAATCAAAGTGATCTTTTATGCTAAACACTTTCCACACTTCGACTGAGCTCAGTGCAGGTACCTCGACTGCGCTCGGTACAGGCACTTCGACTGGGCTCCGTGCAGGCACTTCGATTGCGCTCGGTACAGGTACTTCGACTGAGCCTGTCCTGAGCTCACCGGAAGGGCCAGGTATAGGCTTTTTGGCGGAGTCGGTTTTATGTTCTTTCTCAGGATCACGACTCCACTTCGACAAGCTCAGTGTGACACGCTCGATCTGACATAGCCCTCTAAGTTCTTTGCAATACTCGGGTGATTCGTTACCGTGTAACTGGATGACGTCAAAACCAAATTGGTTTACTTTTTCAAGAACAAAATCCAGGCTGGCATTGACAAATACGCCTACTTTTTTGACTCGGGGTGGCAACTTAGGAATCTCTTTTAAATCATAATTGCGCGGACTCTTCTCATGAAAAATAAACCCCAGATAATCGGGCTGCAAGGCTGCAACGGCTGCGGTGTTGTGTTTCATCCCACAGACTTTTATCCTCACCCCAACCCTCTCCATCCCGAAGGAGGTCGGGAGAGCGGGAGTTTCTTTTTTATGTGTGTCTTTATTTTTCATTTCAGATTATTTCCAATCCGGGGGCAGTAGAACCACCCCTGTTTCAGCAAAGCTGAAACGTTCCCCTCCTTGGAAAGGAGGGGAGCTTTTTATCGGAGTTTATGGATAAACTCAGTGGCGCTTGCACCGGGATCATCGGTTTTCATAAAGTTTTCACCAATTAAATAGCCCTGATAGCCAAAAGGGCGTAACTCCTTAATCGCTTCGATAGTGCTGATTCCGCTTTCAGAGACTTTTACAAATTCGTCCGGGATTTCTGCGGAAAGGTTTTTACTGATATCGAGGCTAACCTCAAAGGTTTTTAAGTTTCGGTTGTTGACTCCCAGCATATCGAGCGAAGGCATAATCGATTTTTGCAATTCTTCAAGGTTGTGCACCTCCAGCAGGACATCCATCCCCAGCGTTTTTGCGAATTCAGACAGGCTCCTGATTTCGCTTTGCGAAAGTACCGCAGCGATCAATAAAATGACGTCTGCACCATAAGCCTTGGCCTCGAGAATTTGATATTCATCAATCATAAACTCTTTTCGCAACAGCGGAAAATTGCTGGCAGCACGGGCTAACAGCAAATCGTCCAGAGAACCGCCAAAGTATTTACCGTCTGTAAGAACGCTCATGCCGCAGGCACCGGCACTTTCATAACCGGTTGCGACATCCTGAACGTTGAGGTTGTGATTGATTACCTGCTTGCTGGGGGAACGGCGCTTGTGCTCGGCGATGATGCCGGTGTCACTATCGCGTAAAGCCTGAGCCAGCGAAGGCGATTTCCGGTCAAAAAGAACGGATTGTTCTAATTGACTCACGGGAATTAGTTGCTTACGTAAGGCTACTTCCTTTCGTTTGTCTGAGATTATTTTATCTAAAATGTTCAAAACGATTACTATTGTTATTTTTATTGCTATTACCTATTAGACGTGTGAGCTTAGCTGAATTAGTTTCTCTAAGCGATCTAAAGCTTTACCGCTGAGGAGGGTTTCTCTCGCGATGTCAAATCCTTCTTTGGGTTCCAGGCCTTTTACTGTGGCTATGGCCATACCGGCATTTGCCGCGACCACATTGTTCTGAGCTTCGGTGCCCTGCCCGCTGATGACTTTTTTAAATATTGCAGCAGAAGACTCGATGCTGTCGCCGCCGTAAATCTGTTCCTGTCTAATGGTTTCTACGCCAAAATCTTCAGCGGTAAGCATACGCTCGCTGGTGTTGCGAATGGCTTTGGTCTCGCCGGTGAGGGAAATCTCGTCATAGCCGTCTATGCTGTGCAGAATGGTGAAATTCTTATCGGTTTTCTGATAGAGGTAGCCATACATACGGGCCAACTCCAGATTGAAAACCCCCACCAACTGATTGTCGGGAAAAGCCGGATTTACCATAGGGCCCAACATATTGAAAAAGGTTTTGACGCCCAGTTCGCGGCGTATAGGACCTACATTCTTCATAGCGGGGTGGAAGAGGGGCGCATGTAACACACAAATTCCCGCCTCGTCCAGGCAACGCTTCAAAAAGTCTTTATCGTTACTGAATGTAATACCCAGATGCTCCATCACGTTGCTGCTCCCACTCACCGAAGAAACCCCGTAATTCCCGTGTTTGGTTACGTTGATTCCGGCTCCGGCGGCTACAAAGGAAGACAGGGTCGAAATGTTGAAGGTATCCTTGCCATCGCCACCGGTTCCGCAGAGGTCAATGGCATCATAGCCTTCAAAGGGTACGGCGATGCACAAATCTAAAAGCGCATCCCGAAAGCCGGCCAGTTCTTCAACGGTGATGCTGCGCATCATATACACCGTCATAAATGCCGCAATCTGGCTGGTGTTGTACTTACCTTCCGAAATATTGACCAGCACGTCACGTGCCTCTGATTTATTGAGTTGCTCGTGGTTGATGAGTCTGTTTAAAAGTGTTTTCATTTCCCTCTCTGCCCTTCGGGCATCTCTCCCCGGGGGAGAGAACTTTTTTTGATGTTTGTAATTCTGTTTTGAGATTTCCGCCTTCGCGGAAATGTAAACTATGTTTTATTGAGATTTCCGCCGGAGTCTATCCTGAGCGATAGCCGAAGGGCGGAAATGATAAAGTGCTACGCATTTATCCAATTTTTGATCATTTTTTTGCCTTCGGGTGTGAGTACCGATTCCGGATGGAATTGTACCCCGCGCACGTCGTATGTTTTATGACGCAAAGACATGATTTGGCCGTTATCGTCTACCGAGGTGATTTCCAGTTCTTCCGGGAACCCTTCCGGCGCCACGACCCACGAGTGATAGCGACCTATTTCAAATTCTTCCGGAATGTCTTTAAAGAGCGTTTCGTCTTTCACGGTCTGTTTCGCTTTGGTGGCTACCCCGTGAAAAACCTTATCCAGATTGATCAGGCTTCCGCCGAAAACCTCGCCAATTGCCTGCTGACCCAAACATACCCCAAACATACTCTTGGTAGGCGCATATTCTTTTATGATGGCTTTCAGAAGTCCGGCTTCATCGGGAATGCCCGGTCCCGGAGAGAGTAAAATTTTATCGTAATCCTTAACTTCTTCCAGCGTAAGCTGATCGTTTCGTTTTACGGTAACCTCACAGTCCAGATCTTCCAGGTAATGCACCAGGTTGTACACAAAACTGTCGTAGTTGTCGATGACTAATATTTTGAGCCCCCCGACCCCCGAAAGGGGAGTGGATTTACTATTATTATTGCTATTACTATTGGTTTCCATATTTGGTTTAAAGTCTATTGAATACTTTAAGTTCTTTTAATTTTTTCGCTTTGCGAAAATAAGGGTTCCCTTTTGGGTACCAGGTGACTAAATTTCTTCTGCCAGTTTGAGGGCTTTAGAAAGGGCTCCCAGTTTGTTATACACTTCTTCGAGTTCTTTTTCGGGCACGCTGTCGCTTACCACACCCGCACCGGCCTGATAGTGTAATTGATGGTTTTTACTCAGGAACGAACGGATGATGATGGCGTGATTGAAGTTGCCGTTAAAGTCCATAAAGCCGATGGCGCCACCGTAAAAATCCCGGTTGATGGGTTCGTATTTCTCCAGCAGTTTCATCGCGTTGTGTTTGGGTGCACCGCTTAAAGTCCCTGCCGGGAAAGTATCTGCTACCACCCGCATTGTTGAGGTTTCGGGGTGTTTGGTTCCCGTGACTTTACTTACCAGATGAATCACGTGCGAGAAAAACTGCACTTCGCGGTAGGTTTCTACCTTTACATTACTGCCGTTACGACTCAGGTCGTTACGCGCAAGATCAACCAGCATCACGTGCTCGCTGTTTTCTTTGGCGTCTTCCGATAGTTTTTTGGCCAAAGCGGCGTCCTGCTCGTCGTTACCGGTACGTTTAAAGGTTCCGGCGATGGGGTGAATTTCGGCTTTGCCGTCCTGAACGATCAATTGAGCTTCGGGCGAACTGCCAAAAATCTTGAAGTTTCCGTAATCAAAATAGAAGAGGTAGGGAGATGGGTTTACGCTGCGCAGGCTTCGGTACACGTTAAACTCATCGCCGCTAAAGCCTTGCGAAAAACGCTTGGAAGGTACAATCTGAAACACATCGCCACGCTGACAATGCTTTTTACAGGTTTTGACCAGGTCTACATATTCTGCATCGGTCATTACCGATTTGCGTTCCCCTTCCAGCTTAAAGTTGTATTCTGAAAAGCTCTTTACGGTAAGCAGCTGTGCGATTTGATCGAGGTTGTTTTCGCCTTCATAGGTATGCGAAAAAATATAGGCCTCGTTATTGAAATGGTTGATGGCGATGATGTTTTGATACACCGCATAATAAATATCGGGGATCTGAAGGCTGTCTTCCTTTTTAGCAATCTCAATATCTTCAAAATAGCGTACCGCGTCATAACTCATATACCCAAAAAGTCCGTTTTGAATGAACTTGCGGTCGTTGTTTTGGGTTTCAAACTTTTGGGCAAAGCCTTCAATAATACCCACGACATCGGTGTCTGCACTGATGTTTGTTTGCTGCATGCTTCCGTCAGGAAACACTTCTTTAATCTGCTCGTTTTGTACCGAAATGGAGGCGATGGGATTGCAGCAAATGTAACTGAAGGTATTGTCGTTTGCCCGGTAATCGCTGCTCTCCAGCAACAGACTGTTGGGGAATTTATCGCGCAAACGCAGGTAAACCGATACCGGAGTAATGGTATCTGCCAGAATTTTCTTGCTGTGTGTCTTTAAGGTAAATTTCATCTTTTATGGGTTTGACTACCTAAACTCATTTTATGTTGTCTTTCCGCTTTGCGTAAAACAAAAAAGACCTGTCGTGAGACAGGCCTTTAATTATGTATTTATCAAATACGAGGTTGCATCACGACATTAAAGTTGCGAGATCCACCACCAGGTATTTGCGATTCTGTTTTTCATAAGTGGCTCAAATATAAAAATAGCTTCTTAGTTAACAAACAAAATCGGCATTTAGTTCTGAAAAAAATTAGATAGACAGGTTGATGTCCAGGGTGAAATCATCATAGATGGTTTTATCCCCTAAGTTGTCGAAGAAACTACCAGAACCGTAACGTACGTCATACTTACTTCTGTCGATTGTAAGAACGGTGCTGAAGTTGCTGCCTGCACGCTCCAATTCAAAAGTTACCGGCTCGGTGGTTTTCTTAATCGTAAGATCTCCGGTTACTTTATAGGTATTTCCCTGTTTTACAGCATTGGTTATAACCAGTTTTGCAGTTGGGTAATTGTCAACACCAAAAAAGTCGTCGCTCTTTAAGTGCCCTTCTAACTGACCTTTGCTGTCTCCGGAAAGATCGGTACATTCAATACTGGTCATATCGATATGAAACTCACCACCGGTGATGTTGTCCCCTTCCATTGTAAAGAACCCGTCTTTAAGATCTATGGTTCCCACGTGCTTGCCGGTTACTTTTTTACCGGTCCAGGTGATAGAGCTGGTTTTTACGCTTACTTTTTCCATAATAGCTTTTGTTGTGAATGATGCAGTGCCTACAGCTACTGCCAGAATTAAAATTGATTTTACTGTTTTCATGGGTTTAGAGATTTATTTGTATATACAAGTATTGAATTAAAAAATTTTAGATCGTTTCAAACAGGGTTTCCTGTGGTCTTCTCACTTTAGGATCGTGCTGATGACTGTCTTCTTCGCTGCGGTATCCTACAGCAACCACTGCAACTGCGTGTAAATTGGTTCCTTTAAGATTTAGGATTTCATCAAATGCCTCTGCATTGAAACCTTCCATTGGGCAGGCATCAATTTTATGAGCGGCAGCTGCACTTAATAAATTACCAATTGCGATATAGGCCTGTCTGGCTGTCCAGCCTGCTTTGGCTTCCTGTGGCAGGTTGAGCAGGGAATTCTTCATCAAATTAGCATAGTCCTGCATCGCTTCAGGCTTCACTCCGTTTGCTTCAGCAGCAATCTCGATATAAGAATCTACCAATTCTGCACCAAAATCGGTTTGATGTGCGAATACAAATATCTCAGAAGCATCGGTAAACTGGGTTTGATTGTACCCGGCTTCTTTCAGCTTTGCTTTAACAGCATCGTCCTTTACAACAAGTATTTTATACGGTTGTAAGCCGTACGAGCTTGCAGAAAGTTGTACTGCTTTTTTAAGAGTTTCTAAATCATCTGAAGCAATCTTCTTGGTTGCATCAAATTTTTTGGTGGCATAGCGCCAGTTTAAGTCTTCTACGTATTTAGTCATGAGTTTTTAATTTATCTAAAAGTGTATTTAGGGTTAGTAATTCATCTTGCGTTAAAGGAGCCACGTTTTTGGCATTGATCTCGCGGGTGAGGGGATCGAGTTGTTCTAAGATCGTAAGGCCGTCGGGCGTGATTTCGATCTCTACCATTCTTCGGTTATCGGGACACACCCTGCGCTTTACCCAATCTTTTTTAATGAGTTTGTCAACCAAACGGGTGGTATTGCTGTTGCGGTCTACCATTCGATCCTGAATACAGGCCAGACTCGCAGGCTTTCCTTTTTGACCTCTTAAAATGCGAAGCACGTTAAACTGTGGGGTAGTCAAATCGTATTCCTTCAATAAGCCGGCAAACTTTTCTTCCAGAATGCGGGAAGTGTATTGCAGATTTATTGCTGTTTTGGATTCCAGATCCAGTTTTGCACTTATATGTAAGGCTTCTTCAATTGTCATTATCGTCTATACAATATTTGTATATACAAATGTAAGGCAAAGTTGTTTTCCTGCAAGCAACGCGAACGAGTTTAACGCATTATTAAGAGACTCATCGATTTTTAAGGGGTTGCAGCGTTTAAATGTTATACAAATCTTAAAGACTGTGCAAAACCAGTTGATTTACTCTAGCTTTAGCCGCTTTAAACCGATTTTTTGAGACCTTATTTGTTTTTTATGGCTGCTTTTTTGGCTTTGGGATGCACCGATGCGACCAAGGGTCAGGAGTTGCCAAAGCCCGTAAAAGTGCATCAGGAGCAGGGGTATAAGCTGCCGGTTTACGATTATGAACACTTTAAGCCTTTTCTAAAGGTAACAGACACCGATGTGGTACGGGTGATTAACTTTTGGGCTACGTGGTGCAAGCCCTGTCTGGCCGAGTTGCCGGCTTTTGAAGCATTGCAGGCAAATTATAAAGATAAACAGGTTGAGGTTATTCTGGTGAGTCTTGATTTTCCAGATCAGGTTAAGGAGCGCTTAATCCCTTTTATTCTCAAAAAGCAACTGAAGTCGAAGGTACTGCTGTTAGATGATCCGCATGGAGATGTGTGGATTCCCCAGGTTTCGGAAGAGTGGAGTGGGGCTATCCCGGCCACTATAATACTAACTTCGGAAGAATACCGCTTTTATGAGCGTTCGTTTGAATATCCGGCACTGGAACACGAATTGCTTTCCTTAAAAAGCAACTTTAATGATTAAACTATTAATAAGATGAAATCCCTAAAAATTCTTGTTGTATTAACCTTGCTTTTGGTTGTTTCAGCATTTGCATTTACCCAGATCGACACCTTTGAAAGCGGATATGCTGTGGGAGATGTTGCCACCGATTTTAAACTTAAAAATGTTGATGGAAACGTTGTTTCCCTCTCAGATTTTGATAAAGCCAAAGGTTTTATTGTGGTATTTACCTGCAACACATGTCCCTTTGCCATGGCCAATGAAGATCGCATCCTTGATCTGGATAAGGAGTTTAAAGCTAAGGGTTATCCGGTAATCGCAATCAATCCCAATAATCCGGAGGTGCAGCCCGGTGACAGTTTTGAAGCTATGCAGGAGCGTGCCCGCGAAAAGGGCTTTACCTTCCCGTATCTGTTTGACGAAAATCAGGAAATCTACCCGCAATATGGGGCTACTAAAACTCCGCATGTATATCTTTTACAAAAAGAAGGAGAATCTCTGCTGGTACGCTATATAGGGGCTATTGACGACAGCGTGCGCGATGAGGCTACGGTGACCAAACGCTTTGTAGCAGATGCGGTACAGGCCCTTTTAGCCGGTAAACCTGTGGAGCCCAGCAACACGAAAGCCATTGGTTGCTCGATCAAAGCTTAAATAAAATTTTAGGAAGAAAATAGACAATGCCTTAACTTTGGTATTCAACCTCAAAAACAAATCATGAAAAATCTAACCCAGGAAGAATGGCGCCGTAAACTGGCCGCAGACGATAATGCCTTTATACTAGACGTACGTACCCAAAATGAAGTAGATGAAGGGATTATGCCTGATTCGCATAATATTGATATTTACGAAGGTCAGGGCTTTATCGATAAAGTAAATAAACTGGATAAGTCTAAAAACTATTATGTGTACTGCCGTTCGGGTAACCGAAGTGGTCAGGCTGCCCAATTGATGGATCAGCTGGGGTTTGAGACTACTTATAATCTAATGGGCGGTTTTATGGAATGGGATGGTGATGTTGCTTATCCCGAAGATTAAGCCTGTTGATATAGCATGAATTACAAAAGAGCCTTTGGGCTCTTTTTTTTTGTTTTTCGAATTAGTGAACCTTCTGTCGGCGGTTTAGAAATTTTAATTTTTAGAGCAGGTTTCGTTCATTTTCTTTGCTTGTCCAAAGAAAACGAACCAAAAGAAAAGACACTTTTTCTTAGGTATTTTTGCCTAAAGGGGCAAAACCGCAAAAAGTCCCTAAATTTTCTCCAAGGCTTCGAAAATTTTTGACGGGAACTTTCTGCTATACTGAAGAAAAAGAAATCTAAAGAATGATATTCTTAGGTATAATCTGAAATGCCGACCATAATAAGAAGGTTCTGTAACATTTGAAGTGAACGAAACGTTACTGGTGCTTCGGAGCTTAATGCAGCTAATCTGAGCCAAGAGAATGGCATTCGTTCAACGCTGGAGATTTCGTATTTCTTATTCAGATATTTGAACGGAAAAATTCAGCATTCTGGCCTCATCCCCCCGCCCTTCTCCCACAGAGAAGGGAGCTCATTAGTGCTAATATCTTATATGATCTTCTGGTTGGGTATCTTCAACGTTACAACTGGTGTTCTGCATTTCTAATTTTGTATTTCTGATTTATTATTGAGTTATTGAGTTATTTGAAAGCATAAAATTCTACATTCTGAATTCTGCATTCTGATTTGTTATTGAGTTATTCGGTTATTTGAACGGAAAAATTTAGCATTCTGGCCTCATCCCCCCCGCCCTTCTCCCACAGAGAAGGGAGCTCATTAGTGCTAATATCTTATATAATCTTCTGGTTGGGTATCTTCAACGTTACAACTGGTGTTCTGCATTTCTAATTTTGTATTTCTGATTTATTGTTGAGTTATTGAGTTATTGAGTTATTGAGTTATTGAGTTATTGAGTTATTGAGTTATTGAGTTATTTGAAAGCATAAAATTCTACATTCTGAATTCAGCATTCTGCATTCAGCACTCTGTGTTATCTCGATATAAATGAGTACCTTAGAATCCCTTTATCATTTATGACCCCTGAGTACATCTAAACTCAAGTTATGAATACTTCTCATTTTTACGTAGATCTGCATTGCCATCCGGCACTGAAACCTTTTGGTAAAAGTTTTAATTCTAAACCGGTTGGTAAAAATACGGTCCGGCGCAGTTCTAAACATTCGATCTGGCATTACGATCCGCCTTCGGTTTTTGATAAGGTGCTTAATTATTTAACCGGTCTGACCAAGTTTTCACAGTCTAATTTTACTGCCTTGTCCTACGGCGGAGTTGGTGTGGTCTGTGTGTCGCTTTATCCGATGGAAAAGTGGTTTGTACGCAATAAGGTTACCAACGAATTGCTGCTTGATCTGGCAGCCAATTTCGCAACGGGACTGGGCAAAAAGCGCATAGATCATATACAGAGCTTTACAGATTATTTTAAAGATCTTGAGGCTGAATATGATTTTTACAAACAGCTGGACGGAAAAGTGATTCAGCTGAAAGAGGGGAAATTCAGGTATCGTATTGTGAATTCATACAACGAGATCGAAGTTATTAAGGTGGAAGAGGAGCAGGATGGCATTGTAAGCATTTGTGTAATCATCACCATTGAAGGTATGCACGTGCTGAATACCGGTTTGTCTCCCGATCCTGACCGGCAGGAAGTGCTTCAAAACCTGAAAAGCCTCAAAAACTGGGAGCATCCTCCCTTTTTCGTAACCATGGCCCATCACTTCTGGAATCACCTTTGCGGACACGAAGAAAGCTTTAGCGGTCTTATTAAAAAGCAGGCCGATCAAAGTTATGGTCTGGGGTTGGGATTTACTCCTTTGGGAAAAGAGGTTCTGGCTTTACTGCTTGACGGGCAACAGGGGCGACCCATTTTAATCGATGTCAAGCATATGAGTGTGAAGGCACGCTATGAGTATTATGAATATTTAAAAACTCACGAGGCTTACACACTGCTGCCCATCATCATTAGTCATGGCGCTGCAAACGGCCTTAGATCGCCTCAGAATCCGGTTATGACCTATCCGGAAACCGCTCAAAAACTACAGCACAGTTCCATTAATTTTTATGATGAGGAACTTATTTTACTGGCTAAAAGCAGGGGTATTCTGGGTTTGCAACTCGACGAGCGCCGGGTTGCCAGCGAGCAAACCCTAAAAACGACCCGTCACGCCACGCAACGTCCTAAAATTATGCATTACCGCTCTGAACTGCTGTGGAATCAAATACAGCATATTTTGGAAGTGCTGGACGCCGAGGGTCTCTTTGCCTGGGATTGTATGGCGATAGGTTCAGATTATGACGGCATCATCGATCCGCTTAATGCATTCTGGACCGCGGAAGAACTCCCGTATCTGAGCGATTTCCTGGAACGTCATGCTTACAACTATTTACAAAAGGACCGAATTAAGCATGATTTCAACAAACTGGATGCCGGTGCTATCGTAGATCGCATAATGGGGCTTAATGCACGGGCTTTTTTGAAAACTTATTTTTAAGACCATTTTGGAAAGGGTTTACTTAACGGGGGAGCAGAGAGCAGAGAACAGAGAACAAAGAGCAAAGAGCAAAGAACAAAGAGCAAAGAGCAAAGAGCAAAGAACAAAGAACAAAGAACAAAGAGTAAGATTGGAAGTCATAGGTACTATAGGGTGTTTTGTTCCAGCACGCGATGGAATTGCGTGGTAACAGGGGATTATTCTTTTTTAGCTCACTGTAATTTATTGTTTATAGAGTTCGTGAACCTCCTAAAGTCGGTTTGCATCGCCCACCCTTCGACTGCGCTCAGGGCAGGTAAAAGAATCAAAAAAGTCTAGGCTTAAGAAACGATCTCTAAATTTATCATTCGACTTCTAAATTTTCTGAACTCCCCTGTGGGTCAAACAGCAGAAAATTTACTACCCACGCGGCAATCTGGCTCTTTCGCTAGAATAGTCCACAGGACTATTCCTAAACGCTCAGCCCTAAATTTCACGAGATCTTTTCTGTATGCCATTTTTTAAATTCTGCAAACACATTACAATTCATCTTACCCTTCGGATTTAGTAATTATTTCTTTCAGTAACTTAAAGTATAAGTTAAGGTTGAGTCATCTTCCTGCCTGACTGACGAGACGGGCTGTTTCTCTGGTGTCAAGGTAGAGGTAAAAGAAAGGAAATAAGGTTTTGAGTTATAGATTTTAGGGTGTGTTTTGTTGAAGTATGCGACGGAATGGCGCAGTAAACGTATATAAAATCAGTGGGATGCGATTTCTCAGTCGTAAAAAACTTCTTCGAAATGACTACTTGCTTTGAATGTTTGTCAGGAAGGTCAGAAACTCATCACTTTGCATTCTTAACTCCTCATTTAAGTTAGGTTATTCTGAACCGAGGGAGGAGTAAAGAATAAAATTTTCAGTTTTGGTTTAAAAGACGGCCTACAAGAAGGTGTTGTAAAATTTGAAGTGAGCGGAGCGTCGCAGGCGGTTCTGTTTGAGGCCGCCTTAGCGGTCGAGTTAAGCGCATGCAGTGCAGTGAATAATAAATTTAGACACCGTCTTGTGAGCCTTGATCTTTTGTTTCTTTTGTATCAAGACAAAAGAAAAGAAGCAAGCATAGAAATAGAAATCTTGTTTCTTCAGTTCGGGAACCCGGAATAAGATCAGAGGTTTTCGGTCCTAAAGTTGTTTTGTTCAGGCACGCGATACAATCGCGCGGTAACAAGGGGTTTTAGAAAAGCTTTACAAAAGTCTTTACAAAAGACAGGGAATGGGGTTGAGTGTTATAGGTCCTATGGCATCTTCTTTACTTTTCTTTGCCTGTCCAAAGAAACCCTTCGGCTAGCGCTCAGGGCAGGCGAACCAAAAGAAAAGAGCCCCTCGCTTAGGAATTTTTCGCCTTGAGGGCGAAAACTGCCTTGTCAGCTCCGCGTCGCTATCGCTCCTGAATCTCGGAGCTGCCAGCGTCTATTCTGAATCGAGGGAGGGCTAAAGAATCGTATTTTAGTTCTATAGGGTGTTTTGTTCATTTTCTTTAGCTCGCTGTTGCTTATTGGTTTTTGGAGCTCGTGAACCTCGTGCCTCGGTTTAGCTCGCTATCGCTTATTAGTTTTGGAGCTCGTGAACCTCCTATCGTCGGTTTAGCTCGCTGTTGCTTATTGGTTTTGGAGCTCGTGAACCTCCTATCGTCGGTTTGCTTCTCCAAAGAAACCCTTCGGCTATCGCTCAGGGCAGGCTCACCAAAAGAAAGGAGCCTTTTTAATCTGTATTGCTTATTGGTTTTGGTCAGATAGAATGTGCTTATAGTGATTGGAATTCTTTAGGATCATTTAGGTTTGGCACATTTCTTAGGTATTTTTGCCCTCAGGGGCAAAACCGCAAAAAGTCCCCTAAATTTTCTCCAAGGCTTCGAAAATTTTTAACGGGAACTTTTTGCTATACTGAAGAAAAAGAGGGTTAAAGAATAAAATTTTCAGTTCTGGTTTAAAAGACGGCCTACAAGAAGGTGTTGTAAAATTTGAAGTGAGCGGAGCGTCGCAGGCGGTTCTGTTTGAGGCCGCCTTAGCGGTCGAGTTAAGCGCATGCAGTGCAGCGAACGATAAATTTAGACACCGTCTTGTGAGCCTTGCCCCGAAGCTTCGGGGTTGTTTCTTTTGTATCAAGACAAAAGAAAAGAAGCAAGCATAGAAATAGAAATCTTGTTTCTTCAGTTCGGGAACCCGGAATAAGATCAGAGGTTTTCGGTCCTAAAGTTGTTTTGTTCAGGCACGCGATACAATCGCGCGGTAACAAGGG
>NZ_JAJGMW010000027.1 GCF_020782115.1 Leeuwenhoekiella parthenopeia | reverse complement strand
ATCCTTTCTCATTAAAGTTAGAAAATTTATAAATCCATCGGTAAATACTAACACAAGGTATGTTGTGCAACATCGATAGTTGGCTAGCACTATACTTACCGGATTCAAAATCTTCGACGATCTGACGTTTAAAACTCTCAGAATAAACACGCCTCTTTTGGATGATTTGTACGTTGGATTTCATTGTTAATCACGTTTAAGTGGTCAACCTATATCAGGGACGTACATGTGACAACAAATAACTTTTAACAATTAACTTTTAACTTTTCGTAGCTCTGAGCATTTCCCGTTTTCCGGGAGGGCCGGGAAGGCGTTCTACGGTAAAGCCCACGCTTTGCATTGCGCGGCGTACACTGCCTTTTGCGGCATAGGTTACCAGAACTCCGCCTGGATTCAGGGCATCAAACATCTTTTGGAAAATGGGTTCTTCCCAAAGTTCAGGTTGTACCCGCGCACCAAAGGCATCAAAGTAAATAAGATCGTGCTTACTGATATCGGTTATGGTTTCAAAGGTCTGCTCGCGCTTTTTTAAATGGAATTGGGAGGTAATTACGTGCTCCTCTTCCCAGGGAGTCTGGTGCATCGCGTCAAAAGTCTCGCGATAGCTTTCGGCTTCAATCGTTTCTAAATAATTGAGTTGCTTTAATTCTTCAGTAGAAACCGGAAAGGCTTCGACTCCTTCATACTTCAGTTTTACCGGGAGTTTTTCAGCGTGGATCAAAGTTAAAAGTGCATTCAACCCCGTACCGAAACCTATTTCTAAAATATGAAGTTCATCAGGCTGGCCCGCTTTCGCGAAGGCGTGATCAAAACCCATTTTAAGAAACACATGCCGCGCTTCCTGCACCGCACCGTGCATAGAATGGTACTGCTCATTCCAGTCGGTTATCTGTATGGTGGTAGAGCCGTCTGCTGTTTTAACGATTTTGCGCTCCAACTTACTCGGCGATTTTCACTCCGCTGGCCGTAAAGCCCAGACTTTTCTTAGGAAGGGTAATCGCTGCGATTTCGGCTTCGCTTTTCCCGGCATCTTTGGCATAATGCTGCTGTTCCTCAACCGGCACCTCGCTGATAAAGGCCATTCCGTGAACAACCACGCGCTTTCCTCCTAAATCTTTAGGTACAAAAAAACCGTAATCCTTAAACTTAACCATTACAGGATCTTCAGCACCTACATCTACCTGCATCCAGCAGCCTTTTGCCTGGCAAACCTCTTTGACAGGGCCTTCAAAGGTCACCTTAACCGTGTCTCCGGTTTTTAGATTTGAATAAATTTCGCCCAACTCATAGGCCGAAAGAATGGTTTCGTTTTTAAAATCGGCACCAAAAACCGGTAAATCTCCGGTGACTTCCTCCTGATTGATCACAGCTGCAGAGGCTCCTGCAGATTCATTATCCTTACACGAATAGACAATCAGAGCGATTGTGAGGATACTAAACAACTTTTTCATAGTTATCGTTTTTTTATTTGATTTCTTGCTTAAGCAAAAGCAAAACCCTTAAAAAAAGAGCTTTTTAAATGCTAAAACAGCTGTTTTGATGCATAATTAGTTTCAGAGAACCGGGTCCGGAGCTGTATTACAATGCAATAAGTCTGGCGAACAGGTAAAATTAATCATTTCTTGAGCTTACTTACTTTGAGAAAATGATAAATTTGTGCTTATAAATCGGATGATTATGACAGATACTTTAACGATTACCAAAGCGGAAAAGTCAAAAATAAGTCAGGTTGACTTTAGTAACCTTGCTTTTGGTAGCATTTTTACAGACCACATGTTTGTTTGTGAATATAAAGACGGAAGCTGGCAAACCCCTGAGATCAAACCTTACGGGCCTATCGAGATGGATCCTGCAGCAAAAGTCTTTCACTACGGGCAGGCGGTTTTTGAAGGAATGAAAGCTTACAAAGACGACAACGGCGACATTTTTATGTTCCGCCCTGAAGAAAATTTTAACCGTATCAATAAATCCAGCGAGCGTCTGGCGATGCCGGCATTTGATAAAGACTATTTTTTTGATGGTCTCAATACCCTGCTAAACCTCGATAAAGACTGGATCAAACCCGGAGAAGGCAACTCGCTTTACATTCGCCCGTTTGTCATTGCGACCGAAAACGGCGTATTGGCTTCCCCTTCTACCGAATATAAATTTGTCATCATTTGCGCACCCGCTCAGTCGTATTACAGCGGCAAGGTGCGCGTACTTTTTGCAGACCACTACAGCCGTTCTGCTGATGGTGGTGTAGGCTTCGCTAAAGCAGCAGGTAACTACGCCGCGCAGTTTTATCCAACTGAGCTAGCCAAGGAAAAAGGCTACAATCAGGTGGTATGGACGGACGCCAGCACGCACGAATACCTGGAAGAAGCCGGTACGATGAACGTATTTTTCCGTGTGAACGATACCTTGCTTACCGCGCCTACCAGCGACCGTATTCTGGACGGAATTACCCGTAAAAGTTTGATCGAGCTTGCGCGCAGTCAGGGAATCAAGGTTGAAGTGCGCCCGGTTAAGGTTTCTGAAATTGTAGAAGCTGCCGAAAACGGATCACTCAAAGAAATGTTTGGTGCCGGTACCGCTGCCGTGATCTCTGTGATTTCGGGCTTTACCCACAAAGACAAGCAGTTTGACCTGCCTGATCTGGATGATGCCTATGCGCCAAAACTCAAAAAACAATTGACCGAATTACAGGCCAACCGTGCTGAAGATCCTTTTGGATGGAGGTATGAAGTACCTGCGATCGAAGTCTAGTTTATTATCTATTTCGCTTTCGCGAAAGCATTACAAAACCCAAAGCATTTAGGATTTGCTTTGGGTTTTGTGTTTGTAGACTTTAGACGTATTTTTGCACCTCATTTTTAAACCGAAGACATGCAAGACGGAATATATGCCAAATTTCATACGCCAAAAGGTGAAATTCTGGTAAAACTCGAACACGAAAAAACTCCCGGAACCGTAGGTAACTTTGTAGCTCTGGCTGAAGGAAACCTCGAAAACTCCGCTAAAAAACAAGGAACACCTTATTACGACGGACTTAAATTTCACCGGGTAATTCCTGATTTCATGATTCAGGGAGGTTGCCCACAAGGCACCGGTACCGGCAATCCCGGTTACCAGTTTGATGATGAATTTGATTCAAGCCTGAAACACGATACCCCCGGAGTACTCTCTATGGCAAACGCCGGCCCGGGCACTAACGGAAGTCAGTTTTTTATCACGCATACCGCGACACCATGGTTAGACGGAAAGCATACCGTTTTTGGTAAAGTAGTAGAAGGTCAGGATGTGGTTGACGCAGTCGCTCAGGGCGATAAAATGGAGCAGGTAGAGATCATTCGCGTAGGTGAACAAGCTGAAAAGTTTAATGCTGTTGAAGCCTTTCGTACGTTTGAAGGAGCCCGTGAAAAACGCATTGCCGAAGAACGCGCTAAAAAAGCCGAAGCTTTAGACAAATTGAGTCAGGGTTTTAAAGAAACCAAGAGCGGTTTACGCTATCAAATCATTCAGGAAGGAAACGGCAAAAAAGCCGAAACCGGAAAAATGGTATCGGTACATTACAAAGGTCAGTTAGCTGACGGAACTGTGTTTGACTCTTCGTACAAACGCAATCAACCATTGGATTTTCAGGTTGGTGTAGGTCAGGTGATCGCCGGCTGGGATGAAGGTATTGGCCTACTTAAAGTGGGTGACAAAGCCCGTTTTGTAATCCCTTCAGACCTGGGTTACGGAAGTCGCGGTGCAGGCGGGGTGATTCCACCGGATGCGATTTTGGTTTTTGACGTTGAATTGATGGACGTTAAATAAATTCCGAATACAAATAGAAAAAGAAAGGCTGTCTGAAAAGATGGCTTTTTTTTTGGTTGTTTTCGGTTTGCTGTTTACCGTTTATTTTGTTTTAAGGATAAAACTGTGAAATTTTACATTCTACATTCGTAACTGATTATTGGATTATTGGGTTATTGGGTTATTGGGTTATTGGGTTATTGGGTTATTGGGTTATTGGGTTATTGGGTTATTTAAAAGATTAAAAAAACACTCCTAATTCTGCATTCTGAATTCCTAATTGAGGAAGATTTGCGCTTTCGGGCCTATTTTCTTATTTTTTAAAGCTGATTAGTTGTACGAAGTAACCTCAAAATTTCAGGTCGAGCGCAGTCGAGACCTTTATGCTATTGAGAACATAGCCTCGCGACTGCGTTCGAGGAGACAGTCGTTACTACAAACGCCATTTTTTAATAATTAAAACAGTTGAAACCAATGGGAAAAGGAGATCAAAAAACCAAACGCGGAAAAATACACCGGGGCACTTACGGCAAGCTCAGACCGAAAAAAGGAAAGAAGAATCCGGCAACTACTGCTGATGTTCCTACGAAACAAACGGCTACCAAAACAAAGGAGGCCGGCAAAGCGACCTCAGATACAAGTTTAGCAGATAAAAAGCCCTAAATCTTAACGCACAAAAACGAGTTCGTTTTTAGCTAAATTAGAGTACTGCTCACTAAAGCCGTACCCGTCGTAATCAAAGCCCTTCAGGTCTTCTATGGTTTGCACATCGGTATCTATAATGTAGCGAACCATAGAGCCACGGGCTTTTTTAGCGTAAAAGGAAATGATTTTGAGCTTTCCGTTTTTATAGTCCTTAAAAACCGGAGTGATCACCGGCACTTTAAGTTTTTCAGGCTTAACCGATTTAAAATACTCCTGACTCGCAAGATTCAAAAACAACTCGTCGTCTTTTAATTCTTTGTTTAAAGCATCCGTGATTTTTTCGCCCCAAAACTCATAAAGATCCTCAGTGTGGCCACTTTTTAGCTTGGTTCCCATTTCCAGGCGATAGGGTTGCATCAAATCCAGGGGTTTCAACACGCCGTAAAGTCCGCTCAGAATGCGCAGGGTATCCTGAAGTTTATCAAGCTTTTCGGTTGGGATGGTGTAGGCATCAAGTCCGGTATAGACATCCCCGTCAAAGGCATAGATCGCAGGACGCGCGTTGTCTTTGGTAAATGGGGTATTGAATTCTTTATAGCGCTGGTAGTTAAGATCAGCCAGCTTGTCGCTGATGCTCATCAGCTCTGAAATCTCAGCTTTAGTTTTGCGCTCTAATTTTTTATTCAGGGTTTCGGCCTCTTCCAGAAACTGAGGCTGCGTCGCCCGTGTTGTGGGTAATTTATCTTCGTAATTCAGTGATTTTGCCGGGGAAACAACTGCTTTCATATATTCAACTTTTGATCAAAAATAAGCATTCACGAAAAGCTATTGAACGGCTTTTGATAAGTTTTGGCAATTGGAGGATAGATGTGTGACGTTAGATTTGAGATATGAGACTTGAGATCTAAGACTAAAGAACAGAGAGAAGAGAAAAAAGAAGTTACTCATTTAGCCTGCATCTTTCAGAAATCGAATTTAAGACAGGAAGAGGTAACAAAATAGTACTACTAGAACTATGGAAAGGAAAACAAGATAAAATTCCTTTAGGAGCTGCTTTTGAGCTTGCTTCTTGATTTCAACTTTCAGCTCTGCCAACTTATTTGGGTCTATAGGTTCTTTTGTGGATGGATTTGCCTTACCGGTCTTCTTTAAGGTATTTTGCAACAGCTTTTCTTCCCGACGTTCCAGTTTTTTGCGACGTAATTCTTTAAACCTTTGGTTATGCGCACTAAACCTTCCATATGTTCCATCTACAGGCATATTATATATTCTTTTAACACCTAGTCGGGAGAATTGAGATGTGAGACTTGAGATCTAAGACTAAAGAACAGCGAGAAGAGAACAAAGTCCTTAAAAACTAAAATTTAACTCCGGCCCGAGTTCCAATAATAATAATAATAATAATAATAATAGCAATAAACCCTCTAACCTACCAAACTCTTACGCACATCGCTCTCAATCAAACCATCCCGCAGGCGGATTACCCGGTGTGCATGTTCGGCGATGTCTTCTTCGTGTGTAACTAGAATAACGGTATTTCCTGCCGCGTGAATGGCGTCAAACAAATTCATTATTTCTACCGAGGTTTTAGAATCCAGGTTTCCGGTAGGCTCATCTGCCAGGATAATCGACGGTTTGTTAACCAAGGCCCGGCCTACGGCAACACGTTGGCGCTGTCCCCCGGAGAGTTGGTTAGGCTTGTGATCCATACGATCTGCCAGGCCTACATCGGCTAAAACCTCTTTTGCCCGCTCGTGACGCTCGGGTTTTGAATAACCCGCATAGACCATAGGCAGCGCGACATTATCAAGCGCAGTGGTACGGGGCAACAGGTTAAAGGTCTGAAATACAAAACCGATCTCCTTATTACGCACCTCAGCGAGTTCATCATCGGTCATCGAACTCACGTCCCGACTATTGAGCACATAGGTACCCGAAGTAGGCGTATCTAAACAACCCAGAAGATTCATCAATGTAGATTTACCGGATCCTGAGGGGCCCATAATGGCAACGTACTCCCCTTTTTCGATCTGCAGATCAATTCCCTTTAAAACGTGTACGATTTCGTTCCCCAAAGGGAAGTCGCGGGTAATATTCTTGATGTCGATAAGGCTGCTCATAAAATCCGGTTTACTGAAAAATAATCGATTTTGTACTATTTGTAGCCAAACGGGCTGTTGAGTTACAAAATTTACAGGCGAATCGTAAAATGTTCTTTAGCCTGCTCTGCTCTAAAAAACACAAACCCCAGCCAGAAACAATCTACCGTCACCCGAACTTTGGGATGTTGTTTGATGAATTCCCAGGCTTCGGTCATTCCTTCAGACCAGTAGATATCATCAAAAACCCAGATGCTATCGTTGTGCGCTGTAACCAGTAATTCTTCGAAATAGGCCAGCGTCGCTTCTTTACTGTGATTGCCGTCGAAATAAATTAAATCAAAGCCTGCTTTTTTTTGCTGCTTTAGTGTTTCAGAAAAATCACCAATTAAGATTTCAACAGTATTGATTCCGGCAGTGTTTAAAGCTTGCCGGGCCACATCTGCAGTTTGCGGGCAGCCTTCAAGTGAAGTTACCTTTCCGGTTTTGGGTAATGCCAAAGCTGAAGTCGCCAGACCCATTGAAGTACCCAACTCGAGAATTGTTTTGGGTTTGAAATACGAAACCACCCGATACAAAAGCTTCATACGCTTTAAAGTAGCTCCGGCGTGTTTAGTGATGTCTTTTACTGCCCGGGCATTGCTTTTAAAAACCCGGGAGCCGGCACCAAAATCGGTTACCTCAATTACTTCTGAAGTGTTCAGCAAGTTCTGGCGGTACTGCTTCAATTTTTGATAGTCATCTTTCGACTTACGATCGTATAAACATTGGGTCACAAAAGCATAAACAAAAGGCGAATGCACCCCGTGCTGGTTAGTCGCCTTCCGCAGAAATTTTAAATATGCTTTTGCGGTGTACCACATTCTCTGTTTTCTGTTTTCTGTTCTCTGTTCTCTGTTCTCTGTTCTCTAAAGAAATATTTCGTTTTCGGTTGGCTTCGATACAAATTTTGTTTCGCTAAGGCTTCACAAAATTCACTCAGCCACCGTGTTCTGGGTTTCGGTTTTCTGTTTTCTAAGCTCTAAAAAAAGGTTGAATCGTTGAAGCGTTGAATCGCTGAATCGTTGAATCGTTGAATCGTTGAATCGTTGAATCTTAAAAAATACTTTCTACTTTCTACTTTCCTTTCACCCTTCCATCTTAGCGCCCAGTTCAAACCAGCGCTCGGTAAACTCGTCAATCTTATCCTGAATTCCCTGCAATTCCATAGATCGCTTGTTGATTTCGTCGCCAGACAAATCCGGGTTCAGAAATTCGGCTTCCTTGGCCACTTTTTCCTTTTCCAGTTTGGCGATATCGCGTTCCAGACGGTTGTATTCTTTTTGTTCGTTATAGGAGAGCGTAATGTTTTGGGTTTTCCAGTTCTCCTTGTTGGTTTCCTTAGCTGCTTCCGGTTTTTTCTCCTCTTCCTGAATTACAGCCGGACCGGCATCATAGGCTCTAAAATCAGAATAGTTACCCGGAAAATCTTCTACTTCGCCCTGACCTCTAAAAACAAAGAGGTGATCTACAATTTTATCCATAAAGTAGCGGTCGTGAGACACCACTAAAAGACAACCGGGAAAGTCCAGCAGAAAGCTCTCCAGCACATTCAGGGTCACGATATCCAAATCGTTTGTAGGCTCATCGAGAATCAAAAAGTTAGGATTCTGAATCAAAACGGTACAGAGGTACAAACGCTTACGCTCTCCCCCGCTCAGTTTTTCTACGAAGTCGTATTGTTTTTTACGGTCAAATAAAAAGCGCTCCAGCAACTGCCCGGCAGAAATCTGTCTGCCTTTTTTAAGCGGAATGTACTCTCCAAATTCTTTGATGACCTCGATGACTTTCTGCCCCGGCTTAATGTCGATACCTCTCTGGGTGTAATAGCCAAACTGAATGGTTTCGCCAATCACAAGCTTTCCTCCATCGGGTTCCATTTGCCCGGTAAGGATATTTAAGAAGGTAGATTTTCCGGTTCCGTTTTTACCGATGATCCCAATGCGTTCGCCACGCTGAAAGTTGTAGTCAAACTTGTCGAGGATTACCCGGTCTTTAAAGGATTTTGAAACTTTGTGCAGCTCTACAATCTTGCTTCCCAAACGCTCCATATTGAGTTCGAGTTGAACCTCGTGATCGTTACGGCGTTTAGAAGCCCGGTCTTTGATTTCCGCAAAATCGTCTATTCGTGATTTTGATTTGGTCGTACGCGCCTTGGGCTGGCGGCGCATCCACTCGAGTTCCTTTTTAAAAAGCTGCTTGGCTTTTCCCGTTTCGGTTTCTTCATTGGCGATACGCGCGTCGCGTTTCTCGAGGTAATAGGCGTAATTGCCTTTATAGCTGTACAGCTGCCCTTCATCAAGCTCGATGATTTCATTACACACGCGCTCCAAAAAATAGCGGTCGTGCGTCACCATAAAGAGCGTGAAGTTTTCTTTGGCGAAAAAAGCTTCAAGCCATTCAATCATTTCCAGATCGAGGTGGTTGGTAGGCTCATCCAAAATCAGCAAATCGGGTTTACTAAGCAGCATATTGGCCAGAGCCAGACGCTTCTTTTGACCACCGCTTAGTTTTTCAACTTTCCGGCTTAAATCGTCCAGCTTCAGCTGAAATAAAATCTGCGTGTATTGGGTCTCAAAATCCCATGCCTGATGCGCTTCCATCTGATCAAAAGCTTTTTGATAGGCTTCCGAATCTTCCATATTTTGAAGCGCGTGCTCGTAGGCTGAAATCACTTTGAGGATTTCATTATCGCTATCCAGGATGGTTTCTTCCACCGTAAGATTGGGATCCAGGTTGGGTTCCTGAGGTAAAAAAGCGACCTTGATTCCCTTACGGAAAATCACCTGACCACTATCGGGATTTTCGGCTCCTGCCAAAATATCAAGCATAGAGGTTTTGCCGGTACCGTTTTTGGCGACCAGGCCTATTTTTTGACCTTCATTAATACCAAAAGATAAATCTTTAAACAGAACCCTTTCGCCGAAGGCTTTAGAAATCGATTCTACCGAAACATAATTGATTGCGCTCATAGGCTGCGAATTTAGCTTTTAAAAACGGGAAAACAAGAACCCCAAGGCCAGCTGCCGAAGTATAAACGGAAAGAACTGTCTTACCTACTTATGTATACTGAAATGGAAATCGTTACGAATGGCATCAGGGATTTTTTCTTGTTTGAATTGGAAAATCAAAGCGCCTTATTTGGCTAAAATAGCTACGATATCGGGTTTAAAATAGGAAGGACCTTTGAGCACTTTACCGTCTTCGCGGTAAATGGGTTTACCATCGGCACCCAACTTGCTCATATTGCTGCGCTGAATTTCATCAAAAACCTCCTCGATCTTATGCTGCATGCCGTGCTCGAGAATGGTGCCGCAAAGAATGTAAAGCATATCGCCCAGTGCATCTGCGACTTCAGCAAGGTCATTGTTGTTTGCAGCCTCCAGATATTCTTCGTTTTCCTCGCGCATCAGCTCAAACCGCAGTTGGTTTTTGGCTTTGCCCAGGTCTGCCGTGGGTTTTTCATTAATTCCCAATCCAAATGCGGTATGAAACTCGTGAACGGCTGACAGTCTTTTTTTCATCTCTGTGATTAATTTAAAGGGGTTTCAGGTTTATCAAAACAATCAAAAACACTTGATTGTTGCTCTTTATCGTATCGTTTTCTGTTATTTATAGCTTAATTTTGACCAAAAATACTGTTTAATGTTTAGCACCGGTCAGATAATATTTGCGCTCCTCTTTTTTGTTTCGTTTGTCATTTTTGTGAGCTTTAGTTACAAAAAAGACCGAAAGCTGCACCGCAAGGAATATAAAGGCAGTTTTTGGGTCTTGATAGGTTTTATCGCATTTGTTTTGATTCTCTTCGTTATAAAGCTCTACCTGAAAGAATAATTCTTACTTTGATCTGCATAACTGTATATTTTTATAGACCAAAGTGTTAAATTAGCAGTATAAGCTCCCCTTAATTATGAAAATTCTAAAATACCTCTTCTTCCTGCTGCTCATCATTTTTATTGCAGGAGCCATATACTTCGCCACCCAGGACGGCACTTACGACATTAAAGAATCTAAACGCATCGAAGCGCCTGTAAGTCTGGTTTTCGATAAAGTAAACGATTATAAAACCTGGGAGAACTGGGGACCCTGGAAGCAGGATGATCCCACAATGGTTTTCAATTATCCCGAAAAAACCAGCGGTGAAGGTGCCAGTTATTCGTGGAACGGTAAAGAGGCCGACGGCTCCATGCGCACCACTCAGGTCATACCAAATCAGCGTATAGAACAGGACATTACCTTTATTACTCCCGGGGGAGAGCGCGAGGCAAAAGTGTACTGGCAGTTTGAAAATACCGAAAAGGGCACCGAACTCACCTGGGGAATACGCGGAGAACACACGCTGACCGATAAAGCCTATTTTACCCTCACCGGTTATGATTTTGAGGCCGATATGAGAAAAATGTATCGCTTGGGCCTTGACAATCTCAGCCAGATGATACTGGACGATATGAAGGCCTACACTGTAAAGGTAGACGGTATCACCCAATACAGCGGGGGTTTCTATATGTACACCACAACCTCAACCACTCTAGAAAATGTTAATGATAAAGTAGCCGAATTGCTTCCGCAGGTCTATCGCTTTATGGAAGGGAATAACATTACCATTTCAGGCAAACCGCTAAGTCTGTATAATGCGAAAGATGCCGCCACAAACAGCGCCATTATTTCGGCAGGAATACCCACCACCTCGCGTATTGTTGTACCCGAGGATTCTGCTATTTTGTGCGGTTTTATGCCTGCATACACGGTAGTAAAAACCACATTAACCGGCGATTTGAGTAATCTTGAAGAGGCCTGGAGCAAAACGGAAGCCTACCTGAGTCAAAATAACTATACCAAAGCCGAAGGCGCATCTGTTTTTCAGGTCTATGTTAAGGGTGCCGAAGAGGATCTCAACCCTGCGACCTGGATCACCGAATTGTACATCCCCATTGAAGTTGCAGAACCCGAGACCGAGCAGCTATGAAACAACTCATCCTTGTTTTTGTAGGTGGTGGAGCCGGAAGCGCATTGCGCTTTTTGCTGGGCCGCTGGCTTAACACCACACCAAACGGGATTCCGTACGGGACTTTTGCGGCTAATATTCTGGGAAGTCTTTTAATAGGCTTAATTCTGGGGTGGGCACTTAAAAACAATAGTCTGAGCCCTAACAGTACCTTACTCCTGGCTACAGGATTCTGTGGTGGGTTTACCACCTTTTCAACCTTTGCCTATGAAAACCATTTGATGCTTAAAAGCGGCGACTTTTTAACTTTTGCAATCTACACGCTTGGCAGTCTGGTACTGGGTTTTGCGGCGGTTTTCGCAGGAATGTGGATTACAAAAGCCCTCTAAAAAAGTTGAATTTTAACTTTTTACAGGAAAAAGATTTGAAAACTGAAACTTTTAAGTAGCTTTGAAGTTCAAAACACCATTTTCGCAGCAATTTCTAAATAAAATGATCCTTTCCTACACATCATATCGCCAACTGAAGGTCTCTACGACCCGGCCAGATTTGTTGTGTTGATACATGAACGTTCATATATAAATCACTTCTAAAGTCTGGCTCACCGCCAGACTTTTTTTATGCCAACCAACAAGAAACCATGAAAACTATTTTTACCGCCTACCTCAATACATTTAAAGGCCTCTCTAAAGAGGTTTGGTGGCTGGCACTCATAACATTTGTGAACAGGGCCGGTGCCATGGTAATCCCTTTTTTATCGCTTTACCTCAGAGACGATTTGCAATTCAGCCTAAGCGATGTAGGCTGGGTGATGACCTGCTTTGGTTTCGGCTCCTTATTTGGATCCTGGATTGGCGGTAAACTTTCAGATAAACTGGGGTATTATAAAACCATTTTATTTAGTTTAATCGGTACCGGAATCGGATTCTTTTTTCTGCAATTCATTACAGGCTTTTGGCCGATATGCCTTGGCTTTTTTCTGCTTATTGCCATCGCCGATATGTCGAGACCGGCTTTTTTTGTTGCGCTCAGCGCATACAGTAAACCGGAAAACAAAACGCGATCGCTAACGCTCATCAGACTGGCGATTAACCTGGGCTTTTCAGCGGGACCCGCTCTGGGCGGACTCATCATTGCGGGCATTGGTTATTTTGGTTTATTTTGGGTAGACGGGATTACCTGCATTTTAGCAGGCCTTTTATTGATTAAAGCCCTCAACCCCAGAAAAGCCAAAGAGACCGATCAGGAAGCTCCGGTATTGATCCCACTCCCCCCGCATAAAGACCAGTTGTATGTAATTTTTCTTATTGCACTGGCTCTTTTCGGGATTGTATTTGTACAATACTTCTCTACGGTACCCCTGTATTACAAAGAGGTACGTAGCTTGAGCGAATCACAAATCGGACTTCTACTGGGCTTAAACGGCTTTTTGATTTTCGCTTTTGAAATGCCGCTTATCGCCTTTATGGAACGAAAAAAATGGTCGCAACTGGCAAATGTGATCGCAGGTCTTCTCTTTACAGGATTGAGTTTTGGCGCGTTTTTTCTGGGCAGCTGGAATCTGTTTCTGGTCGTGGGGATGGCCGTTGCGACTTTGGGTGAGATGATCGCCTTTCCTTTTGGCAATGCATTTGCGCTAAGGCGTGCAAAACTGGGCAGACAGGGAGCCTATATGGGGCTGTACAGCATGTCGTTTTCCCTATCACATATCTTTGGTCACAATTCGGGAATGCAGCTGGTGAATGCCCTGGGATACGACATAACCTGGTTAGTGATGGTCGCCATTACAGTGGTAGCCACGGTATTGCTTGTGTATGTTAAAAGAAGAATCACTACCGAAGAGCAGGAGAACCTCGTTAATATTTAGCCCTGCCCAGATAGCTTTTTATAAGCTCATTGTAGGTCGGTTTGATTTTAAGCAATTCGGTTTCGGGAATGCTGTACAGGGATTCATAATCAGCGTATCCCCGTTTAAGCAATTCTTCGAGATAGAAATACGCTGTGTTGTAATCCTGATCTTTTGCCGAAAGACTGATGATATTTAAATACGATTCAGTCGCATCGGGGTGTAGAATGGTATTGAGAACGTTCACAAATATGCGTTGCGGAATCAGGTTTGTAGTATTTAGAAACAGAAAGTCCTGAATCTGGTAATCGATAAAACCAAGAATGCGCCTGGCGACTTGTTGCTCTCTGGGTTTGGCATCATTTGCTGCAGCTGCCTCAAACTGCCTGATGCGCTCATCCCAATACCCGAGGTTCTCAAAATTGGCCATAACAAAATCCTCTTCCAGAAAATAATCAAGATCCTCCAGCAAAAGTTGTTCTTCAATGTTCCCGTTACGCTCAGCACGTCGCGCTTCTTTGTATGCCTCAGAACGCCTTACACTGCGCTGCAGATCGCGTACGCCATCCAGATCAACATAGCCTCTGTAGTCACTTTTCACATCTTTAATTAAATCATAGCCGGTAAGATATTCCTTTTCGGAAATTAAAATTTTTAAAGCATCCAGATCCCTTTGATAATCGCCGGCATAAATGGAATCTGCGATGTTTTTGTCTAAACGTTCGGCATTTACGTGCTTCAGCCGATTAATCATTACCCGTAGTAGGGCCGCACCGGGCCACTCCCCGGTTTGCTCGTAAGCATACAACTCATTATCCCGGCTAAAAGAACCCACGAGATAAAAATAATCACTCATCTGGTAATAGTTGGGTGAAGAGCGCCCCACCAGACCCAGGACCAGATTGCGCCCGGCACGTCTGGCAAAACGGTTTGCAAAATACACGTCATCAACCACAAGCAGGCGTGTTGCCTGGGTGACCACATAAGAAACGGCACTGGCGACGCGGGCTCCGCTTCGCAAACCCGATAAATAAACTTCCGTTTGTTCTATTGGAATTTTTAAAAGCACGTCGCGCATAACCAAAATAGCCCTGTTTGCATTAGCGTCAAGACTGTCTATCGACTCGTGTAACGGGAAATTGTTGGAAACGACCACAAAGTCATCGGGTTCTGTAGCTGCCGAAAACAGGCGCGCTGCCCTCACCCCTTCACCTTCGGGATCAAAAACAAAAATTACTTTAGAGGGTTTCTCCGAGTTATAACCTGACGGAAGGTAAATCGAATACGGTAAATCAAGAGTATCATTACTCACACGGGTTTCGGTTACCGCTCCTTTTAATAAGGTTTGATTTTGCGCATAACCTGCCAGAATAGATAAAAAGGAAAGAATGAGGATAAAATAGAGACGCATAGAAGGAGTTTCAAAAATCTACAACAACAATTGTGCTACAATTTAGGCAATAAAAAAACTGCTTCTATTGAAAGCAGTTTAAATTTAGAGGTGAAAGCTATTATTGAATTTTAAGATTCTACACGCTGGGGTACCTGTGCTCTTTTTCGAAATAAAAATTTTGCGAATAAAGAAACCACAAATAAGTCTGCAGAGATTAGGAACAATACCCTTGAGGCTTCAGTTCCCCAAAGATTAAAACCTCCAAAACCATATACTCCGGTTAAAATAGCAACGATCAAAGATGGTAGTGTTAGGCGTTTCATGATTCTTCTTTTTAAGTTTATTACTGATGTAAAAGTACTGTGATCTGCCAAGGACATATCCCAACGATTTCCTAATTACTATATCTTTAACGATTACACCGTATTGATGTTAAGGGAGTTAACACACCCGTCTGATTTAATTTTATCCCGTGCTAAGCCCCTTCCCGGTGTTACGACTAAAGGCGTGTAATTGACCTGCAGTTTGTATCTTTGCAGAGCAAAAAAAATTGAGAATGAATAGCGAGACGACAGTTGCACCGGTACGCCAGCCCAAACCTAAATGGTTGCGGGTTAAATTACCCACAGGAAAAAAATATACCGAACTCAGAAGTCTGGTTGACAGGTATGACCTGCATACCATTTGCACATCCGGTAGCTGTCCAAATATGGGAGAGTGCTGGAGCGAGGGTACGGCTACTTTTATGATCCTGGGTAATGTATGCACGCGTTCATGTGGCTTTTGTGGTGTAAAAACCGGAAGGCCCGACACTTTAGACTGGGAAGAACCCGAGAAAGTAGCACGCTCCATTAAACTGATGGGTATTAAGCACGCCGTAATAACTTCAGTAGACCGCGATGATCTAAAAGATATGGGATCTATTATGTGGGCCGAAACAGTTAAAGCCATCAGAAGGATGAATCCGGAAACCACACTTGAGACTTTGATTCCCGACTTTCAGGGTAACGAACGCAACATAGACCGAATCGTTGAAGTAGCCCCTGAGGTAGTTTCCCATAATATGGAAACCGTAAAAAGACTTACGCGTGAGGTGCGCATTCAGGCACAATACGATCGCAGTCTTGGGGTTCTCAAATACTTAAAGCAACAGGGGATAAACCGAACAAAATCTGGCATTATGCTGGGTCTTGGGGAGACCGAAGAGGAAGTCCTGCAAACGATGCGCGACCTTCGCGATGCAGAGGTAGATGTGGTCACTATAGGACAATATCTTCAGCCTTCTAAAAAACACCTGCCTGTAAAACAATTTATAACTCCAGATCAGTTTAAAAAATACGAGACTTTCGGCCTTGAAATGGGCTTTAGGCATGTTGAAAGCAGCGCTTTGGTGCGTTCTTCCTATAAAGCTCAGAAACACATCAACTAGATTTTTCAGCTATGAGCAAAGTCAAAATCGGCATAAACGGTTTTGGGCGTATTGGCAGAAGGCTTTTTAGACTTTTGCATAATCATCCTGAAATTGAAGTTGTAGCCGTAAACGATCTGGCCGATGGTTTAACGCTGGCTCATCTTTTAAAATACGACAGCATTCACGGTATATTTCATGCGGACGTCAGTTTTGCCGAAAATTCCCTGTTGGTAGACGGGCGATCCGTTCGGCTCTTTCAAAACAGCACGCCACAAGCCAATCGCTGGGCAGAAGAAGAGGTTGAAGTAGTGGTTGAGGCCACAGGCAAATTTAAAACCTATAAAGATTTAAAAGGGCATCTGGATGCCGGTGCGGGCAAAGTGATTTTGAGCGTTCCGCCATCTGATGACAGCATCAAAACCATTGTACTGGGTGTTAACGACCTCCTCATTGAGCAGGACGACCGCATCCTCTCAAACGCCAGCTGTACAACCAACAATGCCGCGCCTATGATAAAGGTGGTCAAAGACCTGTGCGGTATCAAGCAGGCCTATATCTCTACGGTACACAGCTATACCACAGACCAGAGTCTTCACGACCAGCCTCATCATGATTTGAGACGCGCCCGTGCGGCGAGCCAGTCTATAGTACCCACAACAACCGGGGCGGCTAAAGCACTTACTAAAATTTTCCCCGACCTTAAAGATGTCATCGGAGGCTGCGGCATACGGGTGCCTGTACCTAATGGTTCTCTAACTGACGTCACCCTTAACGTTTCCAGAGAAACCACCAGTGAAGAAATCAATGAGGCTTTTAAAAAAGCTGCTGAAGGTAATCTTCGTGGCATCCTTGATTACACATTGGTGCCTTTGGTCTCTATTGATATTGTAGGAAACACGCATTCCTGCATTGTCGACGGGCAAATGACTTCTGTAATCGGAAATCTGGTAAAGTTAATAGGCTGGTATGATAACGAAACAGGCTACTCTTCCCGTATTATTGACCTCATTTTAAAGATCTCTTAAAAATATTAAGTAAAATTCTTAATGTTTTCGACAAAGTGTCTATATTAGTGACTTAATGAACACAATAATGCTCTTCGACAGAAATTTTGTTGTTGCACTTTTTGTTTTATTCTGCCTCAATGGTTTTGGTCAAAAACCTAAAAATCTGGAGACCGCTCAAGAGATTCAGGTAGAATCCCTGCTGCTCAAAGGCATCGAGGCCTTTAACACGGCCGAGTTTGATAAGTCTATTGCAAATTTTCAGGAGGCAAAACAACTGGCACGCAAAATAAACAACCTAAGTCGCGTTGGTATAAGCCAGCAGTTGCTCGCAAACGTATATCTGAAACAGGGGGAATTTGACAAAGCCTTCCCGGAGATTCATGAAGCCATTAAGATTCACCAGCAATTACAGGAGTCTAAGAGACTGGGTGAAGATTATCTGACCTATGCCCAGCTACTCAGTAAAACCAATAACAATACCGAAGCCCTAAAATATTTAAACGAATCTGTAAGTATCTTTGGAGGTTCGGGGGACAAAAATGACAAACAAAGCCTGGCCTCTGCTCATCTCTATAAGGGAGCCATTTTTCAGGATCAGAAAAAAGATTTGTTAGCCCTTGAGGAGTTTGATGAAGCGCTTCAGATCCTTTCAAAACTCAATGATTCCCGAAATAATTACAGCATTGCAAGGCTCAAGTTACTTACTGCCCGCAGTCGCAGTACATTGAATGAACTGGAAAGCAGTTTAGAAGATGCCAATACCGCTTACACCATGAGCGTTAATGGCAGTTTCCCGCTAATTGAAACCGATGCTTTACGACTTATGAGCAGCGTTTCCAAAAAAATGGGTAAGACCGAAGACGCTCTAAATTATCTCGAACTTTACACCAAAAGGGCTCAATTGTATTTTCAGGATGATATTGCCAGCACGCGCAATCTTGCAGCCCGAAATGCTTTAATGGCAGATATCAATCCCGATAACTACGACGCTTCCAAACGGGTACAGGCGAATAAAATTACAACGGTTCTTATCATTGCGCTGTTTACCATACTCTGTCTCTTAGCCCTGTCTCTTTACAAAAACAACAACCTTAGGGCCAAGGCAAACGAATTATTGCAGGCCAAAAATGCCGAACTCGTCATTGCCAAGGAAAATGCGGAAAAAGCTTCTGTGGTTAAAGCCCAGTTTTTATCTACCATCACCCACGAGTTGCGTACGCCTATGTATGCCGTGACCGGACTTACCCATTTACTTCTGAGCGAAAACCCTACCGAAGAACAGAAAAAACACCTGGATTCCCTTAAATTTTCAGGGGAATACCTGCTTTCCCTTATCAACAACATTCTTGACCTCAACAAGCTGGAAGCTGACAAGGTAGAAGTTGAACAGGCGACATTCAACCTACGTAAACGTGTAGATGATGTGTTGTTTGCACTTGAACGATCTGCTCAGGAAAAAGGCAATAAACTGCATCTGGAATACGACTCTGAAATTCCCGATCAGATTATTGGCGACCCCTTAATGATTTCGCAAATACTCATCAACCTTATAGGTAACGGGAACAAATTTACCCGTGACGGGGATATTTTTGTACGCATCAAACAGTTGAGCCGCAATAACACACAGACCTATCTGCATTTTGAGGTTGAAGATACCGGAGAAGGGATAAGCAAGAAAAAACAGAAAGACATCTTTCAAAACTTCACCCAGGGCTCGGTACAAATCAACCGTAAGTTTGGGGGCACCGGGCTTGGGCTTTCTATTGTTAAACGCCTGCTTACCCTTCAGAAAAGTAAAATTGAACTGGAAAGCACTTTAGGTAAAGGATCCAAGTTTTTCTTCGACATTAAATACGGACTGACTCAAAACAAAAAAGAGCCGGAGGAGCGTGTTTACGAAATTGACTACGATGCCCTTAAAGGCCGAAACATTCTCGTTGTAGAAGACAATAAGATCAACCAGATGATTACCCGTAAGATTCTTGAGAAAAACGAGATGAAATGCGATGTAGCCGATAATGGAGAGATTGCTATCGAAAAGGTGCGCTTTGAAAATTACGACCTGGTTCTGATGGATATTCATATGCCCGGTATAAGCGGTATTGAAGCCACTCAGAAAATCAGGGAATTTAATAAGGACCTGCCCATACTGGCCTTAACTGCAGTTACCATTGACGAGAATATAGATGATTTCTACCTGGCCGGTTTTAACGACATCATTCCCAAGCCCTATAAAGTAGAAGAATTCTTCTTCAAAATTCACAATGCCCTGAAGCGCAAGAACGTCATTCTCTAAAGGGATTTTGCCACAAATGCTTCTATTGAAGCACTAAAACGTTCTTCTTCAGCTAGAAATTTAACCTGCATAGGCAGGTAATAGAGTTTTGCTTTTTTTAATTTACCCTTAAGACGCATAAAATCTTTCTCTGTAGTAAGAATGACTTTTTTACGGTCCAGAGCCTTTATTTCTTCGGTATTGAATGTATGATGATCTGCAAACTCGAGATGTTTGTAGGTTAATCCCATCAGATCTAAATGATCTAAAAAAGGCTGCGGTTTAGCAATGCCGGTAACAATGTTTAAACTTTCGGTCTGTAGCTTAGTCCACGACACCAGGCCATTTACTCCTACCGGTAAATCGTAAGCAATACCTGAGAAAAATACAGGGGCTTTGGTATATTGAGCAATCCTGCTCTTTATAAGAGCGCGTTGTTCTTTTGCCAAATCGAACGGACACTTGGTCACTACGACAAGATCTGCACGTTGCGCACCCGATCTTGACTCGCGAAGGTTTCCGGCAGGCAATACAAAATCTTCATAAAACAAATCGCCGTAAGCAGTAAGCATAAGTAACAAACCCGGCTGCACATGACGATGTTGATAGACATCATCGAGCAAAATGACTTCGGGTGCCGGAGTCTTTTCGCGTAAGCGCTGTATTCCCAAACGGCGCTTTTCACAAACTGCGACCTGCACATCCTGGTATTTTTTGGCGAATTGCAGGGGTTCGTCACCCGTATCTGCAGCACCTAAATGCGGGGCTACATCCAGATATCCTGTTGTTTTCCTCCCATAACCCCTACTTAGCACGGCTAATTTTTGGGAGGACCCCAGTAACTCAATCAGATACTCAATCATAGGTGTCTTGCCGGTACCTCCTACCGAGAGATTACCCACGCCAATAACCGGAAAATCATAGCTTTCAGACTCGAAAACCTGATTATCAAAGAGTGTGTTACGTACCCGGGTGATCAGGTCGTAGGGAACGGCAAATGGCCAGAGAAGTTTACGCAGGTCTTTCACAATGCCGAAGATATTATTTTTATCCTAAATGGGTAAGTCTTTAGCAAGGAAGCCGCAAAACGCAGATTTTTCAGTCCCGCTTGCTCCTACAAACGCAATGAGTAACTTTACGCCTAAAGCCCAATTGTATAGTTATGAATCTTAAAACCATAATAAACAACCTCGAATCTTTTGCACCACTGGCCAATGCCGAGGATTTTGACAATGTAGGCCTGTTGGTAGGAAATCCTGATTCAGAAGTTTCCGGAATTCTGGTAACCCTCGATACACTTGAAAAAACCGTTGACGAGGCCATTGCAAAAAACTGCAATCTCATCGTGAGTTTTCATCCCATTATTTTCAGCGGACTCAAAAAAATCACCGGTAAAAACTATGTGGAGCGCGTGGTGCTCAAAGCTATTCGGCATGACATTGCCATTTACGCAATTCATACAGCGCTTGACAACCTGCCACAGGGCGTAAGCAAAGGCATGTGTGACGCACTGGGGCTTGAAAATCGAAAAATACTGATTCCAAAAAAAGGAGCAATTAAAAAGCTAACCACCTATATTCCGAAGGATGCATTTGAAATGGTGCGCAACGCCTTGTTTAAAGCCGGAGCAGGAAATATAGGCAACTATGAGGAGTGTAGCTTCAGTCTTGAGGGTGAGGGTACTTTTAAGGGCAATGAGGCCAGCAATCCGGTCGTAGGCAGTAAAGGAGAGCTTCATACCGAACCCGAAAAGCAACTACACATCACTTTTGAAGCACGGC
The DNA here is from genome assembly GCF_020782115.1 of Leeuwenhoekiella parthenopeia. Classification (GTDB taxonomy): domain Bacteria; phylum Bacteroidota; class Bacteroidia; order Flavobacteriales; family Flavobacteriaceae; genus Leeuwenhoekiella; species Leeuwenhoekiella parthenopeia. The sequence goes on along the minus strand of NZ_JAJGMW010000027.1, from coordinate 36,286 downwards.
TGGAGTCTAAAGTGCTTTCGGCATTATTCAGCACCCATCCCTATGAAGAAGTTGCTTACGAGATCACCACGCTTGACAATGCCAATCAGAATATAGGTATGGGTATGCTGGGCGATTTACCAGAAGCTTTAGAAGCCATGGCATTTTTGAACCGGGCCAAGCAGGTATTTCACGCTGAAGGCATCCGCCATTCGGCTTTACCTGAAAAACCTGTAAAAAGGGTTGCGGTTTTAGGCGGAAGCGGAAGCTTTGCCATTGAAGCTGCAAAAGCCGCAGGAGCAGACGCCTACATTACGGCAGATCTAAAGTACCATCAGTTTTATCAGGCTGAAAATCAGCTACTACTGGTAGATATAGGACATTACGAGAGTGAACAATACACAAAAAATATAATGGCAGACTTTCTTACGAAAAAATTTACTAATTTTGCAGTCGTTTTATCAGAAGAAAACACCAATCCTATTAAGTATTTATAATATGGCAAAAAAGAACGAAGCGACCGTAGAAGAGAAACTCAGAGCTTTATATGATTTGCAACTGATACACTCTCGGGTCGACACCATACGTAACGTGCGTGGCGAGCTTCCTCTGGAAGTTGAAGATCTTGAAGATGAAGTTGCAGGACTAAATACCCGACTTGAAAAACTAGGAGGTGAACTAAGCCTTATTGATGATCAAATCAAGGCTAAAAAGATATTAATTGAAGACGCTAAAGCGGCTATCAAAAAGTATACAGAGCAGCAAAAAAATGTACGCAACAACCGCGAGTACAACTCTTTGAGCAAGGAAATCGAATTTCAGGAACTTGAGATTCAACTTGCCGAGAAAAACATTCGCGAATTTCGTGCTCAGATCGAGCAGAAAAACGAGGTGATCGACAGCACTAAAGAACGTGTTGAAGAGCGTAAGAAACACCTTAAGCACAAAAAAGACGAACTCGAAGAAATCCTTGCAGAAACACAAAAAGAAGAGGAAGCTCTTCTTGCTAAAAGTGAAACCTACGAAGAGCTTATCGAAGAGCGTTTGGTAAAAGCTTACAAGCGCATTCGTTCTAACGTTCGCAACGGTCTGGCTGTTGTGGCTATTGAACGTGGTGCTTCAGGAGGATCCTTTTTTACCATCCCACCACAGGTGCAGGTAGAAATTGCAAGTCGCAAAAAGATCATCACAGACGAGCACAGTGGTCGTATTCTGGTAGATGAAGAACTTGCAAAAGAAGAACAGGAAAAAATGGATGAGATTTTCGCTAAAATCTAATTCAGACAAAGCATAAATCTAAAAGCTCCGCCAAGCGGGGCTTTTTTTATGCATATCACACGAGTTTAACAGGCTGTTAGCAGCCTGGCTATAGGAATTCTTTTAACTTTAATCAAATTCCCAACTCATGAGATTATATAGCTCAATACTTATAGCGCTTTTGCTCCTTTCCTGTAAGAATGGCAGCACCGGTAATGAGGCAGATCAACGAATGGCTCAGCTTGAACCGGTACAGACACAACCCGTAAACGGCTATCAACGCGCCTATTTTGCAAGCGGTTGTTTCTGGTGTGTTGAAGCGATTTTCGAAAGTCTGAAGGGGGTACACGAGGTTATAAGCGGTTACAGCGGTGGAACAGAAGAAAACCCTACTTACCGTCAGGTAAGTTATGGCGAGACCAATCACGCCGAGGCAGTTGAAGTCTTTTACGATCCTGCAGTTATTAATTATCAAACGCTGGTCAAGGTGTTTTTTGGCTCACAGGACCCAACCACCCTAAACAGACAGGGGCCAGACCGGGGCAGACAATACCGCTCCATCGCCTTTTATCAAAACGAGCAGGAAAAAGAAGTGATAGAAAACACCATCAAACAATTGAATAAGCAGGTCTACGATGGCGAAATTGTAACTCAGGTTTTACCTTTTCGAAAATTTTGGCAGGCAGAAGACTATCATCAGGATTACGAAGAAAAAAACCCGGGAGACCCTTATATCCAGGGGGTTTCCATACCACGCTATAACCGATTCAAAAAACAATTCCCAGAACTTTTAAAAGACAACGCTCACTAATGAAAACCGTTACCAACCTTGCCTTAGTTTTGTTCTCTATGACAGCAGGAGCTCAGGAAGATTTTTCCAAGCTCAAATGGCGCAACCGTATTTTGATATTTTCAACCCAAAGCCTTAAAGACGAAGTTTTTGTAAGTCAGTGGGAAAATTTCAGAAGTTCAACCAAAAAAATTGAAGACCGCAATATTCTGCTTTTTGTACTTTCTAAAGGCCGTCTTCTGGATAAAGACTTAAAAGTACTCCCCAATTACCACATCGCACCTTTACGTAAAAAATACAACATCCCTCAAACCTACGAGGGCATTACACTCATAGGTAAAGACGGAGGGGTAAAACTTCAAAAGCCTCTTACAACAGAGCCCAGAATATTTTTTGAAGCGATAGACCAAATGCCTATGCGTCAGCAGGAAATGCGTCATAACATAGACGACTAGTTGCGTTGAAACTACAAAACCTTTGTACTAAGGATAGGAGACTTCTGAGTAACCTATTCTTTTTTTTGTTTTAGGACAGCGCTGCTTTTTCCCGGTCTGTTTATCTCACTAAAACGCGCAAAACACACCCCTTCGTTTTATTTTATCAAACGTTTAACAGCATAACCTGTCAGGCTGAAGTAATTTATAGACTGATATTATAAATCTGTTGAATAAGGCTTTTTTGGCCTGTTTAAAACAAAAAATAAAACTATGAAAACCAATCAACCGCTTTTAGAATCATTTGATTTAGGCGCAATTACCTTAAAAAACCGAGTCGTTATGGCTCCTATGACCCGTAGTCGTGCAGACAATCCTGAAGCCGCACCTACAGACTTACACGTCAAGTATTATACACAACGCGCCGGAGCCGGCCTCATCATCACCGAGGGATCTCAGGTTTCCAAACGCGCAGTTGGCTATATTCACACAGCCGGAATTCACAGCAAGGCACAAACCGAAGGCTGGAAAAAAGTTGTGGATGCTGTTCACGAAAAAGACGGAAAAATCTTTATTCAGTTGTGGCACGTAGGCCGTATGTCGCATCCTGACTTTCACAACGGTGATAAACCTCTTGCTCCAAGTGCCGTAAACCCAAATGCAAAATCCTACACTCCGGAAGGTTTCAAAGATACCGTTGAGCCCAAAGCTATGTCTCTTGAAGAGATCGAAGAAACGCAGCAGGAATTTGTAAATGCTGCCAAAAACGCCAAAGAAGCCGGATTTGACGGCATAGAAATACACAGTTCTAACGGCTATTTATTTCATCAGTTTTTTAATAAAAAAGCAAATCTTCGGGATGATCAATACGGCGGAAATATGGAAAACCGGGTGCGCTTTTTCTTTGAAACCCTGGATAAGGTAAAAGAAGTTTGGTCTGAAAACCGAATTGGAGTGCGTCTTAACCCATCTTTAAACGGTACGTTTGGCATCGAAGCAACGGCAGATACCATTCCTACTTTTGATCACATCATCGAGCGACTCAATAATTACGATTTGGCCTATTTACACCTTTCAGAACCTTTTACAGATGTAAGTGATATTGAATTTCTGGAAACCGAAATCGCCAAACGCTATCGTCCCCGTTATAAAGGAAACTTAATGATCAACGCAGGTTTTACTCAGGAAACAGGTAATGCCGTGATTGAAGAAGGCAATGCAGACCTTGTAGCTTTTGGTAAATTGTTTATTTCAAATCCCGATTTACCTCAGCGTTTTGCCCTTAATGCACCTATGGCCGAATGGGATCAGGATACGTTTTACACCCAGGGACCTAAAGGCTATACAGATTATCCCGCCTACGCTTCAGAAAAACAGGAAGCCTAATATGCAAATGTTATGTTATTTCGTTAATTGTTAACAGCTTGTAGCATACACATACAGTAATTTAAGGGTCAGTTCCTAATTGACCCTTTTTTTATGAAACATTATGATGCACAAGCCCTTGAAAATCTGCCTTCAAGGTATCGCGCCCATTTTATAAACAGCTGTACCGGCTTTAAATCTGCAAATCTTCTGGGTACCATTTCTGAAGATGGCATTACCAACGTGGCTATTTTCAGCTCGGTGACTCACCTAGGCAGCAATCCTCCCCTGCTCAGCTTTATTTTAAGACCCAATACCGTAAAGCGAAATACCTACGACAACATTTTAAAAACCGGTGTTTTTACGGTAAATCATGTCAATCAGAATTTCATCAGAGAGGCACACCGAACTTCTGCTAAATACGACGGTGGTGTTTCAGAATTTGAAAAAACCCTGCTTACCGAAGAATATTTAGATGATTTTAAAGCTCCTTACGTAAAACAAAGCCGGGTAAAACTGGGCTGCGAGTTTGTCAATGAATATTTCATCAAAGAAAACAATTGCCACTTTATCATCGGCGCCATCAAGCATGTCTATGTAGATAAAGAAATACAGGCCGAAGACGGCTGGCTCAATCTTGAGACTGCCCAAACCGTTTGTATAGACGGTTTAGACGGTTATGCCCTCCCCCAAATTTTAAACCGCTTTTCGTATGCAAAACCGGATGAAAACGTAAGATCCCTTTCTGACCTTGGCTCATAAAAAACCACATTTACCTCAAAAAATTTGTGAAATCTGCGGAAAGCCCTTTTCCTGGAGAAAAAAATGGGAGAAAAACTGGGATGCCGTTAAATATTGCAGTGAACGCTGCCGCAGATCAAAATCTAAAACATGAATATCGTCTGGTTTAAAAACGACTTACGCACACAAGACAATCACAGCCTTTTAAAAGCGGTTCAGGAAAACCAGCCCGTAATTGCGGTGTACTTTTTTGACCCCGGGCAATTTAAAACAGATCGCTTTGGTTTTAAAAAGACCGAAAAATACAGGGCACAGTTTCTAATTGAAACCGTTCAGGAACTTCGCAGCGAACTGAAGAAATTAAACATTTCATTACTCATTTATACCGAAGAGCCCGAAACTAAACTTCCCAAACTCATTAAAAAATACGAGGCTCAAAAGGTTTACCTTCAAAACGAATGGACTTTTGAAGAACGCCTGATTATTGATGGGGTTAAAGCAAATTGCGAGGATTCTGTAGCGTTTATTGAAACCTACGATCAATTTTTGATACATCCCGATGATCTACCCTATACTTCCTTCAGCAAAATCCCTGAGGTATTTACCCAATGGCGGAAGAAGTGTGAGAAGCAGGCTGATATCAGGCAAACCGTAGCGGTTGACCCGCTTCAGCCTGAAAATCTGGTTGCTGAGGAAACGCAAATCCCCTCTCTTGAAGATTTAGGTTTAGAATCCTTTGAAGTTGATGAGCGCACTGCTTTTCCGTTTAAGGGTGGAGCGCTTCAGGCGTTGAAACGGATTGAAAATTACTTTTGGGAGACCAAAAATTTAGCCCGTTATAAAAAAACACGCAACGGGCTGGTGGGTAAAGATTACAGTTCAAAACTTTCGGCATGGCTCGCCAACGGAAGCATTTCGCCCCGAACCATCTATTACCAGGTACAAAAATTTGAAAAGGAAGAAACCAAAAACGACAGCACCTACTGGTTGATTTTTGAACTCTACTGGCGCGATTTTTTTAAATACGTTTCGCTTAAACACGGCGATAAAATTTTTCACCTGAGTGGCATTTTAGAAAAAGACTACGACTGGAGCACCAATAAAGCCGCCCGCGAAGAATGGATTGAGGGGCGAACCAAATATGATTTTGTAAATGCCAATATGAAAGAAATCGCCCTGACCGGCTTTATGAGTAACCGCGGCAGACAAAATGTAGCGAGTTTTTGGGCGAAAGAACTGCAGCAGGACTGGCGTATAGGCGCTGCCTATTTTGAAAGTATGCTCATAGACTACGATGTACACAGCAATTATGGCAACTGGCTTTACAACAGCGGGGTGGGCAATGACCCGCGGGATCGTAAATTCAATATAGAAAGCCAGGCCGACCGCTACGATGGTGATCGCAAATACCGCGATCTTTGGTTAGCCAAAACCTTATTTGATTAAATTTTAGGCAAAGCCAAAACGACACCTCTTAAAACACTTTAGATATTGAAAACCTTACGCCTCATTCTTGGAGATCAACTCAACCACAAACATTCCTGGTACGACGATGACAGCACAGACATGGTCTATTTTATGGCCGAAATGCGTCAGGAAACCGATTATGTGAGGCATCACATTCAAAAGGTAGTGGCCTTCTTTGAGTCGATGCGCAATTTTTCACAATGGCTGGAAGAACACGGCAAAAGCGTCATCTATTTCAAAATTGATCATCCGGATAACGAACAGGATTTGGTCAAGAATCTGAATAAACTCATCAAGGCTCACGATATCGAAAAGTTTGAATACCAACTCCCCGATGAATACCGGCTTGATGAGCAGCTAAAAAACTTTTGCAACGACCTCAATCTGGAAACTGAAGCCTTTAACACCGAACATTTTCTGACTTCACGTACCGATCTCGAGCAGTTTTACAAAGGCAAAAAGACCTATACGATGGAATATTTTTACCGCGATATGCGCAGGAAATATGACATTATGATGGTGAATGACAAAGATCCTGAAGGCGGTAAATGGAACTTTGATCAAAGTAACCGCAAAAAATGGAAAGGCAAACCTGAAATCCCCCACGAGCGTGGTTTCCGTAAAGATGTATCCAAAACTCTGGAGCAAATTGAGGAGGCAGGAATCAAAACCATTGGCAATATTGACGCTTACTCATTTAACTGGCCTACCTCACGCCCCGATTGCCTGAGTGTTCTCAATTATTTCTGTGAAAATTTATTGGTGCACTTTGGCGACTATCAGGATGCGATGGACCCCGATCAGATTTACCTGTTTCACAGCAGACTGAGTTTTGCGATGAACAGTAAGATGCTGCACCCCAAAGAAGTGATTGAAAAAGTAATTGGCTACTGGCGCGAAAATCAGAACCAGATCGACATCAGCCAGGTTGAAGGTTTTGTGAGGCAAATTCTGGGCTGGCGGGAATATATGCGCGGGATGTACTGGATGAAAATGCCGGGTTACAGACGCAGCAATAAACTCGACAACCAAAACAAATTACCTGATTTTTACTGGACAGCCGATACTAAAATGAACTGTATGCACCACGCTATAAAGCAGAGCCTTGATCACGCCTACGCACACCACATACAGCGGCTTATGATTACGGGTAATTATGCTCTGCTAACGCAAACCCACCCCGATGAAGTAGACGAATGGTACCTGGGCATCTACATCGATGCTATTGAATGGGTAGAAATCACCAATACCCGGGGAATGAGCCAGTTTGCAGATGGTGGCCTGGTTGCCACAAAACCCTATGTTTCCAGCGGAAGCTACATCAACAAAATGAGCAATTATTGTGGTGATTGTGCGTACAGCGTCTCCAAGAAAACCGGTGAGAACGCCTGTCCCTTCAACAGTTTATACTGGAATTTTCTCTACGAAAAACAGGAATTCTTTAAAGACAACCAGCGCATGAATATGATGATGAGCATGTTAGAGAAAAAAGACCAGAAAGATCTTGAGGCTTTGGTAAGCCGCGCTCAGGAAATCATAAAAAATCCTCAAAACTTCTGATTTACAAGTTAATTCGCTGTTAAGCAAATTGGTCAGCTCAGATTCATGATCTACTTTTATAATACTAACCAATATATTTATAATTATGAGAGATATAATCTGGCTCATCGTGGTGATACTATTAATAGGTTGGCTTGTAGGCTATTTTGGCTTCGCTGAATCTGTAGGAAGTTTAATCCACATTCTATTAGTACTTGCAGTAATTGCAATTTTGTACAAACTCGCAACGGGCAGACGTCTTTAACTAAACAACCAAAAAGTATGAAACGTTTTATTTTAATTTTTGCCGTAATGGGCACACTGGCAACAACCTTATACAGTTGTCGCGAAACAACCGAAGATAAAGTAGAAGACGCCGCAGATGATGTAGGCGATGCTATGGAAGATGCTGTAGATTAAACAGTGTATTTCAATCCTATTTAACCGCTCTATCGAGCGGTTTTTTTGTGCGCATATTTGTCAAAATCCTTAACAAAGCCCCGTTAACAAGGGTTAAAAACCTTGAGTTTGCCTGCTTCTCTCCTTAACTTTAGAAGAAATAACAACAACTATGAAAACAGAAACCGCACAAAAACCAATAACAAATCTACAGGGAACCTGGGAACTTAATAATGGGTACAAAATGCCTTATTTAGGCCTGGGCGTTTGGAAAGCCGAAGACGGTGAAGAAGTAATTAATGCCGTAAAATGGGCAATCGACGCCGGTTACCGCCATATAGATACCGCCAAGGCTTACGATAATGAAGAAGGAGTAGGAAAAGGAATTAAAGCCAGCGGAGTCGACCGAAAAGAGCTGTTTATCACCAGTAAACTGTGGAATACCGATCAGGGTTATGAAAGCACCTTAAACGCATTCCATAAAACTCTGGATCGGCTCGACACCGATTATCTTGACCTGTACCTTATACACTGGCCTGTAGAAGGCAAATACAAGGATACGTGGAGAGCTATGGAAAAATTATATAAGGAAGGGAAAATTAAAGCTATAGGTGTAAGTAACTTTCTGGAGCATCAGCTTAAAGATCTTATGGAAGATGCAGAAATCCATCCTATGGTAGATCAGCTTGAATTTCACCCCTGGCTGGTGCAAAAGGATTTGCAGAAATTCTGCGCCGAAAACAACATTCAATACGAGGCATGGTCTCCGTTGATGCAGGGTAAAGCCTTCAAGAATGAAACTTTAAAAGAAATTGGAGAAAAATACGGTAAAACTCCGGCTCAGGTAGTATTGCGCTGGGATCTGCAAAACGGAGTCATCACGATTCCTAAATCAACTTCGCAGGATCATATTAAAAGCAATGCCGACCTGTTTGATTTTGAACTGAGCGAGGATGATATGCAAACCATAAACGCTTTAGACAGAAACGAACGCATTGGGCCCGATCCCGATAACTTTGATTTTTAATTATAAGAAATATATTTTGGCAAACTACCTGGGATTAAGGCCTAAAGGCGTTAGTTAAAAATAAATTTTACTTTTTAGGCAAGCCTGTGGTATTAATCCCCTTGGCGGCGCCAATGAAAACCTGCCTGTCCGGCAGGTTTTTTTAATGCCCTAATCTGAAAGATTTTTCAGCATTTTGCCTGGCAAAGCCTAAGAGACTTTGTAGTTTTGCCGAAAAGCATTTTTTTGATTTATGTGGAATTTAGAAGGAAAAACGGCTCTGATTACAGGAGGAACTAAAGGTATTGGCCGGGCAACGGTTATGGAATTTGCAAGACTGGGAGCCAAAGTAATTTTTACTGCCCGCAATGGTGCTGAAGTTGCGGCTTTAGAACAGGAACTTAGCGAGGCAGGCTATATAGCATCGGGGATGGCCGGTGACGTTACTATCGAAGACGATCAGGATAAACTCACCGATTTTGTCTTTCAGCGCAGCGGTACCCTTGATGTTTTGGTTAACAACGCAGGCATCAATATACGCAAGGAAGCGCACATTTACGAGCCTGAAGAATACCGCAAGATCCTGGAAGTAAACCTCATCGCTCCTTTTGAACTCACGCGTAAATTTTTCGCTTTGCTAAAACGCAGCGGAAAAGCTTCGGTTATTAATGTAGCTTCTGTCGCCGGATCTCAGGATGTAAAAAGCGGCGCTCCTTACGGTATGTCAAAAGCCGGACTCATTCAGGAAACCCGAAGCCTCGCCTCCGAGTGGGCTGCCCACAACATTCGTGTTAATGCGGTTTCTCCGTGGTACACCGCTACGCCTTTGGTCAAAGAAGTAATGGATCAAAAAGAACGCTACGATAAAATCGTAGAGCGCACTCCTATGAAACGCTTTGCAGAACCCGAAGAAATGGCAAATACCATCGCATTTTTGGCAATGGATAAAGCTTCATTTATCACCGGTCAAAACCTGCAGGTAGATGGCGGTCTCAGTGCGAATGCGCTTTGATAATGCTGAATTAAGAATGCAGAATTATAAAGTTTAACTCGGAAATCAGAATACCTCTTAGTACTGTTTTGAATGCAGCATTCAGAGTGCTGAGTGCTGAATGATGAGTTATAAAGTTTAACTCAGCACTTAAACTTCTACTTATAATAACCTTTTAAATAACAGAATTGAGAGTATAGGCGTAATCCTTAAACTGAAAAACTCTTAACTTTTAACTCTTAACTCTTAACTCATAACTCTTAACTCCTATTTGTACCCCTGTGCCTGCAGGTCAAACAGCTCAGCATAAAGCTTCGGTTCCTGCATCAATTCTTCGTGCGTGCCCAGCTCGAGAATGCGTCCGTTTTGCAAAACCAAAATACGATCTGCCATACGCACGGTGCTAAAGCGATGCGAAATGATGATGCTGGTTTTTCCTTTAGTCAGATCAATAAAGCGCTCAAAGACCTCATATTCTGCCTTGGCATCAAGAGCCGAGGTAGGCTCATCCAGAACCATAACCCGTGCATCTTTCATATAAGCCCGTGCCAGAGCCACTTTCTGCCACTGCCCGCCTGAGAGTTCCTGCCCGCGGCTAAAACGCTTGCCCAGTTGGGTCTCATAACCGCTGTGCAAGGTTTCGATTACTTCGTTTGCCAGACTCAGCCGGGCGGCATTGGCAATACGCGCGTCATCATTGACCGCAATAATATCTCCCACGGCGATATTTTCGCGAAGCGTAAACTCATACCGAAAGAAATCCTGAAAAATAACCCCGAAAAATTGCTGATAAGCCGCCTTCTCATAGGTATTGATATTGATGCCGTCCAGCAAAATTTCGCCTTGCGTAGGCTCATAAAACCGAAGCATCAGCTTGATTAATGTGGTTTTTCCGGCACCGTTTTGACCTACAAAAGCCATTTTTTCACCTGCTTTGAGTTTAAAACTTACGCCTTTTAAAACTTCGTGATCACTTCCCGGATAGGCAAAATGCAAATCTTTGATTTCAAAACCGGTATGGATTTCTTTTGGCAAAGCCGAAAATTCCCGGTCTTCATCGGTTATTTTCCAATCGATAAAATCAAAGTAATCCTTGAGATACAGCGCACTTTCGGTTATTCGGGTAAAATTGGTAAAGAAGGTTTGCAAACTGGTACGCAGGCGGTTAAAAGACGCCGAAAGAAACGTGAGTTCACCAATCGTGATTGTCCCTACCAGAACACTGCGTATAATCACCAGGTAAGCCCCGTAATAGCAAACCACGCCCAAAACATTAAAACCGGCACTGTAAGCGCTTCTTCTTATCGTAAGCTTTTTATTGATCTCAAAGTATTGCTCGCTCAGGTTTCTAAAGCGTTTGGCAATAAAATCGGTCAGCCCAAAAAGCTTGATCTCTTTGGCTGTTTTATCATTTGCCCCTATGTAGCGCAGGTAATCGAGCTCACGCCGTTCGGCTGTCCAGCTTCTGGAAATTGAATATTGCTGACCGCTGAAGCGAATTTCATTAATAAACAACGGGATGATGCTGAGTGCCAGCAAAACGATTAAGATCGGTTGAAAATAAATCAGTCCCGCGATAAGTGTACCTATAGAAATAATGCTTTGTGCCTGAGCCAGAGCGGTACTCATAAGCCCTACCCTGCCCTGAGTCTGCTGGCGCGCACGTTCCAGTTTGTCATAAAATTCAGAATCCTCCAGCTGGCCAATATCAATTTTACTGGTCTTGCGTATCATTTTCTCGGAAGAATCGATGTTATAGCGGTCGCCCAGCAATCCATCGGTAATGCCGGTAAGCCGGTTTAAAATATCAGACAGAATAACGATACCAAACTCCAGCAGCACGTAATTCCACAACTGGGTATAATCGGCATTTGTGGCATCAACCTGAGCTATAATTTCGTCGATGATGAGCTTTCCTACCCAAAGAATAACTACAGGTGTAAACGCGTTGACCAGTCTGCAAAACAGATTGGTTAAAAATAGTGACGGACTAACGCTCCAGATTTCCTTAAAAAATCGGGGTATAAACCGCAACGCCTGAAAAGAAGTTTTGACGCTGGTTTTCTTTTGATCCTGAATACTGCTTAAGCTATTTGCCATACTGCAAAGATACTCCTACCGCAAACAGAAACTCAAGCCCTCCTGACTAAAGTTTTATAAGGTACAATCGCAATACGCATTGCTGCCTTTACCAAAACGATAGGTAAGTGTAAGACCGAGATAGGTGTACCAGTCGTTGTTCTCAAAATTGACCACGCGGTTAGTCTCAACGCGCTCATCATCGGGATACGAACCATCAAGATTGTCACTCAGACTGTAACGCGGAGCCAGCTCGATACCCAGCATAAAATTGCGTCCTACAAAGGTTTTAAATCCGGCTCCCATAGGTACGGTAAGTCGGGTGCGGGTGCCATAAACTACAGACTCCACATCCTCAAATCCGGTGGATAACGGATAGTAAGCCTCATCGCCATAAATAGCTCCCAAACCCCCGTAAATGTAAAAATCAATGGGATTGGGTTTGTTTTTAAAGAAGGAAAAGGGCACGAACTCTAAAGCTACGACGCCTTCAATATTGGTATGCTCAAAAGAATAATACAAATCTCGACCTCTGCCGTTTCCGCGAAAACCATCGTTGGCATCCCGGTCGTTATCGGCAAGAGTTAAATAGGTAATACTGGCTCTGGCACTTAATTTTTCGGTAAAATTCATCTTACCAATTACGCCAAAGAATGCCCGATTGGGCGCCACAAATGCTTTCTTACCAATTTCCCCATAATAATTAACCCCGCCGAGATATAAACCCAGATCGTAGGTGGTTTGAGCATGGAGTTGATTGAAATAAAAGCTTAATAGTAAAGAGGTAACGATAAAAAATTTAAGTTTCATAAAATGCCGGTTTAAAATACATGCAATGAGGTTTAACCAAAAGACCTGAATCTCACGCCTATAAAATGACGTTAGAAATCAGCTCCATAACCAGATTAGGTTGAAGCACTTGTATGATCGCAGATTAGGGGGCGTAGAAACAGGCTTAAATTGACCAGTGAATTCAGCTTATTTCTTAACTTTCAAAATAATACTATTTCATTCTATAACGCTAATAAAATTAAAAATTGTCTAATACAGGATTAATCATCGAAGAGCGCGCCCGGGATATCGGCGATTTTCTGGTGGGCCGCTTACTGCCGTTTCGTAAAAAAAGAATGGTAGGACCTTTCATTTTTATAGATCATATGGGGCCAAATACTCTGGGACCTGAAGATTATATGGATGTAGATCAGCATCCGCACATCGGGTTGTCTACACTTACCTACCTCATCGAGGGCGAGCTCATGCACGAAGACAGTATAGGCACCTACCAGCGCATCAAACCCGGCTCTGTAAACTGGATGGTCGCGGGCAAAGGAGTGGTACATACCGAGCGTACCCCAAAAGATATGCGCGATGGCAATGTATTTACCATGCACGGCTATCAGATTTGGGTGGCCTTACCCAAAAAACTCGAACATACCGAACCCGCATTTCATCATATAGATGCCGAAGTTTTGCCACGCTGGCGCGAAAACACCGCAGAATATAAGCTTATTGCCGGTAAGGGTTACGGTAAAACGAGTCCGGTGCCCGTACACTCAGATTTGTTTATGATTGAAATTAAAGCCGAAGATGATCACAAACTAAATATTGCCGGAAAGCTGGAAGGAGAAATCGCCGTAACCGTGGTTTCAGGCGAAGTCGAAGCTGATGGCGAGCGCTTTAAAGACGGAGTTATGCTCGTGAGTAAGACCGACGAAGTTTGCAAAATCAAATTGCTCAGGGGAGCGCACGTATTTCTTTTTGGAGGGAAGCCTTTTGAAGAAGATCGCCACATCTACTGGAATTTTGTAGCCACTTCAAAAGAACGTATCGAAGAAGCTAAACAAGCGTGGAAAGACCGCAAATTCCCGGAAGTTTCAGGCGACAATACCTACGTGCCTTTACCCGGTTAATCAGGACGAGGTTTGTAAGTTCAGGGATTTGGTTTTATTTCGGTAATATATAATCAAAGCCAGACTGCACAGGGCACTGCCAAAGAGAATATACAGCAATGGCGTAACGCTTTCGGTTACCAGCTGCGCCACCAGTATACTGGCAACAGAACCAAAGATCATCCCGATACTGCCTACCAGCGCCGATGCACTACCCGCCTGTTTATTAAAGGGATCAAGAGATAATGCGGTAACATTAGGATTTTGAAAACCTACCAGGAACAACATAATAAACAGGAAAGGATACATGATCCAGAAATCTAGCGCGATAAAACTTACAACAAGCCCTATCCCTGTTAAGACGGTAAGCGCCACACAGGTCGCAGTGGTGATTTGTAAGAGCGAATAGCGTTTTAATGCCAAACGGTTAACCTGACTGCCCAAAATAAGCCCCAGCGCATTGCTGCCAAACACCCAGCCAAAATGCTGCTCGGTTAACCCGAAGTATTCAATAAAGACAAAAGGCGCGCTGCTTACATAGGCGAGCAGACAACCCATCGTAAAACCACGGGTCATCGCAAAGATGAAGAACTCCCGGTTTTTTAGGATAGAAATATATTCCCGTACAATCTTTTTGGGTTTAAGGCTGGTTGCGCGATTGGGTTTTGCACTTTCGGGCAGTATGTACGTAATGAGCAACAGCATTAGCACTGCAAAACCGGCCAGTATAAAAAACACGGCTTCCCAGTCAAAAGCTGCAATGACTAGTCCGCCAACGGTTGGCGCAATAATAGGTGCGACCCCCATAATGAGCATCAGGGTCGAAAGCACATCAGCCACTTGTTTTTTCTCAAAAAGATCGCGTACAATGGCTTTTGAAGCCACCATCCCGGCACAACCCCCAAGCGCCATAAAAAAGCGGGCGATGATGAGCATATTAAGGCTAAAACTAAATGCGCAAATCAGGGAGGTTGCGATAAAAAGCAGTAATCCCCCAATAAGCGGGCGCCTTCTGCCGAAACGGTCCATCAGCGGACCGTAAGCGAGCTGACCAATGGCAATACCAATTAAATAGCTGGTTAAGGTAAGCCCCACTTTACTGATATCTACGCCAAAATCATCTGCTACATTCGCAAAGCCCGGCAGGTACATATCTATAGAAAAAGGTCCTATAGCGATGAGTGTCCCCAGGATGAGAATAATGAGCGTTCGTGATGATGTTGTATACCGTTTTGTCATAACCTTATTGCGTCTGCAAAATTACGGCTTGTACCAGCAATAACGGGCGTCAGGTTGTTATTAAAATGGTAAAACTGCACCTTGTTTTCTTAAGGTAACGATGTCGTAAATGCCCGCTAAGGATCTTCATGCTTTACCATTTAAAGGGTCTGAAATAAAAACAGGAATATCATGTGAAAAACGGGCTGTTCCGGTCTTTGGCGTTGCCCATAAAAAAAGAGATGCAGACGGCATCTCTTTTTTGATCGTTATCAGGCCCGAAATCGCTGAGGGGGCACAGATGTTATGTGGTGTTCTTCAGGATGGTGATCGGGGTTTTTATATTCCCTTACCACGTACTCGGTGCTGTTTCTGAACTTTTGCAGGAGTTCATAATTCACGTGAATAGGAACCTGTAAACCCGGATATTTCAGGGCGTACATATCTCCTTTTTTTCCTACTAACTCTAACTCGATAGGTGTTTCCATAATCTTAAGGTTTAATTAATAGTTTTAGCAAAAGCCAAACAAAAAAAATACCAAATGACCCCGGAAGCCTTTCGCCCGAAAACGGCTGTCAAATTTTCAGAATTTGTGTTCTATCCCAGACGCATAGGGACTTCCATCAACAATACCGAAGCATTTTCAGCAGCTGTTAATTCTACCGAAGCAGTATCATAAACTCCCAGACCATCGCGGCGTCCCAGTTTCTGTTCTGCGGCAGTGACACTTCCTTCGAGAACAAAAATATACAAACCGTTGTCCTTTTTATTGAAATCGTAAGTCACCGCTTTACCGGCGTCCAGATCCACCATATTAAACCATGCGTCCTGATAAATCCAAACACCATCATCTTCTTTATTAGGCGAAAGCACCTGCTGTAGTTTGTTTTTTCGGTCTGCTTTGTTTAGTGTGATCTGATCGTAACGCGGCTCTACGTTTTGCTGATTTGGAATCACCCAAATTTGTAAAAACCGGACTTCCTCATCTTTGTTTTTGTTGTATTCAGAATGTTGTACCCCGGTACCGGCACTCATCACCTGGATATCGCCTTCTTTGATAACCGTGGTGTTGCCCATACTGTCTTTATGCTCCAAATCTCCCGATAACGGAATGGAAATAATCTCCATATTTTGATGCGGGTGCGTACCAAAACCCATACCGCCACTTACCTTATCGTCGTTAAGCACGCGTAAAACGCCAAAGTTCATCCGCTCGGGATTGTAATAATTGGCAAAGCTAAAACTGTGTTTGCTGTGAAGCCAGCCGTGATTGGCATCGCCCCGGGTATCGGCCTGATGAAAAATTGTCTTCATAACTCGTTGATTTATTTAAATATGGGATTTATCCCTTCAAAACAATTTATAATTAGTTTTTAATAGTCGGTTATAAGCGTGAAACTTACAATTAAGAAACGGGTATAAACGATAAGGATTCCTTAAAATAAGAAACCCCTGAGCTTAAAAGCTATGCTAAAGCTTTGTATTTTTGGCACTTTAAAACACACACTATGAAAAAATTACTACTCAGCCTAGCGGGTCTTGCTACCTGTATCGCTTGTAAAAACGAACCCAAAACGGAAGAACCTTTTGAAATGGTCGAAGTTGCAGAAGAAGTACGCACCCCAGAACAGGAAGTGGCCTATGCCATTGCAGATGCCAGCGGTCTTGCCAACTGGGACAAGGTTTCTGAAGTAGCGTTTACGTTTAATGTAGACCGCGATGATTCGCATTTTGCACGCTCCTGGAAATGGAATCCCAAGACACAGGACATCACCATGATGACCGCTCAGGACACCCTTACCTACAACAGAGCTACCGTAGACAGCACCAGTATGGATGCTGACAAAGGCTTTATAAACGATGCCTACTGGCTGCTTGCCCCTATGCATTTGGTTTGGGATAAAGAAAACACCACGTTGACCGTTCAGGATACGGCTACTGCGCCTATGAGCAAGGAAAAACTCAGCAAAATCACACTCACCTATACCGACCAGGGTGGTTATACTCCGGGTGATGCCTACGATTTCTTTTACGATGACAAAAACATGGTGAAAGAATGGATTTACCGTCGTGGAAATGTTTCTGAATTCTCGATGGTAACTACCTGGAATGATTATCAAAATTATAACGGAATACAAATCGCCTCAGACCACAAAGCGCCTGAAGATGCTGTACACCTGTATTTTACAGATATCGCGGTAAAGACTGAAGAATAATTTCTGAAGCCTAAATCTTTAAAAAGCCATTTGAGAAATCAGGTGGCTTTTTTTGTGGTTGTTGACCGGGAAGTACCCCTGCGGGTGAGGCCTGCCTAAATTTGATAGCAAATAGTCTTCAAGCTCCTCCTCTTTGAAGGGGAGGCCGGGAGAGGATCTTCGCTTCTGTCCTTCACGCAAAAGACCACTTAATGGGAGTTAATCTCTTTAGCGTTATCCATAAAATTATTTCGTATTCCGTTTCAGGCTCATAGCGAGAATTCCCGCAGCGGCCGTAAAGCTCATCAGCGCCACAAAACTGCTTTTCAGATCGAAGGTTTCGGCCAGAAAGCCTAAAAACACCGGGCCTATCAACAAGCCCACAAATCCGGTTCCGGCGATAAAACTGATTCCTTCGGCGGCCTGAATGCCTTTCAGCTTTCCGCTATATCTAAACAACTCGGGCACCACCAATGACAAACCGATACCTACAAAACCAAAACCCACCAAAGCCCAGGCTGTGACTGCCGTAAGGGTGAGTCCAAACCCCAGAGTCGCCGTAAGACAACCGGCAATTAAAATAATACGCGAACCAAAACGCGCACTGATGCTGTCTCCAAAAAAACGTCCTAAAGCCATCATTCCGTTAAAAATCGTGTAGCCCAAACCTGCCAGAGCCAGATTCGCAAGAGTCACTTTTTCCAGATAGAGCACGCTCCAGTCTACGATTGCCCCTTCTGAAGCCATAACCAGAAATCCTATTACAACCAGACCAAGAAGCGGCCGCAAATTCTTCAGTTTAAAATGCCCCTCACGCGTTTCTTTAACAGCATCGATATGCAGATAATGACGCGAAAGCAGCAGGTTAACAAACAGCATCAGCAACACAACCACCCCGGCATGGTACACGGGCAGGCTCACCAGATCTAAAACCAAAGCGCCAATACCGGCGCCAAGCATTCCGCCCAGACTAAAGAAACCGTGAGAAACCGACATAAAATGTATGCCATCGCGTTTTTCGATTTCGGTCACCAAAGTGTTTATGGTCACATCAAGCAGACCCGAAAATACGCCCACCCCAAACAAAGCCGCACAAAGCTGCACATACGAACCGGCGAGAAAAGGCCCCAAAAACATCAGGCAAAACCCCAATACCGCTAGCAATGTTGCTTTTCCCAGCTTTAAAAAACTGATGATTTTTGGCACAAAAGGAATCGTACACAGCGTCCCGAGTGCCATAAAAAACACGGCAAAACCCAGTTCGCCTTCCGAAATCCCGAGACGGTGAATGATTTTTGGGATGTAAATTGCCCAGGTTCCAAAAACGATATTGAGGGTCGCAAATAAAAATGCCGGTGCAAAATACCTCCAACTGCTAAAAACGATACGTAAGGCCTGCATAGATTCGGTATTAAAAATTGAAATTACCAAAATTTACGGGACTGCTTAAAACTATTTTAATTCCTATTTTTACAGTCTATGTTAAAAGAAGAAAAATTGCAGTATCAGAACACGCCAGACTTTGCCAAACAGGCCGATAGCGAAGATCCCTTGGCGCATTTTCGCGAAAAGTTTAACCTTCCCAGGGATGAAAACAGTAAAAACCTGATCTACCTCTGCGGAAACTCACTGGGCCTACAGCCCAAAAAAGCGCGTGATTACGTAGCCGAAGAACTCGACAACTGGGCTGAAATTGCAGTAGAAGGCCATTTTAAAGCCAAAATCCCCTGGACGGAATACCACGAAATCCTGGCACAGCCCATGGCTGACATCGTGGGTGCAAAACCCGGTGAGGTCGTAATTATGAATACGCTCTCGACCAACCTGCACCTGATGATGGTTTCGTTTTACCGGCCAACACCTAAACGACACAAGATTTTAATAGAAAGCGATGCGTTTCCTTCAGACAGTTATGCGGTAAAATCGCAAATACACGAGCGCGGTTACAATCCCAACGAGTCTTTAATCCTCTGGAAACCCAGAGCCGGTGAAGACCTGTGCCGCCTGGAAGATCTGGAAGCCCTGATGGAGCAGCACGGGGAAGAAATAGCCCTGGTGATGATTGGCAACAGCAATTACTACACCGGTCAAAAATACCCCATCAAAGAAATCACCCAACTGGGACATAAATACGGCTGCAAAGTAGGTTTTGATCTTGCGCACGGCGTGGGCAATATCGATGCAGATCTGCACGAAAACGGACCTGACTTTGCGGTGTGGTGCACTTATAAATACCTCAACAGCGGGCCCGGTGCCCTCGGCGGCTGTTTTGTACACGAACGCCACGCAAACGATAGCAGTATTCCCCGGTTTACGGGTTGGTGGGGCCATAAGATGGACAGCCGTTTCAATATGCGGGTTGATTTTGACCCCATTCCGGGAGCAGAAGGCTGGCAGCTGAGCAATCCGCCTATTCTTTCTATGGCACCCATACGTGCATCTCTGGAAATTTTCGCGGAAGCGGGCTTTCAAAACATACGGGCCAAATCCCGAAAACTCACCGGCTACCTGGAATACCTCATCAACGAGATTAAAGACGACCGTATTTGGATTTTGACGCCCTCAAACCCAGATGAACGCGGTTGCCAACTTTCCATACAGGTAAAAAATGCAGACCGCAGTATGCACGACGGCTTTATGCAGGCCGGGATCATTTGCGACTGGCGCGAACCCGATGTGATCAGGGTTGCCCCTGCCCCTCTCTACAACAGTTTTGAAGATGTGTATGAGATGGCACAACGCCTGAAACAACTTTTAGCTCAAAAATAACTCGTGTTTGTAGTAAACGACACCAACTAACTACCTCTTTTGAAAAACCAAGAACACATACTCATCATCGGCGCCGGTCTCTGTGGCTCCCTACTTGCCTTACGTATGGCGCAGCGGGGTTACCGCGTTACGCTGATGGAGAAAAGACCCGACCTGCGTAAAGAAGTAATAGACTCCGGTCGCTCGATCAATCTGGCGTTTTCAGATCGGGGAATGAAAGGATTGCGACTTGCGGGCCTGGAAGAAAAAGTACTGCCTTTGTGCATACCCATGCGCGGCCGCATGATTCACAGCGCAGACGGCCAGCTTTTTATGAGCCCCTACAGCGGCCGTAGTTACGAGTATATCAACTCGATTTCACGTGAAGACCTCAACGTGATGCTGCTTGATGAGTGCGAAAAAATGCCGGAGATCACGATGCTTTTCAATCAAAGGTGTACCGGTGTGACCCTCGAAACCGCTGAAGCTACTTTTGAAGATTACCATACCAAAGAGATTAAAAGCTATCAGGCAGATGTGGTGATGGGAGCCGACGGCGTGGGTTCGGCCCTGAGAAAAAGCATGCTCGACCATCGCAAATTCTTATTCAGCTACGGGCAGGATTTTTTGACGCACGGCTATAAAGAACTTTCTTTCCCACCCCTCGGGAATGGCGGCTATCAGGTAGAGAAAAATGCGCTGCACATCTGGCCGCGCGGTAAAGATATGATGATCGCGCTTCCTAATCTCGATGGCAGCTTTACGGTCACATTGTTTCTATCCTGGGAAGAAGGCAAAGACAGTTTTGAAAGCCTCAACAGCGATGCAGCGGTAACAGACTACTTTGAGCGCGAGTTCCCCGATGCCCTGGCCCTGATGCCCGATTTACTGGAAGAATTTAAAACCAACCCTACTTCCCCGCTGGGTACCATAAAATGTTCCCCCTGGCACGCCTATGGCAAGGTTTTACTGCTTGGCGATGCGGCTCACGGCATCGTGCCGTTTTATGGGCAGGGTATGAACTCGGCTTTTGAAGACATTTTTGTGCTTGACCGGTATATAGATAAGCACGAGGGCGACTGGAAAGCTATTTTTAAAGCCTATCAGGACGAGCGCAAAGAAGATACCGATGCTATTGCAGACCTTGCAGTAGATAACTTTCACGAGATGAAAGCACACACGGCACGGCCTATTTTTCAGGAAAAGCGAAAACTGGAAATCGCCTTTGAAGAGCAATTTCCTAAAGAATACTTTTCAAAATACAGTCTGGTTACCTTTCGGGAAGACTTACGCTATTCGGAAGCAATGCGGCGGGGTCGTGTGCAGGATAAAGCCATTTTAAACCTCATTCACGACGGAAAGTTTACCGATGCGATGTCGTTGCACGACAAGCTTGATCTGGTTAAACAGGAAACGCGTAAAATGCTTCACGACGATGAGGTGGTTGAAGGACTTGAAGAAGATTAACTATGCATTTTATTTCTGAAGATCTTGACGACTATGCAGTAGCGCATTCTTCGCCCGAGCCCGAAATCCTGGCCCGGCTTACCCGCGAGACCTATCAGAAGATGGTGCAGCCGCGTATGCTGAGCGGGCATTATCAGGGTCGCATTTTAAGCCTGATCTCAAAGCTGAAGGCTCCCAAAAAGATCCTCGAAATTGGCACCTACACCGGCTACTCGGCATTATGCCTGGCGGAAGGATTGCAGCAGGATGGCATATTGCACACCATTGATGTAAATGAAGAGCTTACAGACTTTCAGCGCAAGTACTTTGATGCTTCGGGATATGGGGAGCAAATCAAACAACATCTGGGCTCTGCTCTGGAGGTCATTCCCCAACTCGAAGGAAATTTTGACCTGGTTTTTATAGATGCCGACAAACCCAATTATCCCGCCTATTTTGACCTCATTATAAACCGGCTCAACCCCGGAGCGCTGCTGCTTTCAGACAATGTATTGTGGAGCGGAAAGGTGGTGGAGCCGCTAGATCCCAAAGACAGTTCTACCAAAGCGCTTCTTGATTACAACAGGATGCTTGCAGAAGAAGAATCCCTGGAAACCGTATTACTTACGATTCGCGACGGACTCACACTAAGCCGTAAACGTTAAGACAAAAAAATCCCGCATCGATAAGCATCGAGGCGGGAATTATAATTAACACTTAGTACGGATTAAAAAAAGATAACAGTTTATATACCTCGGGTAAAACCTTTCAAACGTAGAACCCAAAATAGCTACTGCTATCTGTTTTTAATGCTGAAATCCATCAGATTGAATTTCACACTTAAATTACAGCTTAAAAATAGAATAATTCTAATTTTTCCTGAAAATATTATCACTTTGCCAGTTTACGGCAGAAGAATTAAAAATATGAGGGATTTGATAGCGTTTGATACTAAAACTTACGCTTTATAGGACCGGTAATGTCTTCGATATTACGCTTGGCGTCTTCGATTTCCTTCTTCATATCCTTGGTAATATCAGGATCAAGACCCTGTTTTTCGGCGCTTTTGGTGATTTCATTCTTAATATCATCTGTGGCATTGCGCAGGGTGCGCATACCTTTGCCCAGCCCGCGGGCAATATCGGGAACCTTATCTGCGCCAAATACCATAATCACAATAAAAATGATAAAGGCTATCTCACCACCACTTATAAATAAAGGTACTGTCATCATAGTGCAAATATAACGGGAAAAATGAAAAGCCGATGAGTGATCATCGGCTTTTATTATTTCAAAAAAGTTAATTCTTAAAGCGGTTTGCCTTAATCTTCTACTTCTTCTTTAAAGTTATCAAACTCACTCTCCTGAGCTTCACGAGGCCAGTTGTTGTTGCTTACATCAACATCTGCCGTCTCCTGATCTGGATCAACCACAACGCCTACGAGTTCTTTATTGGTTGCTAAAACCTTGGTTACTTCAGCATCATTTTTACGCCAAACCTGTACCGGATAGGTCACTTTTTCTTTAGTACCATCAGCATAGCTGTACTCTACGATAAGTGGCATGGGGATTCCTCCCGGCTTGTTAAACTTAACTGCATAAAAATGCTTCGGAGTTTTAAGTTTTGCGCGCTCCTCGGGAGTAAAGTTATCCATCATAAACTCCTTTAAATTTGGAGCATTCTCAAGCATATCTTTATCCTTCATTGCAGGATCGTAATCCTCACCATCTTCTTCAACTACATAAACAGCGTCAATAGAAGAAGGATCATAACCATAACGGCTTAACAGTTCTTTACCTGCTGCAGTGGGCTCGGCGGTTAGATAATAAGATTTTACGTCTTCTACACCAATATCAACAAATTCGGTGCTGTAGAACCATCCTCTCCAGTACCAGTCCAAATCTACTGCAGAAGCATCTTCCATCGTACGGAAGAAATCTTCGGGTGTAGGGTGTTTAAACATCCAGCGCTGCGCATAGGTTTTAAAGGAATAATCAAAAAGATCACGTCCCATTACCGTCTCACGAAGAATATTTAATGCCGTTGCAGGCTTTCCGTAGGCGTTATTACCCAACTGATACACATTCTCCGGGTTTGACATGATTGGAGCAATAAAATTTTGATCTCCGCCCATATAACCGGTAATTTGAGAGGGCTCTCCTCTTCGCGAAGGATATTTAGCATTTGGAGCAATGGCTTCGGGATAGTTTTCGCCAAAATCCTGCTCTGCCACATATTGAACAAAGGTGTTGATTCCTTCATCCATCCATCCCCACTGACGCTCGTCACTATTAACGATCATCGGGAAGAAGTTGTGACCTACCTCGTGAATGATTACCGAAATCATCCCGTATTTGGTGCGGTCGCTATAGGTACCGTCTTCGTTAGGACGACCGTAGTTCCAGCAGATCATAGGATACTCCATACCCTGATTCTGACCGTGAACCGAGATCGCTTTGGGATACGGGTAGTCAAAGGTCATACGCGAGTACGACTTTAAGGTTTGCACCACAGCTTTGGTAGAATATTCTTCCCAAAGCGGGTTTCCTTCTTTAGGATAAATAGATATCGCCATTACATCTCCCTGCGGGAACTTAACAGCCTGTGCATCCATAATGTATTTACGAGAGGAAGTAAAAGCAAAATCCCTTACGTTTTCTGCTTCCAATCTCCATGTTTTCTTTTTAGTGCTGCGTCCTTTTTCAATTTGTTCGGCTTCAGCCTGAGTACGAATAAAAACCGGCTTGTCATAGCTCTTCATCGCCTGTTCCCAGCGGCTCATTTCTTCTTTGCTGTATACATCCTTGCGGTTTACCAGTTCGCCGGTTCCGTCAAGTAAATGGTCTGCAGGTACGGTAATTTCAACCTCATAGTCACCAAAAGGCAAAGCGAACTCGCCATTACCCCAGAACTGGTAGTTTTGCCAGCCTTCCACATCATTATACACACACATTCTGGGGAAGAATTGTGCGATGATGTAGTTTTTGTTTCCGTCAGGGAAACTCTCGTAACCCGAGCGTGCGCGGTCTACGGTGTGCTCTACGATGTTGAAATTCCACCCGATGCTGAACTCAAACTCTTCGCCCGGCTCAAGCGGTTGTGGCATATCTACGCGCATCATTGTAAAGTTGATGGTGTGTTTAAGCGGCTTACCGTCTTTAGAAACTTCGGTAATGTTGAAGCCTCCGTCAAAAGGTTCTTTCATATAGGTAGAAACCACAGAACCCGGCTGAATAACCGGTGACATCCCGCTGCCGTCTTTTTCAAGTGCAGGAGAATCTTTCTTACGAATGTTCTGGTCCAGTTGCACCCATAAATACTCCAGACGATCTGGTGAATTGTTTTTATAGGTAATGGTCTCGTAACCTGAGATGGTCTGATTGTCGTCGTTAAGTTCAATCTTCATCTCATAATCGGCCTCGTTTTGGTAGTATGCAGGGCCGGGGGCTCCCGAAGCGGTACGATACTGATTAGGGGTTGCAAACTCGTCGTAAAGCTGTCTGAACTTGTTGACGTTAGTATGCCCCATTTGTTTTTCTTTTTCCTGCGGCTGTTCCTGCTCCTGAGCAAAAGCACCTGCTCCTACGAGAAGTAAAACAGCAAAAAAGCTGTACTTAAGTTTTTTCATAAAGTATAAATCTGTTTGTGCTTGTGAATTTTATAAAAGTAAAGATTAGCCGAATGTTAATAAATTATTCAGAAAGTTTTAACACGGCTTTATCATTTTCGCGGGTCAAAAGGAAACTTTTTTTAGTAGTACCGGCGTGCAGATGCACCACATTTTTCTGATCGGGAAACAAGTCCATCAACAAAGTGTTTTCAATGCTTACTGTTTTGAGGTTTTTGATGTTTTCGACCTCTATAAAGCACACCACATAATCTACCTCATCCTTATGACCCAGATAATGTATAGAGCGCTCTTCCCCATTGACCGTCACAATAAATTTTTGTTCAAAATAGCGCTTAATATACCCGTCCAGTTTCTGCTGATCGTAGGAAGCATCTACCCGAATGGATTTATCGTAGCGTTCCTGAAACACCTTTTGCAGGTCGTCATAAAAAACGCGGGTGACTATTTTTAAAGATTGGGATTTTGCATCATAATCTGCCTGGGTGACACTGAAATAATATTTATGTGCCGTAAACGCGCAGAGCGGAAGAATTACAGCAATAAGGAGGAGCAGTTTTTTAAAATTCATGGAAGCAAGTTATCTGTTTTTAGCGATTTTGATCAAGAGTCGTTCCAAAAAAATAAGTTTATTGACCGTCTTTGTCTTTGAAGTTTACCTCAACACCTTCTTCGCTTTTATGCTGAAGGTAGGCGGGAGCCTGTTTCAGCAGCATTTCAAGAATCGAAAGCGGGTTTTGGGTTGCTGCGATGGCCAAAGCTTCGGGCTTGTCAAAATATACATAGTGCGCAAAATCATCTATATACCGCGCCGGAATCTGCAATTGCCTGATATAGGTCGTATCTGAAACCAGATTACGGGCTTTTTGTACCCGGCGTTCCATATTGGAGATACGCACCTGCTCTTTGAGCATTTTGGTACGGCCACTTATCGCATTGATCACCGCATCTACGGGAATGATCCCGGCTCCGCTGTGCGTTGCGGTGTAGAGCCGTCGCTCTTCCTGAGTCAAAATCGGACCTTTGTAAACCGGCAAACCGGCCTCAGCAGGGTCAAATGGTTTTTCCAGCTTGATGCGGTTCATATCGTCGCCCAATCTTCCGTTAAGCTCAATATTGCTGATCTGTACATCTTCCAGTTCGGTAACTTCGGGTTCAAGTTTAACCTCCAGATATTTCCTGTTGACTATTTCCGCAGAAACCACAAGTTCCTGATGTTTAAACTGAACTGCAGAAATGTAGAGCGTATCGCCCGAACGCACTGGGATTGTAAAATCGCCATTCTCACGGGTGACGGTTCCCTTTTGCAGGCTTAAGTTTAAAATGTGCAGGTACTCGTGTTCTATGGAGTCGTTTACCACCTTACCCTCGAGCATCACGGTCTCCTGAGCAAACAAACTACCGGCGGCACTGCTGACACAGAGCGCGATAAAGCAATATAAAAATGCGGTTTTTGACACGTGTTGAGGGTATTAAGATTTCACTTAAATACGCCTCAAAAGTAAACATGTTACACGGCATTTAACCGGTTAAGCCGTTTTTAACAGCCGGTTAATGCTTTAAATGACGGCTTCAAACGGGTCAACTACGTCTTTCCCGTATTTAGTTTTCTTCCAGAGAAGCCTTAAAGGCATCACGTTTTTGCAATAAAAACTGAATCAAAGCAAGCTCGTTACCCTGCTCCAGCATGGGTTTTGTGAGTCCGTTTTCAGACACGTAATCCATAAAGGCGCTGATGTTTTCACGCTTGATATCCAGATTCTGCTGAAAGAACTCATTAGAGTACATAGCTGCCAGTTCCTGCTCTGCATTGCGCTCAATCGGCTCATCTTTTTTATCAAAAATAGCCTTGAAAATATTGATGAAATTAAGACCATATCGCCAGCGCATATCATCTAAAGCGATGTTTTCGGGAGTGGTATACCTGTCGGGCGCATTATCTTCAGCCTTTATCTGACCTCCCGTGAATGGCACTGGGTCTATGGTGCGCACGCGGTTAACATCGGCAACAATATCGCCGGTAAGATCATAGGGGCGCACGATAATCTCCTCGAGAATATTTACGGTTTCCCTAAGCGTAATGCTGATTTTTCGGGAGTTTACAATACCGGCATCTACGATAACCGTGATGGGTGCAAATTGCAGGGATTGGATCACTAACTCGTCATTACGAGCGACTGCAATGTCAAACGTACCCGACTCTGAAGTAACCGTACCGCGCTGGGATGTGTTATTATAAACCACAATACCCCCGGGATCATCACCCGCAGGTACGATAATCTGGCCGTCTGCCATTACCCGGGCCAACTGCTGGCTATGTGCCAGAGTGATTGTAAAAAGTAGCATTAAAAGTGTAGTACTGTATTTCATTCTGACCTGTTTTTTGGTGCCTTAGTTGCTGGTATGAAGTAACAACAAGTTACACAAAATTAAAGGGATTAGGAGGGTAATTTTTTGTTAAATGCCCACCAACCCCATATCTGAATGTGTAATTTTGAAACAAATCGTTTCATTTTGAAGAAATTAATACTTGCCAGTACCTCTACAATCCACGGCGGTGAATATCTTGACTATCTGAAGCCTGCGCTTATCACTCATTTTGAAGGAGTTAAGCGGCTTATCTTTATACCTTTTGCAAGACCGGGAGGCTTGTCTCACGACCTGTACACAGCGCGCGTACGTAAATTTTTCAGAGAACTTAATATCGAAGTTTTGGGTCTGCACGAGTTTAGAGATCCCGTAAAAGCCATCGCTCAGGCTGAAGGCGTTTTTACCGGTGGCGGCAATACCTTTTTACTGGTAGAACAACTCTACCAACATAAAGTAATGGCGATTTTAAGAGACAGGCTCTATGAGAATATGCCTTATCTGGGCACAAGTGCCGGTTCTAATATAGCAGGCATCAGTATGCAAAATACTAATGATATGCCCATCGTTTACCCGCCAAGTTTTAAAACCCTGGGGGCGATGCCTTTCAACATCAACGCCCATTATCTGGATCCCGACCCAAACAGCACGCATATGGGTGAAACCCGCGAAACCCGTATAAAAGAGTTTCATCAGTTTAATAACATCCCCGTCGTAGGATTACGTGAAGGCAGCTGGATTGAAGCTCACCGCCGTACCTATACCCTGCGCGGCCCGCACAGCGCCCGTATTTTTGAAGCCGGAAAAATACCTTACGAACTCGAAGCCGGTTCGGAGATCACGGTAAGCTAGAGTTTTTTCAGAAAGTGATAACCCTTAATGACGTAGTTCTCATTGAGGTAAAATTTATGCCCAGCAAAATTGTGTACGTAGGCATTGAGTTCGCTGGTCTCGCAACCCTTTTCACGTGCGTAATCATAAATCCATTGAAATACCTGTTTGCCTAAACCTTTGCTGCGGTATTCGGGCTTGATAAATACATGATCCGCCTCGCAGGTTTTACCGCAATAGTGACGGGTGGCAAACCAAAGTCCAAAAACCCCGGCTAATTTTTCTTCCACATAAATGCCATAACATTCATACCGGTGTTCAAACATTTCGCCAAAGCGCGCTTTGAGCAGATTTTCTTCCACACTATGCTCCATCAACTCCTGCACCAGTGGTAAAAACGTGTTAATATCGGTTTTATAAAATCTGCTGATCTTAATTTTGAGCATAATTAGCTATTTTTAGATAAGGCAGCTTAACAACTGCTGCAATAAACCAGCAAAAATAATGGATAAAGCGATACACCACAGAGAAAACCGAAGCAGGGGCTTATTCTACAGGGAAGAAAACGGAGAAAAAATCTCAGAGCTTACCTATACCATTCAGGACGCCGGGATCATCGTAATTGACCATACCGAAACCAAAATGGGTTATGAACACCAGGGTTATGCCAGCGAATTGCTGGATTATGTGGTAAACTGGGCCCGGGAGAAAAATATTAAAATTGAGCCGCTCTGTCCTTTTGCCGAAATCAAGTTTGACGAAAATCCTGATTACGCTGATGTCCGCGCCTAGTACTACTACCTCATTACAAATCCGCCAAATCACCGCTGCAGAAACCTTCGCCGTGCGCCATCCGGTTTTACGAGAAGGGAAACCTGCGGAAAGTTGCGCAATGCCGGGTGACGAGGCTGAAGACACCTTGCATTTCGGCCTTTTTGATGCGGAAAGACTTATTGGGGTCGTAAGCCTGATGAACAACTCAAAACCCCAATTTACCGGAAAGCAATACCAACTGCGCGGAATGGCCGTTTTAGCGGAATATCAGGGACAAAAACTGGGAAATCTGCTGGTTGATGAAGCCGAAAAGCACCTGCAAAATCAAGGTGTCGAGTTGCTCTGGTGCAATGCCCGCATCAAGGCGCTTAATTTTTACCTGCGGAAAGGTTTCAACATAGAAGGAGAGCCTTTTGAAATTGAAAACGTAGGTACGCACTATTTACTTTTTAAAAAGCTCTGATGAAAAGACGCCGGTTTATACAAAACACGCTGTTAACCACTGCTGCCGTAACAACCTTTCCGCAGCTTTTAAAAGCAAACACCGCTCTTCCGGAAGCCGAACTTCTGGGTCGGGGAAATCCGGTTTTGACTGAAAAAAGCGGCTATAGCCTGCGTCCCGAAGCTGCCGAGGCTTTTGACCGGATGGCTGCTGCCGCAAAAAAAGAAGGCATCGGCATACAGGTCGTTTCGAGCTATCGCGATTACGCCCACCAAAACCGCATCTGGGAACGCAAATACAGAGATTATACAGGACGCGGAATGCCCCCTTTGGCAGCTATTGAAAAGATTATTGAATACAGCACCATCCCCGGTACTTCGCGTCATCACTGGGCTACAGATCTCGACATCATTCAGGCGGGAACGGGAGTTACAAACAATGTACTCGACCCCGATAAATTTCACGGTACCGGTCCGTTTTGTGCACTCAAAGCCTGGCTAGACGAAAATGCAGAATCCTTTGGCTTTTATGAAGTCTATACCAATGATTACGGGCGAAAAGGCTTCAAGTATGAGCCCTGGCATTTCAGCTACGCCCCACTTTCCGTAGATTATCTCAAAGACTATAAAAAACTGGATATCGCACAAATCTTTCAGCAAAAAAACCTGCTGGGCAGCGACGCCTTTACTTCGGCCTTTATTGAAAAATACCGAACCGAAAATATTCTGGATATCAATCCGAAACTTTTAAAATGAATTTGTTTTAGAGAAAGAGCTGAAACATCCCTCCAAACCTCTCTTTAAAGGGAGGCTTTAGTTAACTGAAACTAACCAATTATTCTTATCAATATGAAACTAGGTGGAAGAGCACTTAAAATAGTCTTAGGCGTAGGAATCGTCATTTTTGGCCTGATAAAATATTACGGCAGCCAGGAAGAAAATCCCTATACCGGGCGCACCCAGGCCATATGCCTTACGACCGAAGAGGAAATCGCAATCGGCCTGCAAAATGCGCCTATTATGGCCGAGCAACATGGCGGCATGCACCCCGACCAGCAATTGCAAAACATGGTAGATCGTGTGGGCAAAAAACTGGTTGACAACACCATTGCCCGCGAGACGCCGTATCAGTATGAATTTCATCTCCTGCGTGATCCCAAGACGGTAAACGCTTTCGCCCTGCCCGGCGGCCAGATTTTTATCACCTATGCCCTGCTCGAGCGTCTTTCAACCGAAGACCAACTCGCAGGCATTTTAGGGCACGAGATTGGGCACGTGGTGGGCAGGCACTCGGCTGAGCGCATCGCGCAAAGCGAACTCGCCAATACCGTTGCTACCGGTGCACAGGTAGGCGCTGATGCCGGAATGCTCGCCAGCCAGCTGGGACAAACCCTGCTGCTTAAAAACGGGCGTGGTGACGAACTCGAGAGCGATGATCTGGGTGTGAAATTTATGCTGGAAGCCGGTTACGACCCCGAAGCGCTTATTGAAGTGATGCAAATCTTAAAAGAAGCGAGCGGTGGCCAGCGCGTACCTGAGTTTCAGAGCTCCCACCCCGACCCCGAAAACCGCATCGCCAAAATCAAAGAAGCGATTGAGAAGTATAGGGGGTGATTATTTGTATTGTTATTATTATTTCTATTGTTATTGGTCTAATCATCTGGTCGATCGGTAGAGTCGCAAGCTTGATTTTGACTGAAAAGAGGGAAAGATATTTAAAAGAAAACTTCAGCATTAAACATCCCTCCAAACCTCCCTTCGAAGGGAGGCTTTTAATACCAGACTAAGAATATATTCCCTTCCTTCGAAGGAAGGGCCAGGGATGGATGTCCCACCCAAGCTCGAAATAATAATAATAATAATAATAATAATAACAGCAATAAGCTCCTCAAACGCTATCGCGATTGGCCTGCAAAGTTTTAGCCTTTAGTTGGTTTAGTCCGTATCTTTGTGAAACAACTCAAAATAACCATGAATAAAAAAGTCATTTTAATGATCCTCGACGGTTGGGGATTTGCACCTAATAAAGAAGTTTCGGCAGTAGATCAGGCAGAAACTCCGTTTATCGATTCACTTTATACCAAATATCCACACGCGCAATTACTTACACACGGTGAAAACGTGGGCTTGCCAGACGGGCAAATGGGCAACAGCGAAGTTGGCCATATGAACCTGGGTGCGGGCCGCATCGTATATCAGGATTTCGCCAAAATCAATAAGGCGTTGCGCGAAAATAAACTGCGCGATCAGCCCGAGCTGAAAGCCGCTTTTAAATACGCCAAAGAAAACAACAAACCCATTCACCTTTTAGGTCTGGTTTCAGACGGTGGCGTTCACGCACATATTGATCATGCTAAAGGTCTGATCAAAGCCGCCAATGAGGTGGGTGTGGAAGAAGTTTACGTTCACGCTTTTACCGATGGTCGCGATGTAGACCCGCAAAGCGGCGCCGGTTTCATCGAAGATTTAAATGACTACGCTCAACATAACGGTGCCAAACTAGCCAGCATCACCGGGCGCTATTTTGCGATGGACCGCGACACCCGCTGGGAACGCGTGAAAAAAGCCTATGACGCTGCGGTAAAAGGTATCGGTACCAAAACGACCGATCCGGTTGCTTCTATTAAAAAATCATACGCAGACGGCACCACCGACGAATTCCTGGAGCCTTTGGTCATTACCGAAAACGATCAGCCTGTTGCCACCATTAAAGACGGCGATGTAGTATTGTTTTTTAACTACCGTACCGACCGCGGGCGCGAACTCACCCGTATGCTTTCGCAGGAAGATTTCCCCGAGCAGGATACCAAAAAACTGGATCTGTACTACGTCACGATGACCAACTACGACCAGACTTTTGAGAACATCCACATCATTTTTGATAAAGATAACCTGACCAATACGATTGGCGAGGTGATTTCCAAAGCCGGAAAGAAGCAGATTCGCATTGCGGAAACCGAAAAATACCCGCACGTAACCTTTTTCTTTTCGGGCGGAAGGGAAAAGGAATTTGAGGGCGAAACCCGCCTGATTGCCAAATCTCCAGATGTGGCGACTTACGACCTGAAACCGGAAATGAGCGCGTATGAAGTGCGCGACAAGATTGTTGCCGAACTCAAAAAAGAAGAAGTAGATTTTGTCTGCCTCAACTTTGCCAACCCCGATATGGTGGGCCACACCGGTGTGCTGGAGGCTGCCATTAAAGCCTGTGAGGCCGTTGACGCCTGTGCCAAAGATGTGATCACCACCGGCCAGGAACACGGTTACAGTGCCATCGTGATTGCAGACCATGGTAACTGCGAAACCATGAAAAACGAAGACGGCTCGCCAAATACCGCCCACACGACCAATCCCGTACCTGTAATTGTGGTAGACAATGATATCAAGAGCGTAAAAGACGGAGTTTTGGGGAATATAGCCCCTACCATTCTCGATATGATGGGTATTGAAAAAGCAAAAGAAATGGATCAGGAAAGCCTGGTCAGTTAAACCAAAAAACGATGAAATATTTAAAATATCTCAGCCTGGTGCTGGCGATTGTACTGATGAGCGCGTGCAAATCGCAAAACGCTGTAGCCAGCCGCTCTGAAGTGCCGCAAACTCCCGGTCCGCCGGAAGCCGCACAGATTCCTACCTCGCAAAAAACCCCGCAACCCGATATGCTGACTGGCCCTGCAGAGCGCCGCGAACTGCAAACCGGCAGTTTTGGAAATTGGTTTAATCCCAATTACAGCGAGTACAGCGTAGACCAAAGCCTGGTTGAAGAATTAAAACCCCTGCTTCAGGATGTAGAAATCACCCTCTTTATGGGCACCTGGTGCGGCGACAGCAAGCGCGAAACGCCACGCATTTACAAAATACTGGATGCTACCGGAAAGACTCAGGATATTGAGCTGATCACCGTAGACCGCTCCAAAACCACGCCGCAGGGACTGGAAGAAGGTAAAGACATCAAACGCGTACCTACCCTTATTCTTAGCAAAGACGGTAAAGAACTGGGCCGTATTGTAGAATACCCTATCGAAAGTCTGGAAGCCGATATGCTTAAGATTTTAAAAGGCGAACCCTATAAACACGCATACGCGGATTGAGTAGTTACAGGTTAATGCAGGCTGAGTGAATCGCAAGCTAAAGCGAAGCGATTTGTATCGAAGCCAGGGCAGGCAAAAGTTTAAAAGCGACAATTCTTTTTGGAATTGTCGCTTTTTTTATGCGTTTTGAGGAATGCCGTAAAGGACAGGGGATTAGTTTGGTTATATTCGTGATTGTAAAATAGATATAGCCCAACTGGTTGTGTTATACGCACGTTGTAAACCATTGATCCGGTCGAATTCTCAGATCTCACCACCACCCTATCTGATTGTTAAACGCAATTTCGCTACCTAAAACGGACAGATTAAAGTCGGTTTCAATTTAAATCCTGGTTACCCTTCCCGCTTTGAATTTTAATTTACTTGAGTCTGTAGACGGACTGATCAACGCCACCTTTCCTGATGGTCATTTAGGGTTTTTGGCCTGCCCGCTGTAAAAAAAGCGTACACCCGTTGACAGGCGCACCGCAAGCGCGCGTATGAAACTCGCTTTTTTTCTTTTGGTGTATTTGGAAGTTCCGGTTAGCGCTTTAATAAACGGTTCACAACAAGGGCTATAAAAGCATTGCTGCCGATTTTTATCACGCAAAATCAACACCTTTTATTATCTTCACCTGAGCCAAAAATCCTGCGGATTTTTTCCGCAACGATTTATAGCCTAAACGTTGTGGTGCATTTGAAAAAGACATGATAACAGTTGAAGAATCATACGAGCTTTTCTCAGACACTTTATCCTATCTCGACAAAAATAGATTAGAAGGAAGTGATGAGGATTTAGAATACTTCATTTTTGAGGAATTGCCGGGTGACGCGGTGAGTTTCCTGCATGGCTGGACAGTCGACAGATTAATTGAAGCGAAGAAAATTCCAACAGATGTACGAAATGACGTTTTAAATTTAAGAACTCAGATTCTGGAACAACTTGAAAAAACAAGGTCTATTGAAGATTATCGTAATGACTTAAATTGGGAATTGATAAGGGACCAAGCAGAAGAGATAAAAGAAAAAATAAAAAAAAAACGACACCACAACAAAACATATAGCTTATGGCGGGTGAACGGCTGCCAGCGAGGTTTTCGCTCCGTAGCCAGCTTTGGTTTCGGTGGATAGGAAAGTTCTCCAAAACCCCACAAGCCATATGCAAAACGTTGTGCTTCATTATAACAGCGAAATGCAAAAAGAACTCTGGAGAAATAGATGGTTAAATTGTATTAATGAATTGACATCATTAGAACTTCAAAGACAATTATGGACTAATAAAAGAAACTCAAATCCACATTGGTCATTCGTGGAATTTATGTGTAGCTATTTTGACGATTTAGGTATCGATAATAACTACGAATATCAATTGAAGCAAGGTTGGATCACAAAAAAGGAATTTGACTCGATTTCGGCATGGCATCAACTACTCGACAAATATGACTCTCCAAAAAAAGATAACTATGATGTTGAACCCATATTAACTGATAAGAAATGGCTGATGATTATCGAAGAAGGTGGAAAGGCAAAGAATCAATTGAGTGCCATAATAAGTGACGAAGAGAAACGGGTTCTATTCAAAGAAATTGATTACAAACAATACTTATGATTGAACTTGAAAAAGAATAAACGAAAGCACAACAACACATATACGCAATGCCCTTCAGGACACTGCGTATGGCCAAAACGTTAGCGGTAATTTCTTTTAAAAACATCCTAATGAAACAACTTAAAATTGATTTAGAGAATTGCTTTGGAATTGGAAAATTAGTCCATCAATTCGATTTCGAGAAAAGTAATACTCATTTAGTTTATGCTCCAAACGGAACAATGAAAACTTCTTTTGCAAAAACATTTGAGTTGTTTTCAAAAGATGATCCCAGCAACAAACCTTGTGATCGAATTTACAAATCTAGAGTTTCGAAATATGAAATCTTAAACGAAGATTCCGAAATTAATCCAGATGATATATTAGTAATAAATGCTGAAGATGATAGTTTTGATGCATCAAGTAAGATCAGTAGTTTTCTTGCGAGTAAAGAACTAAAGGAAGAATATGATACTATATATCAAGAATTAAATGAGTTAAAAGTTGAATTCATAAAAAAATTAAAAGTCATTTCGCAAAGTACTGATTGCGAAAGTGAATTTATAAATACATTTTCAGAAGATGAGAATTTAGATTTTTTTGAAGTTTTATCTAACCAAATAAATCAACTCAAAACAGAATTTGAAAAATATGATTTTCGTTACAATGACATATTCGATAAGAAAGGAAATGTCAAGAAATTTCTTGATAAGAATCAGGCAATTTTAGACCAATATGTTAGTGATTACAAAAATATAATATCGAAGTCCAAATTCTTCAAAGAATCTGAAAACAATACATTTGGCACATATCAGGCAAACACTATAATAAAATCAATTGAAGACAATTCTTTTTTTGAAGCAGTGAGCATCCCCCCATTTGTAGGGCAGTTTTCAGCTTAAATTAAGTTCCGGCTATATTGACTAAGCTGCTTTTTGTTGTTTGTTTAAATACTTTACCAGCGGTATTTCGTTTTCTATTCCCTGATGCCTTCTTTTTGTATTGTAATAACTAAAATACGTTTTTAATTGTTGGTATAGAT
>NZ_JAJGMW010000026.1 GCF_020782115.1 Leeuwenhoekiella parthenopeia | reverse complement strand
AGAAAAGAAGCAAGCATAGAAATAGAAATCTTGTTTCTTCAGTTCGGGAACCCGGAATAAGATCAGAGGTTTTCGGTCCTAAAGTTGTTTTGTTCAGGCACGCGATACAATCGCGCGGTAACAAGGGAAGCTTCGGGGTTGTTTCTTTTGTATCAAGACAAAAGAAAAGAAGCAAGAAAAACTTATTTTTCATTCTATTTTGGATGGGGTTTAATTAACGGAGAACAAAGAACAAAGAACAAGGAACAAGGAACAAGGAGCAAGATTGGAAGTCATAGGTACTATAGGGTGTTTTGTTTAGGGCACTGGATACAATCGCGCGGTGACAAGGTTTTGTTCAGGCACGCGATACAATCGAGCGGGTACAGGTGTTCAAGCAGGTGATGTAATCGCGTGGCACCTGGTGAATCTCAAGTGCTGTAATTTGTTAAATTTATTCGGGGATAGATTTTAACAATCTATATCGCTAGGGATCAATGGGCTAGCTTTTTTAAGTGTCTTTAGGTGTTGATTTTCAAACGTTTTCGCGTGTTTCGCGTGTTTTTTATTTGTTGTGGCTCCGAAATTTAATGCTATATTATCCTTGTTTAGCGACTGTTTTTACTTATTTTCGCCTTTCCAAAATGTTAAAAGACTGAATATTAAAGTTCGGTTATAAAGCGCCTTATTTCAATGAACTGGTACGTACTCTACGTGAAGTCGCAAACTGAAAAAAAAACCGCAACGGCTTTGGAGCGGATGGGGCTTGAAGTGTTTTGTCCCACTAAGACCGAAGTACGGCAGTGGAGTGATCGCAAGAAAAAGGTGAAAGTTCCGTTATTTAAATCCTATGTATTTGTACGGCTTAAGGAAGAGGAGCGCCAGCAGGTGTTTGCTGTTCCCGGAGTAGTACGGTATTTATTCTGGCTGGGTAAGCCGGCTGTGGTACGGGATGAAGAACTGGAGACCGTTAGAAAATGGCTGGCCGATGAGCAGGTAGCCGATGTGCAGGTGAGGCAATTTAGCCCGGGAGACCGCGTAGAAATCAAAGGCGGGGTTTTTAAAGGGCAAAGCGCCGTGGTAGACCATACGGGATCGCGAAAAATACGCTTAATTTTAAAACATCTTGACGTGATCGTCGAGGCCAGCTACCGGGACCTGGTGTCCTGATGCTGATGAAACATAGCCGGAGCTTTTGAAGCTGCCGGTCTTTATTTTTTATTCCCGGTGGGACTCTAAATGGGACTCACGTGGCGAAGCCATGAAAAACCGGTATATTTCTGATTTAAATTGTAAAGCATGACTAAAATTAAAAACATCTGCTGTATAGGTGCAGGTTATGTAGGTGGGCCTACGATGGCGGTGATCGCCCAGAAAGCTCCCGGGATCAAGGTCACGGTGGTAGATATCAACGAAAAGCGCATCGCGGCCTGGAATGATGCAGACCTGTCTAAACTGCCGGTTTACGAGCCGGGACTTGACGCCGTGGTGGGGGAGGCCCGGGGTAGAAACCTCTTTTTTTCAACTCAGGTAGACGAGGCCATTGCTGAAGCCGATATGATTTTTATTTCGGTAAACACGCCCACCAAAACATACGGCGTAGGGAAAGGCATGGCGGCCGATTTGAAATGGATTGAATTGTGTGCCCGGCAAATCGCACGGGTGTCTACCAATGATAAAATAGTCGTGGAGAAATCAACCCTACCCGTACGTACGGCAGAGGCGTTAAAGAGTATTCTGGAAAATACCGGAAACGGGGTGAAGTTTCAGATCCTCTCCAACCCGGAGTTTCTGGCGGAAGGAACCGCCGTGGAAGATCTGCATGCGCCGGATCGCGTACTAATCGGGGGAGACCCGGATACCGAGGAAGGGAAGGCAGCCATACAGGCGCTGGTAGACGTCTATGCGCATTGGGTGCCTAAAGCAAACATACTTACCACCAATGTGTGGTCTTCTGAGCTAAGTAAGCTTACTGCCAATGCCTTTTTAGCACAACGCGTATCTTCGATCAACGCCCTTTCAGAATTGTGTGAGAAAACCGGGGCCGATGTGAATGAGGTGGCTAAAGCAATTGGGCAGGACAGCCGTATAGGGCCTAAATTTTTAAAGGCCTCAGTTGGTTTTGGTGGTTCCTGCTTTCAAAAGGACATTTTAAACCTGGTGTATATCGCCCAGTCGTTTGGATTAAAAGAAGTAGCTGATTACTGGGAGCAGGTGATTATTATGAACGATCATCAGAAGCGGCGTTTTGCAGAGAACATCGTGCGTACGCTCTACAATACGGTAAGTGGTAAAAAGATAGCCATGCTGGGTTGGGCCTTTAAGAAAGACACTAATGATACCCGGGAATCTGCTGCAATTTATGTGGCCGATTATCTGCTTAATGAGCGGGCGGAGGTTGTGATCTACGATCCCAAGGTAAGTGAAGAGCAAATACTGGCTGATCTGGACTATCTGGGAACCCGAAGCGAGGAAGAGAACCGGCAACTGATCAGCGTTGTTAATACAGCCTATGTGGCTACGGAGGAAGCTCACGCCGTGGCGATCATGACCGAATGGGACGAGTTTATAAGTCTGGATTGGGATCGAATTTATGAGGCTATGCTCAAGCCGGCCTTTTTATTTGACGGACGGCGCTTGCTTGATAAGGAGCAGCTTAAATCAAAAGGCTTTGAATTTTATGCCATAGGCTCTTAATTCTTTAAAACTTAATCAAAACCAAATTATGAAAGTAGCATTAATCACCGGAGTTACCGGGCAGGATGGGGCTTA
The DNA here is from genome assembly GCF_020782115.1 of Leeuwenhoekiella parthenopeia. Classification (GTDB taxonomy): domain Bacteria; phylum Bacteroidota; class Bacteroidia; order Flavobacteriales; family Flavobacteriaceae; genus Leeuwenhoekiella; species Leeuwenhoekiella parthenopeia. The sequence continues at coordinate 63,766 of NZ_JAJGMW010000026.1, read as the reverse complement.
CCTGAGTGAGTTTCTATTAAAAAAAGGTTATGAAGTGCACGGTCTAAAGCGCCGCTCAAGCCTGTTTAATACCGATCGTATTGATCACCTGTATCAGGACCCTCATGTAGAGAACCGCAATTTCTTTCTGCATTATGGGGATATGACCGATAGTACTAACCTTATACGCCTTATACAGGAGATTCAACCGGATGAGATTTACAACCTTGCTGCCATGAGCCATGTGCAGGTTTCTTTTGAAACACCCGAATACACGGGGAATGCCGACGGTTTGGGGACTTTGCGTATTCTTGATGCCGTGCGTTTGCTGGGATTAGCTGAAAAGACCCGTATCTATCAGGCTTCTACTTCAGAATTGTACGGAAAAGTACAGGAAGTTCCTCAGACGGAAACAACTCCCTTTTATCCGCGATCGCCTTATGCTGTGGCCAAGATGTATGCGTATTGGATCACTGTAAATTACCGGGAAGCTTACGGAATATATGCCTGCAATGGAATCTTATTTAATCACGAATCTCCCATACGTGGGGAGACTTTTGTTACCCGTAAAATTACCCGTGCAGCAGCCCGAATCGCTTTAGGACTGCAGGATAAAATTTACCTCGGAAATCTGGATGCCAAGCGCGACTGGGGGCATGCTAAGGATTATGTACGCATGATGTGGATGATTTTACAGGCCGATGAAGCGGAAGACTGGGTTATTGCAACTAATAAAACGACTCCGGTACGCGAATTTGTACGTATGGCTTTTGGTTATGCGGGTATTGAACTTGAGTTTAAGGGTGAGGGTGTTGATGAGAAGGCTTATGTTAAAGCCTGCAACAATCCTGAGTATCAACTGGAAACAGGCAAAGAAGTGCTGGCTGTAGATCCTAAATATTTTAGACCTACTGAGGTTGATTTGTTGATAGGTGATGCTACCAAAGCTAAAGAAAAACTGGGCTGGGTTCCTGAGTATGAACTTGTGGACCTGGTAAACGATATGATGCAGAGCGATCTCAAGCTGATGAAGAAAGATCAGTATCTGAAGGATGGGGGGTATCGTATTCTCAACTATTTCGAATAAACACGGATTACGCTGATTATTAAGGATTCCACGGATTAAATTTTGATATCAGATGCCTCATTTACTTTATCAGAAGGAGACCTTCAAAATCATTGGGGTATGTATGCGGGTTCATCGGAATCTTGGACCGGGCTTTTTAGAATCGGTTTATCAGGAGGTGTTGTGCAAGGAATTTACAGAGGAAGGTATACCATTTGAGGGTCAGAAATTACTTCCGCTTTATTATAAGAATCAAAAGCTGGAAAAGTATTTTAAGGCTGATTTCTTATGTTTTGATCGTGTGATTTTGGAGTTAAAAGCTTCCACTTTTATACATAAAGCCATGGAAAATCAGGTTGTTAATTATCTGAAAGCTACTTCCAAACCTGTTGGACTCCTGATAAATTTCGGTGAAAAGAGTTTAACCTGGAAACGCCTTATCAATACAACCACAATCCGCGATAATCCAGATAAATCCGCGTAATTAGAGTAGAACTGCGAAATTAAACTATGAATAAGGAATCTAAAATATACGTAGCAGGACATCGTGGTCTGGTTGGCTCTGCACTGGTTAAAAATCTGAACGAGAAGGGCTATACCAATCTGGTCGTGCGTACGAGTAGCGAACTGGATTTACGGGATGCCGTGCAGGTAGCTGCTTTTTTTAAGGAAGAACAGCCGGAATATGTGTTTCTGGCCGCGGCAAAGGTGGGGGGTATCGTGGCCAACAACACCTACCGGGCTGATTTTATCTACGAGAATCTGATGATACAGAACAACGTGGTGCATCAGGCGTATGTGTACGGGGTTAAGAAATTGCTTTTTTTGGGTAGTACCTGTATTTACCCCAAGGATTGCCCGCAACCTATGAAAGAAGAATATCTCCTTACTGATGTGCTGGAATATACCAATGAACCTTATGCCATCGCCAAGATTGCCGGGATCAAGTTGTGTGAGAGTTATAATCTGCAATATGGAACCAATTTTATTTCGGTGATGCCTACTAACCTCTATGGACCTAACGATAATTTTGATCTGGAGAAGTCTCATGTATTGCCCGCATTGATTCGTAAGATGCATTTGGGTAAAGCCCTGGAACAAAATGACTGGGACAGCCTAAGGGCTGATTTGAATAAACTGCCTATTGAGGGGGTTGATGGCAGTGCCTCTGATGATGCCATTCTTGGCATTCTTAAAAAGTACGGTATAAGCCGCAGACTGCCTGCCGGGACTGCCAACTCCACATCTCCCAGTTGGGAAGGTCAGGAGGGGGCTTCGGTTCAAGTGGAGATCTGGGGCAGTGGCAAACCTATGCGCGAATTCCTGTGGAGCGAAGATATGGCTGATGCCTGTGTTTTTATCATGGAAAACCGAGACTTTGCTGACGTCACCCCAAGCGCAGTCGAGGGGCCACATGCAAATACCGGGGAAATCCGCAATACCCACATCAATATAGGCACCGGGGAAGATATCAGCATTAAAGATCTTGCGGAGTTGATTAAAAAAATCGTAGATTTTAAAGGAAAAATTTACTTTAATACTGAAAAACCGGACGGAACGATGAAGAAATTAACGGATGTTTCTAAATTAAAGTCTTTGGGTTGGAGCTATATAATAAACTTAAGAAAGGGAATAAGCGATCTATATGCGTGGTACTTATAATAGATTAAGGCTTGCCTGACATTTTAATATACATAAAATGCTTTGGTTTAAACGAATAAAAAAAATGAACTTTGAGCAAAATTTTAATAATAATAAATGAAAATAATTGTAGAAAATTCGACTTGGAATAATCTTGGAGATGGTTTTTATCAATTTTCTCTATATGAGTTAATAAAAAATGTATTTCCAGAGGCTGACGTTTATTTTGGTGACGGGCCTGTAGAAAGAGCATTTCATCCCAACCAGAAACAGCTAAAAAATGCCTTAAAAAGTATTGAATGGCAAAATGCTGATTTACATATCCTTTCAGGTCCAATGGTTATGGCACTATTGAAAACGGAATATAAAGCAGCCATCGAAAATATTAAAAGAAAAGGAAGTAATTATGCCATATTAAGTTGTTCTTGTAGTGGTTTGGATGGAGAACCACTAAATCAAATCAGAAAATTTTTAAAGGCATATCCTCCAATAGCATTTGCTTCAAGAGATCCAGAAACTTATGAAAAGTTCAAGGACTATGTGCCAAATGCATATAATGGAATTTGTACAGCATTCCTTGTAAATAAATTATTAAAAGTAGATACTCTAAAGCTAGATAAGGAATATTTTGTAAGTAGTTTCTATAGAAATCCGGAGCCTAAATTTATAAGTGATAAAGCTAAGCCACAAATCGAGGATGTAACATTAAAAGAGCGCAAGGGCTACATACCTGGTCTTCCTTGGAAGATTAATCGTCATTTAGAAATTTATGATGACATTGCCGAAAATCTTGGTGATTTAAAAATTGTTCGAACGGTACAACAAGTTTCAAACAAGTCAAATAATTTTAACTTTAAATATCCTAATAGCTACATTACATTAAATCCAATTAATTTCCTCTCTGCTTTTAAAGGTGCAAATTTCACTATATCAGAAAGAGTGCATGCTTGTGCTGTAACCTTGGCATTTGGTAAACCGGCGAGAATTTTAATCGATAGCCCCAGATGCGGTATTTTTGAAAGATTTGACTTGGATCATACTTCTAATGATAGAATTATGAAACCAAGTACTGTATTTTTTAATAAAATTGACACTGAGATGGACCTTCTAGCGAAATATATCAGAGAATCTTGTGAAGCTCTTCTGTAGATACTAAAAAAACCTGTGAATAAAAGAATTCTAAAAAATGGTTTAGCCACAGGACTTCAAAAAGGGGTAAAGATTTGTGAACAACTTCTCTTGGTTCCTTTTTTTATAAGCTATTGGGGAGCAGCTTATTATGGGGAGTGGCTTACTTTAACCATTATACCAAGTATAATAGCATTCAGTGATCTTGGCGTTGGAACGGCAGCCTCTAATACTTTTGTTTTGAAGTATGCGGCAAAAAACTATCAGGGAGCTTCAAATATTTCAAAAACCGGATTTTGGTTGATTTCGTTTATGATTGTTTGTGCCTTAATAATTGCAGCGCTTACAGTGTTTCTTTTAGATAATTATGATGTTTTCAGTAAAACAATAATCGATAGACGAGATGCAATATATGCTGTCTCAATACTGATGCTCGCCAGATTACTCAATTTTTACTCACAATTTTATGAAGGATATTACAGAGCTGCTAGAAGAGCAAATGTAGGTATCAATCTTCTGGCTTTAAATGCTGCTTTAAATGTGCTTGCAGGTTTAGTGGTTCTTTTATCTGGGAAAGGAATTATTGCTTTTGCTGCTTCTCAACTTGGAGTAGCAGTTTTATTCAACTTATTATTTGTAACCTTGGCAAATCGACAAATTAAAAATCTCAAATCGTATAAGTCGAGAATTCTTAGGAGTGACGTTAAAATGATTATGAACAAAGGGATGGGCTATCTTTTATCACCTGTTTGGCAATCCATATATTTCCAAGGTACCACATTTGCGGTAAGAATTATCTTGGGTCCTCAGGCTGTTGCTGTTTTTAATACAATAAGAACCTTGTCAAGGTCTGTTAATCAAATGTATAGCTTAGTAAGTGGTGCCGTATTTCCTGAACTGCAATATGAAGTAGGTTTGGGGAATAAGAAAAAACAACTTAAATTATTTGCATATTCTTTATTAGCGGTATTTATTTTGGCATTTGTAGGTTTTGTTTTTTTAGCAGTGTTTGGTCTTTGGTTTTATAATATTTGGACTCAAAATGAACTTGAAGTCTCAAATACAGTATGGCTAGTTTTTATAAGCGGAATTTTGTTTAATTCTTTTTGGTGGACATCTGCGATGGTGTTCAGAGCTGTAAATCGACCGTATCGATTTGCAATGGCTGGTATTATAGCATCTATTATCTCTGTCATATTGGTTTATTTTTTGTCATTATATTTAGGTCTTTTGGGAGCTGCTATAGGTAATATTGCCTTAGATTTTTTACTAGCCCTAATAGTATTGCCCTTAGCTTGTAAATATTTAAATATATCTTTTCAAGATTTGAGCGACGAATTTGTTGTTTCTTGGCGCACTTTGAAGTATAAATTCAAGTCTAAATTAGAATAGTTGCTATGAATAATACGAAAAGGGTTTGTATTGTTGTTAATGGTAAATTTCATGCTTTTGATTACGCTTATGAATTGCAACAAAGAGGTTTGCTTTTTAAGCTGATATCAACAATGCCTTTTTCCGTAGCAAGGAAATACGGAATCAAAAGGAGAAACTATGTTGGTTTACCGGTTTTAGAATTACTCAAAAGATTTTCGAGGGTCGTATTTAAAAAAGAACTAAATCCTACAATTTACTCTCGATTATTTAACTTTTGCGCAAATGTCTTTGTTCCAAAGAACGTTGATGTTTTGATTGGTTTTGCAGGTTTTAGCAAAGAAATTTTTAAAAAAAATAACCATACTCTTAAAATTTTAGACCGAGGTTCAACACACGCTGTTGCAAATAATCAATTGAGAAGTGAAGCAGCAAAATATCACAACGAGGTATTTAAAGCAAATCCAAAAAGTTTTCTCGAAAGAGAGTTTGATGAATATGAATTGGCGGATTACATACTTATACCTTCAGATTTTGTGGCTCAGACATTTACTAATAATGGGATTGATAAAGAAAAACTTCTGATTATTCCTTATGGCTTTAGTCATGCTAAGTTTGAGCTTACTATCAGTAATAAGAATCGTAAAAGGAATGTTGTTTTGTTTGTTGGGCAATTATCCGCACGTAAAGGAGTTGGAGTCTTAATTGATGCATTTTCCAAATTATATGAGGAGAATGATTCAATAGAACTTTGGCTTGTAGGAGCTAAAACAAATGGTTTTAGTTATGATCTAAATAAGCCTTTTATTAAGTACTTTGGAGTTTTAAGGAGACAAGAGTTGTTGGATAAATACCTTACTGCAAGTATTTTTTGTTTACCCTCATTTGAAGAGGGACTTGCATTAGTTCTGACTGAGGCTAATTATTTAGGTTTACCAATTATCGCAACAAGAAATACAGGAATTGAAAACCTGGTAGACATTGATGATGAAAATTATGTTTTATTTGAACAGGGTAATGCTACAGAATTAGCTTTAAAAATCGATAAAATGCTTAAAAAAGAAAGCAGTGATTTTAATCCGGCTTTGCGAAAAAGTGATAGCTCATTCGAATGGGAAAAATATGTAGACCAATTGATAAACTTACTTGAAAAATGAAATTACCCTTTCTGGTAAATATGGATAATATCGCCTATGGCAGTGCAGATGAAGCTTACGGTGGTTATTTAAATGCTTATTCCTTTCAAGATATCACTTTAGAGGAGTGGATTGAACAATTCAGAACAAGAGTCCTAAATGCCATGGGTAAGGAGTATTTACCTATTTATAGAATGGCGGATGGAGAATACCGTTTTTTGCTCGGGAGGAAGTATAATCTAAAAAAGAAAAATAGACTAGTACGTGATATTCTTGCAGTGACCGCAGAAAAGCTCAGATTAACTAACCCAAATAAATGGAAAACATCTTGGGGAGAACAATACTCTAAGGAAGAAGTGAAATTATTAAGAATTGAGCTTGTTGAGCACATTAAATATATTTCTCATAAAGGAATGTTAGCTTGCTATCTTAATGAAAACGGACTTAATGCGTTTACAGAACATAACTCTTCATTAATTGAATTTTTTGAGAAGAATCAAATAGAGTTTCACTGTGAAAATTACATACCTTTTCACTTTGTCGTAGGTATTTTAGTCAGAAATGGATGGCAGGATTTTATAGTTGGCAGAAAGATACTTGTTGTAACAGGTACTGACGCTAAAAAGGAATTAAATATTTCGAAAACTTTAGAAAAATTAGGAGCCCTAAAAGTTGATTTCTATAATATATCAAAGACGAGTTCGCTGACAGAAAAATTAAATCTGAAAAATTACAATACTAAATATGACATTTGTCTGGTTGCCGCAGGGATTGGGTCTGCGAATATACTTCGACAACTACGGCCTTTAGAAACAGTAGCCCTAGATATAGGGGGTTATATGAATTGTTTAGAGGATCCTAGGCAAAGGCAACACGGAGGGATTTTTAAACTTCCTATTCTTTAATGGGTGTTTTCAAGTTGAATTTCTGGAAAACGAAATCAATGTTTACGGCATTTATTTTAATGTCTTTTACTCCCATTTATTCGATTTTCTTATTGTATTCAACTTTCTTTAAACTTGAAATACTAAAAATAATACTGGTTATTGCATTGGTAGGCGTTTTCGGCCTAATCTTTCACACTTTAAACAGCAATATGAAGGGATGGTACGGTAGAATCCCTTTGCTTTTTTGGCTAATATTTTTATTTCCATATCTATCAATTTTTTTTGACTTACTTGATTCCTTAACATTCAAACGTATAACAGATAGTTTATTTGTTTACGGTTCCTATTATTCATTACCTTTTATTGCTTTGGCAATAGTGGCACTTAGAGGAAAGATAGACTTGATAATAGTATTTGCAAACACCCTCAAATTTTTAATACCCCTATACCTGAGTGTATTTTATTTTTTCCTTTTCAGGGTTTCTAATGCTTCTGATGCTATCCTACTCGGGCAAGCAATTATGAATAACTTATTGATCCCAGGAACTCTCTTTTTATTTTTACCCAAGGATAGAAAAACAAAAATTCAATATTATCTTGGTTGGAGTTGTATTCTACTTATTTTTATAATTTCAGCAAAAATCTGGTCACGCTCCTATAGTTTAGTAGGGTTGATTTTGTTATTCTTTGCTGCAAAACACAATAAGCTTATTAGCTTAAGCAACATCATAATAAGTTTTTGCGTATTTGTTTCAATATATTTTTTTGGCCTTAGCTCCATATTCACCCAAGAATCTCTGGTCAGAGAAAATAGCTCTGTCTTTGATAAGTTTCAATTAGATTCATTAATTGAGGCTTTTTCAGATTTTTTGAATACAGGAAGCTTTGCAAGTCTTTTTTTTTGGGAAGGGAATTCAAGATCACAAATACTTATTGATGCATTTCAAAATTTCAGCTTTTTAGACTGGGCTTTTGGGAAGGGTGTTTTTGCCACTTACGATTCATTTGTTAGAAGGAGTACCATTGAAATTGGCTGGGCTCAAGATGCATTTAGATGGGGTCTATTATGGGTGTTTTCTGTATTGATAATTTCTGTTTTAAGTGCACGCAATTTCTTTAAAAGAGCAAATTTAAATGCCATGGAACTGAATGTATTTTTCGGTGTTATCGTTACTGTTAAAACTATTGATGCATTTATTTATGGTGTTCCTGCAATTTCCTTTTACAATTTAATTTATTTTTTAGGCATTATCTTTTTTTTAAAAAATATGGGCTATGCTAAAATTAATTAAGAGGTACTTTTTTTTTATAATTAAGTATCGGCATTTCAAAAAGCAAAATGTAAGATTGGATGCTAGCGTAAAATGTTATAATACTAGTTTTGCCGGTCATAATAGAATACTTCCACGAAGTAATGTTTCAAATTCCAAAATTGGTATTTATAGTTATACAGGGGAGGATTGCAAATTAATTAATGTCAAAATTGGTAACTTTAGTTCCATCGGTCCAAAAGTTGAAGTTATTTATGGTACTCATCCTATAGATTTTGTAAGTACCAGTCCTGTTTTTTACTCAACAAGAAAGCAAACCGGAAGCTCTTTTGTAAATCAAAATAAATTTGAGGAATTTAAATTACGTGATAAATGGAGTTGTATTATTGGAAACGATGTCTGGGTTGGTTTTGGAGTTAAAATTGTTGAAGGTATAAAAATCGGCGATGGGGCAATTATTCTTGCAGGAGCATACGTAACTAAAGATGTAATGCCTTACAGTATTGTTGGTGGGGTACCCGCCAAACATATTAAAAGTAGATTTTCAGAAACTGACATAACTTTTTTATCTAATTTAAAATGGTGGGATTGGCCAAAAGATACTATTTATGCAAAAAGAGCACTTTTTCTGGACTTAATGCATTTTAAAAATGAATTTGGAAAAAATGATAAATAAACGTCTAATTAGAGATTTTTTATATTTCCCCCACTTAGTTATTGACGCTATATTTTGTTATTATTATTTAGGTTTTTGGAAACCTACTTGGAGATTGAGGGGGTTTCCATTAATTCAAAAACATAGGAAGGCAAAAATTTTAATCGGAGAAAAGCTTATTCTATGTAGTGATCCAGCAAAGAATTCAATAGGGGTTTTTCAAAAGGTTATAATAAAGGCATTAAATCCAAGTTCAAATATTAAAATTGGTAACAATGTTGGGATATCTGGTGCCACAATATCAGGAAGAGATATAACTATAGGGGATAATGTGCTTATTGGCAGCGGAGTATTAATAACTGATTCGGATGCACACCCTATACATCCCAAGGATCGAAATAATGCTGAATTAATTAAAAATGCTCCAGTCCACATTGAAGATGATGTTTTCATTGGAGCTCGTTCTATCATTTTAAAAGGAGTTACCATTGGGAGTGGTTCGGTTATAGGAGCTGGGTCTGTCGTAAGTAGTAGTATTCCACCAATGTCTATATGTGCAGGAAATCCGGCGAGAGTACTTAAAAATATAATTTGAATTGAAAAGAATTGCAGCTCTAATCACATGTTTTAATCGCGTCGAGAAAACTATTGACTGCATTGGTCGTCTTCAAAGTATTGATAGTAAAATTGATGTTTATTTGGTTGATGATGGTTCGACTGATGGAACCTCTGAAAAAGTTAATCAAGCATTCCCTAAAGTCAGTGTCATTCGTGGTAATGGAAATCTTTATTGGAATAGAGGTATGCATTTAGCTTGGAAAATGGCTCTGATTAATAAAGTAAAATATGATTATTTTTTGTGGTTGAATGATGACGTCAATCTTTTTGATTTTTCGATTGAAGAACTTTTAAATTGTGCTAATAGGTCATCTTGTAAGGCTGTTATTTCTGGTCTAATTGTTAATGAAACTGGCGATCGCGTAATTTACGGGGGTATGGATGCCAATAAAATGCCTATTCAGCCTAATGGAGAAATGCAAAAAATAACCAATCTCAATGGTAATGTTGTTTTGGTGCCAAGAGGTGTCTATCAAGAGATTGGAATTTTAGATCCTTATTATCATCACGATTTGGGAGATGTTGATTATGGTTTACGGGCTCAAAAGAGTGGTTTTGCTGTGTTAACAACTACCCGAGGCATTGGACAGGGATTTTCAAACGACATAAGTCGAATGAGGTTGAATAATGCAAGTTTTGTGAAGAGATATAAATATTTATATTCTCCCCTAGGTGCAAATCCCAGAATAAATTTTTATTACCGTAAAAGATATAAAGGAATTTTGAATGCGGTGGTTTATTTTATTTTTTTACATTTTCTAAATTTTATTCCTGATTCAGTAAACAAGTTTTTGTTTGGAACCAAATACCAATGAAGAAGCATCTTCGAGTCATTGCATCGATGGACCCGGCCTCGGGAGGCCCCTGCCAGGGCATCCGTAACAGTATCCCTGCCCTGCAGGAGTTGGGGATAACCACCGAAGTGGTTTGTTTAGACGCAACCGATGCCTCCTTTTTGGGGAAAGACGAATTTAAAATTACCGCCCTTGGTCCCGGCAAAACTCCTTATGGCTACACTGCTGCATTAAAGCCATGGCTGGAGCAGCATTTGGGGGATTACGATTGTGCAATCATACATGGGTTGTGGCTGTATACCAGCTTTGGTACCTATCACACCTGGAAGCAGCTGAAAGATGCCGGGAAGCAAGTGCCTAAACTCTTTGTTATGCCGCATGGGATGCTGGATCCCTATTTTCAAAAGGCACCCGAGCGACGCTTTAAAGCCATGCGTAACCGGTTGTTTTGGCAGCTGTTAGAAAAACAGGTAATCAATGGGGTTGACGGGGTTTTATTTACCTGCGAGCAGGAATTGCTGTTGGCGCGTACCACCTTTCCCGGATACCATCCCAAAGCCGAATTGAATGTGGGGTATGGGATTCAGGAGCCGCCCCAAAAAACCAGAATCCAGCAACAGGCTTTTTTAGAACAGTGTCCTCAAGCTGCGACGCAGCCCTACTGGCTTTTTTTAAGCCGGATACATCAAAAAAAAGGGGTAGATCTTTTGATACAGGCCTATCGTAGCCATTATAGGCAGAACCCGCACATCCCTATTTTGGTCATTGCCGGACCGGGGCTGGAAACGCCTTATGGAGCGCATTTAAAAAATCTTGCCGAAGGTTTGCCGATTTATTTTATGGGCATGCTGCAGGGCGATGCCAAATGGGGCGCCCTGTATGGGGCAGACTGGTTTATCTTACCCAGCCATCAGGAGAATTTTGGGATTGCCGTGGTGGAAGCTCTGGCCTGTAGTACTCCGGTTGCCATCAGTAAGCCGGTAAATATATGGCGGGAAATTAGTGATGCCAGGGCCGGATTGGTATTTACTGACGATTTGGAGGGGGTTACTTCGGGACTGGAACACCTGTTAGTTCTGGAAGAACGCCTGAAACAGGAGTATGCGCATAGCGCACGGGAATTGTATCAAACCCGATACCGGGTTGCAGAAGCCGCAGCTTATTTAAAACAGATATTACAGCAGCATGAATAAAAGCGATTTATCTCAGTATACTTCCGATTTTGGTTTGCAGAATAAGCTCTACCGCCTGGTCTGGAATGTTAGCTATTTATTGCTGTTCCGGCCTTTTCTGGGAAGGCTATTTAAAACATGGCGCAATCTGGTTTTACGTCTTTTTGGGGCTGAATTGCATCCAAGTGCACATATCTACGCCTCGGTTAAAATCTGGTCTCCCCGTAATCTGAAACTGGGAGCTTTCTCGACTCTGGGACCTAAAGTCGATTGTTACAATCAGGGACGAATAAGCATTGGAGACCACAGCATCATCTCTCAAAAATCCTATCTCTGTGCCTCGACTCATGATTTTGAGCAGGCCGATTTTCCTTTAATCTGTAAGCCGATCCAAATTGGGGATTCGGTCTGGGTTGCCGCCGATGCCTTTGTAGGTCCCGGAGTGGAACTGGGGGATGGGGTGGTAGTAGGAGCCCGAGCAGCGGTGTTTAAAAGCATAGCTGCCTGGAACGTTGCAGGGGGGAATCCTGCACAGGTAATCAAAAAACGCGTAATCAAAGACTATGAGTAACATACCTGTTAGTGTTTTAGTCCCCATCAAAAATGAGGAGCGCAATCTGCAGCTATCGCTGCCTTTACTTAGCGATTTTGATGAGGTGATCCTCCTCGATTCGCAAAGCACCGATGCTTCCCTGAAGCTGGCAGAGCAGTATGGGGCCAGGGTAGAACAATTTTACTGGAATGGGCAATTCCCCAAAAAACGAAACTGGGCCCTGCGCAATCTCGAATTGCGTCATGAGTGGGTTTTGTTTTTGGATGCTGATGAGTATGTGACTCCCGAATTCCTGAACGAGCTGCGGGAGGCCATCCCCCGGCCGGGATATGTAGGGTATTGGATTCCCTTCCGCAATCACTTTATGGGCCAGCAATTGAAACACGGCGATCTTTTTAAAAAGTTGCCGTTGTTTAAAAAATCTGCCGGAGAATACGAACGTATAGCCGAAGACAGCTGGAGCCATCTGGATATGGAGGTGCACGAGCATCCCATACTTGAAGGGCATGTAGGGACGTTTAAAGCCCATATAGACCATAATGATTATAAGGGTCTGGAGCATTATATCGCCAAGCATAACAGTTACAGCAGCTGGGAAGCCCGGCGCTTTATCAAGCTTCAGGAGACGGGTTTTGCGGGTTTAAACTCGCGGCAGCGTCTGAAGTACCGCCTGATCAGCTGGGGAATTATGCCTTCGGCCTATTTTATTGGTAATTATTTTCTGAAACTCGGTTTTTTAGACGGGCGTGCGGGGTATTATTTTTCAAAGTATAAAGCCCAATACTTCTTTCAGATACAAACGAAAATTAAAGAATTACAATCATGAAAAAAATATTAGTCACCGGCGGCGCCGGGTTTTTGGGTTCGCATTTGTGTGAACGCTTATTAAAAGAAGGCAATGAAGTAATTTGCCTGGACAATTACTTTACCGGAAGCAAGAAGAATATCGTGGAGTTTTTGGATAACCCGTATTTTGAACTGGTGCGCCATGATGTGACCGAGCCCTATTATGCCGAAGTCGATGAGATCTACAACCTGGCCTGCCCTGCCAGCCCGGTACATTATCAGTACAATCCCATCAAGACCATCAAGACCTCGGTTATGGGGGCTATTAATATGCTGGGTCTGGCCAAGCGGGTAAAAGCCCGAATCTTACAGGCCAGTACTTCTGAGGTTTATGGAGATCCTGCCGTACACCCGCAGCCCGAAAGTTATTGGGGAAATGTAAACCCAATCGGTTTGCGCTCCTGTTATGACGAAGGAAAGCGCTGTGCGGAAACCCTGTTTATGGACTATCACAATCAAAATGGGGTAGATATCAAAATCGTACGCATCTTTAATACCTACGGGCCCAAAATGAACCCGGAAGACGGGCGGGTAGTTTCAAACTTTATCGTACAGGCCTTAAAAGGGGAGGATATCACCATTTTTGGGGATGGTAACCAAACCCGTTCGTTTCAGTACGTAGACGACCTGATTGAAGGCTTTTGCCGTATGATGGCCTCAGAGCCCGGTTTTACCGGCCCCGTAAACCTCGGGAATTCGGGAGAGTTTACCATGCTGGAGCTTGCCGAAAATGTATTGGATTTGGTAGGGTCTAAATCCCAGCTGAAGTTTATGCCTTTGCCTCAGGATGATCCCAAGCAACGCAAGCCGGATACTTCCCTGGCGTATGAAAAGCTTAACGGTTGGGAGTCGAACGTAAAGCTGAGGGATGGGCTGGAGAAAACGATTTCTTATTTTGATAAGGTTCTTAAGAACTCAGGTCAAATTTTTCATTAGTTTAAGCAGTGTCTTTGTTCATTTTCTTTGCTTCTCCAAAGAAAACGAACCAAAAGAAAAGAGCCCCTCGCTTAGGAATTTTTCGCCTTGCAGGCGAAAACCACCTTGTCAGCTCCGCGTCGCTATCGCTCCTGACTTTCGGAGCTTCCTGCGGCTATTCTGAACCGAGGGAAGGAATTCGTTATACCCTTCGGGTTTGTATATAGTAGGATTTTTAAATGTATTAGAGTTTGGCTCCCTTTTCCTTGGGAGAAGGGTTGGGGATGAGGATAAAAAAACTCATCACTCTGCATTCTACATTCCTGATAACAATTAATAAATAACAAATAACCCAATTCGTGAAAATATCCGTTATTACCATAGTCTATAACAACCGGGAGCATATCGCTTCGTGTATAGAGAGTGTATTGGGGCAGACTTATGCTAATGTGGAACATCTTGTTATTGACGGGGGTTCTACAGACGGGACGCAGGAGGTGATTGAACGCTATACAGACCGATTGGGATACTATATCTCTGAACCGGACAAGGGACTTTATAATGCGCTGAATAAAGGGATTCAAAAAGCCACCGGAGCTGTGATCGGCATTTTGCATTCGGATGATTTGTTTTATGCTTCCGATACGCTGGCACAGGTGTTAGCGGGCTTTGAGCAGAGCGGGGCTGATCTGGTTTACGGCAATGGGATGTACGTTGACCGGGATGACATTAATAGGGTTAAGCGGGTCTATCGCAGTAAGCCTTTTAAAAAGCGGTATTTAAACTGGGGATGGATTCCCTTACATACCACGATCTACGTTAAACGGGAAGTTTTTGAGACCTATGGCCTGTATGATGAAGGCTACCGAATCGCGAGTGATTATGAGATTTCGCTGCGCTGGTTTAAGGCTCCTGCTTTAAAAACCTATTTTTTAAAGGCCTGGCTGGTTAAGATGCGTCTGGGAGGCAAAAGCACCACGGCCAGCCTGCAAAAGCGGAAGTCGGCTGAAGATTTACAGATCATTCGAAAGTTTGAGTTGCCGGGCTATCTTACGCTATTTTCCAAGATAGGCCGGAAAATCCCGCAATATCTGATTCCAAAATTTAAGAAGTTTAGTTAAAAGCCTTTAGCTTTGCCTGCAGTCGAATACCCGTTATGAAGCGCTCGCTGTTTATTGTACCCATATCGATCCTTGTACACCTTAGCCTGATTAACGGGGTGTTGTTTTGGTTTACCCCGGAGACCTATCTGATGCCCGGGTCTGTGCTCGTTTATAATACCAGCTGGCTTCTGGCGGCCTATGCGCTGAACTATTATCCCACCGCCCGAAAGGAGCGGTTTTTTACCAATATTCACAAGCCCCTGCAATTGTATGTGCTGTTTGGGCTGGCTTATTTTGCATGGTTTAGCCTGGCCGACATTCCCAAAGGGGATACCGGGCGGCAACTGGGTATTCTTGGCCTGCTTTTTGGGCTGCTCCTGGTGTATCGGGTTGTATTTTATACGGCACGCTCCACATACCGGGAAGAGGGGGGTAACGCGGTGAATGTGGTGGTAATCGGACGGGATCGCAATCTCAAGAAAATACGTAAGGTTTTTGATGAGCCTGATTTGGGCTATCGCTATTTGGGCTATTTTGATAACGCGCATTCGCCCAGCCCTACCTATCTGGGGAAGGTAGAGGAGTGTTTTGCCTATATGCGGAAGCATGATGTGCACGAAATTTTTTGTATGGCTTCGCGGCTCAATCAACCCCAGTTGTTTAACCTGATCGCCTATGCCGATAACAATTTGACCAAACTGAAGATCATACCCGACAATAAAGAGATTTTTACCCGGGCGATGACCATCGAATTGTATGAGAATATCCCGGTGCTCAATTTAAGAGAATTACCTCTAGACCGGCCCTATGCCCAGGCTTTAAAGCGGGGTTTTGATGTGGTGTTTTCGGGACTGGTGATTCTGTTTGTCCTCAGCTGGCTCACTCCAATCATCGCCATTCTGATGCAACGCAGTGCACCCGGACCGGTATTTTTTAAACAAAAGCGGCATGGGGTAAATAAGCGGGTATTCTGGTGTTATAAATTTCGATCGATGATTACCACCGCAGATGCCGATAGGCGGATGATGACGAAAAACGATACCCGGGTAACCAAATTGGGGCGGATATTGAGAAGAACCAGTATCGATGAACTGCCCCAGTTTTTTAATGTATTTTTAGGGGATATGAGTGTGGTGGGGCCGCGCCCGCATATGGAATTGCATACCGAGCAGTATCAATCTTCGGTAGATAAATACCTGGTACGCCACTTTGTAAAGCCCGGGATTACCGGTCTGGCCCAAATACGGGGTTACCGGGGGGAAATCGCAGAACAAAGTGATATCGTTAACCGTACCCGTTTGGATATCTTTTATGTTGAAAAATGGACGCTATGGCTGGATGTAAAAATCATTCTTAAAACCGTACTTAACGCTGTTCGCGGAGAAGAAAAGGCATATTGATTTAGTCTATCAATACTTTCTAAAACTTGTAAATTAATTCTATTTTTGCACAAAATTTTATCGATGAATATTAAAAATGTTTTATTGCTGTTGCTCATTTTTGCGGGGATTACTTCCTGTGTTTCGAGAAAAGACATGGTATATTTCTACGAAAATGAAGCATCCGCGGCAAAACCCTATGTATATGAATTGATGCAGCCTGAGCGCTCCCAATTGCGAATCAAAGCAAATGATCAGCTTACCATAAGCGTTTCAGCAGCAGAACAAGAAGCTGCAATTCCCTTTAACCTCCCTGTAGTGGGTGTTGGAAATGTGTTGGAGGGCGGTCTTCGCCCTACGGGTACCCCTCAATTGCAGACCTACTTAGTAAGTAATGAAGGTGCTATTTCATTTCCGGTACTTGGAGAAATAGATGTAGCCGGGCTTACGCGAAGGGAATTGGCTCAAAAACTGGAAGAGGCAATAGGAGTATATGTTAAAAAACCCATTGTAAACGTAAGGGTAGTCAATTTTCAAATTTCGGTATTGGGAGAGGTTGCCAAACCCGGTACATTTTCAATCAGCGATGAATATATCAGTTTACCAAAGGCCTTAGGCTTGGCCGGGGATATGACTATATACGGTCGTCGGGAAAATGTTCTGGTAATGCGGGAGGAAGATGGAAGGTTGATTAAGGCTTATTTGGATCTTACCGATAATG
Source organism: Leeuwenhoekiella parthenopeia (assembly GCF_020782115.1). Lineage (GTDB taxonomy): Bacteria > Bacteroidota > Bacteroidia > Flavobacteriales > Flavobacteriaceae > Leeuwenhoekiella > Leeuwenhoekiella parthenopeia. The sequence goes on along the minus strand of NZ_JAJGMW010000026.1, from coordinate 46,531 downwards.
AGGTGATTAACTCCCCATATTTTTATTTAAAACAAAATGATGTTGTAGTGGTAGAACCCAACAGACCTGCCTTACAGGCCGCCAATTATAACCGGAATGCATCGCTCTACGTTTCTGTAGCCTCAGTACTTATTTCTTTAATTGTTGTTATTTCCCGATAGTATGACTCATTCCAATAATTTTAAACAATCGCATACCGAAGAAGAAATAAACATCCGAGAGGAGCTTGAGAAATATTTGCGATACTGGCCCTGGTTTGTAATAACGGTACTCGTCGCTATCATCGGGGCATTTGTTTACCTGCGACTTACAGTACCGGTCTACAATACCGTTGCCAGTGTGATTATCAAAGATGAAGAAAGCCAAGGAGGTGGAGGATCCGCCGAAATGGCTAATTTTAGTGAACTGGGCCTGCTGGGAGGAATGGGGACTAACTCTATAGAAAATGAAATTGGCCTGTTAAACTCCCGACGCCTGATGATTAGTACGGTTAAGGCCTTAAATCTCAATATTGAATATTACGATGCAGCAGGAGTAAAAGAGGATGAAATCTATTTAGATGCCCCTTATCTGGTCACGCTTTTAAGCGTCGATGATGCGTTGCTCCAACATGCAACCCGTGAGGGCGAATCTGATTTTTTAATTAAACCAGCCCAAGAGGAAGGGGTTGTGGAATTGCACTTTTTAGAGAACGATAAAGTATTGCGTGTTAAATTAGACGAAATTGTAAATCTGCCTTTTGCAACCCTGGTTGTAAAAGATAACCGGAAGTTTCACGAGGCAACAGGTCGTTTGCTTACCTCCAAAAAAAGTCAAATTGTAAAGTTAAAAACCGTAGAGCAAATCGCAGATAGATTGCGATCAAAGGTGCAGGTCAACTTAATCGATGATAATGCCACCCTGCTCGAATTCAATCTGGAAAGCACCGTAAAGGAAAAGGCTCAGGACGTTTTAGATCAGTTGATTTTTGAATACAACAAGGAAGCCATCGAAGATAAAAATGAAGTGGCCAACAATACCGCGCGCTTTATCGACGAGCGCCTGCAAATCATCAGTCAGGATCTGGATACGGTCGAAGTAGGGCTTAAAGATTTTAAGGAGGATAACCGGTTGACCAATATAGAAGCAGAGTCTTCCCTCATTATTGAAAATGCCAGTGATTACCGAAGGCGGGAGCAGGAGATCGGAACCCAATTGGAGCTGGCCAATTCGATGATTTCCTATTTACAGGATAATCCCGAAAATTCCGATTTATTACCGGCTAATATGGGATTGGAAGGCGAGGCTGTAAATGGCCAAATAGAAAATTATAATCAACTGGTATTGGAACGCAACCGAATCCTGAGCGGAGCTACCGAACGCAACCCGGCGGTAATCCGGTTAAACAGTCAGATCGAGCAATTACGATCAACCATTTTAAGCGGCCTGCAACGTACCCAAAGCAACTTGCGAATAGCTTTAAACGATTTGAAAAGACAAAGCAATTTGATCGGTTCGGAAATTGCACAGGTACCGGCTAAGGAATTGCAGTTTCGGGACATTTCGCGGCAGCAAAACATCAAGGAGGCCCTGTATATCTTTTTACTGCAAAAGCGGGAAGAAAACTCCCTTTCGCTCGCAGCCACAGCCCCCAAGGCTAAGATTGTAGATCCGGCTTACAGTTTAGGGAATCCGGTTTCCCCCAAGCGGAACATTGTTTTGGCTGCGGCACTGCTATTGGGTTTAGCTATTCCCTTTTTGGTAATTTACATCCGTCGGCTGCTCAACAATAAAATCGAACGCCGGGATGATATCGAAAAAATTACCCGACAAATACCTGTCGTAGGCGAATTGCCGCGTATTGCCCGGGGCGAATCTGATCTGATTGTGGAAAATGACCGTTCGGTTTTAGCTGAGTCCTTTCGGATTTTGGTGACGAATTTGCAATACCTGCTGGTAAATGCCGAGACCGATGGGAAAGGCTATTGTATTTATACCACCTCTACCGTTAAAGGGGAGGGGAAAACCTTTACCTCGATCAACCTGGCGATGACCCTGGCGAATACCGGGAAAAAAGTGGTGATTATCGGGGCCGACCTGCGCAATCCGCAGTTGCAGCGTTACGATAACCAGTCGAAGAGTTTACTCGGGGTAAGCGATTACCTGGTGAGTAACGATCATACGCTGGAGAAACTGGTACACGATTCCAAGTTTCATCCCAAGCTGAAATTATTCCTGTCCGGGAGTATTCCGCCCAATCCGTCGGAACTTTTACGACAGAAGAAATTTGGGCAGATGATTGCCGAATTGCGGGAGCAGTATGATTATGTGATTGTAGATACAGCACCTTGCATGCTGGTGGCCGATACCTTCCTAATCAGCAGATATGCCGATCTGATCCTTTACGTTACCCGTGCCGGCTATACCGAGAAAAAACTACTCAACTTTGCGGTCGATGCCGTTAAAGACGGGAAGCTGCACGACGTCAGTTTTGTAATTAACGATGTGAAGACCGCCAATTTTGGATACGGCAATAAATACGGCTATGCTTATGGAGCAGAACAGCCTTCCCTTTGGGAGCGGTTTAAGAAAAGTTTTTAAATAGCGATTAGCTTTAAGATATCAGATTTTAGATAAAAGGAGACGCTAAGGCGTCTTTTTTTATTCCTTATTATTATTTCTATTGTTATTAGTATTGATGTTTGAGGTTAAACCTAAGTTTTCTAGTACCAAAGGAAAATTAGAAATACGAAATCAGTTTAAAGTTCTGAGTTCGAAGTCAAGAGTGCGTTTTGTTTTTGAAAAGAGAACAGAGAGCAAAGAGCAGAGAACAGAGAACAAAGAGAATTGAATAATACCATCGAACTCTTCATTGTGCATTCAGAATTAGTGAGCAGTCTCAGTGAGCAGTTTTCAGTCATTTCGAAGGAGCCCAAAGCGACGAGAAATCACATCTGATTGAGGGTTCAGGTTAGTTCAATGTTCAAAGTTTAAAATTCAAAAATACATTCTGCGTTCTTCATTCTGTATTCAGATTTAGAAAGCAGTTGGCTGTCACTTCGAGTGGCTGAAGCATAGCGATAGCGGAGCTACAGGCGTATCGAGAAGTCTTAGTAGTTAGTATATTCGTCGTTTTCCGGGCTTCTCGATACACCGGCCTCGGTTGCAGCCCTTGTCCGGCACTCGAAGTGACACTTCTCGACTACGCTCGCTTCTCAACTGTACTTTCGACAGGCTCAGGGTGACAGTACAGAGCTCTGAATTAGTAGGAGTCTCAGCAGGTAGTTTTCAGAGTTCAGTTCAAGGTTCCAAGTTTGAAATTCAAAAACTAACTCTGTATTCTGCATTCCTAATTCAGGAATTAGTGAACAGTCTCAGTGAGCAGTTTCAGTCATTTCGAAGGAGCCTAAAGCGACGAGAAATCACATCTGATTGAGGGTTCAGGTTAGTTCAATGTTCAAAGTTTAAAAATTCAAAAACAAATTCTGCGTTCTTCATTCTGTATTCAGATTTAGAAAGCAGTTGGCTGTCACTTCGAGTGGCTGAAGCATAGCGATAGCGGAGCTACAGGCGTATCGAGAAGTCTTAGTAGTTAGTATATTCGTCGTTTTCCAGGCTTCTCGATAAACCGGTCTCGGTCGCAGACCTCGTTCGGCACTCGAAGTGACACTTCTCGACTACGCTCGCTTGTCGACTGTACCTTCGACAGGCTCAGGTTGGCCGTGCAGAGTTCTGAATTAGTAGGAGTCTCAGTCAGCAGTTTTCAGAGTTCAGTTCAAGGTTCCAAGTTTAAAATTCAAAAAAACTCTTCATTCTGCATTCCGGACTGGATTACATCCATCCCCAGCCCTTTGCTTCGATTAGATGCTCCCAGGGTCTCATCACTCAGGGTTCCGAAAAATTAGAAATACGAAATCAGTTCAAAGTTCTGAGTTCGGAGTCACGAGTGCGTTTTGTTTTTGAAAAGAGAACAAAGAGTAAAGAACAGAGAGAAAAGAGTAGACAGAATTGAATAATACCATCGAACTCTTCATTCTGCGTTGAGAATTAGTGGGCAGTCTCAGTGGGCAGTTTCAGTCATTTCGAAGGAGCCTAAAGCGACGAGAAATCACATCTGATTGAGGTTGCAGTTTAATTCAAAGTTTAAAAGCAAATTCTGCGTTCTTCATTCTGTATTCAGATTTAGAAAGCAGTTGGTTGTCACTTCGAGTAGATGAAGCAGAGCGGGAGCGCAGCTTCGTGGTATCGAGAAGTATTAGTAGTTAGTATATTCGTCGTTTTCCAGGCTTCTCGATACACCGGTCTCGGTCGCAGACCTCGTCCGGCACTCGAAGTGACACTTCTCGACTGTCCCTTCGACAGGCTCAGGGTGACAGCTGGCAGTAACACTTCTCGATATACCGGACTCGGTCACAGACCTCGTCCGGCACTCGAAGTGACACTTTGCAACACATTTTATCTTTTGCTAATGTTAAATTTTATCGGTAGTACGAAAGAGGTAGGGAAGGATTGTGGTTTTTTCTGTGGAGGTTTGTAAGGTCATTAGAGATACTTGTCAAGTATGAAAACCAAACGCCTGTGTGTTTTTCCTAAAGATGTACAGTGTATCACCGGTAAGAGTGAGCGCTACGGGCGACAATTGTTGGCGGATATCAAGGTGTTTTTACGCAAAGAACCCCATCAGTTTGTGACGGTTTATGAGTTTGCGAGTTATTGTGGCCTGAATGCTGAAGATTTGTTTGACTATCTGGATTAAGGCATCGCCAGGGAAAGGGAATAGAAAACTATCAAGTGCGCGCGATACAATCGCGCGCGAACTTGTTGAGCGCGGAATAAGGGTAAAACTATAAACTCTTTTTGTAGATACGCTGTTGTCCGTCCTGAGCAATTTTTAAAACCTGTTCGTCTACCTTGCGCTTTAAAATCACAGACACAGCCGAGGTAGTCGTTTGTATCTGATAAACTTCGTTCAGTTCTGAAACCACATCTTTAGCCGTTCGTCCCTGATTGAAATAATCACTAGCAACAAATCCGTCAATGCGTTGCGTAAGTCTTGTTTTTTCAGCACGTGTAGCAGATAACTTATATCGAGGTTCCAATTTAATCGGAAAGTCAAAAGCTTTAGTAGGGTGTAAATCGAGTGCCTGACAGATCGCAATGACATATGACAAGGAGCTCTCCTCACCAGCTTCGATATTTCGAATGGTTTGTGCAGAAAAACCGGTCATTTCTGAAACATCTTCCACAGACAACTGCAATGCTTCGCGTTGTTTTGTCAGGTTAGCTCCCAGTTGTACCAGATTTGGCTTGTCTTTATATCTTGACATAGCTCAAATAGAGTAATCTGTTTGGCAACAAAAAATATATTTCAATAAGTATTTGTTGTTATTCATAATTATTTTATATTTACCTCATAATAAAGGCACTGCATACCTGCCTGATGTACAAAAAGCAAGCAGTGCACGAAACTTCTATCCGGGTAGAAGTTTTAGTATTATGAAAAACAGGTACTTTTTTTACCTGTCTGCGTCAGTTCCTCTTTAATTCCCCTACATCATTCAGGCCAAAGTGGTCAACATCCCGCACGGGGTGAGGTGTTTAATTTTTAAAAGTGATTTTGCCTATGGTATATACGAGGTGTTGTATTTGTTTTTCACGATAGCATTAGCTTGATCTGAGGAGATTTTTAGGTTCTATAGCATGTTTTGTTCATTTTCTTTAGCTCGCGATTCTCCTTGATTGCAATTGCCTGTTTAAGGAAATCCTTCGGATATGTGTAATTACAGATTCTAAGGATGTTCTGTTCATTTTCTTTGCTTCTCCAAAGAAAACGAACCAAAAGAAAAGAGCCCCTCGCTTAGGAATTTTTCGCCTTAAGGGCGAAAACCGCCTTGTCAGCTCCGCGTCGCTATCGCTCCTGAATCTCGGAGCTTCCTGCGGCTATTCTGAACCGAGGGCGAACTAAAGAATGATATTCTTAGTTCCAATTTTGGAAACGGCCTACAAGAAGGTATCGTAAAATTTGAAGTGAGCGTAACGTAGCAGGCGGTTCTGTTTGAGGCCGCCAGAGCGGGTGAGTTAAGCGCATGCAGTGCAGCGAACGATAAATTTAGACACCGTCTTGTGAGCCTTGATCTTTTGTTTCTTTTGTATCAAGACAAAAGAAAGGAATCAAGCGAGTACAACGGAAACTTCCTGCTATACTGAGAAAAGAAAGTTTAAGAAGTAAATTTTAGAACATTGCTATAGAACGTTTCAATTAGCCATAAAAAAAAGAGCTGGCAGACCCTGCGGTCTGTGAAAGAGAGAAAAGAGACGCGCTAAAAAGTAAATTTAAGCTGTCAAGCTGGGTAAGATTAAACTATTGATAACAAAATGGTCTTCGACAGGCTCAGACTGACATTCGACAAGCTCAGACTGACAAGTCATTGCTGAACAACTTTTTAGTAAGTCTCATAAGCAAAAAAGCCTTCCCCAAAGATTGGCGTCTGGCGGGGAAGGCGTGAGCTTAAACAAACTGATTGTTTAATATACACGACGAAGTTATGAAAAATAAGACTACGCGCCTTACGGGGGCTGCGTTGCCGGGGCTTTTATGCCTTTTAATGAGCCTGAGTGCCTTTTGGGCCAGTGCCTCACCCCTTCAAAATCAGGTAACCGGAAGGGTTACCGATACCAATGACAACCCCATTCCCGGGGTAAGTATTTCCCTTACAAACACAAATACCGGTACCCAGACCGATCTGGACGGAGCCTTTGAACTGGAGGCCTCGCCTCAGGATACCCTGCGTATCAGCTATATCGGGTTTAAAACCCTATTACTGCCGGTACGAAATCAAACCAGCTTTACTATTCAATTGCAGCAGGATATTACCGATCTGGGCGAGGTGACCATTAATGCCGGGTATTACAATACCACGCGCAGGGAACAAACGGGTAGTATCGCCCGGGTGACCGCCGAGGAGATCGAGCGGCAACCGGTGACCAATCCGCTAGCCGCATTGCAGGGTAGGATGGCGGGGGTAAACATTACCCAAACCACCGGAGTACCGGGAGGGGGTTTTGATATTCAGATACGGGGACAAAACAGTTTACGGGCTGGTGGTAACGAACCACTTTATATTATTGATGGAGTACCTTACAATTCACAAAGCCTGAGCAACACCAACGTTTCTGCCACTCTCCTGCCGGGAGCAAATATGTCTCCCCTGAATACCTTAAATCCGTACAGCATTTCAAGTATTGAAATTTTAAAAGATGCTGATGCTACAGCAATTTATGGTTCGCGCGGGGCTAACGGGGTGGTGCTGATCACCACCAAACAGGCCAAAACCGGTAAGACCCGCTTTAGCCTTCAGGCCTATACCGGTAGCGGCAAGGTTACCCGTTCTTTGGAATTGATGAATACGGAGCAGTATCTGGAAATGCGGCGGGAAGCCTACGCCAATGATGGGGTAACCGATTATCCTGCCAATGCCTACGACATTAATGGAACATGGGATGCGAATAAATATACCGATTGGCAGAAAACCCTTATTGGTGGTACAGCAACTACCTCTGCACTTCAGGGATCGGTTTCGGGAGGATCAGAAACTACCCGCTTTATAATGGGAGCCGGTTACCAAAGGGAAACCTCGGTTTTCCCCGGAGATTTTAACTATCACAAACTCACAGTAAACAGCAATCTCAATCACAAATCTGAAGATCAGAAATTCAGTATCAACCTGACGACTTCCTACTCTTTTGATGACAATAACCAACCGGGAAATGATTTTACCCGTGACGCACGCATGCTGCCTCCCAATGCACCCGATGTTTATACGGAAGATGGCTCGCTGAACTGGGCAGATAGTACTTGGGACAATCCCCTGGCTCAGCTGGAACAGGATTATCGGGCTAAAAACCATACCCTTATCGCAAATGCAGTTATAGGATATCAAGTAACAACCCATTTAAAAGTAAGCTCTAGCCTGGGTTTTAATGATCGTTTTTTGACAGAGGCTAAAGAAGTACCTTCTACCTTTTACAATCCGGCATATGGATATGGAAGTGATCGTTCGTATCGTTTTACGAATGATACCCGTAATCAATCCTGGATATTAGAACCTCAGCTTAATTATACCCTGAATACCCAAAACTGGAAACTGGATGCGTTAGTGGGGGCCACCTTTCAAAATCAAACTACGAGTAGCAACGTATTATACGGTCAGGGTTATTCCAACAACAGCCTGATTTCCAATTTAAGTGCAGCCTCATTTATTTTTGTATTGGAGAACGGGAGTACTGCTTATAAGTATACTGCGGGGTTTGGAAGATTAAATTTAAAATATAAAGACCGCTATATTTTAAATCTTACCGGACGCAGAGACGGTAGCAGTCGTTTTGGTCCGGGTAAACAGTTTGCCAATTTTGGTGCCATAGGTGCTGCCTGGATTCTTACGGAAGAGGCGTTCTCAAAAGCGTTGCCGTGGTGGAGTTTTGGTAAACTACGTGGGAGTTATGGGATTACCGGGAGTGACGCGATAGGCGATTATCAATTTCTTGATACTTATAGCATTACTACAAACCGGTATCAGGGACTAACCGGCATCACCCCTACGCGTCTGTTTAATGCAGATTTTGCTTGGGAGGAGAACAAAAAGTTAGAATTAGCTCTTGAACTTGGTTTTTTAAAGAATCGCATTTTACTAAACACGGCATACTTTAAAAATCGATCCGGGAATCAACTGGTGGGAATACCGCTGCCAGGAACCACGGGCTTTAGTTCTATTCTAGCCAATCTAGATGCAACCGTAGAAAACACCGGATGGGAGTTTGAACTGAGTACTGTGAATTTTCAAAAAAATCGCTTTAATTGGAATACCTCTTTGAATATTTCGTTTCTTAGAAATAAGCTGGTTTCGTTTCCCGATCTGGAAGGCTCTACCTATGCCAATCAATATGTGGTGGGTGAACCCCTGAGCATTCGCAAAGTATATCACTATACGGGCATTAACCCAGAAACCGGAATCTATGAATTTCAGGATTATGATGGGGATGGCAACATCAGCTTTCCCAATGACCGCCAACTGGTGGTGGATTTGAATCCGGATTTCTTTGGAGGGCTTAGCAATCAGGTGCAATGGGGGGCGTTCGAACTAAACTTCCTGCTGCAGTTTGCCAGGCAGCAGGGTTCTAATTATTATGCCACCGGATCAAGACCCGGTATCCTTTCAAATCAACCCATTGCGCTTCTCAACCGCTGGCAACAGCCGCAGGACGAAGCTCCCTTTCAAAAGCTCACTGCGGGTGGGGATAGCGATGCCGTTCGTGCTTTTTCCAATTACCGGAACAGCAGCGCCTCGGTTACCGATGCTTCCTATATACGGCTTAAAAATGCTTCTTTTTCCTATAAACTTCCGGAAAGCCTCCTTCAAGGTGTGGATGCTCGCATTTATGTTCAGGGACAAAACCTCGTGACTTTAACCCGATATGCAGGTTCAGACCCTGAAACCCAGCGTATAGACAACCTGCCGCCATTACGTTTTTTAACCCTTGGGTTACAGGCTAACTTTTAATTGACACTCTTATGAAACGAATACTAAAATCTACACAAGTGCATTCATTATTATATAAAAGCATTCTCTGTTTACTGGTATGCAGTGTTTATGCCTGCGAAGCCTTTATGGAAACCGATCTGCCCAACACGCAGATTACAGCAGAAACCGTATTTGCAGATGAAGGTACCACCAACGCTGCCCTGCTCAACGTTTACGCAAATTTAAGAGAGGGTGGTATGCTAACCGGGAAAGATGCTGGCGTAGGAAATTTAATGGCCCACTATACCGATGAACTGGATTTATATTTGACCAGTCGTGCTAATGTTTTGGTTTTTTATGAGAACAATGTCTTACCCGAAACCCCTTTTATAGAGCAGCTCTGGGAACATAGCTACAGCCAGATTTATGCTTTAAATGATATTATAGCTTACACTACAGATAACGATAAGTTATCTGAGGCGTTTGCCATTCAAATCCAGGGTGAAGCCTATTTTCTACGAGCTTTACTGCATCTGTACCTGCAACAACTTTTTGGTGAAATCCCATATGTGACCGGCACTAACTATGTTGAAAATACCAACATAGCCAAAAGCTCTGAAGAAGCAGTTTTTGAAAAGCTCATACAAGATTTGAAAATGGCTAAAAACCTTTTACCTGAAGCATACCCTTCCTCAGAACGGGTACGCCCTAATCAGGCTGTTGCTACTGCATTATTAGCCAGGGTATACCTGTATTCAGGAGATTGGGATCAGGCCATCGCCCAGGCAAGCCAGGTGATTGAAAACCCCTTGTATAAGGTAGATCTCCCTTTGAGTGAGGTTTTTCTAAAAAATAGTCAGGCCGTCCTTTTGCAATTCAGTCCAGGTGCTGAAGGTGCCAACACCTACGAAGCTGCAAACTATGTATTTGAATCCCTTCCTCCTCCCAGAACAGCCCTAACCTCCAAACTAATAAGCAGTTTTGAAGTTCAGGATCAGCGCCTGCAGCAATGGATCGGAAAGGTTGGGGAAGGCGAAGCAGCACGATACTTTCCCCATAAGTACCAGGAAAACCGCAACACGGCCCGTACCCTTGAGTACAGCATTCTTTTACGTATAGGTGAACAGTATTTAATACGCTCCGAAGCACAGGCACGGCTGGGGCAACTGGAAGCTGCAGCCATCGATTTAAATGCTATACGCACGCGTGCAGATCTGCCCGATCTGGAGCCCACTACTCAGGAGCAATTGCTCGCTGCCATTTTACAGGAACGACGCCATGAATTGTTTACCGAATACGGCCATCGGTTTTTTGACCTCAAACGCTTTGATGCGGCTGATGCTACTTTATCCTATAAAAGCGGATGGGAGCCTTATAAGATCAAATTACCTCTTCCAGATGCTGAGCTTGTACTCAACCCGAATTTACTACCTCAAAATCCCGGTTACTGATGAAGTATTGTAGAGTATATATAATCATCCTCCTGGGTCTATCCCGGGGCATAGCTCAGGAAACTCCTTATCTGAATGCGGATGATCTAACCAAGTGGTATAAGCTCTCAAATGAGGGTCTGTCACCGGATGGTCGTTGGGTTACGTATAAGCGGCATTATGAAAAAGGTAACGACACGCTGGTACTGGTAAACGTCGAAACCGAACGCAGGCACGAAATCCCCAATGGGCAGGGCCTTCAGTTCTCCAATAACAGTAACTGGGCAAGCTTTAAAACCACTGAAGAAGTGAACCTGGTTAATCTGAAAAACAATACGATTAAGACCTTTGAAGGCTATAGTGAAGCATCCTTTAGTACTAGTGGCTCCCATTTGCTTTTAAGAAATAAGAAGGAGCTTAAAGGCCAATTCCTTCATTTAGAAAAAGGAACTCCGCTTCTGCTAACGCATTTAAAAGAGGTCTATTTTAACGAACTCACGGAGCATGCCGTTGTGGTATTACAGAATGATCAAGGTACCGAATTACAAGTTCTCAATCTGGAACAGGATTTTCAGATAATACAGAAGCTTACGACTACGGGAACATTTAAGGCAATACATTGGAACCCAAACGGAAAATCCTTTACCGTGTTACGGGAAGAGGAAAACGGAAACAGTCTGCTTTATGTAAATTTAGATACCGAGGTGTTTACCTTAAACGAGGCTCAACTGGATGGGTTTAGTTTTTACAAGGGTAGCAGTTCTGATTTTGGGATATCAGCAGATAACCGCCGCGTATTCTTTAAAGCATTACCCCTTACGGAAACTGGAGCTGCAAGAGATACCATTCAAATGGCTAACGTACAAGTATGGAAGGCCAAAGCCCCATGGACCGAAATTGAAAGCCCCAATTATGACTGGATCGAAAATGGAGTTCGGTTAATGGTATGGAAGCCTCAAAAAAAGCAAGTATTGCCTGTGGAATCTAAAGAGCAGCCTTTTTCACTCCTTATTCCCAAACAGCGCTATGCCATAACTTACAATAGTACTCAATATCTGCCTAAGTTCAAGACCCGGGAAGTTATTATGGACCTCAATCTTCTTGATTTAGAAACAGGTCAAAGCAGGCGAATTGTTGACAGCCTGCCTTTTATAGAAAATAGTTTTTGTGGTTCGCCTGAAGGAAAGTACATCTGTTATTTTAAAAATAAACACTGGTGGATTTATGATATCAAAACGGAAAAGCATCTTAACCTTACCCAAGGATGGGAAATCCCCGCTTATGATACTACCTATGACCGAAGCGGCATACCGCCTCCTTATGAAGTACCCTATTTCACAGAAGGCGATGAAGCTATTTTACTATACGACAACTGGGATATCTGGAAGGTGAATATTAAAACTGGGGTACGCACTAAACTTACAGATGGACAGCGTAGAAACCTACAGTTTCGTTTGCCCAGGAGTCCTGTACGACGGGTAAGTGTATATGAAAAACTAAACTTTCAAACCCAGCTGGCAGAGCTTGACTCAAACCCATTACTGCTGGTTAAAAACCTGGATACTTATGAAATGGGTATTACCAGTTTAAGGGAGGCCCAGGACGAAACCTTTTTAAGTTATTATTCTTTAAAGCTCTATGATCTACAAGAGGACCAGTCAGGAAGGCAGTGTATATTTAAACAGGAATCTGCAGACCATCCTACCCGTTTAATGTATTGCAACCTGAATCAGAAAGCAGTTAAAACTGTTGAGCAAAGCAATCGTCACGAGCAGGATTACTATAAGGCCCGGTCTGAACTGATTACCTATTGGCAGGGAGGGCACAAACTTCTAGGGGCATTGCATTATCCAGTAAATTATGATCCTTCAAAAAGCTACCCTATGATCGTAGATATTTATGAGCTCAATTCAAAAAAACTACACGATTATCATCTGCCCTCATTAACCTTTCAACGCGGCAGAATAGAACCAGTAGATTTAAATCTCAACGGATATTTTGTTCTGCGGCCTGATATTCGCTATGAATTGAACGCATTCGGGATTTCGGCAGTTAACTGTGTAGGGGCTGCTGTAGATAAAGCCGAGGAAAAGGCTTCAATCAACCCCGAAGCTGTAGGTTTGATGGGTGTATCATATGGAGCCTCTGAAGCCGGTTTTATACTTACCCAAACCGATAGATATGCTACTGCAATAATCGGAAACCCGGTCACCGATTTAGTAAGCCATTATCTGGGTTATCTGAATTTCATTCTTGAGTCTGCCTACTCTCGGTTCGAAAATCATCAGTGGCGGTTTGATAAAGGCTTTTATGAGTTCCCGGAGGCATATCTGGCTAATTCAACCGTGCATCAGGCAGCTTATCTCAATACCCCCTTGTTGACGTGGACAGGTATTAAAGACCCCAATATTGAATGGACGCAAAGCCGGGAATTGTATCAGGCTTTAAGACGATTGGAAAAGGAACACGTGCTCTTAGTATATCCTGATGAAGGACATGGTATTAATAATACGATTGCTCGAAAGGACTTGTATAACAGGCATCTGGGATGGTTTGACCATTATTTAAAAGGAACACCAAAACAGGATTGGATGGATTAAGAATCTGAATATTAATTAAGAGAAAAAGAAAGGGGCCGAATGGCCCCTCCTTAATGATTAATTTTGCACCGGTCTAAAAAGTGGTACAGTACAATCACTTACGGGCGTTAATTTCCCTCTTGCAATTTGCTCCTGGTCATTGATCACAAGAGTACACAATTCCTCCCCTGATGTATCACAACTTACTGGCGTGTCACAAGGTTGATCGTTCTCTACATAACCAATTTCCGGAGCAAAGGTAGCTGCAGTATGCGCAGTACTCACGAAAGCTCCAAAAACACCCAACCCCATTACCAGAGCTGGTAAAATCAGTTTTCTTTGTACATTTTTCATAATTCAAAAATTAAAGGTTAATATTAATTGGCCTACTCATTTACAGGTTTTCAGCACATTAAAGTTTCCTGATCCCGGCCGGAATATTTTAAATATTAAAAGCATCGGCTTTTAAGGTGTATTTTATTAAATACTTATCGTATATGGCGTAGAGTTTATCATCTTTTACTATAAAGTTCCTTATGGAATGTCCATTATGATCATATAGGTAAAAACTAAGTACATAGCTCTTATCCTGTAGATCATAAACATCTATAATACTTGCTTCATCAAGCATTTCTGCAGGTTCATATCGTCCTAAGCGGTCTGAACTAATGAACAGATATTTTCCTGCGGTAGCCGCATTAAGATTCACTGCAATGGATTTAGGACCGATTTTTAATGTATTACTGCTCGTAGCAATATCCAGCTGGGCTTTAGTTAAGGTATCAATGGTTTTACCTCGATAAAGCAGCTCAAGCTCATCACCCATTACCAAAAACTCATTGCGATACCGATAGACATACAAAAGTTTTTTTAGACCTGGGTTATACTGCAAGAAGCCATCTACATCAAAAATGCCATCTATCTGTTTCTCTAATAATTGTGGAGCTATCTTAAATGATGCGGAATCTTTAAACTGAAGAAGACCCAACTCATGTTCTCCTGTATCTGCGTTTGCAGTAAGTACTCCAAAAGTTGAAACTCCCATAGGCACCATTTTGTAAAAGGTGAATTGGTCTTTTAACACTATCGCTGGGCTCCACGCTCCCAGGGTATCTGTAAATATCACCGGTACACTTCCATCACTCAGGTAATAGCGTTTATCTAATACCTGTACTCTTAAGGAGCGGAAGGAATACTTCTCCATATCAGGAATATCCAACCGATGGAGCACCGTGTCCTGAAGCGTGGCATCCATCGCGAGCAGGTGTAACGGTGCAGTAACATTCCCTAAATAGATAGAGTCTTTTGTAATGCCGGCAATATAGTAAGAGTTAAATCCCAGATCAAATTTGGTTTGCTGCCTGGCAACATGTTGCGGATAGCGGCGGACAAAAGCGTTATTACGATGTATTTGTTGTTCTGAGGTTACAAATAACAGGGTGACCAGAATCGTACTCCCAAAAAGGGCTGAACCGATTTTTACAATGCTATAGAATTTATTTGTTCTATCACCCTTGCCCTGATATGAACCTATAAAGAAAGTAGTCGCAGCCAAGAGCATACAAACCCCGTTAAAAATCAAATGCTCCGTCCAGCCCAGGTATTCTAAAATACCCCCACAGGAGCAGGGTATATAGTCGGCGTAATTGAGAATGATGATGATATATGCGGTAAAGGCGCTCATAAGCGTAAAGCTCCCGAACAGTCCTACTGTACGATATTTAGGGATAGCCAAAAGTAGGGTCAAAATATATTCACAGAATGGTACCAGCCAAACTAACATTCCGGCATAGGTAGCGAGTATAGGAGACTGGCCCAGCTGTACCCTGAACTGCTCAAACTCGAGCAACTTGGCGGTAGCCGCATATACCCAGAGCAGGATAAAGAAGCTCACTGCTACTTTACTTAACCCCTGTTTTATGAAACCTACTTTTATCATGATGAAACTTTATAGGGTAAAGTTCATCTATCTTATTCTAGTCCTGAGGATTAAAAGAATAGCCTGAGGGATTATTTCTGTTTTCGATAATGGCTTGGGGCGACTCCAAATTCTCGTTTAAAAGCCTGAGCAAAATGGTCGTAGTTTTTAAATCCAGTTTTCCAGGCGATACTGGCAAGTTGGTCTGAGGTGTCTAAAACCAGTTGCATAGCCAGGCTTAGGCGCAGTTGAAGATGGTATTTAAATACCGTGGTCTGATGTAATTCCTTAAAGCCTTTTTTAAGTTTAAATTCGTTGATGTTAAACGCAGACGCAATTTCTTTTAAGGAGCCCAGAGGTCTGTCGAGATGCTTATGAAGATAGACCGCTATTTCTCTAAACTTATGGATATCCTCGGAGCTTTTTAGTATTTTTAATTGCTGGACAGGATATTCCTGCTTCTCCTGCTGTTTACCGTGAAGTAAGGGATTTAAGGTTTGAATACGGCTTAGTACTACCAAAAGGCCTGAATCAGGATGAAATGCTCGCAAAGGAAACACGCTACAATTAAGTGGCATTAGTAATTTTTTACCTGCTTTTAATTCCAATTGACCGTTAAGTGTTTTACCCTTTTTTTTAGGAGTCTTCAATAGCTTTTGAAATACCTCCTGAGAAGCAGGAGAGAGGAGGTTTAAAAAGTTTTGCTTCTCAAGCACCCGGTCATTATCTGCATCAAAGTTGGTTTGTAAAATACGGTACTGCTGGTCGAGCATAAATATATAATGCTTTACCCGGGTTATGGTCGTAAACGGAGAAGTTCCGAAAAACGGGTTGTAGGCTACCTCAAACTCCTGTGCCAGCATGTTGAGCAGGGCAATAATGGATTCAGTCTGCGTATTTTCAGCGCTGCGCGGTATGCGGTAGCTGAAATTTCCAGCTCCCATTTTAAGTATCATCTTCTTGATTTCTTCGGCTCGTGCATCAATATGTTCCATAGCTGATCGTGTTAATTCTTCCTTGGGTGTTTAGGGTTCCGATAGGTTTTAAGAAACTCCAGTGCGGGTTCCATTTCATAAAAGAGGCGGGTTTCAATATGGGTTTCCCTGCGTTTGAGATAAAATCTGACCATACTTTCGGTGAGCCCTCTGTTGACGTGAAAAGCTATGGCAAGGGTTGAAGCAGAACCCTCCCGTATAAGATAGTCCCTCGCTTCTTTGGTAGAATCTATTAGTTCTCTAACGTCGCAGTATACCGGATACGAGGTATTCATTTGAAATCGCAGACGATCTTGTACAACCTTTTTAGCTATTTGTAGGGATAGGCAGCTTTGGGGTTTGTAGTATAAAAAGAGGATTCCCGCTTCAATCCGATATTCAGCATACGGGTTTTTATGATACCGTGGCATGATGAATAGTTTTAGACGAACTAAAAGTATTAAAAAGACCGATTGTTTGGTTACCTCTATGCGGGGTAAAGTATGGTTTGAGGGATTTAAAGTATAGTGTTAGGGATTATTCGGGCACGCCAGCTGAAGGACTATAGTATAAGGGATTTAAAGTATAGTATAAGGGATTATTTTGGGGGTGAAGCTTAGGGGCTGGTAATGAGCTTTTTATTAATTGATTAGTTTCGATATGAATTAACCAAACTTTATTGCTATGGCTCAAATAAAACACAACCATTTTCTGGATACGGTTGACAAAGTAATCACCGAAGCTAAGGCTGAAGGTATTGTACATCTACGTGCCGAGGATAAGCGATTTACAGGCCGGGTTCTTACTGTCAAAGGGAAAGCCTGTTATCATTTTGGTAATACCGGTTACCTGGGTCTTGAGCAGGACAGCCGGCTCAAAACAGGAGCTATGCAGGCTATTCTGCGCTATGGGACCCAATTTCCGTTATCGAAAACCTACATCTCTCATCCGCTGTATGAGGAACTCGAAGAAAAGCTGGAGCTGCTCTTTGAAAACCCGGTGATCATCACCAAAAACAGTACGCTTGGGCATTTGGCAGTGATCCCCACCGTGGTTCGCGATGAGGATGCGGTGATCCTGGATCATCAGGTGCACTGGAGCGTGCAAAATGCAGCCCAACTTCTAAAGGTAAGAGGCATCCCGGTACAACTGATACGTCACAATAATCTGGATTTCCTGGAAAGCTTAATTCAAAAACTTTCATCTAAAGTATCTAAAATCTGGTATATGGCAGATGGGGTCTATTCTATGTTTGGTGACTATGCCCCGGTTAAAGAACTGCTGGAACTCTCCAGAAAATACCCGCAATTGCACCTCTATTTTGATGATGTGCATGGGATGAGCTGGAGAGGCCGGCATGGCATGGGGTATGTGATGAGCCAGCTGGAGACCCTGCCCGAAAACGTTTTGGTTTTTGGAACCCTGAGCAAAACTTTCGGGGCATCGGGCTCTGTACTGGTCTGTTCCAATAAAAAGTTTTATCATCAAATTAAAAACTTTGGAGGGCCCCTAACCTTTTCTGCCCAGTTAGAGCCCAGTGCTGTGGGAGCAGCCATCGCTTCGGCAAAAATTCATTTATCAGACGAGATCTATTGCCTTCAGGATGCGCTTAAATCCCGAATTGATTATTTCAATCAGCAGCTTGCTGAAGCCCATTTACCGCTCATTGCCCGCAACAGTTCACCAGTATTTTACATAGGTACCGGCCTGCCGGCCAGCGGCTATTTTCTCGTTAAACGCCTGATGGAGGAGGGTATCTATGTAAATCTGGGCCTGTTTCCCGCAGTCCCTGCCAAAAATACCGGGCTTCGGATTACCCTCTCAAATCACAATGCCTTTGACGATATAGATCATCTGGTGGTGCAATTATTGACCCATTATGATTTTGCCCTGATGGCCACGCACAATTCCCGATCCAGGGTAGGTAAAGCCTTCCGAATGGATTTTAAAGATCCAAAGCCTTTTGCCAATAGTAATTATGAATTACAACTGCAGGAATTTGAAACCATCGCTGACACCGATTACTATCATTGGAATTCTAACATAGGAAGAACAAATATGCTGGATCAGGAGGGGCTCCGTTTTCTGGAAGAAAGCTTTAAACAGGTTAAAGAACGGGAGCATAACTGGCGCTTTAAATATGTACAAATCGTGGATGATGCCAACTGCCCGGTCCTGATGACCTTTTTAACCGAAAGCCTATGGAAAAACGATATGCTGGCTCCGGCTTCGGTATCCCGGGAGCTGGAGAAACAACGCGAAGCCGAACCCTATCTACAGACCTCCCGGGTGCTTTCTCTGGGCAGTTTATTTACCGAAGGAAACCATCTCTATCTCAATGAAGAACATCCTCAGGTAGAATTGGCTTTAACGCAATTACTGGAGTACATCGAAAACCTTGCTCATGACTGGAAGGTTTCCATGACCGTATTGCGTGATTTTGACCTGAATTACAAATGGTCTAAAATTATTCAAGATCAGGGCTATATACCGATTGACATGCCCGAATCCTGTGTATTACAGGACTTGCACGACAAAATGGGAGAAGACTATTTCCATTATCTTTCCAAACGTTCCCAAAAGCATTTTAAAAAAGATATAGAACCTTATCTGAATCTCGTTACGTGCCGAGTGCTTAAAAGGGTGAGCAGTAAGAACATTAAGCGCTATTACGACCTGTATTTACAGGTTAAAGCAAAGAATTACGGTCTAAATACCTTTACCTATCCGCCTGAGGTATTTGAGGCAATGCGTACCCATCCCAACTGGGAGTTTATAGTGCTCAAAGCTGTTGATGACGGCCGGTTACTAGGCATAATGTTTTGCTATATTAATTATTCCGGCACCTATATACCCAGCCTCATCGGAATGGATTACCGGTATCTGAATGGGTTTCAAACCTACAGGCAGCTCCTCTATCAAAGTATTTTAAGGGCACGGAAACTCTATATGAAACGTATTGATTTTGGTATGAGTGCCAATTTTGAAAAGCGAAAACTGGGAGCAAGCCTAATCCCTAAACAAGCATTTGTGCAAACCGATGATAATTTTCTTTTGGAGCAACTCGAAATGATGCGCACCACTCGATAAGTTTATCTTAGCATCCAGATTATCCCTATATATCCTGCGCCCTTGCCTTTACATTTGCCTCACGATGTTCTCACTTGTTTTACAGATGCGTCCATGTTTACTGCAGCGATACAACACTTTCACGATGATTTAAATGCACGGGTTATGGTAGTGCCCGAAGCCCTTAAAAAAGCAGAACTGGGGATCGAAGTTGCTGCAAAAACACTTGCCCGATTAAAGGAGCTGGTGGAGCAGGAAGATTTTGAAGATGTGCCTCAGGAGATCAACTTCTTCAAACACCTCAAGCCCTGCCCTATGAGTTACCTGATTTACTTTTCTGAAATGCGCTCCTGTGAGGTGCGCAAACCCAAAGCGGGGGCTTCTTTCCAGACCCGCTTTTACAAGAAGGAACTGCGTAAGATCAATAAATTCTTTCATCGGAATATGGATTTTGTACAGTATATGGAGCAGGGGCATACCTATCTGGATCATCAGTTTTTTACCCGAAATGCCCAGCAAAACTTTCCGTTTACCCCGGTGATTCACTATTACGATTATCCCGAGTTTAGCAGTTCGCACGATATGCTTTGGGCCAAGGTACAGGCGATGTACCGTCTGATTCACTATGTACGCGATGCCCTAAGTGCGCTCAACCCGGGGAGTGAAGCGGCCTTTCTCCCTCAAAAACACCCGGTGATGCTGTGGTCTGGTTCTAAGACTGCGCTGGTCGAACTCATTTATGCCCTGTATGCTTCTCAAAACCTAAACCATGGTTTGTCTGACCTGAGTACGCTGGTCGCTTCCTTTGAAGATTTCTTCAACATCAAACTGGATGGGGTCTATAAGACCTATGGCAAGATCAAAGCCCGGAAGGGGAGCAGAACAAAGTTCCTGGAAGAACTTATCTTAAAACTGGAGTATAAGATGCGACAGGAGGAAGGGTGATTATTCTTATGTTTAAAAAAGGCATAGGCATTCAAAAAGCCTGATCATCAAATTAACGTACAATTCTAGTTAAAAATTATGCTCCCTTCTCTGCGGGAGAAGGGCGGGGGGATGAGGATAAGCCTCCCTTCGAAGGGAGGTTTGGAGGGATGTTTTATTGCGCTTCCGGGTTAGAATATGTGTTACTGAAAAGGGTTCTCGATAAACCGATCTTGGCCTCAGGCCTCGTCCGGCACTCGAACTGACAGTTCTCGATAAAGCGATCTTGGCCTTAGGCCTCGTCCGGCACTCGAACTGACAGTTCTCGATACATTTGCTTTCGGCGTTTGGCCTCCATCAAATACTCGAACTGACAGTTCTCGATACATTTGCTTACGGCTTAAGGCCTCAATAAAAGGTTTGCTTCAGATGGGCGGGAGGTGTTTAGATTAATTAGAGGCCTATTTGAAATGTAAAATCAGGGTACGCGATGCAATCGCGCAGGAACAGTGGCAGGAGGCAAGTTGCAGGTAGGAGGTGAGAAGTAGGAATTAAGAGGTAAGAAATCGGTTTAAAGTTCAGCGTGTGGAGTCGGGTTCAAGGTTTAAAGTTGAAAATTCAAAATTTAAAATAACTCTTCATTCAGCATTCTGCATTCGCATTCAAAATTATCGAAGCCACAGCAAATGTGTTGATTGCAAGCAAGCAGAACAGCTAAAGAACAGGAAAGCTCTAGCGGAGAAGTGCCCTTAAATTAAGGGTAAAGCGATGGTGATTTGAGTTCCTTTATTCGGCTGGGAACTGATTTCAAGATCTCCTCCCAGATCTTCAATCAATTCGCGTACGAACAGTAAGCCCATTCCAAAACCATTTGTATCTGAGCTTTGCAGGCGATCCCGGAAATCGGTCATGCTTATTGCTTCTATTTGCGCGGATGTCATTCCTACACCGGTATCTTCCACGCGTATGTTGATTTTTTCATCGATAGGTTTGAGTCCGGTCAAACTTAAATGCACGCTTACCCGGCCTCCGTTATGGGTAAATTTAATAGCGTTAGAAACCAGGTTACCGATTAAAGGCAGAAGGTTTTTGCCGGTAAATTCACGTTTCAGGCTGTCATACGTTACTTCAAAATCAATCTGTTTGGCTTCAGCCTGAGGTTTATACAGATTGCGTAATTTGGTGCCTAAACTTTCAAAGGTAAATACCGATTTGCTCTTATTGAACTCGTCCTCAATCAGCAATTCATTCAGAATTTCATCTGTTAAGGAAAGAACCGATTCGGCACTGGAGGCAATAAGATTGATAACCTGTACCAATTCTCTACGGGGAGAATCTTCAAGATCTGTAAGCTGCACTAACTGAGATATACCGCTTAGCGGACTGCGTACATCGTGTGCGAGCTGTCTTTTGAGTTTACGCTCTTTTAATACCGCATCCTGTGCTTGCTTCAATTCAAAGCGGAGTTCGAGCTGTTTTACGATTTGTCTGGCTATAAGGTGCAAATGTTTAATCTGAAGGTCATCCAGATCTTCTATAGATTTACCGGCCACACACAGAGCCCCTATCGCGATGTTATCATCAAATTTAAGCGGGATACCGTAGTAGAGTTTATAGCCCTCATCAACCACATAGGTGCTGTTCTCGAATCTGGGATCCCGGGGCAACTGAATCATCAAAGCCTTTTCTTCTTCGATGGTATAGTTGCAGATTGCTTCCTCGCGGGGTTTCTGGCAAAAACCACCCAGAGTGCTGGCAACGGTCCACTGGGTGAAGTTGTCTATGAAATTTACTTCAGACAATTCGGTGCCGGCAATTTGAGCAGCCAGTTTACTAAGGGGAGTCAATTCTTCCTTTAGTTCCTGATAGTCCAAATCCAATTCGGCCAGTTTTTTTACGCGACGGAAATCTTTGGGGTTCAAAGCATTTTATTTGGGGATTCAAAGTTACAAAAGGCTAAGGTGAAGTTGCTCTTAAGAATCCCCTAAAATAAGGAGCCGGAAATGCGTATTCTCTTAAATTTTTAAGGTTTAATACGAATACTGAATAGTTCTTTTTGAATACCACTTCCTATATTTAAAATTCCATCTCTATAAGTCACAGAAAAATCTTCAGACGTAGTGCCCTCCAGATTGACTTCTTTGTCGTTTAACCAAAGTTTTTGGGGTTTATGATCGAGGTGAAGGAGGTAGCGATAGGTTCGGTTCTCCAGCTTATAAGCCTGTTTTAATTCTTTTTTGGTCAACCGGATGTGCTCCTCGTCTGCGGTAAGGCTGAACGCAGTGGTACTCAGTCTGCCTTTCTGATAGTCCAGGCTTTTACCGTCGTCGTCATAAAGCAAGAGCGTACTTTCAGTTCCCGGATAGATGTTCAATAGGATTTCCTGCGGAGTTTTGGCATCTAAGGTCTGTACCAGCTTTTGGGTGGGTATCATAGCGCCTTCTTTTAGGAAAATAGGGATTTGATCAAGCGGACAAAGCACATTGAGGTACTGCCTGCCGGTATGTTTTGCCCCGGTCCAGTAATTAATCCAGTTGCCCTGCGGCAGGTAAAGGGTTCGGGTTTGTGCTCCTTTGGTCACCACAGGGCAAATCATCATAGCATTCCCTAGCAGGTATTGATCTGTAATGTCGTACACATTAGGATCGTTTTGGTAGTCTAAAACCAGCGCGCGCATCATGGGTTTGCCGGTCAGGTGGTTTTCATACATGGTGCTGTAGAGGTAGGGGGCAAGTTCATACCGCAGCTCATCGTATTTTCTAAAGTTGGCCAAAGCTTCCTCACCATAGGCCCAGGGCTCTTTATAATTGGGGTGTTCCATCCCAAAGAGGTGGGCGATGGGACTGAGGAGGCCAAACTGCGTCCAGCGGATGTACAACTCGGGATCTGCCACGTGCTCAAAACCACCCATACAATGCGCCCAATTGCTTACCCCCGAAAGGCCGATGTTTAAGCCTGCCTTAATCACGGGTTCAAAATACTGCCATTCGCTGGGCCAGTCGCCTGCAAAAATAAAGGGATAGCGCTGTATACCGGCATAACCCTCACGGGTATGATTCATACCCCGCATACCATTATATTCCTGAAACTTTTCATAGGGTGCTTTGGCATAGGCCAAAGGAAAGAGGTTGTGCAGGCGCTTGATTTCGGGCCCTTGCGGACCGGTTTTATTGCTTTCATTAGCCTTTCGGCCAAAGGCACTGCCTTCATCGGTTTTAAAAAACATGGCTCCGGTATCGGCCAGGCGTTTTGCCCCGTTTTGCCACCACCAGTCTACGGCTTTCGTATCAAAGAAGTTTACAAATTCTCCCGTATTATTGGGCTCCGGATAGACAAAGCCGGCTTTCCGGGCCTGATCGAGCAGGTTTAACGTATTGCCGTTATCAAAGCGGGGCCGTACGTGCACCCCCACCATACTCAGGCCTTCGGCATACAGGCTGTCGAACATCGCTTCCGGATTCTCAAAAGTTTCCCGCCATTCAAAGGTTGTGGCACCGCTGCCGCCATTTTTACCAAAGATACGCCAGGTAGAATCCAGGTGGAGGATGTCTATAGGAATATGCAGTTCCCTGAATTTACGAACCAAATCAACCGGGTAGTGGTCTGAGGTTTTTTCTTCGTGTCCCCAGGTGCCGCCGCTGTAAGTACCTACGTGCAGGCCCAAAGCCGCTCTGGGAAGAAGCGGAGCCTTTCCAGTTATACTGGTATAGCGGTCTAAGATTGCTTCAAAATCAGGCCCATATATGAAGTAGTAATCGAGTTCGCCACCTTCGGCTTCAAAGCTATAGGTTTCGTTGCTGCTATGTCCTAAATTCCAGGTTGAGGTAAAAGAGGTGTGAAAAAATATCCCGTAACCCCGTGTACTCATTATAAATGGAACGGGACTGTAGTTGGCTTCCAAAACATTATAGGCACCAATGATGTGCGGTAAACCTTCACCGCGGCCAACCGTTAATGTGGTTTTCTTTCCCCTTCGGTCTAAAAAGTCCATACGCTCTCCCAGGCCGAAGAAATGCTCATCGGGGAAAAGTTGTTTCTGCACCCCTACGTGTTGATTGTCTCTATAATTTCCGGCGGAAGCATCGGCATTCAACAGCCTGCCTTCCGAATCAAAAATACTGATCTGAACCGGTTGTTTTGTAATTGCTACTTTCAGTTTTTCGGTCTGCAAGATGAGCTGCTCCTCTGAGTCAGTCAGGGTATAGGAGGTTGCCGGCCAATCGTAGTTGACCACCATATAGGGTTCGTCTGCCTCAAAGATTCCATCCCAGGAGTTTCTGATGCGGAGCAGGGCATCTGAACAGATTTCGATACGCAAATGGGCATTATCTGTTTTGATCTGAATGTAGCTTTCGTTTTGATTTTCAATTTCCTGAAAATTGCCGAGACCGGTTTGGGCGTTTGTTTTAAAAGCGGTAAAGACGATAAATAAGCCGAGTAAAATGCGCATTGTTATGGGTTTTGATTAAAACAGAACCGATCAGACCCTGTAAAAGATCTGACCGGATTCTTATTAAAAGATATGGATTTCTAAATCATTTGAATTTAGTAACCGGGGTTTTGCCATTCGGCTCTTGCTTCAGCAGAGAGATTAGAACCGTCTTCATTTAATAAACCATCTATAAAGGATTGTGGTATAGGTCGCAATTCGTGCTTGTTAGCCGTTATATTGGTTGCCTGCGGGTTAAAGGCACGAGCTCTTTGAATAAGTGTTCCTGTGCGTGAAAGCGTCTCCCACCGCTGCCATTCTCCCAATAATTCGCGTGTGCGTTCATTCAAGATAAAATGTAAGGCACGCTCATACGTTCCCGAAACTCCAAGAGCAGTGAGTACAGCCTCGTCTTCATCCGGAAGATTTTCGGGAAAGGAGCTTAGACTCAGATCAGATGCAGCAGTGGTAACCTCAAGGTCTGGATTAGACAAATAGTAGGTATTCATGTTTAAGTTAGAATTGATATAGTTTGTTGCTGCAGTTCCCGTATTGAGACTGTTATTTTCAAAAGCAACTGACCCGTCTACATAATACGAACGGTTTTCCCCATTTTTCCAGGCTGCCCGAGCCCTTACCGTGTTTAGGTCATTCATGGCATTGCCATATTGTTGTAAACGCACGTAGCATTCGGCACGTACCAGATAGGTTTCCGCAAGTCGGGCCATGGTTACATCACGGTGCGCATCTCCTCTTTCTGCGAAACGGGAACCATCGTCGGTTTTATTAATACCGGCAAAAAAGTTTGAAACCGGTGTGCTCTTAAAGTTGGGGGAAACATATTCGCCGTTCTGATAAAGCACTAGTGAGTTTGGTACAAATTGACCGGGGTTTGATGTTAAAGAACCTGATGTTGCGGTCTGACGCATTCCCAGTTGCCATTCGGGTAACCTGCCATTAACATCCCTCCAGTCTGGATTTTGAATATTTGCACCGAAAGTAAATCCATTATAAGTATCATCGTCTTTGGTATTCAAGATCATTACAATACCGGGGTCTCCCACTTCTACATCAACATTAGTATTAATCACATTGTTTACACCATAAACCGTTTTAAAGGTTTTCCACATGCGGGAGTCATTTACGTGATCAAAAACGGCGTAGGTATATTCTGTAGGACGCAGGCGTTGGAAGTCCATACTGCCAATCCATACTCCGCGTCTTACCCAACCTCCGGAAAAATTTGAAAATTGAGGTGTGAAATAGGAGTAGGTGCGGTTACCAAAACGGCCTACTGTAGAAGCATCTCCGTTGTGTGGTGCAGCCATTAAAATTTCATCTAACTGCTCTGCCTCACTGTCAATACCTGTCCAGTTTGCGTAAAGATCCCTGTAGTTATCTGTCAAAGCACCTCGTGCCTGAATAGCGTATGAGGCAACATCGATAGCCTCCTGCAGGTCTTCCTGGATATAGGAAGCATTCCAAGCCTCATTGCGTTCTGATGCTCTGAAGAGCAGCGCCTTAGCCAGGAAATGGGCTGCTGTAGCTTTGGTCCAGGTAGCTCCCTTTCCGTAGGTGTAAATTTCACCTTCAAAGTAATTGTAGGCTTCTCTAAAATCTGTAATAACCTGTTCCCAGGTTTCTTCATCTGTTGCACGCTCAAAATTACGAACGACACCCGATACCGGTTCGAGTTGTAATACCACTCCTCCGTATTGAGCTGCCAGTCTGTAATAGTTATATCCTCTTAAGAAATGGGCGTGTGCTAAACATCTGTTCCGTGTGGTCTCATCAGTAATAACATCGGCATTTGCAATGATGGTGTTTGCCGAAGCAATACCGTAATACATTTGGTCCCACAGGGCTGCAGGAGAAGTAGCATTTCCGTTTGCCGCACCCGTTTCACGCGTAGCACCTACGGGACCCAAACGGTTGTCATAGGTATTCCACATTTCATTGGTTAAATCATTTGCATTGGTAAACTCATCGGTACCGTAAAGCGTCATAGCATAAGCCCATTCAAATCCAAAATGCCAGCGGATATTTCCATATAAAGAAACTGTTAGGTCCTCGAGGCCCTGAGCTGTTTCAAAATATTCTGTGGAGTATTGATTTGTTAATTCCTCGTCAAGAAAATCATCTTTGCAGGAAACCAGGCCCAGTGCTAAAATCGTGCAAACGAGAATCTTAGATTTTATTAAATAGCTATTTATTTTCATCATTTCTATTTTTTAAATTTTAATTTCGATTAAAGCCCAATGTCTAATCCTACTGCAAAACTTCTGTCAAAGATTGTAGCGTTGGTGTCAAAATCATACCAGGCGGCTCCCTGATAAATACTTCCCGGATTGACTGCCTGCACATATACTCTGAGATTTTTAAATCCGAGTTGTTCACTTTGTTCCTGCGAAAAATTGTAACCGAGAGAAATGTTTCGGATTTTTATGAAACCTGCGTCCCGTATTCCCAGCAAACCCGAAAATTCATCCTGAGAACCTGATGTCGCCTGCCCCAGTATGGGTTTTTGAAACTCTGCGTCTGTATTATCAGGTGTCCAGTAATCTATTTCCCGTTGATTGGATCTTGCTGTCATCGCTTCCCCACCAATATTTGCCTTATAATTGAGGCGTGAAATAATGAGGGTACTTAACTCAAATCCTTTCCAGGAGAATGAGTTGTTCCAACCTAATGTCCATCTCGGTACCGTATTGCCTAAAATCACCCGATCATCTGCATTCATCACATAATCTCCATTTTGATCTTCGGGGCGCACATTACCGGGAGAAAAATCATAGCCGTTCTCATTCCAAAGCGCTATTTCGGCAAGATCTTCAGGAGTGTTCTGCCAAATACCGCGATTACCGTAGCCGTAAATTACTCCGATAGATTCTCCTATGAACCAATTGTTGTCTACCATGTCATTTTCGCCGTAAGCCAGTTCGTCAATTTCATCACGCTGCCAGGCAGCATTTAGATCTGAAGACCATTGAAATCCTTGCTCTGTTTCTACGGGTATTAAATTAAGAGAAGCTTCAAAACCCCGGTTGTTTGTTCTCCCTATGTTGGCAATAGTAGAAGGGAAGCCCGTTAGCGTTGGAATATTCACAGACATTAGTAAATCTGAGGTGTAGGATTTATAAACGTTGAAACTTCCGGAAATTCTGTTTTTTAAAATACCAAAGTCAATACCCAGATTGTATTGTGTGGTTTTCTCCCAGCCCAGATTGGGGTTTGCCAGTGATAATTGAGACCGTGAATAGTAGGGTTCGTTTGTGGTATATCCTATTTGATTGGCTAAACCGTTAAAGGGCAGGAATATGGATATGATATCCCCTTTTGTAGCGTAAGGATCTACTGCTGAGTTACCAGTTGTACCGTAACCCAATCTTAATTTCAGACTGTTTACCCAGCTTACATTAGCCAGGAAATCTTCCTGATCAAGTCTCCAGGCCAGTGCGGCAGAAGAAAAGAAATCCCATTTATTTCCTTCTCCTAATTGAGAGGCACCATCCCATCGTCCTGAAACAGTAAGCAGGTATTTACTGTTGAAACCATAGTTTAATCGTACCATATAGGAGCTCAGCTGTCGCTCATTAAGATTAGAACCAATACTTACATTATTTTCGGGATTGTTTATATCAATAGCTCCAAAATTATTCCACAGCATAGAAGGTTTGGGGATATTGTTTGCAGATATTCCCGAACTTTCGATGTTCCAGGAAGAAGCAGTTTGTAACAGGGTTAGATCAATATTGTGCTTTTCACCAATAGACGTGGCATAATTGATTTGGTTATCAAGCGTCCACGATAAGTCACGACGGTTATTTAAGCGGGCAAAATTAGTTCCCAGAGAACCATCTGAATTGATTCTTAGAGAAGAACTCCCGTCAATATACACTCCTTCCCGGAAATGTCTGAAGTCGGGTCCAAAGCGTATTAAGTACTCGAGCCCTTTTAGCGGTTCATAAATCTCACCAATATCGAATGTGGCGCTAAGACTTCCCAGTCCACGTGCCGTTTGAGATAGTTGGGTGCTTCTGTTCCATTCATCGATAATGGTGAAAATCGTGTTTTCACCTCCCGGATTTATAATAATATCTCCGTTTTCATCATAGGGTACCGCAATATTGTAAATACTTTTAGCTGCCCCATAAATCGCGTTTGGAGATGAGCCGCTGCGCGCGCCCAATGTAGAAAAGCCAAAATCCTGTTCGCTCCAGGAAAGATTGAAATTTGCATCCAATCTAAACCAGTCTGTGGGCTTTAGGGTAGCACTTAAATTTGCAGTATAGCGCTCATAAAACTGGCCCTTTTGGGTTCCTTCATTGTTTAGGTATCCTATAGAACCGTAGGCGCTTACTTTTTCTGTACCTCCACTAGCACTCAATGTGTGCTCTGTTAAAATCCCGGTTTGGGTAACAAAATCTGTCCAGTCTGTATTACGAACTCGTGATGCATCGAAAGATCCATTCTCCCATCCCTGTAACACATTATCTCTTGAAGTCTGACCATCCAGAGGGCTGTCAAAAATATTGGTGTCATTTTCTAAGGTAGGGGAATTGGGATTGGCGTAAGTATCTGGATCCAAATTAAAAGCCGCCCATCTTCTAAATTCAATAAAGTCTGCAGCGCTCATAGCCGGAGCCCTATCTACTATGTTTGATGTGGTAACTGTACCAGAATAATTCAATGAGAATCTTCCTACTTTACCCTTTTTGGTAGTAACAATTATAACCCCGTTAGCACCTCGAGAACCGTAAACAGCTGTTGCTGAGGCGTCTTTAAGCACGTTAATAGATTCAATATCCCTTGGGTTTATGGTTTCTATAGACGAGGCGGAAAGAAGTGGAACTCCATCAACCACATAAAGCGGAGCATTACTTGCTGTAAGCGATCTATTACCGCGAATGCGTACGGAGCCTACTGTACCCGGTCTTTCACTACTGGTTATGTCAACCCCTGCTGCTTTACCCTGTAATGCCTGAAATACATTACTCACAGGCTGAGTGAGTAACTCATCTGAGCTTACAGTAGCTACGGCACCGGTAAGATCCGATTTTTTCTGGGTACCATAACCCACCACTACAACCGCATCCAGTTCGGCACTGTCCTCCTGCATAGTGATCGGGTAGCTTGAAGCTTCTCCAATAGTTTGCGAAATCGATTTCATTCCCAGAAATGAAAAAAGAAGTACATCACCCTCGTCGGCTGCTATAGTGTACTGTCCGTCAAAATCGGTTTGAGTACCGCGTTGAGTACCCTGAACCAATACATTTACTCCCGGAAGTGGCATACCCTGAGGGTCTGTAACCGTACCGGTAATGGTCTTTTGTTGTGCCCAAATCCCGGTGCTCACGAGAAAGCAGCCCAGAATGATAAGCCATTTTTTGTTTAGTTGTATCATAATTGGTTTTTGGATTGAGAGCGCGTAGGGAAACGCCATTTATTTTTGAAAATTATACAAAATCTATTGTGAGGGTATCCTGTACTTACCGTGCTGTACTGTCCTGCTTCTTTTTTTTGGTTTACTGAGCTCTTCACAGGACGGCACAGGATAGCTTTTTTGCAGGTTCAGCCTATTTTTAACCGAACTTCGTAACCGTCTTTGGTATAACTATACGTAATTAACTCCATGCCTTTTCCGTTCAAATACCTGTTTTTTTTAGTCTTTTGTTGCAGTGTGTTTTCATGCAAACCTCAGGAACAGGTAGAGCCGGTGACCAGCTCCCCGGATCTTTGGCCCAATGTTGAACAAACTACAAAGCCCTGGACGCGCTGGTGGTGGATGGGCAGTGCTGTTGACAAACCCAATATCAAAGAACACCTCATCGCTTTTCAAAAAGCCGGACTGGGAGGTGTGGAAATCACCCCTATTTATGGGGCTAAAGGAGCAGAAGATCGGTTCTTAGCGCATCTTTCGCCCCAGTGGCTGGAGATGCTTGATTATACGTTGATTACTGCAGACAGTCTGGGACTGGGGGTTGACATGGTTCTGGGAACCGGCTGGCCCTATGGCGGCCCGCAGGTAGAACAGGAGTATGCGGCTACCAAACTGATTGTGCAGCGTTACGAACTCAAAAAAGGAGAGGCTTTTAATGCTGAACTACAGCCTGATGCGAACGAAAAGCAGCCCGCCACACTAACCGCCTTGTTGGCCTATGATTCCGACGAAAACTTTAAAGATTTAACGGCTGAGGTACGTGATGGAAAACTGAACTGGACGCCGCAGGATAGGGATTATACACTCTATGCCCTCTTTACCGGAAAAACCGGGCAGCAGGTAAAACGCTCGGCGCCGGGTGGAGCAGGTTTTACCCTTGATCATTATTCACAGGAAGCTTTTGAAGATTACGTGCAGCCGTATGAGACAGCATTCGCTAAACTAAAAGGCCATCTCCGGGCGATTTTTAATGACAGTTATGAAGTTTATGGCACCGATTTCACTCCGAAATTCTTCGAGTATTTTCAGAAGTATCGCGGCTATGATCTCAAACCCCATATAAATCTATTATTGAGTGATACCGATAACGATTTAGGAAACCGGGTTAAAAGCGATTACCGCGAGACCTTGTCTGACCTTTTGTTGAATCGTTTCGACGAGCCCTGGACAGATTGGGCAAACCGTCACGGTTTTAAAACCAAACTACAGGCCCATGGTTCGCCGGGTAATCTGATTGATTTGTATGCTTCGGCAGCTATACCCGAGTGTGAGACTTTTGGCTCTATGCCTTATGATATCACCGGATTTAGACGCGAGGCTGAAAATATTCGTACCGGAGATGCAGATCCCGTGATGCTTAAATTTTCGTCTTCGGCAGGACATATCGCAGGTAAACCTTTGATTTCTTCCGAAACCTTTACCTGGCTCCGGGAGCATTTTAAAACGGCTTTATCCCAAACCAAGCCCGAAGCCGAAGAATTGCTGCTTAACGGCGTTAACCACATCTTTTTACACGGCTCTACCTATTCGCCGGAAAGCGCCGGCTGGCCGGGCTGGAAGTTTTACGCTTCGGTTAACTTTAGCCCTAAAAATACGATCTGGAATCACGCTCCGGCCCTGTTTTCTTATCTCACCAATGTGCAAAGCGTTTTGCAGGAAGGGAAAGCAGCTAACGAGACTTTGCTTTACTGGCCTGTTTACGATCAGTATAACAGTTTTAAAGACGGGCAGTTGTTTTTTCAGTTTAAAATACATTCGCTTAACGAGTGGTTGCTCGACACGCCGTTTTACGAAACCACAACTACCTTAATGAAAAAGGGCTACGGAGTCGATTTTCTGTCGGATGCGTTTTTGGCAAAAGCCAAAGTGGTAAACGGTAAAATCGAATTACCCGGTGGAAGCTATAAGGCTTTGGTCATTCCCGAAATGCAGTTTATGCCTTTAAAAACCCTGCAAAAGCTGATCGAATTAAAAAAAGAGGGTGCCGCTATTATTTTTACCGGTCTGCCGGAAAGCGTTCCGGGATTTTTTGAATACGAGCAGCAAACCGAAGCGCTCCACAAACTGATTACCCAAAGCAAACTTGTTGTGACCGATCTGGAACCGGCGCTTCAGGCCGCTGAGGTATATCCCGAGACTTTGGTGGAAAGCGGACTGAAATTCATTCGCCGTTCAAACGGAAATTCTAAAACCTACTATCTGGTTAATCATACGGCCGCTGCGATAGACGATTTTATTCCGCTTAATGAAACCACAACCGATGTGGTGATCCTCGATCCGCTTACGCGAAAGCAGGGTAACGCCGAGACCCGTCTTGAAAATGGAAAAACCCGGGTGCGTCTGCAGATCGCTTCAGGGGATGCCCTGATCCTCAAAACCCGGAAGCGCGTTGAAGCTGATTGGGAGTATGCAATCCCGGCAGGTAACGGAGTTGTTCTTGATACAGGATGGAAGCTAAACTTTGATGCAGGTGGCCCCGTGCTTCCCGAAGCCGCACAGCTTGATGCACTTGTTTCCTGGACTCAACTCGGAACAGATGCTGAAAATTTTTCGGGTACTGCTACCTATACCTTGAACTTTGACACACCCGAAACTCCTGCAGATGCCTGGATGCTCAATCTGGGCGATGTGCGCGAAAGTGCGGCAGTCTGGCTGAATGATGAATATATAGGCACGGCCTGGTCTGTACCGTTTCGGTTGAGGCTTCCTGATTTAAAACCTAAAGGCAACACTCTTAAAATAGCTGTTACCAATCTGGGGGCAAACCGCATCCGGGCCAAGGAACGCCGCGGTGAGGAGTGGAAGAATTTCTATGAAATCAATATGGTGAATAAAGATTACAAAGCCTTTGATGCTTCGGTCTGGGAGCCCACCCCTTCCGGACTTTTAGGCCCCGTAACCCTAATTCCGCTTAACCTGGAAACCAAATAAACGTTCAAAATCAAACTGATGAAAAAATACATACTCCTCGTTTTCGGTGCTCTTTTCAGCATTAATTGTGCTGCGCAGAAACCGGTAGAACGCGATGCGATTCTTGAAAAAATGGAACTGGCCAATGCCTATTTTATGCAGAAATGGCCTGATGTGGGCAAGACCATTATTACCAATAAAGAACGCCCCAGCAACATCTGGACGCGGGGTGTTTACTACGAAGGGCTGATGGCGCTGCACGAGATCTATCCCAAAGCCGAATATTACCGGTATGCTTTAGACTGGGCCAATTTTCACCAATGGGGCTTCCGCAGTGGGAACGAGACCCGCAATGCCGATGACTACGATGCCGCGCAAACCTATATCGATTTGTACATGCTGCAGCCCGATCCTGAAAAATTAAAAAACACGCGTGCCTGTATGCAGAAGTTTTTGGTTACGCCCCAAAACGACGATTGGGACTGGATTGACGCCATACAAATGGGGATGCCGGTTTTTGCCAAAATGGGTGTGCTGGAAGATGACGAACGCTATTTCGAAAAAATGTACCAGATGTATATGGAAAGCCGAAACCGAATAGGAGGTAACGGACTTTTTAATCCGGA
Organism: Leeuwenhoekiella parthenopeia; assembly: GCF_020782115.1. Classification (GTDB taxonomy): domain Bacteria; phylum Bacteroidota; class Bacteroidia; order Flavobacteriales; family Flavobacteriaceae; genus Leeuwenhoekiella; species Leeuwenhoekiella parthenopeia. Next base: position 12,735 of record NZ_JAJGMW010000026.1, on the reverse strand, counting down.
AGACGGACTCTGGTGGCGGGATGCAGATTTTGATCCGCCGTACACCGAGCCAAACGGGGAAGATTCGTATTGGAGCCGTGGGAACGGTTGGGTGATTGCCGCTTTGGCCAAAACGCTTTCCATCATTCCTGAAGATGCACCGCATCGGGAGCAGTATGTTGAAGATTTACAGGCTATGGCCGAAGCCCTTGCCAAAGTGCAGCGCAAAGACGGGTTTTGGAATGTGAGTTTGCACGATCCTACCCATTTTGGAGGCAAGGAAACTTCAGGTACAGCCTTATTTGTTTATGGGATCGCCTACGGCATCAATAACGGACTTTTAGACCGTGAGGAATATCTGCCCGTCGTGACCAGGGCCTGGAATGCGATGATTTCAGACAGCCTGCATGAAAACGGATTCCTGGGCTGGTTGCAATCTACCGGAAAAGAGCCTAAGGACGGTCAGCCGCTTTCTTACGAGAAGATTCCCGATTTTGAAGATTATGGTCTGGGTTGTTTTCTTTTAGCTGGTGCTGAAATGTATCGTATTGATTAGTAGCTTTTTGATAAGCACGCGATAGAATCGCGCGAGAACAACGAATAAGCCTTTTAAAAGCCGCGTATTTTCCAGCCTTTATTTAAATTACAGAATGAAATTAAAACACCTAATCTTAATGAGCTTATTTGTAAGCAATGCCCTTATCGCACAACAGCAGGAAGTTGCGCTTTGGGATGAAATACCCGGTCGAATTGCAGATGCAGATTACCGGGAAGAGCAGCAATTGGAAGGAGAAGCGATACGCGGTTATAATAAAGTAAGCGTACCCACTTTGAGCATTTTTAAGCCGGAAGCCGGTAAGGCCAATGGCACGGCCGTAGTCATTTGTCCGGGTGGCGGCTATGGACACTTAGCCATCAACAAGGAAGGCTATAAACTGGCAGCCTGGTTTGCCGGGCAGGGCGTAACCGGAATAGTATTGAAATACCGCTTACCTCACGATCGTGTTATGAAAGACAAAAGTATTGGTCCGCTTCAGGATGCGCAGCGGGCCATTCGATACGTTCGGGAAAACGCTGTACAGTTGGGTATTGATACGGCTAAAGTGGGCATTATGGGTTTTTCAGCCGGAGGGCATTTAGCCGCAACGGCATCTACCCATTATGAGGATGTGGTTTATGAAAACACAGAAGGGGTTTCGGCAAAGCCAAATTTTTCCATTTTAATTTATCCGGTCATCAGTATGCAGGAGGGCATCACGCACCAGGGTTCGCGAGATAATTTGTTGGGCAAAAAACCAACACAGGAAGCGGTTTATAAGTTTAGCGGAGAGTATCAGGTTACGCCGGAAACACCCATGACGTTTTTAGTACACGCTACCGATGACGGTGCAGTACCGGTTGAAAACAGCATTCGGTATTATTCGGCTTTAAAAGATGCGGGTGTGCCGGTAGAATTGCACCTGTATGAAGATGGCGGTCATGGTTTTGGGATGGGCACTTCGGCTACTGCCAATGCCTGGCCGGAAGCTTTAAGTCTGTGGATGAAGAAGCATGGATTGATTGCTGAATAAAAAGCATAGTATTCATTTCGTGCATTTAATAGTCAGTTCGAGCGCCCCCGAATGTTGTCGGGACGAGTCGCCAACCTAATAACACGAACTAATAACCTCTCGACTGCGCTCGAGGGGACAGTCCTTTCGAATGATTATACAATACATAGCCAAAATTTTTATTATGCTCAAAAAACTGCCCGTACTTATCGTATTAATTGCAACTGCATTCACGTCCTGTAAAGCCCAGGAGCCCGCCTATATTTTCACTTATTTTAAAGGCAATGGCGAAGACGGCCTGCACCTGGCTTACAGCACCGATGCGTTAAACTGGAAGGCGCTGAACAATGACGAACCGGTTTTGACTCCCGAAGTAGGCGAGCAAAAGCTGATGCGTGATCCCGCTGTGATTAAAGGCGGAGATGGCAGGTATCATATGGTGTGGACGACCGGATGGACCGAGCGCGGTATTGGCTATGCCTCTTCGGCTGATTTGATTAACTGGTCTGAACAGCAATTGATTCCGGTGATGGAACATGAAGAAACCGCCCGCAACTGCTGGGCACCCGAGATTACCTATGATGCGCAAAAGGACGAATACATGATCTACTGGGCGACAACCATTCCCGGGTTGTATCCCGAAACCCAATCGGAGCTCGATGCCGGGTACAATCATCGCATATATTATACGCTTACCAAGGATTTTAAAGCGTTTACTAAAGCCCGGGTATTGTACGATCCCGGTTTTAATTCGATTGACGCGACCATACAATGGGATGGGGAGCAGTATGTGATGATTCTTAAGGATGAAACCCGTGAGCCTGCCCGTAAAAATTTAAAAGTTGCCACCGCGCAAAACCTTACCGGACCCTATTCTCAAGCCAGCGCACCCATCACCGGAAAGTATTGGGCTGAAGGTCCTACCATCATTCAAAAGGATGAGAATTGGATCGTTTACTTTGATAAATATACCGACCATCAATACGGTGCGGTTCAATCTGCAGACCTTAAGAACTGGACCGATATTTCGGATCAGGTTTCTTTTCCTGATGGGATTAGACATGGTACTGCGATACGAGTTTCTCCTGCAGAGTTGAAGCAGATTCAGGAGGTATTTAGTAATTAAAATCTAATTCCCATTATGCTCCGGTTTTAATTCATCTGGGCTGTCTTTGGTGTATTTGTCAAACTGTTGACGCGAAGGGGTTGTTATCAAATCCTGTATTAAAGCTGCGTCCAGTTGGGTTTGTGGATCGAACTCCGGCGAATTCATATAGGTTTTCAGGCTGTAATACAGTTGGTGCGCGGCGGCGTCCTTATCCGCATTGTTGAGATCAACGCTGAGCATGATCAGCTTGCCGTTGCCTACTTTGGCTTCAAAAGCCATCGCCAGTCTGCGGTTCATAAACCAGGTGTCTATAGGCTGAATCAGCGGTTTGAAATCGGGTGGAAAGTCCTCCAGATGCATCACCTGTTCCTTGTTAACGATGCTCCACCACTGCAGGTCGCTGTGCGAATCGGTAGGGAAGTCCTTAAAAAGCGGATGCTCGGGATCTACCACGAAACCCAGCGTATGCGGCGGCCGCATCTGAAACCAGGAAGTGTTCCAAAAAACCGGGAGGAAGGTCTGTGCCACTTCGGCGCCTTTGACGATTTTACCGGCTGCATTCAATAAAACGCTGCCGCCCTCATCGAGTACTTGTAACGCTTTTTCGTCTAAAACCGTGCACTCATATACGCTGCCTTTTACCTCCGGGAGTGACTCCGGAAATACCCAAAAATCCCAATGATTTTTAAAAAGGCTATCCTGAACAGCAACCCTCAAGGTCAATTTTTGAGCCTCGGTTATTTCGCGAAGCGGAAACTTTACAGAACCCAAAGCGGAAAGTCCATAATCTATCGCACCCGCATCGAAAGTTTCTGTTGCGAGGACTGCGCCATCAAAGTCAGTAATCTGCCAGCTGATGGAATTTTTTAATTGTTCGACACCGTAGTGTGCAATTAGGATATCTGCGGTAAGTGTTTCGGCATTGGTAAATACAAACTTCGGAAACTCGGCTAGCGGTACGGTCTCGCTGCTGAATTCACGCCATTGCTCCGCGCTTACATACGGTTTTGGGTCCCAAAAAGCATCTAAAATCCCTACCAGCGCGGTTCCCTGACCGGAATAATCATTCAGCGAAAGCAATTGATAGCCCGAATAGCCGGGCGTACGCATCGCTTTTTCGATACTGTATTTGTAGGCCAGCACCTGCAATTTTCCCGAAGCCTTAAAAAAGGCATCCGCCTGATCAAGCATATGATGATCGGCCAGATCTTCCTGAAAAAGTTCAAAGTTTTTGGCCTTGTAGGCGCCGGTGTATTTCTTGATTTCGTCAAAATTGGGAAAAACACAATACTGCCCGGTCTCGTGGGAAACGAAAGGCACACTAAAGTTTTTGATGTTGTCGCTAAAATCAGCCGCCGACTGTGGCGCGCGGTTTTTCCAGTCTAGATCGCGGGCACCGCCACGTACCATAAATTCGTTGTTGGGAATCACGGGCCAACTGCCACCCACAGAAGCCCCGGTATACAGGCGGCGCGTGTCTTTTGTTTCCAGTAATCGTTAAAGGCCGTGAGGTATTCCACCTGTTTGCCTCGGGGCTCGTTGCCGTAAGCCATCATCATATACGAGGCATAATTGCCATACTGCTGCATCATACGGTTGGTCTCCTCATAAATATAGCGATCGATGTTGCGGCCCACACCCAGCGCAGTACCGTGATTGGCCCAGCTGGGACCTTCGGGCTGCAGGTACAAGCCCACAAGATCTGCGGCTTTAAAAGCCGCTTCAGGCGGACACCAGGAATGGTAGCGCACGTGGTTGAGTCCGTGGTTTTTAATGATGCTGAAGATACGTTCCCAGGCGGGTACATCCATAGGTGGATAGCCGGTAAGCGGAAAAATCGCATTATCGAGAGTCCCCCTAAGAAAAACAGGTCGGTCATTGATCGTAAAGAATCTTCCTTCCGTTTTGAAGTCCCGAACACCAAATTCAACCTGCTGTTGATCTGTTCCTTTTTTGGACTTTAGGCGGAAATCAGCCAGGTATAAAGCCGGGTCGAATTCATCCCAAAGCTGAACGCTATTACCTAGGTTTGCGGTAATTTGCAGGGTATCGGTTTGCTTGTTTAGACGGAAGGATTGGGTTAGCGGTGCTAATTTTTGTTTTTCAGCCGTGTTGAAGGTTGAAAGCTGAAGGCTTAGCGATACCTTAGAATTACGGACTTCCAGTTGGTTTACAGGAATCTTGAAGGTGACTTCAGCCCGCTCGCGATTTGGATACGCCTGAATGTTGCCCATATAAATGGAAGGAGTTGCGATGAGTTTGAGCTTTCCGATAATACCATTCCAGTTTCCCTGAGTATGATCGGTAAGGCTGTGGGAATCGGGGCCTACATTGATCGCCTTGATGCGGTTGTCTACGCGAATGGTTAACGTGTGTTTGCCGGGTTTAAGTTCGGGAGGCAGTTCGTATTGATGCGGAGCCACCATCGAGTTTTGCATCCCCAGTTTTTGATCATCAAGCCAGACGACGGTTTCGGTATGCGCGCGTTCTAAAAACAGAAAAACGTGCCGGTCTTTCCAGTTTTTGGGAATGTTGATTTCTTTTTGATACCAGGCGGCACCCACGTATTCTTTTTTCGGCGTAAGCCAAAACGGAAATTTTACATCTCCGGGTTGCTGATATTTTTTAAACCGGGGGTTGAAGTAAAACGAACTGTCGTAGATACTGCCCGTCCATTGCGTTTTGATCGTGATGTCGTTGCCTTTATTGTTGGTCAGCATCGAGCCGGGCAGGATGATGTTATCCTTTAGTTTTTTTGAAAACCAGGCTTCAATTTCTCCCTGATCTTCGCGGTCTATCTGAAAATCCCAGGTACCTTCCAGATCAAGCGTATCGCGGGTTTGGGCGAAAGCTGAAACCGATACAGCGAGCAAGAGTAGACTGAGGATGCGCATTTTCATAAGACTGTTTTTATTCGTTGGTTTCTAACTGCACAGGAATCAGTTTGATATTCGGTCTGGGAATGGTTTTCATTCCGTAACCGAAATAGAATCCCAAATGTGGCGGCTGGTTGTAGCCTACATTTTGCCAGGCAATACTCAGGCGGTAGTGCGGATCGTGCATCAGCGTGTACATCCTTAAATCGGTTGGGATCGTGGTGCTGTAGATACGCAGTTCGGTACCGTCATCGCTGGGTAAAATGAGCTCCTCGCGCCAGTCTCCCAGAATATCAGCAGACAGAGACGGAGTTGCTTTGGTACCGTTGACGGAATGAGCGCCTTCTGCTCTGAAAATTCGGCCTTTGCCGTATTTCTCGATGTAATTGCGGTTTAGCAGTTCGCGGGTGCTGTCGCCGTCCCACCAGATTAAAAAGTTGGCTGCACGCGGAGCCGGACCTATTTTAGTTCCTTTAATTTCGTATAAATCCCGGGAGCCCGACCACCACATCTGGGCACCGTAGCGGGTAGAATCTATGGGTGCTGCCACCCCGCGCCCGATATCCTGATTGGGTTCGGCCTCAAACAAAACCTTGCCGTCTTCTGCCGAAAAGAGCACCACGCCGGGGCCTTTGGTGCCTTCTTCGATCTCGTGTACGCCAAAACGCTCTAAACCCGGAACCTCAGGATCCAGATCGCTTACGTGAATGGCATCCCCGTGCCGGAAACCGGTGGTATAGAGGCCGCTGCCATCATCGTCTACGGTCATCGCGCCAAAAATAATTTCGTCTTTGCCATCCTCATCTACATCGGCAACCGAAAGGTTGTGATTTCCCATTCCCGAATACGGATTTTTCCCGTTCTCCGAATCAAAAACCCAGCGGGATTTTAATTCCGTGTTTTTAAAATCGAAAGCAGCCAAAACGATACGCCCGTAATAGCCGCGACCCATCACAATGCTGGGATTTACACCGTCGAGATAGGCCACGCAGGCCGTAAAACGATCTGCCCGGTTACCGGTACGATCATTATGTCCGTTCCCGCCCGCACCGCCCCAGGCACCGATATCTCCACGGGGAGGAATATAGTCTGTTGTGGCGAGGGCTTTCCCGGTTTCTCCGTCAAACACGGTGAGGTATTCGGGGCCTTCTAAAATCTTACCGTAGGTGCGCGAACGCTCATCGGTGTCGCGCCAGTCGGCATCCCGATCACCAATAACGTTTCCCTGTGCATCGGTAGTGCCGTCTGCGGTTTTGCAGACGAATTCGGCTTTGCCGTCACTGTCAAAATCATATACCAAAAACTGCGTGTAATGCGCGCCTTCGCGAATGTTTTTACCCAGACTCAGTTGCCAGAGTAAGGTGCCATCCAGCTTGTAAGCCTGAAAAATGGGAGGATCGGTGAGGCCGCGGTGCGAATTGTCGTGCCCCACGCCGGTCATATGCAAAACAAGCTCATATTCCCCGTCGCCATCCAGATCGCCTACCGAGGCATCGTTAGCCGTATAGCCTTCAATAGGTTGCAGTTTAAGTGAAATATAGTTTTTATCGGTTGCTGCTGCTTTTAGGGTATAGGAGCCGGGCTCTGGCTGTTCGTTTCCGTCGCTAACCGAAGTGACATACCAGGTGTTTTCTTTAGACAAATCTGCTGTGGTATCGGTAAAGAAGGAAGGATCTGTAGCCGAACCTTCTTTTACAAGCAGGGGAGCGGCATCTCCGGTTTTCCGGTAGAGGTTGAAGACTATGTTTTCCGGATCGGTACCCAGAATACGCCAGCTCACCGCAACCGAACCTTCCTTTAGCGGGATCGCCACTAAGCCGCGGTCCAGGTTTTCCATCAGGCGCTGGGCTGTGCAGCTTTGCAGGCCTAATACCGAAATCAGAAGGATAAGCAGGTAGCTGTGTTTCAAAGTTTCTTTGGTTTTAGGGAGGTGTACAGCGAATCTGAAAAGCGAATTCCCGGTGAATTTTCGATCTTCAGCGTAGAACCGTCAACGATATCCAGACTCACGTTTTCAACAGTCCAGTTTGTGCTGTGTGTGATTTGCCCGGCTTCCGCTGCCTGAATGTGTACGTCTTTTAGGGTGATGTTTTCCACCAGGGACTGTTCCATCCCACTCACATTAATGGCGCGTTGAGCTCCTTTCACATCAATATCATAAAGCGAAATGTTTTTAAAGGTAGGAATGCCTTTTTCAGGAGGATCTACCTCCATCAATAAGGTTTTCCAGCGTTGCGGGATGCTGTCGTAATCGTAGCCTTCGGGCAGTTTGGAATAGCTGTAGGAGGGATTCCAGTTCATCGAAACCTCCATAAAGGTACGTACGCTGTCCATTTTGATGTTTTGCATACGTATGTCTTCAACGGTGCCGCCGCGGTTGGTAGCCGATTTGATGTTGAGTCCGTTTTTGGTACCCAGACCTTTGATGTTGGAAACAAAGACGTGCCTGATGCCGCCGCTGGTCTCGCTGCCCAGCGTACACAGACCAGATCCTGCGCGGGCGATGCAATCGCGTATAACCACATACTCGGTGGGGCGGTTTACACGCAGGCCGTCCCAGTCCCGGCCGGCTTTAAGGCAAAAGTTGTCGTCGTTGCAGTCGATATCGCAATTTTGAACCAAAATGTAGGTTGACGAATCGATATCAATACCGTCTGTACTGGGGCCGTGGCCGCCAATGTTATTTTGTATGGTGAGTCCGTCAACGGTGACATGGCTGGAGTACAGCACCTGCACCGTCCAGAAACCGGCACGCTGAATGTTGAGGTCTTTAAGCAGGGTGTTTTCCGAATTTTGAATGAGCAGGGTACGCGGGCGTTTGGCATCATAATCTACAATCCAACGCAGGCCTTTGGGTTCGTACTCTTTTCTAAGGTTCCAGTAGTAATCCCAATAAACCTTTCCCTGACCGTCAACGAGTCCGTCGCCGTTTATGGTTACATTTTTTTGATCGAGTACATTGATGAGTGCTGCGGGCCATTGCATCTCGATCCCGGCTATGCGGGTGTCGATTTCGGGATAATCTGCGATGTCTTCGCTGCCCAGGAGGGTCACCCCTTCGGGAATGTTAAGGCGTACGTTTTCTTTGACAAAGATTGAACCGCTGAGGTATTTACCCGGTTTAAACGTTACCGTCCCGCCGCCATTTTCGGCAGCCGCGTCAATGGCTTTTTGAATGGCGGTGGTGGCTAACGCACTACCGTCTGCGATGGCATCGTAGTCGTTAACGTAAAATACATCCGGTTTAAAGGTGATGGTATCGGCACCTACTTTGTCAATCCATTCGGGTTGAAAGGCGGCCGGTTCTGCGATGGCCTGATCGCCGTCTGAGTTGGTGTTTTTACAGGCGGTTAGACTTAAAAAAACAAAGGATAAAACAGATACGATTGATTTCATTGCAAGGATCTACTGGTATGCGAATCAAGTTCCTGATTTTAGCAGGATAAGGCATCCTGTTCTTACCTGATGGGTAAGATGAAAGAACTAGTTTTCTTTAAATTAAATGTAGTGTTCTGATTTTTGCTGGAATAGTAAGCAAAGTCTTAGCAATCAAAAATGGTCAATTGATGGAATTCTAATGATGAATGCTCAGTTTTATAAAGTGACCTCTTAGGTTGAAATAAGTATTTTTTATATTATGTTTTGTTCTTTTTTGCATCGCCCACCCTTCGACTGCGCTCAGGGCAGGTAAAAGAACCAAAAAAGTCTAGGCTTAAGAAACGATCTCTAAATTTATCATTCGGCTTCTAAATTTTCTGAACTCCCCTGCGGGTCAAACAGCAGAAAATTTTACGAAGCACTCATTTCAAATTTTACGAGATCTTTTCTATATGCCGATTTTATCATTCTGGAAACAAATACCATTTCCTTAATCTTTCAGGTTTGATAAGTATAGTCTCTATAAAATGTTCTGTTCATTTTCTTTAGCTCGCTGTCGCTTATAGGTTTTGGAGCTCGTGAACCTCCTATCGTCGGTTTGCTTGTCCAAAGAAACCCTTCGGCTATCGCTCAGTGCAGGCTCGCCAAAAGAAAAGACAACCTCGCTCAGGAATTTTTCGCCATCCGGGCGAAAACCACTTTGTCAGCTCCGCGTCGCTATCGCTGCTGTCCTTCGGAGCTACCTACAGCTATTCTGAACCGAGGGAGGACTAAAGAATTGTATTCTTAGTTCTAATCTTAGAAATGACCTGCAAGAGGGTATCGTTAAATTTGATGTGCATGTAAGGTTGCAGGCTTTAAGAGCCCGAGTTCGTTTAACTGCCGGTAATCAGCTGTTCAAACGCCGCATACTCCAGTTGAATGATTGAAGATTCAGAATCTTGAAACTCCTGAGCAAACGCATTATAGTCGTCGTTGTTAGTTAAAACAATCCCATTGCGATGCGCCTTGAGCGTGGAGAAAAACTTCACTTCAAACCACACCTTATCGAGAACCTCCTGTTCTTTGGCCGTTAACTCATTCGTTCCATAAAGGATAAAGTTCATTTGCTTACGAGCTGCATTTTTAATTTCGCTAGCTGCGTTATAATCGGTGGGCATATTACGTAAGGCCCCTACCATATAAAGTATTTTACCGTAAGACACTTTTTCAACATATTCATTCCCGTATTTCAGTTCAAAAAGGGAAGGGTCCTGTTCCATTTCTTCAGTTAGGGACAAGCGCTCCTGATAGGGCGGGAGGAAGCTGTTGCGACCCTCTATATATTGGTAACTTAAAGTAAGAACCTGATCTTCGGTAACGGGATACTGTTCTATTATCGATTGGTAAAGTTCTGAGTTGACCGCAAATTTTGTGGCAAAAGTGGTGTTAGGAGCATAAAATTCGTAAAAGTTACGATAGGCTGGTACGCCTTCTATAGGATCTGCATTGATTTGCCAAATAGCATCTTGAGCGAACGATTCAATAAGCTTACTATAATTGCCTTCAGGATTAGTAAAGGGGTTAGCCAGTGGGACCTGATTGTTGGTTAGTATCGAGGCACCAATATTTTCGGTGTACGGATACACTTCTTCTAAAAGGGTTGCTCCGTCTTTTTTAATAATAACGGTTCGGGTTCCTTCGGCTTTATCGTATACCGTTGAACTTGTTGCGTTAGCATCGGCTCTTGTAAATTCTACAGATGTAAGGTCGCCATCTTCGTACTGATAAACTGATACACCCTTCCCGGTGTACACCTTTTTCTCTGATGCCAGTCCATCCTTATAGGTTGTCTCAAACCATAGATCACCTTCAGGGGTGTAATATTTAGACCAAAGGGGCTTATTGTCTTCACTGCGGCTCACTTCCATATACAAATGCTGCTGTGGAAAGCTCGAATAGATTTTAGCAGCTTTGAGATACCCGTTCTCATAATATTCAAATTGCTCATAGGGATTTTCCAGATTGTCTACACGCTTGGCCTCTTTGATCCAGCCATTGGGATACTTGCTGCTTATTTGGAAATACGCATCAGACTCAATAGAATAGTCGGTTTGAGAAAGATTATCATCTTCCTGGCAGGAAAACAACAAAACTGTAATTGCAAGAAGTACTGATCGAAAAATGAAATTATTCATAAGCTAAGGAGGTGCGTTTTAGAAAATATAGAAAAGCGTTTAGTGTAGGTTGGTTTGTGACCAGAATCGTTAAGAACAGTAAAGCTACGCTTACCGGTTTTGGACTCAATAGGATCAAAAAAATACAACCTGTTGAGCCTTTTTCAAAGGTATCAATTACAATGCCAATGAATGTAATGAAAATGTAAAGGCAGTTTTATTTTTTACTCGGTAATCGAGATTTAAATGCGCTGAGGCCTGTATTAGGGTAGTTTACGGGAGTCCTTTGTTGTAAAACGGACGCGTCAATAAACTGAACCTGATTGCTTTATAAAGCCGGATGCCCGGCAGGAAAATAAGGAAGGCCTTCGGGCGTATTGGAAAAGATATTTTTATTTTTGGGGTTCAGCAAAATTTATGATTAGAATTCTATTCTTATGCTGCCTTTGCCTGGTTTCAGGTGTAGGCTTTGCCCAATTGGTGAATATCGAATCCAAACGTATGCAGACCGACTCGTTGCGGTTTGCACTTAATGGGGATTTCTCGTTAAACCATACCAATAACGATGGCAAACAGGTCACCCAAATAGATATCGCCCTGACTACCCAGTTAAAGTCTAAAGATCTCCGGAAGCTCTATTTCCTGATCGGAAATTACCGGCTAATCGATTCTGGAGCGGAAAATCTGCAGAACGCCTGGTTTCTTCACGGAAGATTTAATTATAAGTTTGAGGGAATGCAATGGTTACGATTGGAAAGCTTTATACAGGGGCAATATAACCAGCTGCTGGTGGTCGAACAGCGCAACCTGATTGGGGCAGGTCTTCGGGTTAAATGGATGGACAGGGATCGTTTTACCGGCTATGCGGGCAACAGTTATCTGTACGAGGTTGAGTTTAGCGAACGCGCAGGCACGACCAATTACAATCACCGGAACAGCACCTACCTCACGGTGTCGTATGCTACCAAATCATCTAAATTTTCTGTAGCAAACACGGTCTATTATCAACCCCTGTATCGGGAACTGGGCGACTACCGGATTCTGGAGCAGTTTCGGCTGGACATTCCCCTGGCGGAGTGGTTTAAAGTTTTTACGGCGTACAATTACTATTTTGACAGTAAAACCCCGTTGAATACCCGGGAATATACCTCCAACCTAAACATTGGAATAGGCATCAGTTTATGATTTTTGAAGTGCACCCTATTAGCCAGGTAATACGGGTTGTGCGTTCACGTCCTGAGTAAAATCGGGGCGGTTTCCTATGCTGTTCTTGCCTGAAAGACGATTTACTTTATAAATTCTTCAAAGTAATCTCCGAGTGCTATTGAAGTGTTTTTCTATTTTGATAAGGTTATATCGATCTTACCAAGATCGGGTAATCTCAGCAAAAGATAATTTAATTTCTTTCTATAAAAATTATCATTTTTTCAAGTTTTTTCTATCAAAAGAGTAATGCTAATCGGTCCGGTTTGACCATTGATTTTTAGTATTTTTTATTTTGAACTTATGATAATTGTAAATCCCTATATCTTCCAACAATTCCCGTTTAAACAGGTTCTTGTGTAAGCTTCCCCTAAAACCGAACTGTTTAGAAGTATAATAATTCTTAATTTTAAACAGTATGAGACGCAGTAAATTCACACCTACACAGATTGCAAAAATTTTAAAGGAGTTCGACAACGGTAAGA
>NZ_JAJGMW010000025.1 GCF_020782115.1 Leeuwenhoekiella parthenopeia | reverse complement strand
ATCTATACCAACAATTAAAAACGTATTTTAGTTATTACAATACAAAAAGAAGGCATCAGGGAATAGAAAACGAAATACCGCTGGTAAAGTATTTAAACAAACAACAAAAAGCAGCTTAGTCAATATAGCCGGAACTTAATTTAAGCTGAAAACTGCCCTACAAATGGGGGGATGCTCATATAGTACTTTCACTTCTTCCTCTTATTGCATTATTATATATAATATCTAAAACAGATGCACTAGTTATCCATAATTTAAAATTTTGTTCAACGACATCTTGATTATTTTTATTAGATAAAAAATGATTTAAATCCTCTTTACCGAATATGTCAGATTCATAAATTATATATGGATCAAAAATCTTTTTTATTTTTTGTTTGTCAAGGCGAGATAATTCTTTTGATGTAATCAAGATATAACGCGAAGGCTTAAGCTTAGCAACTTTAATAACTTCCTCATTTTTCAACTTAGAAAAAAGTTTACTAAGTGGTGTCTTAGTATAATGTTTGCATTGTAAAATTCCTTCCCTATTTTTTCCAAGCCAGAATCTACCGTCTACCCCTCCATCTCTTCCAGGCTTGAAAGTTTCAACACGTTGATTTAATATTTTGGTAATGATCGAAGCTCCTAAAAGTTCAAACTCTCTATCATTTAGTTTTGAGTAATCGTATTGCATAAAGCTAAAGTTTCCAATAAGCTATAAATCTACCCTTTTTTGATACTCAACACCCAGAAAATCAACGGGTCTTATCAATGAAGTTATCAACGTAGCATTTAGTTAATAAAAACCCCGACCACTTTTATGTGATCGGGGTTTGTAGTTAAATACTTAGTGCTCTTCAGTCGTTGCTCACCAGATCGTTTTGATTGCGAAACACGAGTTCGTCATCAAAGGCATCGAGTAAAATGATGCTGTCTGTGGTTACTTTACCGCTCAAAATCTCTTTAGAAAGCTGGTTGAGCACTTCTTTTTGAATGGTACGTTTTACCGGCCGTGCGCCAAACTCAGGCTGGAAACCGCGGTCTGCCAGGTACGCGATGGCATCGGTCGTGGCATCAAGGGTAATGCCCTGTTTGGCCAGCATACGTGTCACGCCTTTAAGCTGCAGGCTTACTACCTTCTCGATATCTTTTCGCGTTAGCGGGGCAAACATCACAATATCGTCTATACGGTTTATAAATTCAGGCCGTATGGTTTGTTTCAGCATACCCAGTACTTCTACCTTGGCGCCTTCCATCGCAGTCTCAGGATCTTTGATGGTTTCAAATTTCTCCTGTATGATGTGACTACCCATATTTGAGGTCATAATGATGATGGTATTCTTAAAGTCAGCCAGGCGGCCTTTATTGTCTGTAAGTCTGCCTTCATCAAGCACCTGTAATAAAATATTAAAGGTATCGGGATGCGCTTTTTCGATCTCATCAAGCAAAATAACGCTGTAGGGCTTGCGGCGTACGGCTTCGGTAAGCTGACCGCCCTCGTCATAACCCACATATCCCGGAGGCGCACCTACCAGACGGCTCACGCTGTGACGCTCCTGGTACTCACTCATATCAATACGGGTGATGTTGTTTTCGTCGTCAAACAGGTATTCGGCCAGAGCTTTGGCGAGTTCGGTTTTACCAACCCCGGTTGTACCTAAGAACAGGAACGAACCAATAGGCCGTTTCTGATCCTGCAAGCCGGCGCGGCTACGGCGTACCGCATCACTCACCGCGATAATGGCTTCCTGCTGGCCTACCACACGTTTGTGCAGGTCGGTCTCCAGGTGCAGCAATTTCTCGCGCTCGCTTTGCAGCATTTTGGTCACGGGGATACCGGTCCATTTGGCCACCACTTCGGCAATGTCTTCGCTGGTCACTTCCTCTTTAATCAGGCTGTTATCACCCTGATTGGCCAGTTGCTGCTGTAATTTTTCAAGCTCCTCCTGAGCCTGTTTGATTTTGCCATAGCGCAACTCGGCTACCAGACCGTAATTGCCTTCGCGTTCGGCACGCTCGGCTTCCAGCTTAAAGTTTTCGATATCCTGCTTGGCGTTCTGGATGTTGTCAACCAGTTCTTTTTCGCTTTTCCACTTGGCGTTGATCTCGTTGCGCTCTTCTTTAAGATTAGCCAGATCGGCGTGTAAAGACTTGAGTTTAGTCTCGTCTTTTTCGCGCTTAATGGCTTCAATCTCAATCTCCAATTGCATAATCTTACGATCAAGCACATCGAGTTCTTCGGGCTTGGAGTTGATTTCCATTCGCATTTTAGAAGCTGCCTCGTCCATCAGGTCAATCGCTTTATCGGGTAAAAAGCGGTTGGTGATGTAGCGTTGCGAAAGCTCTACAGCTGCGATGATCGCGTTGTCTTTGATACGCACCTTGTGATGGGTCTCATACTTTTCTTTGATCCCTCGTAAAATGGAAATCGCAGATTCAGTATCCGGCTCAAAAACGCTCACTTTCTGGAAGCGTCGCTCCAAAGCTTTATCCTGCTCAAAGTACTTCTGATACTCGTCTAGGGTAGTGGCACCAATAGCGCGTAACTCACCGCGGGCCAGTGCAGGCTTGAGTATGTTTGCGCCATCCATCGCGCCCTGACCGCCACCGGCACCCACAAGGGTGTGAATCTCGTCTATAAAGAGAACGATATCCCCGGCTGCTGTGGTTACTTCCTTTATAACCGCTTTAAGTCGCTCTTCAAACTCCCCTTTATACTTGGCGCCTGCAATCAGCGCACCCATATCAAGCGCCCAGATTTGCTTTTCCTGAAGGTTTTCGGGCACGTCGCCGTCTATGATACGGTGTGCCAGACCTTCGGCAATCGCGGTTTTACCGGTACCGGGTTCACCCACGAGAATCGGGTTGTTTTTGGTACGGCGTGATAAAATCTGCAAAATGCGGCGAATCTCCTCATCACGGCCAATTACCGGATCGAGCTTGCCGTCGCGGGCCAGCTGGTTAAGGTTTTTGGCGTATTTGCTAAGCGAATTGTAGGTTTCCTCAGCGCTTTGTGAAGTCACACGGTCGCCTTTACGCAATTCTTCTATTGCCGCTTTCAGGTGTTTCTCGGTAACGCCCTGATCTTTTAAAATCTGCGCGATCTTGCTGCTTGATTTAAAGATGGCTAAAAAGAGATGCTCTAACGAAACGTACTCATCATTCATGGTTTTGGCGATGTTACCGGCTTCGGTTACCGTTTTACCGGCATCGCGAGACAGCATAATATCGCCGCCGCTTACCTTGGGAAAGCTGGCAAGCGTACTTTCTAAAATCTGCTTGAGCAGATTGACATTCACATCCAGTTTCTGAAGCAGAAACGGCGTAACGTTCTCATCAACCTTAAGAATGGCTTTAAAAATATGCTCATTCTCAATTTGCTGATGGCCATAGCCCTGTGCAAGCGCCTGGGCCTGCTGTATGGCTTCCTGTGATTTTATAGTGAAATTATTAAAGTTCATCGTATTTCTGTTTTTCCCTGTTCGGGATTGATTTCCGTTGTTTGGGTATGCATTGGCAATTAACATACCAGTAAAAATAACCGACGTTTCGGCAGTTAACCTGTACTGTTTAACTGTCTTTTCGTCAGGTTAACCTTGGGATTCCCTTAATAGCATAGCCCGCAATCTTTCCTTAAATTTACAACGTCCTGAACACAGCAGGCGTTAAATGAATTTTAAAAAGAACGGAAATGGGATTTTTTGACAAGTTTAAAAGTGCACGAGACGTAGCCAAAGAAGAAATAAAAGAGATGAAGTGGATTCCCTTAGAGCGTATGAACCAGCTTGATGAGATTGTGGAAATTTCAAAGGCGGTTCCCGTGGTGATTTTTAAACACAGTACCACTTGCGGGATCAGTCGTATGGCTTTGCGGGGATTTGAAAAGAATTACGATTACGATAAAAAACAGCTGGAACCTTATTTTCTGGATCTGAAACAGTACCGCGAGATCAGCAATGCGATCGCCGATCGTTTCAACGTGCAGCACGAGAGTCCGCAACTGCTGCTCATTAAAAACGGAACGGTTACTTATCACACCTCACATTCGGATATTGATGCCGGGATTTTGAGCGAAAAGATTTAAGGTTAATAACCTGTCTAAATTAAAAAGGCCGAAGTGAAAACTTCGGCCTTTTGTTTTGATTGTTTTTTGATAGATGTTTAAAAAAAGGCTAATTCAAATAAACAAACCGTAGAAAAAGACAATCTTTAAAAGCGATTTTGTAAATCGTTAGAACAAATTTAAGAAAAATTATTTATTAAATGTAAACTTTACATTAAAAATTAGTTAGCTTAACTGTTAAAACATTCCCCCTCCGGATGCTTCATTATCATCCCGTTGCTTACGGCGTTTTGCGCGGTACTTGCTGTCGCCAAAACGGTAGTTGAAACCGGCGTAAATGGTGTTGCTTTCCCAGTTAAACTGTCCCTGTATCAAATACGGGCTGCTTCCGGTGAAGCGGGCTTTCATCGTATTAAATATGTCGTTGTAGTTTAAACTGATGGTTCCCTTGCCTTCCCAGATGGAGTAGCGCGCGCCCACATTGGTCATAAACATGGATTTATTTCTAAACTGAATCCCTGCCTGCGGCCCGCGGAACATCGCAAAAGCCGTAAGGGTGAGCTGCTTGGTCGCATTAAAATTGTTGATCACCCGGGCGTTGTACACCGTGTTTTCTACCTCTTCAGAAGTCTGAATGATGTCTTCTGCCGTGGGGTTTTCAATATTAGGATCCAGCATTTCGGTGATACCCGTTTGGGTCTGGTTAAAGAGATCAAAACTCGCGTTGATGCTCCACCAGTCAAAAGCTTTAATGTTACTGCTCAGTTCAAAACCGTAAGCGGTGGTTGAGTCAAAGTTGTCCTGAGTAAGCACCATACGGTCCAGATTGAAACGGTCAACAAATACCGCCTGGTTGATCTGGTCTTCAATGATGCGGTAGAAGACACCGGCAGTAAAGCTTCCTTTTTCAAAGCTTCGGGTATAGTTGGCCTCCAGCGAATTGGTAAACTGCGGCAGCAGAGTCACATTTCCGTATTCGGTAACTAATGGCGAACTCCACTCACGAATGGGATTTACCTGCCCTACACCGGGGCGGTCAATACGGCGGCTGTAGCTTAGCTGATACTGGTTTTTTTCCGAAGGATTAAAGGTTACATAAGCCGAAGGATAGACTTCAAAATAGTCATTGGTAAAGGCACGAACACTATTGGTGTCTGCCACTTCATTTACCTGCTCTGCGCGTAAACCGGCCTGATACGACCATTTTTCGTAATTCTTGCCGTAGGTCACATAAGCTGAATAAATGTTTCGGCTGTAGTCAAACTGGGTGTCCGGAGTAGGAACGAGGTTTCCTTCGGCATTAAAAGACTCGCCGGTACTGCTGTAACCGATATCGGTATTAAATAAAATGGTCTGTAACCCCACTTCCAGCTTTTCGCTTTCGCTTAGCGGATTCACATAATCCAGATTCAGCGTGGTGCGATTGCGTTTGGTATCTACAAAATCTTCGTAGTCAGACAGGGGAGTGGTGCCCGTAAAGTCAAAAAAGGTGTCTTCTTTTGCGTCAAAGGTGTTGAAATCGGCTTCAAACTCGATGTTATGACCTTCTTTTTCAAAGTCAAGCTTGTAGTCAAAATTGTACTGCTGTGAGTAATTGTCCATATCTGCGCCAAAATCCTGCATCAGGTTACGGCTCATAGCATCGGCATACACAATATTGATGTTTCCGCCCGGCTCGCCTTTAAAGCTGTTTTGCGAGGTAAAGACACTAATGGTGTTTTTTTCATTCAAATACACATCAAGACCTACCTTAAGCAGGTGTGAGTTTTGGTCGTTGAGCATATCAAAAAACTGGGTTGAGTTATCGCCTTCGCGAAAAATAGTCCCGTAGTTAGCATTCTTAGAGATGGTATTGCTGTAGTTAGAATACAGATTGAATTTACCGTTGCGGTAATTCAGGTTTAAACCGCTGTTGAACTGGGCGTTTTTTTCATAGGAAACTCCGGCGCTAACGTCCCCGTTAAAGCCCACATTGGCGTTTTTGTGCAGTACAATATTGATGATTCCGCTCATTCCATCGGGATTATACTTCGCGGAAGGATTGGTGATCAGTTCAATTTTTTTGATGGAGTTAGACGGAAGCTGCTTCAACAACTGGTCTGGAGCGATGTTAGACAATTTACCGTCTACCATCACCTGCACGTTGCTGTTGCCGCGCAGGGTAAGCGCTCCCGATTGCTGATCGAGACTCACCGAAGGGATGTTGTTCATAATATCTGCGGCAGTCGCGCCCGCGGTGGTCAGGTCTTTACCAATATTGATGACCTTTCGGTCTATCTTCTGCTCAATCGTGGTGCGCTCTGCAACCACATTAACCGCATCCAGTTCGGCAGGCACAGCGTCCATATTGATGTTTCCGAAATTAGTCTCGCGGTGATCGCGGTCTACCAGAAGTTCGCGGGTTACGGGCTCATAACCTATAAACTGAACCTTTACGGTATAGGAACCTTCGGGAATTTTGGTGATTTCAAAAACACCATCATCGTTGGTGATACCGCCTGTAAGGGTTTCGCCGGTGCCGGTCATAATGACTACGGTAGCGTAGGGGATGGGTTGATTAAGCTGGGTATCAATCACGACTCCTGAAACGGAGCCGGTGATAACTTCTGCGGCTTTGGGTTGGGCAAATGCAGCAAAACTAAATAATACAAAAAGTAGGCTAAGCAGCCTGTGGTTAGATTTCATAACTGTTTGATTTTTGATTGATGTTAAAACATAATACTTTGTATTGCATAATAGCTAAACCAAAGTATCCCGTGATTAGCGGTTTATTAAAAGACGTTCGTGTTGGATTTCTGTTACAGTAAAAACTAAATTTATTTTAAAATCAATCCTGTCTTAAGCAGGAAGCCAACCATCAAAAGTATTTTTCTTTTTACTTCCTCTGCAATTTTGTAGTGAAGGGTCAATACGAAAACATTCGAATTAGTGAACATCTAGTTTCTAAATCACGTTCTTTACTTTTCTTTGATTGTCCAAAGAAAAGTAACAAAAGAAAGGACACTTTTTCTAAGGCATTTTTGCCTTATCAGGCAAAACCGCAAAAACTCCCCTAAATTTTCTCCAAGACTTCGAAAATTTTTAACGAGGACTTCTTGCTATGCTGAAGAAAAAGAAGGCTAAGGAAGAAACAAATTCCATCATTCAAATTAATTTTTCAGTATTATGATTTTCAGGTGATTACTTAGATGAACAAAAAAAATCAGGAAACTTTTGTTTCAAAATAAAAAACCCGGGACCGCTAAATCCCGGGTTTTCAAGTTTGAACGCTAGAAATTAACACTAACCATCAAAACTAATTTATAAACAATTCAAACTTGGAAGTCGACTCCTATTTCATAGACTGACCAACTTTGGCATTGTTACAGCTGCCGGAATCATTTAACGTGTTTTTATGATGCTAGACGGGTTTCAGGCGCATTTTTACGCCTAACTTGACATCCGAAATCGCAAATGCATAGCCTTTATGAAAAAGAAAACCCTTGTTTTAGGTGCCTCAGAAAATCCTTCCCGCTATTCAAATATGGCAATTAACCGGCTTGTGCAAAAGGAGCAGCCTGTGGTGGCCGTGGGTTTACGAGAGGGTAGTGTAGCCGGAGTAGCTATCGATACCGGAAAGCCCGCCTATGAAGATGTGCATACGGTGACGCTCTACCTCAATGCTACGCGACAGGAAGAATACTACGAGTATATTTTAGGCTTAAAGCCGGAACGGGTTATTTTCAATCCGGGCACTGAGAATCCTTTTTTCGCCAAAAAACTTAAGGCTGCGGGTATTGAACCCGATTATGCCTGTACTTTAGTTCTTTTGGGTACGAATAGCTACTAAACCTAAAAAGGTAAGCAACCCATTCAGGATCAGGATAAAAAAGCCGAATTCAAAATTGAGATACTTCAGCGAGAGCAGGCTCAAAACATAGCCCGTTATGGGCGTGAGTATTGCGATTACGGGTACCAAATAGTCCCGCACCTGCCATTTGGTAAACAATCCAAATGCATAAAGTCCCAGTAAAGGCCCATAGGTGTAACCCGCAAAAACAAAGAGTTTGGCGATCACGCTTTCATCGGCAATAAGGTATTTAAAGCCAATAATTACCAGAATCATCACTACCGAAAAGAGGATGTGTATCTTTTTACGCATCGTGATTTGTTTGGCTTTTTCGTATTTCTTTTCAATCTCCAGAATATCGATACTGAATGAAGTTGTTAATGCGGTCAGGGCGCTGTCTGCACTGGAATAGGCGGCAGCGATAAGTCCCAAAATAAAACAAATTGCAATCCCGAAGCCCATTCCTGCTTTGGTGGCAATAAACGGAAACAGATCATCTTTTGAAGCTTCAATCCCGTTGTTGCGTGCGTAGATGGTAAGCAAAACCCCCAGCGCCAGGAAGATGAAATTCACGATGGTTAGCACTATGGTAAACCAAAACATATTCTTCTGGGCATCTTCAAGGCTGCGGCAGGTAAGGTTTTTCTGCATCATATCCTGATCAAGCCCCGTCATTACAATAGCGATAAACGCACCGCTTATAAATTGTTTGAAGAAGAAATCGGCACTCCTCCAGTCGTCAAAAAAGAACATTTGCGACAGCTTGCTGTCTGCTATAAAGTTGAATATAGAGCCGGCATCCAGACCTAAATCGGAAGAGACAAAATAGATGGCCACGCCCAGCGAAACCAGCATAAAAAGGGTTTGCAGGGTGTCTGTCCATACGATTGTTTTAATTCCGCTTTTAAAGGTGTAGAGCCAGATGAGTAAAATAGTAATGGTGACGGTAACCCAAAACGGGATATTCATACTGTCAAACACGAGTAACTGCAGCACATTGGCCACCAGATACAGGCGGAAACTGGCGCCTACCACCCGGCTAAGTATAAAAAAGGAAGCTCCAGTTTTGTAGGAGGCAGGGCCAAAACGCCCCTCGAGATAGGAGTAAATAGAAGTCAGATTGAGGCGGTAATACAGCGGAAGCAGAACCAGCCCGATCACCGCGTAACCCACCGTATAACCCAAAACCACCTGAAAATAGCTAAACTGCGAGGCTTCAACCCATCCCGGAACCGATATAAAGGTCACCCCCGAAAGGGAAGCACCTATCATCCCAAAGGCCACCAGATACCAGGGCGATTGTTTACTGGCCTTAAAAAAGTCTTCGTTAGAGCCACCCTTTCCGGTAAAATACGAAACCAGTACGAGGGTGATAAAATAACCTGCAATGAGTAAAAGTATGGTTGTGGGCTGCATAATTTTCCTGCGTTTTCTCTGGGCAACGAAGATAAGGTATAAAACTTCAATCTGCCGAAGTCGCATAATCTGTAAAGTAAACTTACCTTTGTGGCACTTTTTGATCCGGAAGGTTTTCGAAACAGGCAAACTGCCGGATGTTTAATTGAAACTTATGGAACTTCCTAAATTTATACTGGGCGATAACACCGATTATCCCGAATCTATTTTTGTAATTCATACCGATTTCCCCCGTTTTATCATCGATTTAAAAAACGATGAGGTAGAATGGCTGGAGGATTTTGACAAAAATGACGAAGACGAGTTAGCCTCTGAAGCTGAAAATCTCATTCAGGCGGCAACTGATTTTTACGACCGGGAAGTAGCCCGATACGAAGAAGAATAGATGAACGAGCTTAAGCAACTGGATTATGACCTGTATCTCTGGCTCAATAATTTGGGCTCGGAGACCTGGGATCCTTTTTGGCTTATACTCACCGATAAATGGAGCAGCATCCCGCTTTATGCGGTTTTGCTGTTTTTGATTTTTAAGCGTTTTGGGCTGAAAGGCACTTTATATACGCTGGTTTTTGTAGCCCTGCTCATTACGGCTACAGATCAGTTGGCCAACGTGTTTAAACACGGTTTTGAGCGTTTACGCCCCTGCAGGCAGGAAGGTATTATGGAGCAGGCCCGATTTATTGCGGTACGCTGCGGGAGTTACGGGTATTTTTCGGCTCACGCTGCTAGTTCGATGGCGCTGGCTGTTTTTGTAGGTTTGTTGCTGAAATCCCGTTTCAAATGGGTATTTCCGCTGTTGTTGGTCTGGGCCGTTTTAGTAGGCTACAGCCGCATTTATGTAGGGGTGCACTATCCCGGTGATGTACTTACCGGTTTTGTGATCGGGGCACTGATCGCTGTAGTGGTATTTACGCTGCATCGTTTGGGTTATGCCAAATTTTTTAAAAACGAAGAGTAGTTTTAGGAGTAAACAATACGACTCGATGTCTAAAATGACATGTAAACGGTGTACTTCTACCGAAATAGATTGATTAGATGAAAGCATTAGTTACCGGAGCTGCCGGTTTTATAGGTTCGCATTGTGCCGAACGTCTCAGGGAAATGGATTTTGATGTCGTAGGGATTGATAATTTTTCGCCCTATTACAGTCCTGATCTCAAAGACCGAAACGCCAAATATCTCGAAGAAGCCGGTATTCCGGTTAAGATAGTTGATCTCCGTGAACCGAAGGATTTTAGAATTCTGGATACCGACTTTGATTATATTTTTCACTTTGCGGCGCAGCCGGGTATCGCATCCTCGTCGAGCTTTGAAGATTATTTACTCAACAACCTGGTCGCGACTAAAAACCTGATCGATTTTGCGCTAACCTGCAAAAACCTGAAACTATTTACCAATATTTCGACTTCGTCTATTTACGGTCTTCACGCCACCCTTACGGAGGATGAGGCTCCTGAGCCGGCTTCGTTTTACGGGGTTACCAAACTTGCTGCAGAGCAGTTGGTGCTTTCAAAAACCCGGGAGAAAAAGATGAAAACCTGTTCGTTACGTCTGTTTTCGGTTTATGGGCCAAGGGAGCGCCCGGAAAAGTTGTACACCAAGTTGATAGGCTGCGGTTTTTTTCATCAGGAATTCCCCTTATTTGAAGGCAGTGAAGACCATGTGCGCAGTTTTACTTTTGTAGAGGATATTATTGACGGGGTGGTAAGCGTGATTGGAAAGGAAGAGACTATAAACGGCGAAGTGGTCAATCTGGGGACGGAGCAGGAGCACACCACCGGAGAAGGTATCGCGATTGTCGAAAAGTTGCTGGATACCAAAATCCGTAAGACCAGCGTACCCAAACGCGGGGGCGACCAGATGTTTACCAAAGCGAATATTGACAAGGCACGCCGACTACTCAATTACAATCCTTCAACCACGCTTGAGGAAGGGCTTAAGCAACAAATAGAATGGTATCGTAAGGAGTTTGTAATGTAAAAACTACTTTTTTTGGTATTGTTTTTCTCATTTTAGTTTTAAAATGTATTTTAGACGCTTAAAATTAATTTCGATGAGATTTTCAAGCCTGGGGGTTGTTTTAGCTGTGACCGCATTTAGTTGTAAAAACACTAAAAATTCTGCTGACGAAACAACTGCAGTTGCAGATTCTACCGAAACACAATTCATTACAAACCCAATCACTGACGGGTACTACGCCGATCCTTCAATCGTACAGGCAGATGGTAAATTCTATATTTACGCCACCAAAGATCCCTGGGGAAAGGAAGATCTAGCGGTTTTAGAGTCATCCGATTTTAAAAACTGGGAATTGAAAAGCATCAACTGGCCTACTAAAGAAGCCTGTACCAGTCCTACTTCCGGCGGCTCAATGGTTTGGGCACCTTCGGTGATTCAGGCTAAAAATGGAAAATATTATATGTATGTTTCGGTGGGTAGCGAAGTCTGGGCCGGTGTGGCCGACAGTCCGCTGGGTCCCTGGAAAAATGCTAAAGAAGACAATTCGCCCTTAATCAAAGGGGATTTGTTTCCCGAATATCATATGATAGACGGCGAGGCTTTTATAGATGATGACGGGCAGGCTTATCTGTACTGGGGTTCTGGTCTCAATTGGGTAAACGGGCATTGTTTTGTCGTGAAACTCAAAGAGGATATGATCACTTTTGATGGCGAAATCAAAGATGTGACTCCGGCTAATTATTTTGAAGGACCTATTATGATTAAACGCGATGGTACCTATTACCTGATGTATTCAGACGGAAAGGTGATTGAAGATACTTATAAAGTGCGTTACGCTACCGGTGATAATCCATACGGGCCATTTACCGAAGCTTCAAACAGTCCTATCCTTTCTACCGAAACCGACTCAATCACCTACAGTCCCGGGCATCATACGGTGTTCAATAAAAACGGACAGGATTATATTTTATACCACAGGCATTCTCCAGATTCACCCAATTCTGAGAATTTATTGCGTGAGTTGTGCGTAGACAGTTTAAACTTTACCCCTGATGGTTTGATTAAGGCAGTAAAACCTTCGGGGATTGCAGCTTTTGATAAGTAGAACCTTAATCTTTAGCAAAATTCAGTTCGAGTAAAAACTGTGCTGCCAGAAATGGCGTGGTTTGCCCTGTGTTAATAGCAACAAGTTTTTTTTGTAAGGCTTCCTGAATCTTTGGGTTGTTGTAAAACCGATCTTTCAGTGCGTTTTCAATACTGCTTTTTAGCCAGTAGGCGTTTTGGTTTTTTCGGTTTTCTTCAAAATATCCGGAAGTTTTTACCTGTTCAAAATAGCTTTCTATGAGTTTCCAGATTTCTTCAATACCTTCCCGGTTAAGCGCGCTGCAGAGTTTGGTTTTAGGTTGCCAGCCGCTCACTTTGGGAGGGTAGAGGTGCAGGGCTTTGGCAAAAGCGTTTTTCGCGTGTTTGGCGGCATTGATGTTTTCGCCATCGGCCTTATTGATTACAATACAGTCGGCCATTTCCATAATACCGCGCTTTATGCCCTGTAGTTCGTCACCGGCACCGGCCAGTTTTAGCAATAAAAAGAAATCGGTCATCGCGTGCACGGCAGTTTCGCTCTGACCCACACCTACCGTTTCAATAAAAATAACGTCATAGCCGGCCGCTTCGCAGAGCATAATGGCTTCGCGGGTTTTTCGGGCAACACCACCCAGAGAGTCGCCGGCCGCCGAAGGTCTTATAAAAGCCATTGGGTTTACGGAGAGTTGCTCCATTCGGGTTTTGTCGCCCAGAATACTGCCGTGAGAGACCGAGCTGCTGGGATCTATTGCAAGTACGGCGAGTTTTTTTCCGGCTTTTATGACGTGATTGCCCAAAGCTTCAATAAAGGTGCTTTTGCCTACGCCGGGCACTCCGGTGATCCCGATGCGTACCGACTTGTCAGCGTGCGGAAGGCAGCCTTCCAAAATTTGCTGCGCCAGTTGCTGATGTGCAGAGGCTGTGCTTTCGACCAGTGTAATGGCGCGGCTGAGGGCTGTGGTGTTTCCATTACAAATTTTTGAAATCAGTTCGTCTGCATCCAGCTGTTTTTTTCGCCGGGCGATGAGTTTATCGGCTGCGGTGCTGTCAATATGATTGGGCTTTCCTGACTTCAAGGTGTTTGTATTAATTGGTGTCTAAAGTTACGTGAAATGAAAAATACAATTTAGAAATACGAAATACGAAATACGAAATACGAAATACGAAATACAATAATTAAAGTACCGAGATTAGAAAGTGAGAGGTGAGAAGCAAGAGGTGAGAGGTGAGAGGTGAGAGGTGAAAAGTAGAAAACGATTCAACGTTTCCACGTTTTAATGCTTCCACAAAACATGAAATCTCCGGTTTTGATTCTTAGTTGGTAAGAGGAGAAAAGTAGAAAACAATTCAACGTTTCCACGTTTTAATGCTTCCACAAAATATGCAATCTTCGGTTTTGATTCTTAGTTGGTAAGAGTAGAAAAGTAGAAAACGATTCAACGCTTCCACGGTTTAATGCTTCCGCAAAATATGAAATCTCCGGTTTTGATTTTTAGTTGGTAAGAGGTGAAAAGCAAATAACGATTCAACGTTTTCACGGTTTAACGCTTAAACAAAATATGAAATCTCCGGTTTTGATTCTTATTTGGTGAGAGGTGAAAAGTAGAAAACGATTCAACGTTTCCACGCTTCCACGATTAAACTTTTTAGCAGCTTTAGAAACCCAAAAAACCCGAAACAATACCTGAATTGAACTAATCATAACAATAAAAATAGCCTTCTACTTTTGTGAAATCTTTAAGAATCTAAGATTGATTGCTCGCGGCAGTATTGGTATCTTGACTATCTAATCATACAAAAAATTAGGAATATGAAAGCTTTATATAAAGCCAAGGCAACCGCGACCGGAGGTCGTAATGGTAGCGTTTCAACAGAAGATGGTACACTCGATTTTGATCTGAGCATCCCTAAAGAACTGGGAGGTTCTGGTGGTGACGGGGCTAACCCCGAGCAGTTTTTTGCAGCAGGATATTCGGCCTGTTTTGGCAGTGCTTTGGCACACGTAGCCCGTAGTAAAAAGGTAGATTTAGGCGATTACACCGTAACCGCGACCGTAAAAATTGGTAAAAACAAAGAAGATTTGTTTCAGCTTGCTGTAGTACTGGACTGTTATTTACCGACTGTAGATATCAAGCAGGGTGAAAAACTCGTAAATGAGGCTCACGAGGTATGCCCGTACTCCCGAGCTACCAAAGATAATATTGATGTTACTTTAAACCTGCTCATCGACGAAGACTAGTTTTAAGTATAACAGATCTCCAAAACCGCCTGAAAATTCAGGCGGTTTTTTTTATGTCAAAAGCGATTTGAAAACCAGGGAATTATGCTTTAACTATTTGATAATCTGATGTTGGTTAGTGTTTAAAGTAGGAATGCCAAAAAGCTTTTTAAATTCTATCGAGGTTATTCGAAAAAAAATGTTGCACTTTGCAACGCAGACGAAATCATTTCGTCTTTAAAAAAGGAATTAGCAACTAACCATTTACCATTTTGCAAATTACCGAAATACTTGAGCGATGTAAGCAAAACGACCGGCGCGCACAGATGCAGTTATATAAAAAATATAGCGAAGGTATGTACTATGTGGCGTTTCGGTTTTTAAAAAACTCATTTGAAGCTGAAGAAGCCATGCAGGAGGGTTTTGTAAAGGCGTTTACCAAAATGCACCAGTATAATGGAGAAGTCACTTTTGGTGCCTGGCTCAAACGTATTGTGATCAATAAAAGCATCGATATGCTGAAGGCTAAAAAGCTGGAACTGGTCGCTATGAACGAGCACGTGCTGGGCACGGTAGATGAGCAAAATGACTGGTCTGTAGATGATGGGATCACGATAGATCAAATCAAACAGGCTATTGAAGAGTTGCCCGAACGGTACCGCTATGCCGTGATGCTCTTTTTAATAGAAGGCTACGACCATCAGGAAATATCAGAAATTTTAGAAATCACCGAGGTTGCCTCGCGTACGCTGGTACACCGCGGAAAGAAAAAATTGCAGGAAAAACTTAAAACACAGTACAATGGCACAGGATATTAGAGAATTGCTCAAAAACGACATGAGCATTCCGGCCGAAGGGCTTAAAAAAGGTCACGAAGCCCGCTTCAATGCGCGGCTTGATGCTCATTTTGGCGCGCAAAATAAAGCTAAGGCAGAAGGTTACCTCTGGATGAAAATTGCAGCGGTGCTGGTGGTGCTTATCGCCGTCGCGGGTCTGTTGCTCAATAATCCGCTGAGCAGTGGTGCAGAGGTACAACAAACTACCGAAGCCAATCAGGTAGCAGCAGTTGACGCACAGAAAGTTCAGTTTAGCGACTTTTCGCCCGAATACAAGGAAATAGAAGACCGCTATCTGGCAAGTATTCATATAGAACTTGCGCAGCTTAATGTTACCGAAGATAACAAAGCCGTAGTTGACGCCTTTATGGGGCAGCTTGAGGAGCTCAATAAAGAGTATGATCGCCTTAATGCCGATTTGATAGAAACCGGAGTTAACGATCAAAATATTCAGTCATTGATTAACAACCTGCAACTGCGTCTTGATTTACTGTTTAAACTAAAAGAAAAATTGAATGAATTACAGCAATCTCAAAACAATGAGATTCAAATTAATACCCTATAACATGAAGCTTTATTTAAATGGTTTTGCGCTTGCTTTTGCGGTTTTAGCCGGTTTGCCCAAGCTTTTGGCACAGACTAAAGACCTTAAGCTTGATGAGCGCTTTACAACAGACGCCAATGTCACCATACTCGCAGACACGCAGTATGCCGATGTGGTTTTTGAAGACTGGAATAAAAATGAAGTGGCTGTTGAAGCCTTTGTAGAGTCTGAAAACCTTTCGGAACAGGAAATAAACCAATTGCTTAAAAACTGGCAGGTAAGTGTGCAGGGCAACAGCAAGGTGATACGTATACTAAGCAGCGGTGCTCCGGCAGCAGTTAATGTGGCAATGGGAGATATGCAGGTACGCGGGATTAACGATCTTATTTCGTCTTCCATGCAAATGATGCAGCCGGTTATGCAAAACGTATTTAGCCCCATGCTGGAGCAGTTTGCAGCAGTACAATTGCCGGCAGACCAGTATAAGGCGATGAAAAACATTTCTTTTGACTACGAGGCATACAAGCGCGATGGAGCTAAATACCTGGAGCAGTATAAAAAGAAAATCGAGCAAAATCTGGGAGACGATTTTGATGCGGTGATGAAAAAATGGGAGCGCGACAACAAAAAGAAAATGGAAGCCGGGCAGGGACTAGCAGGAAGCAGTTTGCTTGATATGCCAAAATCTCCTTTCGGTAAGAACATGAGTTTTGACGGAAGCGCCTATGCCAAAGATAAAAAGGCTTATGTGGATGCGATGAATAAAAAATTCGGTACCACTGTAAGTGTGACTGATGTTGACAAATGGCGTAAAGATATAGATTCATGGGGAGCAGACTTTAGCAGAGATATGCAGGCCTGGGGTGAACGTTACGGGAAGCAGTTTGGCGGCTCGGTAGAAAGTTTGGGCGCCCGTTTTGGTAAAGCTTTAGAGAGCGATGTGATGGCGCTGGGTGGAAATATCGATAAAGCCATGCAGGGTTGGAGCGACGATTTTGCTAAAAAGCTTGAGCAAATGGCCGAGCAGCAAGGGGGTAACCTTCAAAAAACCGTAACCCGCGATGCTAACGGTAATATAAGTACCCAAATGACCTACAGCTTCAGCAGTAATGCAGGGCCTGTTGCCGCTAACACAAAACCACGCGGCACCTATAAGCGTAAAATTGTGATATATATGCCCAAAGATGCCAAGCTAGACCTTAATGTGCGTCATGGTAATATCAAGATCGCCGAAGCCACAAATGCGAAGGTAAATCTGTCGCACGGTGATTTTATGGCTGAGACCATTTCGGGAGATAAAACCTTGATCAATGTGGCTTACAGTCCGGTGGATGTGGCTAGTTGGGATTATGGAACCTTGCAGGCGACATACATTAAAAATTGTGTGATAGATAAGGCCAGGAATATTACGGTAAACTCACGTGCCAGCAGTATTGTAATCAACGAACTGGAAGATACCGCAGTGATTTCAGGCAGTTTTAGTGAGCTTTCAATACCTAAACTGGGTAAGAATTTCAAGACCTTAAACATCAATGTAGAAAACAGCGATGTGGTGCTCAACCTGCCCGATTCGCCGTTTCATTTCAACTTTAACGGGGTGCGTAGCAGGCTTAATTATCCTACCCGCATCGATGCTAAAGTGATGGAAGGCTACAACAGCAATATGGTAAACGGTTTTTACAAGTCACGCAATACCGATAGTATGATCGCGATATCCTCTAAGTTTAGCGATATCGTACTTAAATAAAAGAAAGTTTGAAGTTTAGTTTTTAATAGATTAGTTGGTTTTAATCGAATTAACCCGTTCCTGCCAGAACGGGTTTTTTTGTGCGCAGAACAGGACGAGAATTGTATTTTTGCGCTGATGACAAACCTTGATTTTAACAGGAAACTAAGCGCACTCACCACAGGGTTTACGCCCGTGATTGATGCAGCCTATAAGGCAGAAGATTATCGGTTTCTGGATCTTTCGGTTGACAATAGCATTTTAAAAGAGGTAGATACCGCTTCCGCGGAAGCGATACAGCTCTATATAGATGCTTTCCTGTCTAAAACGAATGGTCGCGTGGCTTACGGTGGGTATCTGGAGAAGCGCAGCATCTACGACCGAAGCATTTACTTCAACAATGAAGACCCGCAATTGCGCCGCAACATTCATCTGGGCCTGGATATCTGGTGTCCTGCAGGTACGGCTATTCTGGCTCCGGTGGCCGGAAAGGTACACAGTTTTAAAAACAACAAAAATTACGGAGACTATGGGCCCTGCATCATACTGGAGCACCAGTTTGAAGATTTACAGTTCTACACGCTTTACGGGCATTTGTCCCTCGAATCTTTAGCAAATCTCAAAACCGGTCAGTTTTTTGAAGCCGGTGAGCGCATTGCCTTTTTAGGCGAAACACACGAAAACGGAGATTACGCCCCGCATTTGCATTTCCAAATCGTAAAAGATATGCAGCAAAACGTGGGCGATTATCCGGGAGTTTCCACTCAAAATAATCTTCCGTTTTATTTGGAAAACTGTCCCGATCCGGAGTTGTTGTTGAAAATTTAGTTTTGATGGTCTTTAGGGGCTATCCAAAATAACTTTAATAATATCTACTTTCGGGACGACATTCCCAAGCACTGAATTATATTCAACACTTTGCTCTTTGTGTTGAATATAATGAACTCAAATTCACGTTTCCTGTCTGTTTTTTGAATTTTATTGTTAACATAGTATGAAGTTGTGTTAAGATTTAGTTAAGTCTCTCCTTCCTATCTCTATAATTTTACTCAGTGTTTACAAGCGATAAGCTGTTAAACAATTCAGTAATTCTAAAAATGTCCAACACATGAGTAAAATGCTATTTTATCTATTTCCAACTAACTATTTGCGCTTTGAGAAGCACAAGCTGGTTTTATTAAGCTTTTTTTTGATGGCCACACTATGTTCTTTTTCACAGAAGAATATAAAGGGGACTGTAACAGATGATAAAGGGATGCCTCTACCAGGAGTTACAGTTAAGGAGCAAAACACTTCTAATGGCGCAGTTACTGACTTTGACGGTAATTTTGATTTAACTATCACCCAGACCGATGCGGTATTAATTTTTTCTTTTGTGGGATTTGAAACCCAGGAGGTATCTGTAGGTAATCAAACCAACATTACAGTTTCTTTAAAGGAAAATTTAGAAGCACTATCTGAAGTAGTGGTTATAGGGTATGGAACCCAGAAACGTGCGGATGTTACAAGTGCTGTTGCAAGTGTTAAATCTGATGAATTTATTGAAGGTAATGTGCGCGACGCAGCTCAATTGGTGCAGGGTAAGGTTGCAGGTCTCTCCATTTCTGCACCTTCAGGAGATCCTACTGTTGGCACACAGATTAGATTAAGAGGTATTGCCACTTTAAATGGTAGTTCTGCCCCTTTGATTTTAGTTGATGGTGTTCCGGGAAGTTTGCAAACTGTTGCTCCAGAAGACATTGCATCTATTGATGTATTAAAAGATGGTTCGGCGACGGCTATTTATGGTACAAGAGGTACAAATGGTGTAATTATCATTACCACTAAGAGTGCCGGTAACAATATGCAGCCTACAATTGAATATACCGGTAACGTATCCTTTCAATCCATAAGCAACAAACTTGATTTTCTAAATGCTTCAGAATTGAGGGATAAATATGATGAGGGCTACACGTTTACTGGTGCCAATCTTCAGGATTATGGTTCAGACACAGACTGGCTCGATGAGATAACTCAAAATTCAGTAAGTACTATACATAACGTTTTATTCAGGGGAGGTAATAAAAATTCTAATCTAAGTGCTTCTAT
Organism: Leeuwenhoekiella parthenopeia; assembly: GCF_020782115.1. Classification (GTDB taxonomy): domain Bacteria; phylum Bacteroidota; class Bacteroidia; order Flavobacteriales; family Flavobacteriaceae; genus Leeuwenhoekiella; species Leeuwenhoekiella parthenopeia. Next base: position 50,515 of record NZ_JAJGMW010000025.1, on the reverse strand, counting down.
TAACTACCGTAATCTGGAAGGTATCTTTATAAATACAAACAATAAAAGATATACCGGTAGAATTGACGTGAATCACGCCATGTTTGATGGTAAGCTTAAAAGTAATTTTAATGTTATAGTAAGTGAGCAGGAATTTTATACCGGTGGCGATGGATATAGTTTTAATCCTTATGTTTTTAGACAGGCCCTAATCCGTAACCCAACAGAGCCTGTAAAGAATGAAGATGGGAGCTGGTTTGAAAGAGATGTATATTTTTATGATAATCCTGTAGCTTATCTTAAAGAAGCAGACGGTCAAAACCGTTATCGCAATATGCGTTTTACCGGAAGCCTCGCTTATTCATTTACTGATGATCTTACGCTTCAAGGATTGTATACCCGAAAAGGGAATTCTAACATACGCGGTTATTACGAGACCAAGAATCACGTTTCTACTACAAAAAATGGAGTGGAAGGTTATGCTTCAAGAGGTACAGATGACTATGTAGGAAATTATGGCCAAATTACTTTGGATTATAAGAAAAACTTTGACCTTCATAAAATTACTGCTCTTGCAGGTTATAACTACGAAGATAATGTCTACGAAGGCTTTTATGCTACTAATCGAAACTTTCCTTCTGATGCCTATACCTATAATAACATTGGCATAGGTCAGGGCTTACCTCTTGGTCAGGCAGGTATGGGAAGTTCTAAAAGCTCTGATAAGCTCATAGCTTTCTTTGGTAGGGTAACCTACAATTATGATGATAAGTATTTGCTTATGGCAAGTTTAAGACATGAAGGATCTTCACGATTTGGAGCAGACAACAAATGGGGGAATTTTCCGGGGATATCTGCCGGATGGCGTATTAATGAGGAAAGCTTCATGGAAAATGTTGATTGGGTTAATAATTTAAAACTGCGAGGCGGATTTGGTGTAACCGGTATAAACGCAGGTAGCTCTTACCAATCTTTAAGTAGTTTAAATTACAGCAATTATTTCTTCTATAATGGTAGATGGATTCGTGAGTTAATACCGGCTAGAAATGCCAACCCGGATTTAAGATGGGAAAAAAAGGAAGAATTTAATATAGGTCTTGATTTTGATCTTTTCGGTGGTATACTTAGCGGAGCTTTAGATTATTACGATCGTCATACAAAAGATGCCTTATATAACTACGATGTGCCCACACCGCCATATCTGTATGGTAGTATAACTGCTAATGTCGCTGAGGTGAGTAACAGTGGTTTTGAAGCATTACTTACAATAAATCCATTTCAAAAGGGAGATTTTAACTGGAATAGTGTCTTTACCTATTCAACAAATACCAACAAATTAGTTTCTCTTTCTAATGACCAATTTCAAACCACTAATGACTTCTTCTATGCAGGTTATACCGGCGAGCCTATTCAAATTGCTACGCATATCGTGGAAGTAGGGGATACTATTGGAAATTTCTACGGTTTAAAGAGTGTTGACATAACCGATGATGGAATTTGGTTAGTTGAGAACGCAGATGGAGAAATAATTCCGGCAACAGAGTCTTCAACAGCAGACAGACAAATACTGGGTAATGGTTTACCAAAGCATTACCTGAGCTGGAATAATACTTTTAATTATAAGAATTGGGATTTAAACATCAACATGCGAGGCGCTTTCGGTTTCCAGATCTTAAACTTTTCAAGAATGTTTTATGAGAATCCAACTATTGGCTATAACGTACTTGACTCTGCTTTTGATGAGGTTTATGGAAAGGCAGTCCTATCTGATGTACAGCGATTTGTGAGCTACTACATCGAAAATGGTGACTATTGGAAAATTGATAACGTAACCCTTGGTTATACTTTTAATACCGAAAAAAGTGATGTTATTAATCGCTTAAGAGTGTTTGCATCAGGACTTAATTTGCTCACAATAACCGGTTATAAAGGTGTAGATCCTGAAGTAAACAGAGATGGTTTGGCACCTGGTAATGATGATCGGGATAAATACCCTACAACGCGAACATTAAGCCTTGGTGTTAATTTAACTTTTTAAAAAAATCATTATGAAATTAAGAAATATAAATACTTCAAGTGCCCTAAGAAAATTGGCACCAATGGCAATACTTCTCACCTTTCTGGGAACTTCGTGCACAAATCTTGATGAGGAAGTTTTTTCTGAAATAACAGAAGATAGCTTTATACCTGCAGATGAGGATATTGTTGCATTGACAGCATCGGCTTACACGCCTCTTAGATATATCATGAGCTGGCAGGGCTTATTTGATTTACAGGAAGAATCTGCAGATACCTTTGTAACTCCTACAAGACCTAACGGATGGGATGATGGAGGAACTTATAAGCGAATGCATTTTCATACCTGGGATGAAACACAATATCAGCCCAGAAATACCTGGTTATCCTGTTTTAGAGGAGTCAACAACATCAACCGTGTAATTTCACAAATAGAGTCAGGTTCTCTCCCAATTACCGAAGATCAGGCCATGGCTGTGACGGCCGAACTTAGAGCCTTAAGAGGTTTATATTATTCGATCCTTCTGGATACTCATGGCAATGTTCCAATACTTAAGGATTTTAGTGATGAAGTTCCTCAGCAAAGTTCGCGTCAGCAAGTTTATGATTTTGTTGTTTCAGAACTTACAGAGGTGATTCCTAACCTTTCAGAAACTGTAGATGTAAGTACATATGGTAGATTAACTAAATATGGGGCTATGCAAGTTCTTGCCAGAGTATATTTAAATGCAGAAGTTTATACAGGAACTGCACAATGGCAGGAATGTCTTAAACTTTGCAACGAAATAATTCAATCTGGTAAGTATTCTTTAGATAGTGACTATGGAGCCATATTTACTACAGAAAACCAATCATCTCCTGAAATTGTATTTTCCGTTCCTTATGATCGTATTTATGCCGCAGGTTGGAATCAGCATATGAAAATGTTGCTTCCCAGTCATCGGGATGTTTTAAATATGGAAGCACAGCCGTGGGGAGGAAGCAGCGCAAACCCTCAAATTATTGATAGTTACGAACCCGGGGATAAACGTTTAGAAGAAACCTGGTTTGAAGGAGAACAGCGAAATGCAGATACCGGTGAAGTTCTTTTTACTTTGGTTAACTTTATGCCTAGCATTTATTTCTGTGAATTTGAAGAAGGTCTAAGATGTCATAAATACGACATAGCTCCGGGATCAAATGGAAGCCTGAGTAACGACTTTCCCATGTTACGTTATACTGATGTTCTTATGATGAAAGCTGAAGTACTACTTCGTACAAACAAAGCTGATGAAGCAGCTGTTATAGTTAGTGATGTTAGAAACAGGGCTTTTGATAATGCAGCTGATGCTATAATCACAGGGGCGGAGCTCATGGCCGACACAACTGTTGAATACGGCGTTTTGGGAGAGGATGGCGAAATTGCTGATGCAGGTAATACCGCTACAGTCCCTTATGGCAGATTTTTAGATGAATTAGCCTGGGAGTTTGCTGCTGAAGCTAGAAGACGTACAGATCTGATAAGATTTGGAGTTTACCAGACTAAGAGTTGGTATAATCACACACCACAGGGAGATTATACAACGCTTTTCCCAATAGGCTTGGAAGAGCTAAATACCAACCCTAATTTAACTCAGAATCCGGGTTATTAATTAGTTTAGATTTTTTTTAAATGGCCACTTTAGACGTAAAACTAAAGTGGCTTTTTTTGTTTTAATTTGTTTAAGAAATAGCATTTATTTTAGATTGCTCTTGGCATATAATCTAAGGTGTACAAAGTATACGTTGTGATTTAAAGCAACGAAAGCAATGCTAAGTTGTGCCAAATGTTGTTCTTAGGTAAACATTTAATAAAATCGAAGTTTATGTTTTTTAGGAGAGCTTTTGAAATCACTTACACTGAGAATACTACAAATCAAACTAATTACTGTTGTTGTTTGAATAAGTTAATTGCAATCCGATCCGGTTTGAGGTTTTATGTTCACCTTGAAAAACTTATTTGCCCAAAAAGTTTAAGCAAAGTCTTTTACTTTAAAATTCAAAACAGGAAGAATGCATTAGGAAGAAAATACCCTTGTCTATTGACTGTAGCGAAATGCAATTACGTTTCACTTTATAGACATTCTAATGCTTAAAAATAACCAAAAGAAAACCCGGAAAAACTTTTCCGGGTTTTCTTTTGGTATTAATGATCCGAGAGCCTTGCAATATATTAATTTAACGAAACATCCAGGTAAACGGAGTGCCGCCCATACGTGTCGTAAAAAGGTCTAAATAGAGTTCCGTCAATTTCAAACTCGAGGGCTTTAGGGTTACCGGTAATGGTTTTCCCCAAATCACGGGCATCCAGCTTAATTTTTCGGAACTCGGTTAAAGGTTCTGTTTCCTGGGCTGCTAAAAGTACCGGACCGTAAAATAGACTGGCGATATTGGGTTGGTCCATAATAGGCTTCAGGTGAAAACCAAACGGCATTTTTACCGTGATGCGATCGCCATTTTTCCAGTTGCGCGAAATGTTCAAATAGCTTCCGGGAGTTGCCTGTAATTTTTCAGCCTTTCCGTTAATTGTTACTGAAAATCCCTGAGTTGCCCATTCGGGAACCCTCAACCTAAGGTCAAATTTGGCTTTGCCCTTTACAATTAAAGTAGTCTCATCTTCGCGAGGAAAACTGGTTTCCTGCTCTATGCTTATACCTTTTGATTCCCAATTCAGGGTAGAAGGAACATAGAGGTTTACATAAAGTGCCTGGTCATCTTTAGTTTTAAAATAGATTGAATTTTGCAGCTTGGTACTGCTTTCTAACGCAGTACCGTTGCAACATGTGAAGCCGGTCATATCAGCATTTGAAAATTGTTTTGAAGATCCCGGTCTTAACGAAATATGATAGGTGTTTGCAGGGCTATCTTCGGCAACTGAAGCCAGAATTTGATTGTATAGTCCTTGTTCATAATAGTCCATAAACTCGGTACGGGGATCTATCATAAAGAGTCCGCGGGAGAGTTTAAGCATATTATAAGTCCCACAGGTTTCATTTTGCCCACCGGCAGAAAGACCATTTTCATATATAGTAGCCGGCTGACTTATAAAGCATTCGGCGTTGGCAGGGTTACGGGCCCCTGCAACACCACCTATGCTGTACATATAATCGTTTTTGACCTTATACCAGAAGTTGTCTGCTACTTTAAGATACTGGGGAGACTGGCTGTCGCGGTAAATCTCAAGCGCACCCACTATTTGGGGAATGTGTTGGTTGGCATGAAGGCCTCTAAAAGTATCCACATTTTTAGCCAGACCGTGACTGTGCTGTGCGTCCCCATAAAATACTTTGATATTGTCAAAGAGTTTTGCGGTTTCAAGATACCGCTCCTCACCGGTTAAACTGTACAAATGCGCCATAGACTCATTCATACCTCCAAATTCACCTGCGATATAGGTATTCCACATACTTATTAATGTATCTGTAGGTAGTTTGCTTAATCGTGCGTGTACCCAGTCACCCATACCTGTAGCAATTTGCAGCGCTTTTTTGTTTCCGCTTACTTCATAAATATCCATCAGACCCGCCAGAATTTTATGAAGAGTGTAATAAGGACCCCAAATCTGATCTACCTGTCCTCCGTATTTAGCTCCCTTTTCAAGCATAATAAATTGATCTGGAGGGTATGCACTTATAAAGCCCTTGCCCCAGTTCCAGTAGTCAGTACGTATGCCTTCTTCGCTTAAATCTGAGTTGTAACTGCTTTTGTTTAGACCCACGGGAACAGCCGTAGGGTCAGATTCAGCAGGACCTCCTGTAGTTTGTGGATTACCTGAAAGCTGAGATAAGTTATACAGCACATCTACCATATAGTTTATCTTTTGGTCAAAGGTTTGCTGTAGTGATTTGTCATAGGCTGTACTGGCATATGCCTGTGCAAGCGCGCTTAAATAGTGACCTGTGGCATGCCCTCTTAACTTGGTTTCTCTCGAATCCCATACACCTAAAGCAAAAGCTCCTTCGGGTTGAGGTTGTCCAAAAGCATCCCTAAACATATACAGGAAAGAATCTGGATTTGTGCCGGCTAGCGTGGATAGGAATTTATCCCGGTTTTCCATAAACTTAGTAGCTTCACCGGAAGAATCAGGATTTAAAAAAACCTGATTCAGTTGAAAGCCTTCCAGCTTTTGTAGGGGTGCTGGCTGCACACTGTTTTCCGAAACAACTACGGTTGCTTTGGGTTTAAAATCAGTGCCGGGCACAGTCCCGGTAATGTTGTAAGAGCCTGCGCGGGCCACAGCAGCATTGTCTGTTGGTGCGGGCCAGATGACGCGTACCTGAGGGCCGTTTTCTATCCCGTTTCGGTAATTTCCTTTTAAATATCGGGGTAGTCTGGGTAATTCACCCACCGCAGTGTTTACGGTGATATCTGCAACATCGGTAAGAAAGCTGTTGTAAAGCTGAGGTACATCTTTGTCAAATTGGGGTAAACCTACATTTTCTTCATCACGCTCGTTAACCACGTGCGTGGCATGCAGTGCACCATTGTAAATACGTTTGATTTGATTTTCAGTTAAGGGCGTTCTGTAAATTCTGAAGTCGTGGAGTTTACCTGTAAAAGCCGGAGCTTTTGCATCAAGAGATTGACCAATAACCAATTGATTTCCTGTGCCCGTAAATGCCTCTGAAAGATCAAAACGTATCATTTTTTCGGCAGCTTCTTCACCATTAATATAGGTGCGTAAGGCCTGAGCGGGGAAGTCGAGTACTACTACGAGATGCACCCATTTTCCTTTTTCGATAGTCTGAGCTCCGCTGGCAGGTTGCAGATTTGAATCGGTTTCAAGCCCTGCAACAAAGCCGGCAATGTTTTTAAAATTATCAGGAACGGCAAAAAAATGATTTCCTTCTTTTTTGCCAAAATCAAAAAGGAAAGCCTCCTGATTTTCTCCTTTCAAATAAAGCCAGCTACTTACGCTAAGCGATTCAACCCCATTTAGAATCTGATTTGGAAGGTAAATGTATTCATTTGTTTTTCCAGATAAAGAAAGCGTTTTTTCAAATTGCAAATCTTCAACAAACTGAGGTTCTTCCGTTATCGTGGCGTGTAAATTATTTCTGGACCAGTCTTTTAGATCCTCTTCTAAGGTATAACGGGCTATTAGATCGGTCTCTCCTATACCATCAAGAATTTGGTCGCCTTCCTGGGCGTTTGAGAATGCATTAAATAATAGGACAACTACCAGAATGAAATAATGTGGGATTTTTAATGTAGATAAACTCATGATTTAAAGAAAAATGATTCGTGTCGTTTTTATTTGACTTTTTAAAAAGTAAAGGGAAACTTGTAAGAATATTAAAATTACAATTTAACAGCTGCCAGTCTTATTTAATGTTAGCGATCATTAATACTATGTTGATTGAAAGCCCATACACATCAAATATTCGCGCGATACTCGGAAGGGGTCATATGCTTCAATTCTTTAAATTTCCGGTTAAAATTGGCCACATTTGGAAAACCTGATAACTCAGAAATAGCACCGATTGAGAGATCTTTTTTATTATAAAGTAATTTACACGCCTGTTCGATTCGAAGGTCGATCAAAAACTGAAAATAGGTTTTGTTGGTTCTTTTTTTAAAGTATCGACAAAATGCATTTTTACTCATATTGGCTTTTTCGGCAACTTCTTCAAGTGCGATGTTTTCCTGAAAATTGTCTAAGGTAAACTGCAATACATCATTCATACGCTTACCCTCATCATCTGAATAAGGCTTTTGGTAGATAAATGAAGATAAGGGGGTTGACTCTGCGTGAATAAGTATATCTAAAATCTGTAGAAAGGTAGCCAGGCGCTGCATACGGTTTTGTCCCTTAAGCATTTCAAACTTCTTATAGAGCAAATCCTGTTGCGATGCGATTTTCATTCCATGATCAGACTTTTTGAAGAAATTTTCAACACCGGTGAGATCGCTCAGGTTAAAAAAATCTTTTCCGAATGAGCTTTTAGTGAAGAACAGACTATACATCACCGATTCTTCCTGTAAATCTGAGTCAGATCTGAAAACATGGGGAATTTTTTCACCGATGATCAAAATGTCACCGGGTTTATATTCATTAACCGTATCTCCCAGAATGAGTGATCCGCGACCTTTTAAAATGTAGCTTATCTGAATTTCTTCGTGCTCATGTAATTTGTCGTAAAATCGCATCTCGCGATCTTCCTGATAAACCAACGATTCCTTACCGGGTTTAGGGACTTTGAAGGGTAAAATTTTCATCAGTCAAGATTTGTTGGTAGAAAATTACTATTATTTACCATTAATCGAGGTATTAGGGGTAATATAGTATTAAAACTGGCTAATGTAATATATGTGCTTACACTATTTAACAATACTAGCCCTGTTTCTGGCCAAGACTGCATTTAATCATTTAAGTCTCATATCAGGAAGGTTAACATAAGTTTAAGACTGGTTTACATTTTATAATTTTTAAGCATTAATGCTGGTTAGTTTTGAAGGTATTTAATTAAAAACTAAAGAATATGCTTAATATTGAAAGAATTATCACGATTCTATTATTAGCTTTTACACTTATAAGTTGCACTTCTGATAATGTAGAAACTATAGCGGAAGAAGAAAATCCTGAAGAATTAGGTCTCGAGATATATAAGCCTATAGAGTTTGGGAATATGGATTATGAAGATAACTCGAGTAAATGGAGTTTTGAACGCAGCCGCCAGTCTGAGCATTTTATCCTATTCTGGGATGCCAAGTATCAAAACAATGATCCCGGATCTGCAGCTGTACCTGAAAAATATCGCGTTGACATTGAGGAGCTTATGAATAAGGCAGAGGAGTTTTATACTTTAAATGTACAACAGCTCAAATTTGCCGATTTGAATGTAGAAAACACGAAGCTCAATACCTATAAGATGATGATTTTCTTGTATTATCAAGACGAGTGGCTGGCGACCGGTGCCGGCTATGATGATACAATAGGCGCGTTATGGATTAGTCCCGGGACTACACAGCCCGCAGGTCATACTTTGGCGCACGAAATAGGGCATAGTTTTCAATACCAGGTTAATGCTGATCTAGGCAACGGTCACGGTTTTAGATATGGCTTTGGTGGAAATGGGGGCAATGCGTTCTGGGAACAAACTGCCCAGTGGCAGGCATTTAAAGCTTTTCCTTCTCAGATTTTTACGGCTTTTGATTTTGCTGTTTATATCGACAATTATAATAAGCACATCCATCACGAAAATTACCGCTACGCCAGTTATTTCATCCATTATTATTGGACGCAGTTGCACGGGCAGGATTTTATAGGTAAGCTTTGGCGGGAAGCACAGCAACCTGAAGATCCCGTGCAGGCTTATATGCGAATAACGGGTATCGATGCCAAAGCTTTTAATGATGAGATTTATGAAGCAGCATCTAAAATGGTGACCTGGGACCTTGACGAGTTGCGTGATCTGGGTGAAGAATACATTGGGGCTCAGAAATATGATTACACAACGCGCAGTGATGGCACGCACGTGGTTGCTAAAGACTTTGCTCCGCAGGGAACTGGGTATAATGTGATCCCGCTTAAAATACCTGAGGCAGATACTCAGGTAAGTGTTAATTTCAAAGGTCTTCCTAATGAGACTGGCTTCAATGCGGTTGATGCATCTATCGCAGGATGGCGCTATGGTTTTGTTGCGCTTAAAAACAACGGGGCAAGGGTTTATGGTACTATGCAAAGTTCGGCTGAAGGGGAGCATAGTTTTACAGTACCGGAAAATTGCTCCAAACTCTGGCTTGTGGTTACCGGCGCCCCCACGCAGTATAGCCCGCATGCCTGGGATGATGATAACAGCAATGATGCTGAGTGGCCTTATGCTGTTAAATTTACTAACACTAATATCTTGGGATACTTTGATTCTTCTGGAAAAGAAACGCCAGAATCTATAGATTTTGAATATGATGTCTCTTTTGCTGCAGATGCAGAAGCATATTCGGGCAAAATCATCAATATTGATATTGAAAAATTGACCAATGCCTTTCAACTTTCGACTAATGATATTAAAGCTAAAATGGGAGATGCCATTAAGTTTTATGCTATAAACAGTAATGGAGATTTAATCTCAGAAACAACGGCATCTGGTTACGGACACTGGTTTAATGCTGCCGGTGATGTGATTGGCTGGGGTGATAATGCTTATGTGTTTTCAGAATTTGATGAAGTCGGGCTGAAATTCAAAACTGGACAGTATCCCGGTCGTCTTAAAACCGGAGACGCCTATACCGTAAGGCAGGCTTTGGTTTATGAATATGAAAGTGGAAAATCTGCTCAGGCAACGTTCACTTTTAAAATTAAAATTGAATAGCAACTGGTTTGTAAAATTGTCGGGGAATTAGCCTTGTTATTCTGTAAAAGCGCACCTTTGATTCTTTGGCAACAACTGCCTTTTAAGACTCAGGGTGCGTTTCGGTATGTGAAGAGGTTAAGGCTTTTAGTACTAAAAAATATGTTTCAATTGAAGAGTTATTTTACCGCATTAATTTGTTTAATACTTTTTTCGGCCTGCGATAAAGGCAGAGAGAATTCAAACGGAAATCAGGCTATTTTGAATATTCAAACTTCTGAATTAAGCGAACAGGCAAAAAACCTTAATACCATTATCCCGGGATGGTTTGCAGATCCTACAATCAAGAAGTTTGATGGCATTTATTACATATACGCCACAACAGATAACGAGATGCTGGCATCAGGAGCTCCTACAGTCTGGTATAGTACCGACTTTGAGAACTGGTATAATTATACGATGGAAATTCCTTCCCTTGATGCGGTTAATTTGCGTAATTACTGGGCTCCCGATATCTTAAAAGGCGATGACGGTAAGTATTACCTGTATTTTGGAAACTGCCAGATGGGTTGCAATATCTACGGTTATGTATCTGACACACCGGTAGGCCCCTGGAAAAAATTACAGAAAGACGATACACCGGTCATATCTCATGGCTTTCCTCGTGAAGGTTTCCCATCATTGGACGCTCAGTTCTTTAAAGATGACGATGGTAAGATTTTTGCCTATTGGGGAACATGGGTGCATTACAATGGCGGTTATGCGGTAGGTGAGCTCAATAATAAAACAATGAATAGCATTACAAAAGCTGAAAATATTCCGCCGGCACAAACCCCGCAGCCTTTTGAAGCTCCCTATATGTTGAAGAAAGGGGAAAAATACGTGCTGATGTATAGCGGCGGCTCCTGCCACGATGAGACTTATAATGTGCGCTATTCTTATGCGAACAGCCCCTGGGGGCCATTTACTCCCGGAGCTAATAATCCGGTTTTGAGTACTACCGAAGATGAACGCGTTCACGGCCCCGGGCATCACTCGGTTTTGCAGGAAGGCAATGATTACTACATTGTATATCACAAGCACGATTACCCGATGACGCGTGGAGGTTTGGCTCGCCAGATATGTGTTGATGAACTTAATTTTAAGAATGACTCCACCTTGCTGGCAGTAAAACCCGGAAGCACTTCGTTATCTAAACTCAATACCTCTTCGCTTCCTGAAGATGTGGCCTATAATGCTCTCGCAAAGGCTACCTCGAGTTATCATCTGGATATTCCGGATTTAAATTATACCTATAGTCCAGATAAAGCCGTTGATCATAATAATGCTACAATGTGGAAAGCGGCTTCTAATGTTCTTCCGCAATCTTTAAATTTTGATTTGGGAGCGGTTTACCCCGTAAAGCGCATAGCAACCAGTTTTGAATTTGCCAGTTACTACTATCAGTATCAAATTGAATACTCTGTAGATGGTGAAAACTGGAACCTTTTTGCCGACCGATCTGATAATCGTACTCCCGGAAGCCCCATGCTCGATGATGGCGACGTGGAAGCACGCTATTTAAAGTTAACTATTTTGGCAACCGAAAAAACCGGCCTTTTTGCGGCTGTTTGGAATTTTAAGGTCTACAGCGCGCTTTTTGAAATCCCCTTACCCCAATTGATGAATAAAGCTTCGGTTAACCCGCCTGCTTCTCAAGCCTTGCGAGAGCAGCTCATCGATTTGGATGCTGAAGGATTAAATGCTGGAGACACCTTCGCTTCGGTAGAAAACAAAGGAACTTATGGAGGTAAGTTTAACAAGGAGGGGCAGGTGTCCATTACAGAAGAGGATGGTGCTAAGGTGTTTCAGTTTACCAATGGAGCTTTAATTTTAAACAAACCGGTACCTGAAAGCCTGGCGTGGAATGGCGCCTTTACGGTGTCTGCCTGGGTTAAAAATCCGGAAGTTGCTCAGGATGGTGAATGTTTAGCATCCTGGTGCGACCGGTATAAATTTGGTTTGGCCAATTCGTATAATGCCTTTTTTTACAATTCAGCTCATTATGGGGCTGCAGGGCATTTAGATAGTCATTTTGATATGCCGTACAAGCAGCTTCCTGAAGCGGATAAATGGCATCATTTGGTATTAACCTTTGATGGGGTGACCGAGCGTGTGTATGTTGATGGAAAGCTTGATAATGCTCAGATTATGACCCTGGCCAGTCAAATTGAAAATGCCAAATTAATCGTAGGATCTTCAGATGCAGGTGAAGGCTATAGTGGATATTTAGCTTCGCTGAAATTTTATGACCGCGGAATGGAACGTGAGGAAATACAAACCTTGCATAGAGAATCATCTCCATTTCGTTAATATGTGAGAATCCGTATAATCCTATGCTAATAAAAACGGGTGTTTAGCTAAAAAGTCTCCTCGAGAGTTAAGATTGTATCATTAATCGCTAATTTCTCCAAATCTCAGAATCAGGATTAGTTCTAAATTCCTTTTTTATTTAGACACCGTAAACACAATAATCTTCGAAAATGAATAAGTATAACAGACAACTTCTTCTGATATTTCTGCTTTTAGGATTTTCTCAATTTACAAAAGCACAGGGCTACTGGGAAAACCTGGCATCAAAACCGTCCACTTTGGGTCTCGAAGAGGGAATTGACACCTATAAAACCAAAAACTTTATCCTTAAACTGGTCAAAGCTTCCCAAACCGTGGCGGGCCTGTCTCCGGCAGCCGAACCGGGCTTTGACTTTACACCGGGTGACCGCCTCGAAATACGGGGAAAAGATGGTCTCTACTGGCTGGGCGACCTTAATTTCAGAATGAAAAATACTTCGGGCGAGTGGGTGTCGTACAGCACGGCATCAGCGCGTAAACCGGTGACTCCGCTTGAAGCTTCCGCACCCGTACTTGCTGCGGCAGACCTCAGTGCAACTTTGCCAGACGATTTGCCTGTGCACATAACCCGTTATTACGAAGATGTAGAGGGCGATCTGGTTTTACGCTTTCGTCTTAAAAATACTTCAGAGACTAGCGTTGAGCTGGGAGCTTTGGGAATCCCGATGGCATTCAACAATATCTTAGAAGGAAAGTCACTTGATGAAACTCACGCTCAAAATGTATTTTTTGATCCGTATATAGGAGAAGATGCCGGTTACCTTGAGGTTAAAAGACTTAGCGGTGTGGGCAGCGGTTTGCTTGTGCTTCCTGCCGAAAACATGCCGTTTGAAGCCTACAGACCCTTGATTGACGATCCTTCACCGCGAAGCGTGGTTTTTGAGGGCTTCCATGAGTGGATGGCTCATAGTGAGGCTTATGCCGAACAGGAGTGGAAAGGAATTGAGCAGTGGAATGAACCCACTTCGACCACTCTAAAACCGGGAGAGAGCAAGAATTTTGCTTTGAAAATCGTACCAACAACAGGGGTCAGGGGAACACAGCAAAAGTTAAGCGAAGAAAAGCGTCCGGTAGCCATCGGTATTCCGGGCTATGTTTTACCTCAGGATGTTAAGGCCCAGTTATTCTTGAAATATTCTAAAAAGGTGGCTTCTATGCGTGTAGAGCCGGAGGGTTCACTTTTAATTACAGAAGAAGAACCTGCTAAAAATGACTATGTTAAATACAATGTTCAGGGTAAAACCTGGGGTCGCGCACGCCTGACTATCGTGTACGCAGATGGGCTGAAGCAAACGGTTAACTATAAAGTTATCAAGCCCGAAACGGAAGTGGTAAAAGACTTTGGGCAATTTTTGACTACCGAACAGTGGTTTGACGAAGAGGGAGATCTTTTTAAACGTAATCCTTCGGTAATCTCGTATGATTATGAGACCAAAAGGCAAATTACTCAGGACAGTCGTGCCTGGGTTGCAGGTTTGAGTGATGAGGGAGGAGCCGGGAGTTATCTGGGAGCGATGATGAAGCAGTTTATTCTTCCCGACGCTGAAGAACTACAAAAAATGGAAGCTTTTATAGACGGAACGCTTTGGGGGGTGATTCAGGATGCAGAGGGCGACCGTAAATATGCAGTCAAGAAAAGTATCTTTTACTACGAACCCAATACCATGCCTGAAGGTACCTACAGCGATACCATAAACTGGAAAACCTGGGCCGCGTGGAACAAGGAGCACGCAGATGATCGCGGTCGTTCTTATAACTATCCGCACGTGGCGGCCACGCACTGGGTTATGTACAGGCTGGGTAGGTATCATAAAGGTTTGGTTACCAATCACAGTTGGGACTGGTGCCTGAAAAACGCCTATGGTACTGCGGTGGCTATGATTGAAGATGCTCCCTATTACGCCCAGTTTGGCCAGATGGAGGGAAGTGTGTTTCTGTTTATTTTGAAAGATTTACAGAAAGAAGGCTATGCCGAAATGGCTCAGGATCTCGAAACCCGAATGAAAGCCCGTGCAGATCATTGGAAATCGCTTAATTATCCTTTTGGTAGTGAGATGCCCTGGGATTCAACCGGGCAGGAAGAAGTGTTTATGTGGTCTGATTATTTTGGATATGATGCGAAAGCCCAAATAACACTTGATGCGATATTGGCTTATATGCCTACGATTCCGCATTGGGGATATAATGGGAATGCCCGTCGATATTGGGATTTCCTGTATGGAGGCAAGTTATCCCGCGTAGAGCGCCAGATTCATCATTATGGCTCGGGCTTAAATGCGATTCCGGTCTTAACCGCTTACCGCGAAAATCCTGATTTGTATTTGTTGCGCGTAGGATACGGTGGTACGCTGGGTGCAATTTCTAACATTACTCAGGATGGTTTTGGGCCGTCTGCTTTTCATTCCTATCCTTCAACGCTGCGAATAGACTATCATTCCGGCGATTACGGGCCTAATTTTTACGGTTATGCGATCAACACCGCGACCTACCTTACTGAAGATGCAGATTTGGGTTGGTTAGCCTTCGGCGGAAATTTAAACGAAACAAAGAAGGAAATTTCAGTAGAAGTTACTACCGCTGCTAAAAATCGAATCTTTATTCAGCCGGAAGAACTGTGGATTACTCTGGAAGCGGGTAAAGTAGCGGAAGCTTCTTACAATAAAAAGAATGGGGAAGTCTCCTTAACCCTGATGCCTAAAGATGCGTTTACTCCCTTTGCCTACATCAGTCTTACCGAAGGTTTCAAAATGGATTACCCGGTTGAGCGCGGGATGTATAAAGTTCCGCTAGGGGGCGAACCTGTTGAAGTAACAATTACCAAAGAGCCATAAAATTTACAGGTGGTATAAGATTTTATTGCTCACTTTAAAATAACAAAAACGCCCGGATTTTTCTCCGGGCGTTTTCGTTTGAATGTGTTTAGGACTCCATTTTAATGATCCTGAGGACCTCTGATTCCTGCCTTAATTTCTGTTTTTAAGTCATTGGCTTCCGGCGGAATGGGGCAGGAGTAGTTGGGACTATACGCGCAAAACGGATTGTAGGCTTTATTGAAGTCTATTACAATAGTATCACCTTCCGGAATGCTCAAATCGATATAGCGCCCCGCGCCATAAGTTTCCACACCACTGGTATAATCAGTAAACGGAAGGAATAAGTAATCCCTGTACTCTTCGGTTTTTCTTAATTCCGGACTTTGATAAATGGTAAGTTCATGTGTTTTACCATTGAGCTGAAAGCTAGCAACGGCATAGGTTTCTTCGAGTTTAATACGACCCGAAGAAGTTGCGAATTTTATGGTTTTCGGTTTTTTGAAGCGCTTAAAATCAGCCACCACCCGATACGTCGAATCAATAGGATAAAACTGATGCCCTTCAAAAGCAGCCTGCTCTTCTCGGGTAAGCGGTGATTCCTCCGGATTTTTATATTCCGCATTCAGGTCTTCCTGAAATTGTAAAATTTCTTGTTCGTAATTGGTTTGGGCAACTAACTGAAGACTAAAAAGAAGAAAAAGGAGTTTAAGGAAATGTGAGTTCATAGGCTATTATTTATTTCGACCTAACTTAGGGGGATTCTGTCTGGTGTCGAAAACGTCTGCAATTTTTATATAGTTGTTTTCCAGATCAACACTGTAAATGATTTTGTAATTTTTAAAAATGAGATAACGATAATTGATTTTTCGATCTTTGAGTATTGCTTCCTCCTGACCTATGAATGGAGCATCGATGAGCTTGTTTGGTTCCAAAATAAGCTCTCTTAAAAGCTTTTTAGCTACTGTAATGTTCGCTTTTTTTACGTAATACTGAAAAATATCATCGAGCTGCATCTCTGCAAATTCAGACCATATGATTTTCAAAGAGAATCGTATTTGGAAATTAATTCTGAACTGGTCTTAAATCGATTATTCGCAAAGTCCGATTCTGATCTGTCAATACGTTCATGTTGTCTTTCGATGGTCATAGATGCAATCTGGTCAAATCTACCTTCCTTCTCCGCTTCTAAAAGGGATTCAAACCTGGAGATCACCGCTTCACTTTCGATATCTAAAAAATCCTGAACGAACTTTATTTTTCTATTTTCAAGACTCATAATTTCTATTTTGATTAAAGATACGAATTATTCATTTCTGGTCTTATCCGGATATTCCGGCGTGGTCAGGGTTTTTGGCGGATTTTGCTTCAGCTCCTGCATAATGATCTGAATGGCTTTTTCAAGCTGCGGGTCTTTTCCGGCAATCACATCTTTAGGTGTTTGCTCAACTTCCACATCCGGCGGAGTTCCTACGTTTTCAATCCCAAAACCTTCCTCGTTATAAAAGGCCACATTGGGAGCGGTGACAATTCCACCATCAATAAATTCAGGATAACCCAAAACGCCAACGAGTCCACCCCAGGTGCGTTTACCCACGAGCGTTCCCAGATTATTTCTTCGGAATAAATAAGGCAAATAATCCCCCCCCGAACCTGCAGTCTCGTCAATAAGCATCACTTTCGGACCTTGTATAGATGCGCTGGGCGCTTTCATATCTTTACCATAACGGAAATTCCAATAACTCTGCATTGGCTTGTTAAGGAGGTCTATAACGTAGTCGGCCAACTGACCTCCACCGTTAAAACGTTCGTCAACAATGATCGCTTTTTTGTCTGCCTGCGGATAGAAATAGCGCTTAAAATACTCGTGACCACCCGTAGCGGTGTTGGGTACATATACATAAGCGACCTGCCCGTTTGTGGCCTCATCCACCTTTTTAATGTTACCCTCAACCCAGTCGCGGTTGCGTAAAGCCCATTCCGACTCGATCGCAGTGACCTGCTCTTCGTGCGCGTTGCTTCCGTTTGCGTTTGCAGAAAGTGTAAGGTTTATGATTTGCCCGGCTTTGTTTTCAAAAAAGGAATACAAATTGTCTGAAGCGGTTACTTCTTTTCCATCTACTTTGATGAGGTATTCACCCACTTTGGCCTGTACTCCGGGTTCGGTTAGCGGAGACTTCATATCGGGATTC
The DNA here is from genome assembly GCF_020782115.1 of Leeuwenhoekiella parthenopeia. Lineage (GTDB taxonomy): Bacteria > Bacteroidota > Bacteroidia > Flavobacteriales > Flavobacteriaceae > Leeuwenhoekiella > Leeuwenhoekiella parthenopeia. The sequence goes on along the minus strand of NZ_JAJGMW010000025.1, from coordinate 32,818 downwards.
CAATTTAAGCCACCGTAGATTTTGGTGATTTGATAGCGCCCATTATTGGTGGTATAATCAGCACCCAGCAGCCCGCCGTTGATCGTTTCTTTTTCCACACGGTTATCGCCGCGATAGTCAAAACGATGATGGCCTACCGACAGTTCGGCAAACATCCAACTCATCACGCGATACAGGTCTGCTTTGGTAGGAACATCTGGGAGGAAGACTTCGTATTTTTTCTTCATCGCATCCCAGTCAACGCCGTGCATTCCCGGATCGTAGAAATAATCGCGGTTTACGCGCCAGGCTTCATTAAAGATATTAACCCATTCCTTCGGTGGATCTATTTTCACCTGAATGGCATCCATATTTACAGGGCCGTTATCCGACTTTTTGCCGGTGTCTGATACAAACCAGTTGCCGCCGGTGTAGTAGTACATTTTCTTACCATTAGCGCTTATTTCGTAGTGATTGACATCCATAAGCTCCTCGTCTTTCTGCTCGGCCAGATCGTATTTGTGAAGGCTCACCGCACCGCTATGTGCAGGATACGACAGGTAATAGAGTACACCTTCTTCAGGTGCGGAAAGGGTACCGTAATTGCCAGTGCCCACAGGTATCGAAACCATTCGGTTCATAATGCCGTCCCAGTCAATTTTGAGAGCCGGTGTTTCCTCCTTTTTCTCGTCTTTTTGCTCCTCTTTTTCAGCTTCGGCTTTTGCCAAAACTTCGACATCATTTTCTTTAGCAAACGGAGATTTTACGTCTTTTTGCAGCGTAATCAGGTAAAGCGCATTGGTAGACTCCATATCCTGATTAGACTGGTCAAACCAGTTTACCACCGGCCCGGCATCAGTCGAAGCTGTTAAGTACAGATACTTACCGCTGGGATCAAAAGTGGGGCTGGTCACATTTGCGAGTCCGTCTGAAATGGGATAGGATTTACTTTCGCCAAGCGAAAAGACATAAGCCTGTTGAAAGTTGGTGTTGGTAATCAGGGTATACGCCAGCCAATTGGAATCTGCCGACCAGCTGCCGAATAAATCCCTGTAAACTCCGGGCTGATACAAGACATCCTGAGCTACTTTTTCAACCTTGCCCGAAGCAAGCGTCGCGATATACAGATTGCGCCCGTTATCTACAAAGGCGATTTTCTTACTGTCTGGCGACCAGTGGATGTAGGCGTAAAAGCCGGTCCCGTTGAGTTTGATCGCTTTTGCGGGGTCAGTACTGTTTTGGTCTTTGATGTGCAACGCATACTCACCGCCGGCATCCGAAAAATAAGCGATGCTTTTGCCGTCAGGAGACCACTCGGGATAGGTCTCGTGAACTCCGGGCGTCTGCGTGAGGTAGGTGATGTCGCCTTTTTCTGACGGAATGGTCACAATATCTCCTCTAAAATCGGAAACCAAACGCGCCCCGGAAGGAGAGATTCCGCCACTGCGGATGTGTTCTTTTCCGCTAACGAAGCGGGGACGCAGCTCCAAAAGGTCGGTAGCGATGCCTATTTTAAGTTTGTTAAGGCTGTTAGTTGCAGGATCGAAACTGTGCAGATAGCCGGCTTGCTCTAAAATGAGTTTTCCTTCGTTATTTACCGCCAGATTGATGAGGCCAAAATCTTTAAAATCGGTGTGTTTTGTGACTTGTTTTGAGGCCAGATCGTAGCTGTACAGATTGAATTCGCCATCGCGATCGCTTTTGAAATAGACTGTGTTTCCGTCAAAAACGGGGCGCGAATCGTTGCTTCCGGCTGCCGGTTTTGGGATTTCGACGGTTTCGTAGGTATGGGTATCAAATATGAAAATACGCGATTGGGTACCGCCACGGTAGTGTTTCCACTGGTTAAAACGATCGGGGATAGGCGTGTAAGCGATGTGCTTACCATCTGCCGAATAACTCGCCCAAAAGGCATTGGGAATCTTGAGTTGGGTAACGTTACCACCACTCAACGGGATGGTAAACAACTGCGCATAGCGATTGGTAAACATCGCGCGCTGGGAGGTAAAAAGCACATTTTTACCGTCTGGCGTAAAGCCCTGCACCCAGTCGGTATAGGGATGATAGGTTAATCGTGTAGGAATACCGCCGCTAACCGGAATGGTAAATACATCGGTATTGCCATCGTACTCTGCGCTAAAAGCAATGGTCTGGCCATCAGGCGAAAAGACGGGGTTTTGCTCGATGCCCTCGTCTATAGTAAGACGCCGTGGATTCTTACCGTCCCGGTCTGCCACCCAAAGGTCATCGGCATATATAAAAGCGATGTGATTGGTACTTAAAGCCGGCTCACGGAGCAGGCGTGTGTCTCTTGTGTTGATTGATTGGGCTAAGGCCGAAAAGCTTAAGGCACATAACCCGATTGAGAATAATTGATTGATGATTTTCATAATTTGACTTTTAAATGCTTAAAGGCATTGATTTTATTGGCAACGCCAAAGGTATACTAGGTCGAGGCCTGCCTCGAAACGAAAAATTCATTTTCAAAATTACCTCGTGGGCTTGCTGTGAGGTAATTTACTCTTTTACGACCCGTATTCCAATGTGTTTACTTTTTACCGGTTCCTGATTGAAAGGATCTGCATAATCGTAAGCGCTGTAATCATAGTTAGCGTTTTGACTGTATTCGGCAACGTTTCCGCCCAAATCATAAACCGTAGCGGTCTCCAGTTCTACTGCTTTACCGGAGCCTACAGGCCGAAGCAGGGAATGGGTCAAGGTATTCACTTTTTCTTCAAGTAGGGCAGCATCTTCGGGGGTGAGTTCGTAGCCCGCCCAGTGGTTGAGATTGTTTTGATCTTTGGCAGCCTTAGCTGCTTTTTGCTGAAGGTTTTCGGCTTCTTTAGCATTGGGTAAGCGATAGGTATCTCCGGTTTGTTCGGAAAGCCATTTTACATAGGCTTCTGCCGAAGCTTTATCTGTCACAACCGGATAATTTTCTTTCCCGGCTTCAAAACTGAAATCCGGTTTAAAAGCTTTAAACTGGGCATTGGTCACCTCAAAACGCCCCAGGCTGATGGAATCTTTTTTCAGCAGCACCACTTCCGGAAGCAGTTTGCCGTTTGTAAAATCACCAAAGAGACCCTTGTGCATAGACGCTTCATCGAGCTTGAGCAAGGTTGCAAGCGGACTATCCTCTTTTAAAGCTTCATTGTCTTCCGGTTTTTTGTTGAATAAATAGGTGTCAATCCAGGCGATCTCTTCCTTCATTTTGCGCATTTGATGCGTGATTTTACCCAACCCATGCGGCTGACCCGGAAACCATAAAAACTTCACCGGTGTTTTACCTACCTGCTGCAGGCCGCGGTAATATTCCCAGCCCTGATCGCGGGGCACTGCGCGGTCCTCACTTCCGTGGAAGATAATGGTAGGTGTTTTTATTTTTTCGATCTCAAAAAGCGGAGATTTAAAGAGGTAATTTTGATTGTAGGGCAAACTATCAGTGTCGTCCCAGGGTGCGCCCCCAAAATAACTCTGGTCAAAACTCACCCCAAACTGACAGGTGCCGTAATCTGAAGTCCAGTTGACATCGCCGGCACCGGGAGCCGCTACCTTAAACATATCGGGATATTTTACGGTGAGCATTGTGCTGATGATAGCTCCATTAGACCAGCCCATCGTACCCATCTGATCGCGGTCTATTTTACCTTCAGCGGCCAGTTTATCAATAGCTTTGGTGATGTCCTCCAGTTCGGGTTCGTAGTAATTGCCTTTAATGGCCTCGGCATATTCCAGACCGTGATTGGTAGAACCGTGGTAGTTGGGCATCAGGACAAACATATTTTTTTGGGTCAAAATCGAAGGATAATAGGCCCAGCTGTCCATCCATTCATCGATGTCCTGACTCATTGGACCGCCGTGTATGTTAAGCATAAACGGGTATTTCTTGCCCGGCTCGTAATCTTTGGGGTAATAGAGAATACCGGTCACTTCGTCGTCGTTGTAACCTTTCCAGGTGATGACTTCACTTTTAGGCAGGTATTTATCCTTCAGTTTTTTGTTAAGGCTGATGAAAACGGTCTCGTCAGAAACTTTATTCTTTTTAAGATCGGCGATAAAATATTCAGGCAGGTTTGAAGCGGTAGACCAGGTATACAGTATTTTAGTTCCTTCGTCTGAAACAGCATTGACACTCACGTGATCGTTCTTTTCGCCCAGATCGAAATCGCTTTTAGACCAACTTGTTCCTTTTTTAGTATAATAGGCGAGTTTCATAGTCGCTTTATTGGCCAAAGACGCAATGACATCATTGCCGCTTACGGTGTAGCCACCACCCAGTCCAAGCTCCCAGTCGAGGTTTACCTTTGTCGCTTTCGCGGAAGCGATATCATAAAAATAAAGTTCGGTGATACCGGCGCCATTCCATTTGGGGTCTGAAGCATAATCGCTGGTGAAATAAAAGCCGCTGTTGTCTGCCGTAAATTGCACCCGGTTTACAGGAAACTCAAAATCCTGCAAAATCTGTTTTTTGGTGTTGGTTTTAAGGTTTACCAGATAACTGTAGGGATCTTTCTGGGCATCGATACCATAACTCAGGCTTCGGGTCATCGTGAAATACAGCCAATCGCCATTATGCGAAACTTCAAAAGAACCAATGGGTTTTTCATTGCTTGTGATACGGCTAGTTTGTTTTTTATCCAGATCAAAAGCGTAAATATGGCTGGGTTGCCAGTGCAGGGAATCCTCAATAACTTCCACATCATCCTTGCGTTCTTCGGCTTGCTGCTCGTAAAGGGTTTTACCGTCTTTTGAAGTAAAAAGCAGCGTGGTTTTGTCTTTGAGCTGCAGGTCTGAAATACCGTTTTCAAACTCCTCGATTTCTTCGGCTTCTCCACCGTAAAGACTGAGTTTCCAAAGTTTTTTGCCTTTGTCTCGCGAACTTAAAAAGTAGATGGCTTTTCCATCTTCTGAAAAAACGGGATTGTAATCATTTTCTTCACCCTGAGTAAGTTGGGTAGTGAGGTACCTGCCGTTTTCTTTTACGTTAAGACGCGTTAGGTAGAGGTTTGCAATAAACCTGTCTTTTTTCTTGACCGGTACGCGCTTAGACCAGATTACCATTGTCCCATCGGGCGAAAAGACCGGGTTGGAAAGGTATTCGGTATTGATGATGTCTTCGGGTGTCCAGAGTTTGGGATCTTTAGGTGTTTCGGTTTGGGCGAAAAAGCTGCCGGTATAAAGCAGACTGATTATCAGTAGGGAAGATAAATTCTTGAACATAATGGCTAAAATGTGCTTGTTTGAAGCCAATGAAGTTACCAAAAATGCGGCGTATAATCACTTTAGCCAGGGGTATATAAATCAAAAAAAATCCCTGCCGAAGTATCCGGCAGGGATTTATGTGTTTAATTATCAATGAGATAGTCCTATTCAGACTTTAGCGGATTCATGGAATCCTGCTGATCTTCAATTTTTACCAGTTCGGCTTTAATCTCCGAAAGCCGTGAAGCGATGTCTTCATTATTGGCTTCCATCTCCTGCAAGCGGGCCTCCATAGCCTCAATGCTGATGCTGTCTGACATAAAATAAGCTTTCATCTCGCCGTGGCTGTTGATGATTTCTTTCAGTTTAGCAAGCATCTGATTTTGCTCTTTTAGCAAGGCCTGGTGTTTTGCCAGATCCAGTAAAGCCAAAGAATCTGTGTCTTCTAGATCCTGCAAACGTTGTTTTAACGTGCGGGTGTCTGATTTTAATGCCTCGTTGTGAACGGTCATCGCATCGTGTACAAGCTCCAGGCTGTCTGTGTGCATTACAAACTCCAGGTATTTTTCGTGCAGGGTTTTGCGGGTATCATCACAGCCCACAAATAGGATTGCAGAAAGGGCGGTGAGAATGAGTAGTTTTTTCATCTTAGTTACGTGTTGTTTTAACAGAATAAATATAGAAAAGAATCTCATGCGCACACAGCTTTGTACGTTTAAATGCTGTTAAAAATAAAGAGCTTTTGAAAGGGAATATTTAAGGCTTTAGAGACCGAATTAAATTAAAAATCCGCTACAGAAGTTCTGCAGCGGATTTGATTATTTTAAGCCGAAAGTTTATTCAGACTTGGGTTTGCTGTCGAAGCGTTTTTTAGGATTACCGGCAGTACGTTTTTTGGGTCCGTTGTTGCGGTTACGATTGGTATTACCCCGTGCGCGGTTATTGGTATTGCGGTTGTTTGCGCTGCGTTCGGGCCGCTCGTCCTGTTGTTCTGAAGGATCGTCGGGACCGTCAATTAAGAAAGGATGCTCGGTCACCACATGTATTTTCTGCTTGATTAACTTCTCAATATCCTTAAGATAAGGGCGTTCATCTTCGGCACAAAAACCAAGAGCGACACCACTGGCTTTTGCTCTACCGGTACGACCGATGCGGTGTACGTAAGTTTCCGGGACATTAGGCAGGTCATATTGAATCACCATCTCGAGTTCTGAAACGTCAATACCGCGTGCTGCGATATCGGTAGCTACCAAAACCTGAGTTTTACCATCTTTAAAAGCACCTAAAGCCTTCTGGCGTGCAGCCTGTGATTTATTTCCGTGAATGGCAGCGGAGTTGATTCCGGCTTTGTCCAGGATTTTTACAATCTTATTGGCACCGTGTTTGGTGCGCGAAAACACCAAAGCGGTTTCGGGCTTTTCGGTCTCAATAAGGTGCTTGAGTAATTTGGGCTTGCTTTTTTTGCTTACAAAATAAACCGTTTGGTCTACGCGCTCGGCAGTAGGCTTTTCCGGGGCGATGCTTACTTTTTCAAAGTCTCCCAGAATGAGTTTAGACAGGTCAACAATGGCTTTTGGCATCGTGGCAGAAAAGAACAGGGACTGCCGGTCATGCGGAACCAGTTTAAGCACTTTTTTAATATCGTGAATAAAGCCCATGTCGAGCATCTGGTCTGCCTCATCGAGCACCAGATATTCAATGTCTTTAAGGCTGATGAAACCCTGCTTAACCAAATCGAGCAGTCGCCCGGGGGTTGCAGTAAGGATATCAATGCCTTTACGCATTTCAGTAACCTGTGAGGCCTGTTTAACGCCTCCAAAAATCACGGTATTTTTTATACCGGTGTATTTGCCGTATTCAGTTATGTTATCGTCTATTTGTATGGCGAGTTCGCGGGTTGGGGTAATGATTAGTGCTTTGAGCTTACGGCCACCCTTGCCCGAACCTACCTTGTTGTAGATTTGTTGCAATATGGGAATCGTAAAGGCAGCGGTCTTACCGGTACCGGTTTGTGCCGAACCTAATAAATCTTTTCCTTTTAAAAGTACCGGGATGGCTTGTTGTTGAATGGGAGTAGGGTGGGTGTATCCTTTATCGGCGAGCGCCTTCAGGATCGGGTCGATTAGACCTAAATCTTTAAATGTCATAAATTCTAATAAGCGACAAAGATAAGCTTAATTAAGCTGGTATTTGCAAAAGCGACTGAAAAGGTTGGTTTTTAGGAGTTTGTGGGGTTGTTACTATTACTATTATTATTATTATTATTATTATTATTCGGGTTTTGGGTACACAAAGCTTATTTCTGCTCATAAAATCTTATTAGTATAACTAGCAAGGTCTTTATGTCCTGGCGGTAGTTGCCCTTTACTTATAACATTCTGTCAGAGCTACGTTGTTTAATCATTGAAATGGCACTTGCGTTGCTCGGTCAGGCATTTAGCTTACTAAGAGTAAGCATTATTCTTCACGAATGCGTTTTAGATTTTATAAGTTGGTAAATACGAACCAGGAAACTGACGCCCCATGCACTATAGATGTTCCGTTATAACCAGAAACTTAGAAGTAATCAAGTTTTTTCAGTCATTTGATATTTGTGATTATAAGTTTGACTTTTATTCGTTTCGCTTAGAATCAGCTTATAATGCTTTATTAAAGACGCCCCCCTCCATTCTCTTTGTAGATTTAGATCATCCTGATTACCGCCAATCAGACTGGAATTCCCTTGTAGAAGTGCTAAACTATCTGGAGTGCCAACCGGTTTTGGTAGCTATTTCTTCAACCAAATCTTTCGCGTATCAGGCACTAAAAACAGGATTTCAGGATTATTTATTGAATCCGCTGTACGAACTCGATGTTCGAAAAAGTTTAGTGAAGAGCAAAAAATGTTTGCAAATGCGCACCTCGAGAGAACGGGATAATGTGATTTGTCTTAAGTCGTATTCTGATTATCGTTTCTTAAATGTGGAGGAGATTTTATATTTGAAGGCAGATAATAATACGACCGATTTGTTTCTAAATGGTCAGAAGCAGGTTACTGCATTTAAGTCCTTAAAATATTTTGAAGATACACTTTCAGATGATTTTCTGCGTATACATAACAGTTACATCATAAACAAGCGTGCGGTTAAGCGCATAAACTACAGTAAGTCCCTTATTTTCTTTGATGCTGATTTAAATGGTCACTCCGTGCCTTTCTCCCGAAAATTCCGAGACCAGGTTGATGGCTTAAAGAAAACACTTTTAACTGATGAGCAGGTGCTTTTTGGTTAGTTACCCTTCAAAACGTTGCAGTTACCACTAGTCCAGGGTTATCTGCAATATAAGTTCTTTAAAATTTCGGGGATTGCGAGGATTCCCTTAAAATTGTACTGTTAACAAAAAGAAACCCCGATAATCGGGAGATTGGATCCAATTGAAGTTTCCCTAACTCATTAAAAACTTCAATTATGAAATTAAAGAATTACGCCCTGTTAGTACTGTTTGCTGTTGTTGCATTTGCAAATACAAGTTGTGAACCCGATCGCTTTTTAGAGGAAACCACTGTAGTAAGTGACTCCGGTTCAGAGAATAATAAGGAGCGGCCAAGAGATCCGGATGAGGATTAAGACTTTACTGCTTTATAAATTTAACCTCAAGAGAACATCTTGGGGTTTTTTAGTTTATATTTCTTTTAATTATACCTGCTGATACTATGCATTCCCGAATACCCAAAATCAATTGAATACGTTTTATGAGGGAATTTTTTTCATTTCGTTACATTAAGAGTTTACTATTCTTCTTAGGAATCCTCCTGGGCTTGCTGAGCTGTTCATCGCCCTCGGAAAATAAATCAGATGAGCAGAATAGTAATCTTATAGATTTTGACGTTTCGCTGCAGAAAATAGAAAACCTAGATCAGATCATTCCAAATGACAGTGTTAGGCTTTCTATTCTTTCAAAACTATCGCTTGAATACCTAAATAAAGACTCCACGCTATTTAGAAAAATCAATGCTAAAGCTTTAAATCTTGCCCATAAATTATCTGATAAAGATGTTGAAGCCAACGCCTACTGGGATTTGGCCTATTTTTATGGTAAAAATTCTAGTCTGGATAGTTCTTATGCTTCATATTACAAAGCTTATCAGAAGTTTAGCGAATTAAATCATGAGGCAAAAGCAGGCAAAATGATGTTAATGATGGCAATTTCTCAGGAAAAGGCCCGGGATTATATTGGCAGTGAAAATTCTTCTTTTAAAGCATTAGAACTTTTGCCCGAAAAAAAGAAAAAAGACATACATGCCGTACATAACAATCTTGCCATAATCTACAATGGTCTGGGGGATTTTAAAAAAGCGATAGAGCATCATAAGCTAGCCATTAAAACAGCGTTGGAAATTAATGATCAAGAGCTTTTAGCCAACAGTTTTAATAATATAGCGGTGGTGTTTTTGGAAAATGGTTTTTACAAGGATGCTTTAAGTTATGTTAAGCAGGCCTTGCTCGTAAATGACCTTAAGCAGATGGATACAGAACTTTACGCCATGACTTTAGATAACTATGCGTACATTCAATTAAAAGCAGGGGAATCTGAAGATTTTTTAAAAGCGTCCCGGGAGGCTTTGTATATACGCGATAGTGTAGATCATAAAGCCGGGATCATGGTGAGTAGGATCAGACTTGGGGAATATTATTTAGACACCGAAGATACTGCCCGTGCGCTATCTAATCTTCAAACAGCGCTTGCTTTAGCTCAGGATGAAAAAAATGCAAAATACGAGCTGGAGGCTTTATTAAAACTTCATAATATTACCGGAAATCAGGACTATCTGGACCGGTATCTGGTACTTAACGAACAGCTTTTAAACGATGAGCGCGGGATACGCAGCAAATTTGCGCGTATACGTTATGAAACCGATCAATACATAAACAAGAATAAAAGCTTAACCGAGCGTATTATCTGGATCAGCTTTACAGCTGTTGTGCTTCTAACCTTACTGGGCGTATTTCTGTTTTTGCAAAGGCAAAAGGCCAATCTTATTGAAGCCCGAATGCAAAACAGTCTTAAGGAATCAAATGCCGAGGTGTTTAAACTGCTGCTTGACCAACAGAAAAAAGTGGAAATCGCAGCGGTTAAAGAACGCGAGCGTATAGCCAGAGACCTCCATGACGGGGTAATCAGCAGGTTGTTTGGTACCCGAATGGCCCTGGGTTTTATAGAATCTGACAATCCGTCTACAGAAACACATCTTAAAGAACTTCAAAATATTGAAGCCGAAATACGAAACGTAAGCCATAATTTGGTTTCAAACAGTCTGACCTCAGAAGACGGCGTTGAAAAACTGATCAAGAAACTGATCGATACATTCAATGAACATACGGCCACTTCTTTTGAGCTGACTATCTCAGAGTCTATTGATTTTAGCAAGCTTGAGGATTCGGTTAAAATTTCGATTTACTACATCATACAGGAATGCCTGCAAAATGTGATGAAGCACGCCAATGCGACGGTTTGTAAGGTTGCACTGCGTCAGAAAGAGAAAACTTTAAGTGGAACTATAGCAGATAATGGCGCGGGATTTGAAGCCAAAACCGCAAAAGATGGGATCGGATTAACAAATCTGAGGTATCGCATTACCGATCTAGGCGGAACTCTTAACATACATTCAGACTCTTCAGGAACTCAAATAGCATTCAATATACCCTTATGAAACTCATTCACGTTTTAATCGTAGAAGATCATCCATTAATTGTAAATGCCTATAAACAGGCTTTTGAGCAAATCGCTCAGGATAAAACGGTTCTTTTCAATATTGAGGTTGCATTGAATCTGGATGAGGCGGGTGCTTTTTACAACAATCAGAGTTATATGAGCAAATGCGATTTGGTCTTTCTGGATGTGCAATTGCCGGTGGGGAGTGATAAAAACCTGTTGTCGGGTGAAGATCTGGGATTGAAAATCCGCGAAAAGTACCCGGAAACCAAAGTAGCTATTCTTACCTCCCTGAGTGATCATTACCGTTTGCGTAGTATTTTAAAAGGTATTGACCCGGATGCACTTTTGCTAAAAGGCGATCTGACCCCCGGCGAACTCATCAGAGGTATACAAAGTCTTATTTCAAAACCTCCGTACTATACCGTAACCGTTCTCGAGCATCTGCGCAAGAATCTGGTTGCAGAGATTGATATTGACAGCACAGATCGCAAGTTGTTATATGAACTCTCGCTTAGCACAAAAAATACCGAACTCTGCGACATTTTAAATCTGTCTAAAGCAGGAGTTGAGAAGCGTAAGCGTAATCTAAAAATTCTCTTTGAAGTAGAAGGCGAGTCTGACCGCGAACTTATTCTGGAGGCACGGAACAGGGGGTTTATTTGAGAACAGGACTTATTCAGGTTTCTTAGAAAGGAGATCAGAATGTCGAATTTTGATTTTAGAATTAATAGTGTTTCGAGGGTAATAGGATTTGATTATTAAGTCTAAGGAATCCTTTAGTAAATTTATAGATTCCCCTGCCAGAGCAACCTTTAAAAGCTGATTTAAACAGAAAATAGAGGCTGATTTTTAGCCTGTAATTTTTAACCTTGAAAAAAGCAACAGAATGAAGAATTTACTAATGCTATTTATGATCCTGTTTTTTCAATTGGGCTATTCCCAAATAAATAATGGAGAGATTCATTATCGAGTTTCAATTGATGTGGAAAAAAATATCAAAGAGATAGAGGCCATGTCAATTAGTCCGGGGGTTAAAGCAAGGTTGCTCGATTCATACAGTAACGCAAAACCTGTTCAGCTTATTCTTAAATTTCAAACAGATATAGCTTTTAATGAAGGAGAGATTGACTTAAACAATTTGAAGACCAGTAACACTATGCTTGTTCAATCAGGTGCAAAGAAGCAGACGTACACCACCCAAAATCCACAAAGAATTCTTACGACCGGAGGTTTGATGGGAGGTGTTTTAATAGAAGAGAATCTGCCGGTATGGGCGTTGGTAGATGAGACTAAAAAAATTGGTGATTATAAATGTTATAAAGCGAGAGGTTATATTTTAGGGGAAGGCAATAGCGGCCCGGTCAAAAAAGAATTTGAAGCCTGGTATACCCCAGAGATTCCTGTGCAATATGGGCCTTATTTATACAGCGGACTTCCGGGTCTGGTTTTACAGGTGAATTTTGATGATGATTTAAGGTTTGAAGCTACCGAGATATCATTGAATCTTCCTGATTTTAAAGAAATTCAATTGCCAAATCTTAAAGTCATTTCCAGAACAGAAGCCAATCAAAAACTCAAGGGTTATTTACGGGATTGAAACAGGAGCCTTCTCTAATTGCTGATAGTTCTTCAATCTGTACGGAGCTTAGTTGAGTCGGCTGTGCAAATTCATCAAAATTTTATTGGTTGAAAGAAGGATCAAATACTTTTTTTTAGCTAAATTTAACTAAATATTTAGTTCAATCTCATGTCCTATAGGTTTCACTTTTTAATTCTTTTTATACTTACTAGCTGTATCTGTTCAGCTCAAGGGTGGAGTGGAAGCATTATTTATAAAAAAGAAATTGCTCCACCCAAAAATCAGGGAAACTTGGTTTTTATTAGCAATAAGGATATCAGTAAGGCTTTTGATGATTTGCGCTATGAGCTCTCATTTAATTCAAAGGCGGCTCTTTTTGAAAGTATAGATATGATGGGGCGAGATGATACCAGAGCTAGTAGTTATGCCATTCGATCTGGCGGGGGTAAAGGCAGGTATTATACCCCATTAGATCAAAATTATTCATTACATCAGGTTGAATATGTCGGCGAATTGTTTTTGGTTAAACAGAATCATCCCAATTTTGAGATTACCAATGAAACAAAAATGATCGGTATTATCAATGTAGAAAGGCATTTTTTACCACCATTAGAAAAGCACCAAATAAAGATACCGAGGATATGAAATTTACAACTGTTGTGTGGTTTACCCCGGCAATACCGGTGTCGATAGGTCCTTTGTATTTTTCCGGGTTACCGGGTCTGATTTTACAGGTTGAGTTGGGAAAAATCACTTATACAGCTACCGAGTTGAACCTTAGCACAGAAATCAATATAGATATAGAAAAACCTAAAAAAGGTATAGCTATTGAGGAGAAAGATTTAGCCAGTACCCTAAAAAAAATGCTGAGAAATTTAGGAGCTTACAATTAAAACTTTTTGAAATTATTTCTACTAAACATACTTTTTTTTTTGCTCTTTACTTTGCCACGCCCAAAACACTCAACTAACCGGCACGGTAAAAGATACTGTAGCGAGGCCTTTACCCAATGCCAATATTTTGGCCTTTCCTCAAGAAACGGGTCAGCAAACGAGATTTGCAATTTCCAGTGCAGAGGGGCTTTACCGCCTGCGCCTGGAAAGTGGTATCGCATACCGGGTAGAAGTGAGTTATATGGGGTATACTAAAATTACAGATACCCTTCGTCTGACAAAGGATGGCCAGCATGATTTTATAAAGGTAATCACGAGAAAGTGCTATGAGATATAAAAAAATAACCTAATTAGAATTTTTAAAACGCTTATTTATTGTAAGGCTTTTTCTTCGGAAGTATAATAAGACTTTGTGATATTACAATATGTTTAATTCAAAATTATTTTTAGTAATGAGAAAAAAATTATTTTCATTTACAGCAACAGCTTTCATTATGATTAGCTCCTTTAACTTAGAAGCAAAAGAGAATCTTGAAATGTTAGTTCGAGTAGATTGCTGGGAGGCAGGTGAAGCAGCCGAAGATGCATTCATGGACTATATGGTTCAACATCGTATTATACCTTCGTATGAGCAAGGCTATCAAGTGTTTTCAGCCGCATATGATTCCTGCATGGAAGCTTCAGGACAGAATTAATTTGTACTTTGATTATGACTATCAAAAGCCAAACTTTGTCCTTGGCTCTTTTTATTTAAACAAAATTTTATGATTAAAAAAATTGTTTTAATCTTAGTTGTATTTTTTATTCCTTGTGATTTTCTGGCTCAAGCAGGTAACGCGTACTATGGCAAGCAATTACCTTCAGCCTCAAATGAAAATATTACTATTGAGGATAATGCTTTCAATCAGAATATTTCAAATAATGTTACTTCGCTTGAGTATAGGCTTAAGTTTAATTCTAATAAAGCTTTATATACTAAAAATAAATCCTTAAACAAGGATACAGATCCAGTCACGCAGGCAATTGTAGAAGGGGTAGCGAATTTCTCAGGTATTGTATATTATGATCGATTGTCCAATAGTATAATTCATCAAAAAGAATTTGCGGGAGATACTTATTTGGTAACTAGAAATAATATTGATTGGGTATTAACTAAAGAATCGCAAAAAATTGATGATTTTGTTTGTTATAAAGCGGTTTCTAATAGGATAATCAAAAATTCAGAAGGAACTTTTAAGTTACAAGTTATAGCTTGGTATTCACCAGAAATTCCTGTTCCATTTGGGCCTGATGGTTATGGCGGATTACCTGGACTAATTTTACAATTGCAAAATAATGGTATTACTACTTTCTTGAAAAGAATTATATTTTCAGACAATAAAGAGATAAATATCCTCAAGCCATCAAAAGGAATAAAGATGTCAGAAAATGAGTATGAAGAGATTGTTGCCGAGGTTTATAAAAATCGCAAAAACTAAAAGTGAATTTGTTAGGAATCAATTTCTTAAAGAATATATTTTAATTCCCTTTTTTTTTTAGTGTTGGGATATATTTTCCCTATTCCCAAAATCTTCATCTATCGGACACGGCAAGAGGCAATTTAGCTAAACCACCTCCAAATGCAAATATTTAGCTCCGTCATAGAAAACCGGTCACCAGACGCGCTTTGCGATTTCCAGTGCTGAGGGTCTTTACCGCCTGCGCCTAGAAACCGGTATCGCATACCGGGTTGAGGTGGGTTATATGAATTACAAAAAAAATACAGATCCCTTTGTTTGAAAAGGATGGCGAGCATGATTTTATAATGATATCATAAGAAATAGCTTTGACAGATAATTTGGAATAAAGTGAAAAACGCCTACTTATTGTAAGGTCTTTAATTCTATTAATAATATTTACTTAATTAAATTCACCATGTTTCGAAACAAAATTTATTGTTTAATTATTTAAAATTTTATTTATTATGAAGAAAACTATTTCAACACTGGCCCTCCTAATGTTTTTTGTTTTTAATGCAAGTGCACAAGAAATAGAGTTTGTAGATGCAGAATAGGGAAGTTGCTTTGATGAAGCTTGGGAGTATGGTAATACTCACGGTACAACAGATTATGGCCGTTGGTATTACATGGACTGGTATTACAGAAACAATTGCGAATAAGTCTGTATTAATTTAAAATTTAATTAAGCCTAATGATAATGTCTCATTAGGCTTTATCTTATAATTCAATGATAAATGAAAAATATTGTTTTAATAGTAGTATTTATCTTAACTGCTAAATTACTAGCTCAGTCAGGATCGGTAACTTATCAGAAAGAAATTGATACACCTTTTTATTTGACAAATAAGGGTATGAGCCTTAAGTCTAAAAATCCTGATGCTTATGCTAAATTTGAAAAGATTGAAAAACAAAAGGAGTTATCAATGGAACAGCTTCGTTATACATTGAGATTTAGTAAAGAAAAGTCTTTGTTTTTAAATGAAGATTTAATGAAAAAGGATGGTGATAATTATCTGGAACTCGCTTTAGGGCCATATAGCGGTAAGTATTACATGGAGCTTTTAGAAAAAAAGGGAGTATGGCAAATGACTGCCTTTAATGAAGAGTTTTTGATTGCGTTACGTGCTATTGAGTGGACTATTACTGATGAGCAGAAAGAAATCATGGGCTATACTTGTTATAGGGCCTATTCCAATCAATCAAATTTAGCAGAAGATGATTTTGACGATTTTTTTGTAGAGGCTTGGTTTACCCCAGAAATACCGATAAGCTCTGGGCCATTGGGATATGGTAATTTGCCGGGTCTAATTTTAGATTTGAAATTGAGGAATGAACACTATTTCGCCACTAAAATTAAATACAGTCCAGTAGAACTAACGGCAATTTCAAAGCCAACAACAGGTAAGAAGATTAAATTTAGTGAATTAAATACTTATGCAAACAAATTGGTTCCTGATAATTGAAATGATCTCTGTTTTTAAAATTTATTCTTAATTCGTAATTAATATTAACTTTTTGAGTTTTATCCGGTTGAAGAACCTCAAATTCACAATTTTTCGACTATTATTTTTAGCGGGATTTTTCTTTAGCCACGCCCAAAACACCCAACTAACCGGCACGGTAAAAGATACTGTAGCTAGGCCGTTACCCAATGCCAATATTTTGGCCTTTCCACAGGAAACGGGTTATCAAACGCGATTTGCAATTTCAAGTGCTGAGGGGCTATACCGCCTGCGCCTGGAAAGTGGTATTGCGTATCGGGTAGAAGTGAGTTATATGGGGTATACTAAAATTACAGATACCCTTCGTCTGACTGAGGATACGGAGCGCGACTTTATCATGAAACCCCTTAGCGATCAGTTGGGCGAAATCGTCATCAAACAACGCCTGGCGGTTAAGGTGCGTGAAGATACCATAACCTATCGCACCGATAATTTTGTGACCGGCGAAGAGCGCAAACTACGCGATATTCTTAAAAAACTGCCCGGGGTTGAGATAGACCGCGATGGGAATGCCACGGTAAACGGGAAAGAAGTGACCAAACTTATGGTGGAAGGCAAAGATTTCTTTACCGGCGATGAGAAACTGGGCGTTAACAATATTCCGGCTGATGCGGTTGATGAGGTTGAAGCAATTGATAATTACAACGAGGTTGCTTTTTTGAAAGGCCTGAGCGACAGCGATAAGATGGTGCTGAACATTAAACTCAAAGAAGGCAAAAAAAAATTTGCTTTTGGAGATGTTGAAGTAGGAGGCGGAGTGGAAGACCGGTATTTGATTCATCCCAATTTGTTTTACTACAGCTCTAAAACCGCTGTAAACCTGATTGGGGACTTTAATAATATAGGCGAAAAGTCTTTTTCGTTAAGTGATTACATCAATTTTGAAGGGGGCTTTAGTTTATTGAGCAAAGATCCTTCGGCGTATTTTAATCTGCGCAACGATGATTTTGTGCAGTTTTTAAACAATGAGGATTTCGTTTACAATAAAAATGAGTTTGGCGCCTTTAGCGTTTCACAGGAGTTAAATAAATCTACTAATTTAGACGCCTATTCCATTGTTTCTAACGGAAAGCTGGAAACGCGTAACGAAAGCGATTTTATCTATCTTACTGACGATGAACGCCAGGAAAACCGAACGGTAACCACAAATAGCAACCTGTTATTTACGCTGAATAAAATACGCCTACGGTACATACCTGATAGTGATGTGGATCTGTATGCGGCGACCTATCTTAAAACCAGCAAGGGAGATGGGATGAATCGTTTAGTTTCGCAAACGCCGGGTCAAAACACCTTTGCCGATACCCGTACGCAACCTCAATCCCTCGACTTTAAGACTGACGTGAGCTATAACCGCCAGTTCTCTTACAAGCATACCAGTACGGTTGAAGCGGCTTTTCAATACAGTATAAACGAAAACGACCGCGACTGGTTGTTTAACCGCCCGGTATTTTCCGGTATTATTCCGTTTAACAGGGAAGATGATACCTATAATTTGCTGCAAAACACCCGGGCTGCTCAGTATGATTTTAATATCAATGCCAAGCATTACTGGGTCTTACACCGTTTTCATCATATCTATCCCGAGGCCGGGGTTGAGGTAAGTCATCAAAGCTATTTTTCAAACGATGCTCAGGTGCTCAATGATCAAAGCGAGGCTGACTTCACTGCAGCCGGCTTTAATAATGAGGTGCTTTTTAAACTGAGCGATAGTTACTTCGGATTTCAGTATAAAGCAAAAGCCGATGATTTTATCTTTAAACCGGGATTGTTCTACCATTATTATTACTGGACGGTTGATCAGCTTGACGAGCGGCAGGTAGGCGCAACCAGGCCGGTTTTGTTGCCGGAACTGCTGGTAGAATGGGAAATAAACAGTGGCGAAAAACTGAAACTCAACTACAGCCGCAGGTCTCAGTTTGGCAATGCCTCGCAGTTGGCAAACCGTTTCCGATTAAGCAGCTTTAACAGCTTGTTTGCCGGTAATCAAAATCTAGAAAATCAGCTGTCGCACAGTGCTTCGCTTTTCTATTCCAAATTCAGTCTCTACCGCGGTATTGTGATGCACGCCGGCTTGAGTTATGTGCACAGAGAGCAGTCTATTCGCAGTACAACGACGCTCGAAGGAATCGATCAGGTCAATACCTTAATTTATACCGATTTGCCTGAGAATTCATACGGTGCAAATGCTTCATTTACCAAGAAGCTGGGAGATTACCGTTTTACCCTGGGCGGAAACCTGAATCTTTCAGACTATTCGCGCATCATAAATTCTGAACTTCTAGACTATAACTCGCTCAACTACGGTTATAATTTTAAGACTGAAACTTCTTTTGACAACTGGCCCAATCTGGAGACGGGTTTGCGTCACAGCTTCAGCGATTTCAGTTCGTCTGCTTTTGAAAGTAATTTTCAGCGCATCACGCCTTTTGCTTATCTGGATTATGACTTTTTAACCGACTTTATTCTTAAAGCGAAGTACGAGTTTACCTATTACGAGAATACCAATCAAAATCAAATCAATCGCTTTCAGGAGTCCGGTGCCAGTTTGTTTTACCAAAAGGAAGGAAGTGCCTGGGGTTTTGAACTCGAGGCTCAAAACATTTTTGACATTCAGTTTAAAGCCAGCAATTCATTCAGTCAGTTTCTAATTACAGACCAGCGCACCTTTATTCAGCCCAGAACCCTTTTGTTTAAAGTGACGTATAAGTTGTAAAGGTTGATTGAATAGTAATCAGCGGGTTTATTTAGTAATTCAACAGTGTGGTAAAGAATTGAGATGATATTGAAACCTGATACCTTTTCAAGGTAAAATGTTCCGTTTGAGGGGTTCCGTCGGCTAATTCATTCTTTGAGTTTATTATTTCATAGCTTCAAACTCTTCAGCGCCTATGTGATTTGGAGTAAGATTTAGCTCAGGTCTTCCCACTGCAATTCCAATGGTAATAGCACAGCGTACAAAATATTCCTCACCTTTTTGCACATTAATTTCTACGGAATCACGGGCTTCAGTAATTCCCCAAAAAGTATGATTCCCAAAATTTGAAGTTTTGAAAGCAAACTTTTCTCCGTTACGTACGCGACCTATGATACTGTCATTATCCATTCGAATCTTATAGCCAATCATCGCTCCGGCAAGTTGTTTAGGGCGATAAAAATGAATTAAAGCATAATCGGCATTAGCGGGTAGGCGGGATTTGTTTTTAGCTTTTTCCTTAGTATCATAGTCAGCAATTGCCTGAGCATCCCTATTACGGTAAAGCTTTGCTTTTATACGATAACAAGTGCTACCTAGATTTGGTTTTTTACTTCCAATAATTGTACAAAATTAGCACCAGCCTTTTGTGCTGTTGATTTTGCGTTGTTGATCACGACCTCATAGCCACAATCGGTTGTAAACCCGGAATCACCAATTTTTAAATCACCTACATAAGCAGAATTTTTGGGTAAGTCCGCACCGACCTCTATAATATATATAGGTTCATTTAAATCGAGCGGTGCATAGCTTGTGTCACTGAGAGCGCTTTTAATTTTTGGAGAACAGGATATACCCATAAATACCAGTAATAGGAGAGATACGATCTTTTTCATTTTTATTTTTTAAATCCTTTCGAAATGTACTGATTTATTCTAATTGATGAATTAATCAGTATTTTAATATTGGTAAAGAGTTTTTTAGTAGTTATTTATAAAATAAAGAAACCCTCCCAATACAGCTGAATTGGGAGGGTTTCTTTAATTTTAGGTAATCGCTTTCTATGTCGCAATCCACTTAAACTTATGATCCAGTTTTGGAACCACAATACGTTGCGAGATGCGTTCCAGACGATCGGGCAGATTAAGCACGTAATCGCGTGCGCGTTCACCTTTGTCGTTAAGCCCTTTGATGTTTTCAATCTTCCAGTCGGCAATCAATGATTTTAAAATGGTGATGTAATCCTGGGTGGTATATACCATAGAACGTTGTGCTGCATCAGAAAAGTGTTCCCACAATTCACCTATTTGCTGACCAGACTCTCTTAAAAACATAGCCGGCATTACAATCTTGTTACGCATCATCGCTTCAAAAGCCAGCATCATTTCGCTGGGATCCAGATCAAATATTCTGCGTACAAATTCCATATAAGCCGAAGCATGACGCGCCTCGTCTTTGGCAATCGTATTACAGATTTTAGCCAATTGTTTATTGCCCTGTTTTCTGGAAAAGGATGCTACACGTCTGTGCGAAACATTGGTCGCCAATTCCTGAAAGCTGGTGTACACAAAGTTTTTATAAGGGTCCATTCCGGTACCAATATCAAAACCATCGCTGATGAGGTATTGGGTACTCACTTCCATCTCGCGCATATTTACACGACCTGAGAGGTAGAGGTATTTATTAAGCAAATCGCCGTGGCGGTTTTCTTCAGCCGTCCAGGCGCGTACCCATTTTGACCAGCCGTTTCCGTTTACCTGATCTACCCCCTGCACACTCATTAACCATGATTCGTAGGTAGGTAAAGCTTCTTCGGTAATGGTATCGCCTACCAAAACGGTAAAAAGATCATAATCCATCTCGCGACAGAGCTCCTGAATTTCTTTGACTTCATCTATAAATTCGGGATTGGTAGCATCAGGCAGCATATCGGTAGGCTGCCAGTTTTCTTCAACCGACTTGAGATAGGTTTTTATAAGTTCATCCATAGACTGACCCACAGTCTGCATAACCTCAAGGCGTATGTTTGATAATTGCATAGCTTTTTTGTGTATTAGGGGTTGTAAAAATACGTGTTTACGCCATAGAAACAGGAGTTCCTAAAAAGACTTACTGTGCACGCATAGTAAGTTGTTTGCAAGGTGGTTTACAAAATGCGGTAAAAAGGGCTTTATCTCTTTTTACCGAGCAGGAAGTATCGTAAAACGTACAGATTACAACCGATTATTTTTTTACTTGTACAGATTACATTTAATATTGATTAAGTAACTTGCCCTACTCGTATTTGATACCGCAGTTATGATGCCATCTTTTTTTAAAATATCCTGTTTTGCTTTTCTTCTCCTAAGTTTATCCTGTCAATCTCAGCAGCATGCTGCTACAGCGCAGCAGCCTGTGATACTGCATATAGACGCAGATCAGGTTTTTCAAAGCATTGCTAATTTTGGCGCTTCTGATGCCTGGTCCGGCCAGTTTGTGGGTTTATGGCCCGATGCAAAACGCAATGCGATGGCCGATTTGCTTTTTAGTCAGGTACTGGATAAAGCAGGAAATCCAAAAGGAATTGGGTTGTCCCTCTGGCGCTTTAATTTGGGCACAGGGAGCACAGAGCAGGGGAGAAAAAGCGGTATTCGCGATCCCTGGCGACGGGCTCCTAATTTTTGGGATGGTTCCGGTTATGACTGGGATAAACTGGATAGTCAGGTCTGGATTGCTCAGGCCGCTCAAAAGCGGGGTGCAGATCAGTTATTGATGTTTTTAAACAGTCCGCCCGTGCATCTTACCCGTAATGGGAAGGCCTATACTTCAGATAAAACAGAAAGCAATATTGCGCCTGAAAACTATCCGGCTTTTGCAACCTATCTCGCAGATGTTATAGAGGGAATGCGGGCGAAAAATGTAGAGGTAGATTATGTGAGTCCGTTTAACGAACCCCAGTGGGACTGGGCCGATGGCGGGCAGGAAGGAAATCCGTATTGGAACAAGGATATTTTTGAGATTTCAAAAGCTATTGATTCAGTTTTTCAGGACCGAAAGATCGCGACCACAATTGATATCGCCGAAGCTGCGCAAATAGACTACCTCTTCAAAACCGGAAAGAAGCCGGGCAGAGGCGATCAGATTGAAGCTTTTTTCAGCAAGGAATCTCCTTACTATCTCGGAAACCTGAAAAGTATGGGGCACGCTATTTCGGGACATAGTTATTTTACAACTTCACCGGCTTCGGTACGGGTGAATAAGCGCGAACAACTGCGAAACAAGCTCAATGAAGTGCCCGATCTTGATTATTGGATGTCTGAATACTGCATTTTGGGAGCTAACGCCGGCGAAATTGAAGGTGATAAACGCGACCTGGGGATGACTTCGGCTTTATATCTTGCGGAAGTGATTCACAGCGATCTGGTAGATGCGCAGGCCAGTGCCTGGCATTGGTGGACCGCTATTTCGGCCTACGATTACAAAGACGGACTGATCTACATCGACAAAAACGAGCAGGACGGTAATTTCTACGAAAGCAAAATGCTTTGGGTACTAGGAAATTATAGTCGGTTTATACGTCCCGGTTTTAAACGGGTAGCAATTGCACAGCGAGGGGGCAACAAGGCGGAAGAACTAAAGTATTCGGCTTATATCAATCCCGACCAATCCCAACTCGTGCTTGTTTTGATAAATGATTCGGCTAAAGAAAAATCCCTTTCGCTTTCACTTCCTGAAAATTTTGAGAAGCAGAGCTCTAAAAGTTATACCACTTCAGCAACTGAAGATTTACAATTTAAAGCAGTTGAGTCACAGCAAATCGCAGTACCTGCGGAGTCTGTAATGACTGTAGTGATTGATAACTAAAAGCCAGAAAAAATAAATTTTTAATGAAAGCGCGACCAACGGGAGCGTGGCTTATTGGTACGTTGCTTTTGAACCTGAATTCCTCCTACCACAACCATACCTAAGCTCATCAATTCAGGATCTTCGGCCAATATAAAATTGTATGTATTCTGAGTGCGTTTTAGATCAACTTCCTGAGTTTTGAAACCAATGAATGAACAAACAAGCTTATGTTGGGTTTCTGTCTCGTTTAAAGGGATTTCAATTTTAAAATTCCCATCAAAATCTGTTACTGTTCCACGGTCACTTCCGGAGACCATAATATTAGCACCTGGTAATGGATAATCATTTTGGTCCAAAACTGTACCTTCAATAATTAGATCTTTTTTAGGAGTCAATTTTATGGCTTCTGTTTTATTTTCTTGGCTATTTCGAGTTTGCTCAGTTTTAACCTCGGTTTCCTGCCCCATTGCCGGTTCGCATAAAGCCAACAGCGATGTAAACGCAGCAGCAATCCCCAGATTTTTAAAAGCTTTCTTTTCCGGAATAAAATAGGTGGTTTCCAGTTGGTCTTTGCGATACCGCCCGCAAATGGATTTTCCGGATTGTACCTTTTCCGTGATTTGCTTTCGCGAAAGCGCCGTGAAGTCAATCACCTCTTTGGCGCAACTTGCACAAAATCTACCCTGCTCGCGCTCACTCATTTGCGACCAGTCTTCGTGGCAGGGTTCGGGTATGTGGAGTTTGAAGTGCATTTTTTGAGTTTACTGTTTATGGTTTTCCGTTTTTCTGTTTTTTGAGGAAAAGTTCAATCGTTCAATCGTTCAATCGTTTTTTACTTTTAACCTGCAACCTGCAACCTGCAACCTGCAACTGCCAACTGAGACTGCCAACTGAGACTGCCAACTGAGACTGCAACTGCTTACTTCTTAATTTCCTCTGTTTGTTTAATCTCATTTACCTCGCGGTTCTTTACGTACTGCTCCAGCCACTGGTCCTGTTCCCAAAGCATATGTAAAATAGATTCTTTAGCGGCATAGCCATGACTTTCTTTAGGAAGCATCACCAGACGCGCGGTAGCTCCCAGACCTTTCAAAGCATTGAAATAGCGTTCACTTTGCAACGGATAGGTTCCGCTGTTGTTATCGGCCACACCATGAATCAAAAGTAAAGGTGTCTTCATCGTATCGGCGTGCATAAACGGACTCATCTCATAATAAATCTCGGGTGCTTCCCAGTAATTGCGCTCTTCAGACTGAAAACCAAAAGGCGTCAGCGTACGGTTATACGCGCCGCTTCGGGCGATACCGGCAGCAAACAGATCGGAATGCGATAACAGGTTTGCCGTCATAAAAGCTCCGTAGGAGTGACCGCCAACGGCGACTTTATTTCGGTCTATATAGCCCAGTTCATCAACTGCGTCAATAGCAGCTTTTCCGTTAGCAACCAGTTGCTTGATAAACGAATCATTAGGTTCGGTATCACCCTCACCTACAATGGGGAACGAGGCATCGTCAAGCACCACATAGCCCCGCGTCACCCAGTACACCATAGACCCGTAATACGGATAGGTAAACTCATTAGGGTTTGAAGTGGTCTGCCCGGCGCTGTTTTTGTCTTTATATTCGGTAGGATAGGCCCACAGCAGCATCGGTTTTTTCTCTTTCTTTTCCATATCATAACCCACGGGCAGATACAAGGTTCCGGAAAGTTCGAGGCCATCATCACGCTTGTATTTGATCACTTCTTTATGCACATCCTGCAGACTGGTAAATGGATTTTCAAATCGCGTAATCTGCTTCAGGCTGTTGTCGTTTAAATCGCGGATGTAATAATTGGGATATTCAGTTGGTGCTTCGATACGCACCAGGATTTTACCGGCTTCCATATCCAGAGCTTCCTGTAGATTTTCAAGCTTATCGGTGTAAGCCGATTCGTAAATACGCTCTTTTTCCTGAGTTGCCAGATTCACTTTATCTATGAATGGAAACTGTCCGCGTTCGCTGAAACCAGCTCCCATAAGGTAAGCATTTCCATCAATAAGCGTTAGAACATTCCGCCCATACTCGTTTTCGTGCGTTACAAAATTACCCGGATCACTGTAGGTGTCCTGGTAGTTTCGATCTGAAATCAGCACCGGTTCTGCCGAAGCATCAGCAGGATTGAAGGTGTAGGTTTTGGTATTTCGGGTATTCCACCAGTAATCGTACGCGACCGCTGTTGAGTCATTTCCCCAGGTGATACCGCTGAAACGATTTATAGTTTTAAGCACCGGTTTTACAGGACCCGTAAAAGGTGCCTCCTGCATAAACACCTGATCGCGATACGGAACATCAACCTCAGGATCTCCGTTGTCTAAAGCTTCTACCCATATCAAAGTTGCGGGAGCATCAGCGCGCCAGTTGAGGCTGCGCTTGCCGGTTTGAGTCGCCATAAAACCTTGTGGTAGTTCTTCAATAAGCGGTACTTCGTTAACCACTTTTACTTCGGTACCATCCTTTTTGTAAACCGTTACGGTTTCCGGAAAACGATAATACGGCACGAAATACGAAAAGGGTTTGTGAATGCTGGTAACCATTACATATTCGCCATCGGGCGAAAAAGATACGTTTGTAAACATATCTGCGGTATGCCAGATGGTCGAGGTACCGTCAAGATCTTTTTTTACCAAAACCGAAGTAGCCAGTTGCTCAAAATTAGCCACATCATTAGGATTCTGAAGCAAATCCTGATAGGTGCGGTTTTGCGCTTTAGAACCATCGCTTGTGGAAATGGTAGGACCGGTAGGTACAGCTTCGGCGGTATTGATCAATTCTTTTCGGGTAGCCGGAAGCATATTCAACAGCAGACTTTTTCCGTCTTTAAACCAGCTGATGGGATTTCCCATATTGGCATTTAAGGTTGGCTCGGTGAGTTTGCTTACAGAGGCCTTCTCCAGATCCAGAATCCAGACTTCAACCCCGGTATCGGTGGTGTTGGTCAGAGCCATTTTGCTTTCGTCAGGCGACCAGCTGAAGTTACTCAGCTTTGGATTTTCAGGTAGTCCGCTGATGTTGCGCGCATCCATCTCGTCAACGCCTTTGATTTTTACATCATTGTAATAGGTGGTACGGCTGCCGATGTTTGTTTTAGGGTTAATACGCAGTCCGCCCAGGCGTAGTTCTTCTTCAGAAAGTTCGGCGATGGTTTTATAACTGTCCCGGTAGAGGAGGAGCATGGTATCGCCTTCGGTATTCATCACCACAGACGGTGCCCGGGGTACATCTACCAGCTCAAGAATTTCTTCAGGTGGTTTTTGATAATCGAGATTTACCTGTGCTGCCAGAGTGGCGGTAAGCAGAAAGAATGCGCCGAGGAGATGGAGTTTTTTCATAGTACTAATGTGCTTTTTTTGGATTTAATCGATAATCGGGAAAACGATTTGTCTTATGACCTGTAATTTAATCAAAAATGTTTGTAAAGTTTAGCGTTTGCCGTTTTCTGTTTAGTTGAAAAATTTGAATCGTTGAACTGTGGAATCGTTTTTAACCTGCAACTGTCAACTGCGACTGTAAGCTGAAACTGCAACCTCTTAACTTTAAAAAACTATGCACGCATAGCTAAAGAGGAATACTTTAAAACATTTAAAATTGAAGAAACAGTATCTTTCGGGACATTTAAGACCTGATCTATGTCAGGTTCGTAATTTCAACTAGATTTTTTACAGACTATGTATAATTCTCGAATTGCCGGAATGGGCGCATACGTGCCCGAAAATATTGTAACCAACGATGATTTGGCGAAAATCATGGATACCAATGACGCCTGGATTCAGGAGCGTACCGGTATCAAAGAGCGCCGCCATATTAAAGATGGGGACGGTAATTCTACAGCGGTAATGGGAGTTAAAGCAGCCAAAATTGCTTTAGAACGCGCAAAAATGAGCGCTCAGGATATTGATATGATAGTTTTTGCGACCTTGAGTCCGGACTATTATTTCCCGGGTTGTGGGGTGCAGGTGCAGGAAATGCTCGAGATGCGTACCGTACCGGCACTCGATGTACGCAACCAGTGTAGTGGTTTTGTCTATGCACTCTCGGTGGCAGACCAGTTTATCAAAACCGGTATGTACCAAAACGTGTTGGTGATTGGTTCTGAAAATCACAGTGGCGGTCTTGATATGACCACCCGTGGACGCAGCGTTTCGGTGATTTTTGGGGACGGGGCAGGAGCCGCGGTATTAACCCGGGAAGAAGATAATGCTAAAGGGATTTTGTCAACCCATTTGCACAGCGAAGGGAAGCACGCGCTTGAACTATCGCTCAAAGGTCCCAGTACGATGGAATGGGTGCCCGAGCTGATTGAGAAAAATCCGCAGGAAGACCCTCCTTACTACCCCTATATGAACGGACAGTTTGTATTTAAAAATGCGGTGGTGCGCTTTGCGGAAGTGATCAACGAGGGTTTGGAGCAAAACGGACTTACCGCAAAAGATATTAATATGCTGATCCCGCATCAGGCCAATTTGCGCATCTCCCAATTTGTGCAGAAGCAATTCCGGCTGAATGATGATCAGGTGTATAACAACATCCAGAAATACGGAAACACCACAGCAGCCTCTATACCCATCGCCCTTACTGAAGCCTGGGAGGAAGGCAAAATTAAGGAAGGCGACACGGTGGTACTGGCAGCCTTTGGTAGCGGATTTACCTGGGCGAGTGCGATAATTAAGTGGTAGAGCCCCCTTGCCCCCAAAGGGGTATTAGATAAATCAAAAAAAACGGAGCAACTCAGTTGCTCCGTTTTTTGTTTTTAGATCTGGCTTTAGCGGGTGAAATTGCGATGCTGGGTGGCAGTAAAGTAATCCCGAAAAATGTGGTTGAGGGTATTGTTTTCGCGTGCGGCGTTGATGCCCAGATGTGGATATACCGCAATTAGTGATTTTGACAATGCCCTCACCGGAGCTGCAGCGGTTTGGTGAATTTCTGCGATAAATTCCGGGTCGAGTGGTTGTTCGTTAGCGATGCGCTCTTCGACTTGAAAGGCAAAAGCAAAGCAGTCTTTTTCAGCTTTGGCAACTTGAGCGCTTAATGCCTTGAAATCAAGTTCAGCTTTTAAACTGTTTAATTCTTCTTCAAAATGTTGCGCTATCCCAATATAATTAATCCATAAAGTGAGGTCGGCAAATACCCGGAAATTGATTTTATAAATCGCTTGCGGCAGGTAAAAATGATCGTATTGAAAGCTTTGGCTTTCCTGTGCGATGTACTGGTCAATATTAAACGAACAGGTACGGGTAGCCTGCATTCCCATGGTGTTCCAATCGTCGATGAGGTTAACCGCATCTTTTGGGATGACAAAGGATTTAAAAACCGGGCTTCCGTCCTCCTGAAGCAGTTCTTTTCCGCCCTGAGTGATTTTGGCGTTTAGGGTCACGTGGGTAAGGTACGGTCCACCGGTAGCGTACTTCCACGTTCCAGAAAGTCTGTAGCTATCGCCTGTTTTTTCGGCGTAGCCAAATAAACCGCCACTACCGCCAAAAATGGGTTTGTGTGCACCTTCTGTAAAAATACGCTGAGCTGTTTCCGGTTGTAAATTCCCCACAAAATAATTAGCGCCGCTGCACAGCGTGACCGTCCAGCCCAGGCTTCCGTCGTGTCTGGCGAGTTGCTGCAGGAGTTGTAAACCTTCAGTAAACGAGCATTCGCGGCCACCGTATAGTTTCGGCACCCAAATATTCCAAAGATTCTGACTTGTAATCCAGTTTAGGGTTTCCGCAGAAAATCGTTCGGTACCTTTTACAAAATCAGGTATGCACAAGTTGTTCATGTTGTTCTTTTTGGATGAGTTTTCGCCACTTTATATAACCGGAAATAGCCACGCAAAACAGAAAACCGGTAAGGCCGGCGTAGATGTATAATTCTTTGTAAATGAGCAGGGGTATGGCTACGATGTTGCTGATGTTGAGGTAAATCCAGTTTTCGATTTTGCGACGGGCCATCAGCCACATACCCGCCCAGGCAAATGCACTCACGACCGAATCCCAATAGGGCACGTCTGAATTGGTGTAGCGGGTGAGCCAAAACACCATGATCACAAAACAACCAGCCACAATCCCCAGAGCCTGTAAATGCTCCTTTTGGCTTGAATAGGAGATGGGCGCTTCCTCTTGTTTTTTACCAAATTTCCAGTACAGCCAGCCGTAAACGCTCATCACAAAATAATACAGATGTAGTATAATATCGGCATACAGCTTTGAATGGTAGAGTACCCAAATACTGATAAGAATACCAATGATGCCAAAAATGTAGTTGTTGACGTTGTTTTGACGCGCGAGTAAAACCTGTGTGATCCCAAAGGCGGTGCCTATCCACTGCAGCCACACAAAATTCATTAAAAAGTCCTCCATTACCGGATTTTAGATTACCAAATGCAATGAGGAGATGAGCCCAGGGGGCGGCAGACAGGTGTTGCCTGTTTGCTTAAGATCCCTACGCCGGCATTATCCGGATCAGGTACTGGGCAAAGTGCCCACGGGTATCATCTCAGCCTGCCGCAAGAAAGCATTAAAGTTTAATGATTTCATTTTTCGGGCAAGCACCCCATTGAAGGACAAAGGTAACCGTCTGCAAATTAAAAACGCCTAAAATCGGGAAGATTTTAGGCGTTTTATGGAATTGGTTTTTAAAGCTTATTTTTTCTTGGGTTTAAATACGGGTTTGATTTTGGTAGATATTTCACCAAAACCAATACGTACTGCACCGGCTTTTTCACAATGGCCGCGCATAATAACGGTGTCGTGGTCTTCTATAAACTTGCGATCGCTGCCGTCGTTAAGTTTAACGGGTTTTGAACCCTTCCAGCTGAGTTCGAGCATAGAGCCGTAAGAGTCGGGCGTAGGACCACTTATGGTACCGCTGCCCATCATATCACCACTGTTTACCGGGCAACCATTAATGGTGTGATGCGCCAGTTGCTGGCTCATATTCCAATACAGATGTTTGAAATTTGATTTACAAACCACGGTTTCTTCTTTTCCTTCAGGCTGAATGCTCACTTCAAGATTGATGTCGAAGGTTTTCTTACCACTGTATTTTAAATAGGGCAGTACTTCCTGATCGGGCTTGGGACTGTTGGTTCTATAAGGTTCTAATGCATCAAGAGTTACAATCCAGCAGGAGACCGAAGAGGCGAAGTTTTTACCTAAAAAAGGTCCTAAGGGCATATATTCCCAGCGCTGAATGTCGCGGGCAGTCCAGTCGTTAAATAAAACAAGACCAAAGATGTATTCTTCTGCCTGATCTACCGGAATGGGCTGGCCAAGTTCATTTGCCGCTGTGGTAATAAAGGCCATTTCCAATTCAAAATCCAATTGTCTTGAAGGACCAAAAATGGGTTTGTCGGCACCATTAGGCAGCTTTTGTCCCTGTGGGCGGTGCACCGATATTCCTGAAGGAATAATCGAACTGCTGCGCCCATGGTAGGCAACAGGTAAATGAAGCCAGTTGGGCAGCAACGCGTTATCCGGATCACGAAACATAGAGCCCACATTGGTTGCGTGCTCTTTACTGCTGTAAAAATCAGTATAATCACCTATTTGTACCGGCAGTTGCATTTCGATCTCATCCATTGCAAAAATCACCGTATCGCGATGATCTGCGTTATCGCGCAACTCCGGATTGTTTGCTTCAAAAATTTCTGAAATACGATTGCGTACGGCCCTCCAGGTTTTACGCCCGTCGGCAATGAAATCGTTTAAGCTGTCTTGCAAAAAGATATCATCAGTAAGCGGGATTTCACTAAAATATCCCAATTGATGCAGCGCTCCCAGGTCGATGGCATAATCTCCGATTCGCGTTCCTATGGTGATGATGTCATCTCGGGTTAAGAACACGCCAAAGGGAATATTCTGAATAGGAAAGTCTGTGTCTGCAGCAGTCTCTAGCCAGGTTTTTCTTTTGGGATCGTTAGCTTTAGTAGGCATAAATTTTTAATAAAGTGTTAGTAAAAGGGCTGCTCAAATATAGAATTAAAATAGTACCAACCAATTGTAATCACTACTTTTGAACCTAATTTAACAAACTTTATAAAGCATGCAACGGGATACCGAAATTTTTGATCTTATTCAGGAAGAAAAGCAACGCCAACTCAATGGTTTAGAGTTAATTGCTTCAGAAAACTTTGTAAGCGAGCAGGTCATGGAAGCTGCCGGTTCTGTACTTACTAATAAATATGCCGAGGGGTATCCCGGTAAGCGTTACTACGGCGGATGCGAGGTCGTAGATGAGGTTGAGAATATCGCCATAGAGCGCGCTAAAGAACTTTTTGGTGCTGAATATGTAAACGTACAGCCTCACTCAGGTTCACAGGCCAATACCGCTGTTTTTCATGCAGTGATGAAACCGGGAGAGACTTTCTTAGGATTTGACCTGGCTCACGGCGGGCACTTAACGCACGGGTCACCCGTAAACTTTTCGGGACGTTTATACAATCCTGTATTTTACGGAGTAGATCAGGAAACCGGTCTTTTGGATTATGATAAGATCGAAGAACTTGCGGTTAAAGAAAAGCCGAAAATGATTATTGCGGGAGCTTCGGCCTACAGTCGCGAGATTGACTATAAGCGTTTTCGCGAAATCGCAGATAAAGTAGGAGCTATCCTGCTTTGTGATATGGCACATCCTGCCGGTCTTATCGCTAAAGGAATCATTGGTGATCCGGTACCTCATTGTCATATTTGTACTACCACAACCCACAAAACCCTTCGCGGACCTCGTGGAGGTATGATTCTTATGGGTAAAGATTTTGAGAATCCATTTGGCATCAAGCTTAAAAACGGAAGCCTGCGTATGATGTCTTCATTGTTAGACAGCGGGATTTTTCCGGGAAATCAGGGTGGTCCTTTAGAGCATATCATTGCCGCTAAGGCGATTGCTTTCGGCGAAGCCCTTACCGACGACTTTTTGCACTATATGGTTCAGGTTAAGAAAAACGCTTCGGTGATGGCTGCTGCTTTCGTAGCCAAAGGTTATGATATTATTTCAGGAGGAACAGATAATCATATGATGCTTATCGATCTTAGAAATAAGGACATTTCCGGTAAAGATGCCGAAGAAGCATTAGGCAAGGCAGATATCACGGTGAATAAGAATATGGTGCCTTTTGATACCCGTTCGCCTTTTGTGACTTCAGGTATGCGTATTGGGGTTGCTGCGGTAACTACCCGTGGATTGGTGGAAGAAGATATGAAGCAGGTGGTTGAGCTTATTGATGCGGCCCTGGTGAACTATCAGGATGATGATAAACTGGAAGAGATTGCAGGTCAGGTAAATGCGATGATGGGTCACCGACCATTGTTTAAACATTAATCGATTTAGTTATACTTGTATATTGTATCGAAACCGGCGTTTTACGTCGGTTTTTTAGTTAAAAAAAACTTAATAAATATTTTATAGACGTTTATTTGCAACTTGTTTTGAACGAGTTATCAAATTCAGTTAAGGTTTTTCTATGTCAGCAAAGGTGATGTATTTAATTGATGAAGATCGTGTTAACCGCGATCTGATTGAACGTTTAATCAAGAACGAATTTGGAAGTTTGATCGTAAAACATTTCGATTCGTGTGAGGTAGGCTATGCGTACCTGTTGAAAGAGCAGGGTTTTACTCATAGAGAATACCCCGATACGATTCTGCTTTCTCAGAATCTTTCAGCCTACTGTATTTCAAGATTTTTAGAAGAGCTCGAAAAGTTTCAATCGGAATGGGGTAAATCGATACAGGTATTTATGATAGAAGATGTCCTTTCATCACCAAGTTCAGATTTTACATACAGCACTTTGGTGAAGGTGTAAGCTTCCCTAGATTAGAACTGCTTAATTTTCCAAAACTTGTTTAAAATTATTGTTTTTCATTCTATTGGGGCTAGCCCCAATAGAATGAAGCTTTGCGTATTGCACCGGTGATATTTTACCCA
>NZ_JAJGMW010000024.1 GCF_020782115.1 Leeuwenhoekiella parthenopeia | reverse complement strand
TAGGGACCTCTGCTTTTTCTTCAAAATGCAGGTGCAGTATATCTCCCTCTGTTTGATGACCGGTAAGGTTAAAATGGGTAATCAATAATTCTGGTAATAAAATCTTAAGTAAATCTATATATGCGTCCAATGCCTCCTGTTTAGAAAACAAAAATCAAACTATTCATTCAATTCACACACAACTTTTGAGAATGATCCCGGGTTCCCCCGAAGCTTCGAGGCCTCATTGCCCACTTGATGGGAGTTGAACTCCAAAAATCCTAAAAATATAAGAACTTAAAAGGACTTTCAAACCTGAATAATAACTCATCAATCTCATGATTCTAGTTAGGTTTTAATATTTTAAAAAAGACCAACTAAGATTTTATTCCTAATTTTCAAGAAAGAGTTCTAATGAAAAGGTTAGTTTTTATTTTGTTACTGGTATTCGCAGGTATTTGTTGCTCCTGTAAAAATGATGACGATGGTGGATGTGTGGGAGTAGACTGTTTACCTCCAGAAACTCAAACGGGAGAAAATACATTTGGTTGCCTTTTGGATGGAGAACCCTTTATCCCAAGGGGAGGAGTCAATCCTTTGGATTGTGTTTATCAATTAATTGATGGAGAACGATATTTTAATTTAGAAGCAGCTATGAATGATGCTGGATTTAATGAAATCGCAATCTCCATAACGACTAATGCTAAAGAAATTATTGAGAATCAAACTTACTCATTAGTGTCTGAATTTGAAGTAGGTGGTGTTTCCGGAAAATATATTTTCAATGGTGATATCTTTGATACTGATAATCAAAATTCAGGTAAACTAACAATAACTCATCTGGATATAGATAATCAAATTGTCTCAGGAACTTTTTTCTTTGATGTAATTGATCAAAATGGTGAATTACGGGAAATTAGAGATGGTCGTTTTGATATGAAATTTACTCGATAAAAGATTTAAAGAGCATTTTCGGTTTACTTTAAGTTAATCCGATAAAATTAAAAAGTAAAAATCATTTCCGACAAGAGGCTGTCTAAAAAGACTTATTAACTTGAGTTGTCAGGTTGAGCCTGTCGAAACCGATCTTAATAATCAGTAAGTTGAAAATATTTCGACAAGCTCAATATGACACGTCCTTGCTTTTTAGACAGCCTCTTTTTATATGCTATGGTTCTGAAAGTAACATTTAGCTGTCGCCTGATTTTCGGCTTCTCTTTTTTCGTATTGATCTGATTTAAAGAGGTTTGATGATGTTCAGCTTTTCGAAATTTGTTAAAGTTTAAAATAGACTTACTTCTTACATACTAAAGCGGCTTTTTTCTTGTTGAACAGTTAAAGAATCTCAGATTTTTAGGAATTAATTAAGACTTATTTATAGTTAAATTGTAAGATTAAATCTTACAATACTGAATTTGATATGCTCTTTTTTAGTCTGCGAAAAGATTCTAAAAACAGGCTTGTTTAGTAGTAAAATCAAGCTTTGGTGTTGAGAGTCAGCACTTCTGAATTATGTTAATATTTTAATTTGTACAGCACTTAAACGGTTTTATATGTTTTTTATCGTATATTCGAACCGATTAACAAAATAACCCCCAACTTCAAAATGATTGTTAAAAAACCTGTGGTATTCAGTACGGTGGTCGTATTGATGTCTTTCTTCGCAATTTTTAGTTCTAATCAGTACAAATCCCCAAAGCCCAAACTTCCTTCTGCAGAGTTTGTAAATCCCATACAGGCCAAAGAAGAAAAGCGTGCTTCCCAGGCTTTTGAAACCCGTAAAAAACTTCTTGAGCAGGCCCTGAACGCCTACTTTGAAGATGCCATTAAAAAAAGACTGATCATTGGTGCCGGTGTAAATATCGTTGCCGGTGATTCGGTTATGTTTCAGGGAGGTTTCGGTAAGCGCAATGCGTTTAAGGAGACAGACACGGTTAATGCAGAGACTGTATTCAGACTCGGTTCTCTTTCTAAAGGTTTCGCAGGTGTTCTGGCCGGGATCGAGGTAAAGGAAGGAGCTATTTCCTGGGATGATAAACTTATCGACGCAGTGCCGCAGTTTGATTTAAAAAATAAAAATCACGCCCGTGCAATTACTCTTAGGGAAGTGCTTTCGCATTCTACAGGCGTGCCGTACCACTGTTATACAAATCTCATAGAAGATGGACTTCCATTAGAAGAAGTCGCTTCGCGTTTTAGAATTATCAACACCTATACAAAACCGGGGCTGGTGCACAGCTATCAGAATGCTATGTTTGCGCTTAGCGGAACTATGATGGAAGCTGCAACCGGGAATACCATTCAGCAATTGCTGCAAAATAAACTATTTAGCCCGCTTGATATGAAAACCATTTCTACAGATTATGAAGGTATGGTCAACACCGGTAATTATGCATATCCGCATAAAAGCACCTATAAGGGATGGCAGCGATTACCCGTAAACAGAAAATACTTTAATGCGGTTCCGGCCGGGGGAATTAACGCCAGTGCAGATGATATGGGCAAATGGATGCGCTTTCTTTTAGGACATAAAGAAGAAGTGCTTGATAAAGACGGTCTGGCTGAAGTTTTTGAACCTCAGATAGAATTGCCCGATGAGCGTAAATACTATCAACGCTGGAAGGGTCACCTGCGTTCTTCCTACGCTTACGGCTGGCGCATACACGAGTTTGTAAATGCCGAAAGCGGAGCTCAAAGTAAAATGATTCACCACGGCGGCAGCGTGAGTAATTTTAGAAATGAAATCGCTGTGTTTCCGGAAGAAGATCTGGGAATCTGTGTTTTGTTCAACAGCCTTACCCCGCTGGCTAGTCAGGTTATCCCCGACCTTCATAAAATCGTAAAAGAAATTATGGAACTGCCGGTTAATGAAATAGAACTCGACCGTATAGCAAGTCTTTAAAAGAAAAAAGTCCGTTTGGTTTTTCAAACGGACTTTTCTGCAATGTGTCAGGTACTATTCAATCGTATAGCTCCGTGATTTTAGCTTTTTATTTTGTGGAATGATTTTCAACACTCCGCTTCTGCCTGTTTTTTTGAAATAGGCTCTGAGTTTTCCATTGTAGGTAGCTTGTGTTGAAGCTGTAAAGGAGCGGTGATTGCTTTGATCTGCATTTTCAACTCCCAGCAGGACTAAAGATTCATCAATTACAAAGTTCACTTCCTGGTCTTCGTTCCTTATAAGCGTTCCGTTTTTGTCAACCATCTCAAGGTCGATTATTAAAACTTTAGATTCTGTGATGACTTTTGGTAAAGCCGCTTTGGTGAGTTTGATTTCTTTAAGCTTTTGCGGTGTTTGAAGCATACTGCGTGCAACCACAATTCCATTTACGTAACCGCGGGCTTCCAGTTTTCCTTCCTGATAGGGGATTTTAAAATGAGGCATGGCATTATCTGCGTAAGTGACCGGCTGTTTACCCAAAGATTTTCCGTTGAGAACCAGTTCTACTTCATCGGCATTGGTATAAAAAGGAATGTATTTCATTTCTCCTGACTCTCCTGACCATTCTGTTTTGATTTTACGGCGTTTCTGAGCGTTCTCTGCACTGTCTGTTACCCCGATGTAAAGCACAGGCTTATCACTCCATAAGCTCTGTCTGAAAAAGAAATCGGGCTTGGGCTTGCCGGCCAGATCCAGAATACCCGCTTCACTGCCTCGTTTAGGCCAGGGAAGCGCTTCGCCTATAAAGTCGAAAGCCGTCCAGATAAATTGAGAAGCGATATACGGGTTATCGGTCACTGCTTTCCAGGCTGAATAGGCATCCCCATTTTCACTTCCGTAAATAATGCGACCGGGATATTTTTGATGATCTTCCGCATAGCGGTATTCCTGATAATTGTAACCCACGAGATCTAATGATTCGGGATAGGTGGTTTCATTAGACATAGGTACACCGGCCAGTGCCGCAGTTATGGGTCTGGTGGTGTCGATTTCTTTTGCAGCCGCGACAAGTTCTTTGGCCAATATGCCTAAACCTTCAGCGGATGGATTGCCGGGTTTAAAGCCGCGTCCAAAAATCTGCGGATTTCTTCCGGTATCGAGAACCGGATGCGTGTACGGATCATTAGGATAGTCAATCTCGTTACCAATGCTCCACATAATGATTGAAGGTCTGTTGCGGTTGCGCCTGATCATATCCTGAACATCGCGTTTTCCCCATTCGGCGAAGGCCTCAAAAGCACCATCGTTGCCGGGTGTCCCTACATTCCAGCCTTCAATCCATTTATTTTTACCACGTGCCCATTCGTCAAAGGCTTCATCCTGTACCAAAAAACCCATCTCGTCACAAAGTTCATAAAGGTAATCCTGATGCGGATAATGGCTCATGCGTATGGCGTTGCAACCCAAATCTTTCAGGGTTTGCAGGCGTTCTGCCCACACTTCCTTGGGCACAGCAGCTCCCAGAGCACCAGCATCGTGATGTATGCAGACCCCTTTCAGCAACATATTTTCCCCATTGAGTGTAAAACCGGTATTGGCATCAAAGTGAAAGCTTCTAAAACCTACCTGTTGCGTTTGGGAATCTATTAATTCTCCATTTTCCAGTAGGTTTAAGGTTAATGTATAGAGGTTGGGGTGTTTTGGGGACCAAAGTTTTGGACTTTTGACGATTCCTTTAAATGTAACAGCTGCGGAAGCATTTGCGAGCGTTTCTGCAGGAAGACTTTCGGTATAAAGGGTGTAACCGGAAGCATCTTTAAGAGCGGCATTTACCTCCAGCTTAGCCGAAGCATTTAAGGTGTTTTGAAAAGCAGCCGTTATCAGAATGCCGGCTTCTTCGGGTGTTACTTTGGGAGTTTGAAAACTGATACCCCAGGTTTTAAAATGAGCGGGGGCTTTGGTTTTTAGGTACACGTTTCGGTAAATGCCGGAGCCGGTGTAAAAACGGGAATCGGCATATTGAGCATGATCTACACGTACCAAAATCTCATTTCCGCTTTGCTTGAGGTAAGGGGTGAGGTCGTATTCAAAAGCTATAAAGCCATTAGGCCTTCTGCCAATCCACGTCCCGTTGATCCAAACATCCGAGTTTTTATAAACGCCGTCAAAATATATCGCATAGCGTTTATGGGTATCGTATGAATCGATATCAAAGTTTTTGCGATACCAGGCGATACCACCGGGTAAAAAGCCTGTGCCGCTTGCCCATTGAGGATCAAAAGGGCCTTCAATACTCCAATCGTGGGGTAGGCTTACAGCTCGCCAGTTTGCGTTTTGAAGATCCTGTTCCTTGAGATCAAGATCTCCCCGGTAAAACTGCCAGTTGTCATTAAAAAGCTTCTTGCCGCTTTCCTGAGCCTGAGTCGTTAGAAACGAAGCGGAGAGGATCACGCAGAAAAGTGCTGCAAGAGTTTTAAGTGCGGGTTTATGTTTCATCTTTCAGGTTTTTAAATTAAAAAAGGGAAGGAAAACAATTCCTTCCCTTTTATGGAAAACGCTAGTTACCTTGTTGATATCCCGGGTTTTGTTGAAGCTTACCACCCGATGCGGTGATGTCGCTTAAAGGTATTGGGAACCAATAGTGTTTTTCTTCAAACTTTTTGCCTTCCAGGGCAATGCCTTCCTCATAGGTAAGGTTGCCGTTTGAAGCTCTGGTAATTTCAATAGATTTTGCAGGTTCGTTCTCAACATCCATCGCGATCATCCAGCGACGTACGTCAAAATAACGATGCTCTTCATAAGCCAGCTCTACCCTGCGCTCATTGCGTAAGGCTTCGCGCATCTGGGCTTTGGTGAGTCCGCTTAAAACCGGCATACCTGCACGCTGGCGCACCGCGTTTACGGCGTTGTAAACAGACAGATCAGGACCTGCAGCTTCGTTTTGTGCTTCGGCATAGTTGAGCAAAATTTCAGCATATCTAAAATACCTCCAGGGAGAAGCTCCCATATTATTCCAGTCGTTCAGGGTTATATCTTCCTGAATGAATTTGCGCATTAAGTAACCGGTAGGAGAGGTGTTCCAGGGCTCGTTACCATCGGGGCTGTCCTTTCCATTAGGCACAAAAGACTCGTAAGCACGATCTCTAAGGGTAGAACCGTTGTAAACAATAGTTGCATAAAAACGCGGATCACGGTTTACATAAGGGTTTTGCGGGTCGTATCCTGAGTTTGCATCCTCGATGTCGGAGCCGTCTATCATTTCAAAATCATCTACCAGGTTTTGCATAGGGCAGTTACCTCCCCAGCCACCTGAACCGTTTGGTCCGTTCATACGCTCAATAGGAATAGCGCGACCGCCACTGTTGCTGGCAGGCATATAAAATCGCATAAAGATGTCTTCGCTGGTCATACTTTGGGTAACAAACAGTTTTCTGAAGTTTTCAGAAGGGTCTGAATCGAGATTGGTAACCAGGCTAAAGCGGTTAAGGTCCATCACATCTTTGGCGGCCTGAGCGGCTTTGGCCCATTTTGCAGTGTCGTCTACACCATCAGTAAATAACGGGCTTGCTGCATACAATAACAATCTTGATTTTAAAGCCATTGCGGCTGCATCTGTTGCACGTGCTCCGTTAGAAGCAGGCAGTAAATCTATAGCCAATTCCAGTTCACTTTCGATATAAGCCACCACTTCGTCT
This sequence comes from Leeuwenhoekiella parthenopeia, assembly GCF_020782115.1. Taxonomy (GTDB): domain Bacteria; phylum Bacteroidota; class Bacteroidia; order Flavobacteriales; family Flavobacteriaceae; genus Leeuwenhoekiella; species Leeuwenhoekiella parthenopeia. The sequence continues at coordinate 64,902 of NZ_JAJGMW010000024.1, read as the reverse complement.
TTACTCTTTCTATCGTAAAGCGCGTCAAAATTGCTGGTTAGGTCGTAAACCTCGTCTCCCATAAGCGGGACTTCCCCAAAACCTCTTAACAGTTCAAAATACCTGAACGCACGTATGAAATGCAATTCACCTATCAATAGATCTTTGGTTTCCTGATCAAAAGGCGAGGAGTCTGTATCAATATTGGAAAGCGCCAAATTTACCTCGCGAATATTTCGGAAGCTGCGCCCCCAGGTTGTACTCATAAAACCGTAGTTACTTGGGCTCATTTGGCCACGTTGTACCAGGTAGGTTGCGTCATCATTGCTGTAGATGGCCTCGTCAGAAACCGAAGCCCACATCGCCCAGTGAAAACCACGCCCAAAACCGGCAGGGGTGTCGCCACCATTATGCCCGGGCTCTTTGTCTGCCAGGCGCACACCGGTGTACAAACCTCTTACAAAAGCTTCTGCTAATACAGGGTCTGCCCATACGGCCTGGTCTGTTAAACTTGTACTTTCTACATCCAGTAAATCTTCATCACAGCTCAGATGAACCAATGAAAGACTGCCCAGAGCTAACATCATTATTAATTTCTTCATCACTTAAAAGTTAACGTTAATACCTATGTTGTATGTTTTTAATTGCGGATAGAATTGCCCGTTGTTGCTGGCACCTTCCGGGTCAACATCTTTAGACTCGGTAAAAGTGACCAGGTTGTAGCCGCTTGCATAAATTCGAGCCGTTGAGATGCCTAAGAACGACAAGCTGCTTTGAGGCAGGCTGTAGCCCAACTCCACGTTTTTCAGCCTTAAGAACGAAGTGTTCACCAGCCAGAAATCATTTCTGAACAATCCCTCATTAATGCTTGAAGAGGTACGTACATCTACGCGTGGATAGCTTCCGTTAGGGTTGGTAGGGCTCCAGCGGTTGTCTGCCCAGCTGCTGAAGAAGTTTCCTACCTCTCCAGACTCCGGAGCTACATACTGCACCGAACGCGCCTGACCTTGCCATAAGACGGTCAAATCAAAGTTTTTATAATTAGCTCCCAGAGTTAAACCGTAAACAATTTGCGGAACATTAGTCAATTCCTGACGTACACGGTCTAACTGTGTAATTTCACCGTCGCCATCCACATCGCGGTAGATGAGGTCTCCTAATTGCTGCCCGGGAAGCGTTACGTTATTGTCTAAATCTTCCTGAGTTCTAAAGATACCAATTGCTTCGTAAAGTAGTTCTGAACCAAGGGGTTTTCCTTTTGATAACTGATAATCCGGGATACCCTGTGGGTCGTCTAAGAAGACAACTTCATTTTTATTGAAGGTGAAATTTGCATCGGCAAAAAAGTTAAACTCACCCCATGTTTTATCATAGCCCAACACGGCTTCAAAACCACGGTTTTTCACTTCACCTATATTTTCCTGCGGAATGATTGCATCCAGCCCCACCTCATTAACGATACCTGAAACTAAAGGTAAGGACCCGCTACGAGCAGTTAACAAATCGCTACGCACTTCGTGAAAGTAATCAAGCTCAATACTGAAGCTGTCAAACAGGTCTGCACTTACACCAATATCCAGTTTTCGGGCAGTTTCCCAGGTGATTCCGGGGTTTGCAAGCTGGTTGATGATAAAAATAGGTAATGGAGTGCCGTTTGGATCTACAAAATCTGTAGGACGTAATGCGAAGGTATTTAAGTATTGAAACGGATTGATTCGGTCATTACCTAATAAACCGTAAGAGGCTTTAACTTTTAGGTTTTTTACATCTTCAGATTTAAACCACTCTTCTGCTGAAATTCTCCAACCTGCAGAAATACTTGGGAAAAAGCCATAGCGGTTTCCGTCTGCAAATCGGGAAGAACCATCGTATCTGGCCTGTACTTCTGCCAAATATTTTTGGTCATAATCATAAGAAATACGGCTAAAGTAGTTACGACGGGTAAAACGCTGGCTAAAACCGCTGTTAGTACTTTGCTCCGGTTCACCACCACCCAGATTAAACTCAGGAATTTCGGCTGAGATAAACCCACTGCGGAACGCATCAAAATAGCTGCGGTCACTTTCCTGCTGCTCATAAGCGATAAACGAATTGATGTGGTGCAGTCCAAAACTGCGCTCAAAGTTAAGGCGTATGTTTGCCGTTTGGAGCTGGTTGTTGTCCTGAGCCTGTAATAATTCGGGTGTACGGGAATCTGGGCCTGCGGTTACTTCATTAAATGAAGGCGGGTTTGTGCTATTGTCGATCTGATAGACCGTAAAGGGAATTGCAAAGCGTTTACGGGCTGCAAAGCTTCGGTCTTCAGAATAAAAACCTTTTATAGACAGACCTTCAATGGGTAATTTATAGTCTAACGTAAGGGTTGAGTTCAATACCGTTGTAGGCTGTACATCAGTTCCCGGAATTCCGGTAGGAATAATAATGGGGTTCTGTCCCTGTTCAACACCTGCAGAAGGCAAACCGTTAGAATAACGGGCAGGGATTGTAGGATAGGTTCTGTAGATCGCTCTAAAAATATCTCCCGCACTACGTGTTGGGAATATACGATCTTCCTTGCGGTAGTTGAGGTCTACGCCCAGGGTGAGGTTTGAAGTCACATCAACATCCAGGTTGGCTCGCAGGTTTACCTGCTTGTAATTGTTGATTCCATCTTTGTAAATACCATCCTGATTGGTACGGCCTAAAGAGGTAAAATATCTGAAATTTTCACCACCCCCTCGTATAGAAACATTTTCGTTGTCCTGTAGCGACCAGTCGCTGATTGCTTCATCGGTCCAGCTGGTATTTGGGTAGTTGTCAGGGTCACTTCCGTTAGCAAATAAGGCAATTTCTTCCTGACTGTAGATCTGATTCATACCACCGCTTGGGTTTCGGTAGAAGTTGATTTCATTAAGAATAGTAGCGTAGGTAGGCGAGTCGGCTAATTTTGGTAAGTTCGCCGGTGTTGAAAATCCCTGGTTTGCTGTTACGCTAAAGCTGGGTTTACCCATTTTACCGCGTTTGGTAGTTATTAAAATAACCCCGTTTGCAGCCTGAGCCCCATAAATTGCAGCAGAAGCATCTTTAAGTACGGTGATGTTTTCTACGTCGTTTGGGTTAAGACGCTCCAGACCTCCCAATCGGTTTGGGATACCATCTATTACTACCAGAGGATTGTTGTCGCCTGTGGTGCTGATCCCGCGAATGCGGATGGTCGCGCCATCAGCTCCCGGTTCACCAGATCTGTTGTTGGCTACAACCCCAGATAACCTACCGGCAAACGAGTTGGACAGGTTAGGCTGCGGACTTTTAACCAATTCTTCTCCTTTTACGGTTGAAACAGATCCTGTAAGGGTAGTTTTAGACTTTTGGCCATAACCTACTAAAACGACTTCGTTGAGTTCTGCAACGTTTTCCTGCATTTTAACGTTGATCGTATTTTTAGTTCCAACAGTGATTTCCTGCTCTGTAAATCCTACATACGAGAAAACCAGTACATCAGCGGCAGATGCCGTGATGCTGAAATCGCCGTCAAAACCGGTAACAGTACCGGTAGAGGTGCCTTTAACGAGAACACTCACACCGGGTAAGGGTGTATTGTTCATGTCTGTTACTACACCCGTTATTTGTTTTTCCTGTGCAGTTATGCTCCAGGAAAACAGAAAAAGCAGCATGCTGTAGAGAACAGCGGCCTTTTTAGTCAAATAATAATTAGTCATACATTCGTGTTTTAGTTGTTTTTATTGTGTCAATTTCTTCACGTAATCGTTTTCGTTGACGTTACAATTTTCTAACAATTTTATGTTAAATAAAGGGGGGCACTGTCATTTTAAGGGGTACAAAATGGCAATTGTGAATAATAAACCCTTAATTTTAGTGATGTAACAAGTTTTAAAGCCCGAAATTGTAAATTTGATAATTGTTAAACCCCTCTTAAAGTTTATGAAGTTAATTCCCTTAGTTCTTCTGATTTTTTGTGGTTACACGCTTAATGGTCAAGTGCGTTGTAAGCCGGTTGAAAATATTGATGAGCAACTCACCTTTTATAATTTTGATCTATCAAGCGGTATTTCAAACAGTTACATTAACAGTATTGAGCAGGATGCTTCGGGGTTTATCTGGGTAGGAACCATCGACGGCCTTAATCGCTACGATGGTAGTTCATTTAAAATTTACAGACATCGCAGTACAGACACCCTAAGTCTTTATAATAATTATGTAGATCATATTAATTATGAGCAGAACGGTGACCTTTTGGTTTTAACAGATGAAGGCTTAGATCTGTATTCCGGCAAAACAGATGCTTTTACGAAGATTGCTGCTTTTGATCTTCCTTCAGATAATGTACGTGCGGTAAAAAAGGGTGCAAACGGTAATTATTATGTGGGCTATACCCATGCAGGTGTTCGCGTATTTGATGCTAACTATCGTGAGCTTGCCGCATACAGGCATGAACCCAAAAACAAAGCTTCCTTGAGTTATAACGAAGTGTCCAGTATGCTGCTTCAGGGAGATTCGATTCTTTGGGTGGGAACCTATCGCAAAGGCCTTAATCGTATTGATCTCAAATCTAAAACAGTAAGCCGAATTTATTTTGAACAGCTTCCTGAAAATGAGGAGCAACCCGGCGTACAGGCCCTTCATCTCGATGCCGGTCAAAATCTGTGGATTGGTTCACAAAACGGTCTTTTTGTGCTTCGCAGGGATTGTGTGATTAATTCGCTGGGTGCCGGTTCTGAAGACGCGCTCAGCGATGAAGAGATTTTATGTTTTGCCGAAGACAATCAGGGCAGAATGTGGATTGGTACCCGCAATGGAGGGCTCAATATCTTAAACATGAAGTCTTTCGTTGAAGGAAAAGGTGAAATACAGCTTACCCGTTTTTTACCGCGCAAAGACGGAAGCAGTGTTTTTAACCGTACCGTTTCGGCTCTTAAATTAGACCGGGGAGGTAATATGTGGATTGGCACCAGTAACGGACTCAATTTTGTAAATCCCAAAGGGGAACCTATTAAGCTTATAAATGAAGAATCATCGGTGCGGGGACTGCTAAGTCACGACCGTATCGCTTCTTTAGCAAACAGCCGCGAAGGCAATGTCTATATTGGAACAGATGGCGGTGGTATTGATTTGTATCACGCTGCAACCGGAAAAATAACTCCTTTTGCCTCAAGCCGGGATCAGTCTGGCCTTAGTAACGACTATGTGCTGGCTCTTCTTGAAGATTCAAAGGGGCGACTTTGGGCGGGTACCTACAAGGGTGGACTCAATAAAATGAAAAATGGGATCTGGTCGCATTATCTTCAGGAAAGTCAGGCTGCCGGTAATGATGTGCGTGCCATTTTTGAAGATGATCAGAAAACCATTTGGGTAGGTACAAACCGGGGCGGTCTTTATAAATACGATGAAGTCAATGATACTTTTGACTATGTCGAATTGTTGGGTAAACGGGATATTCGGGCTATAGCTCAGGACAGTCGCGGCAATTTCTGGATGGCAACCTATGGGGATGGTATTCTAAAATACAATCCGGTTACCCGGCAGTATTCAGATTTTAATTCACAGCGGCTTAAAGGACTTCCGTCAGATATTTTCTTTTCACTTATTTTAATTAATGATGAAGAACTCCTGGCGGGCAGCCGTTTTGGTGGGCTCATCCGTTTCAATACCCGCACTGCTGATTTTGACATAATCAATGAAGAAGATGGCCTGCCTAATACCACGGTAAACAGTATTGTAAGATATGACGAGGATGAAGTGTGGTTAAGCACAAATAATGGATTAAGCGCGTATAATCTTAAAACCAATACGGTTTCTAATCTCTTAAATCCCCGGGCAATCCAAAAAAGTGAGTTTAACATAGGTACTGCACTTTTGGATGAACGCAGAAATTTATGGTTTGGGGGGAATAAAGGTTTAAATATTTTCAAGCCCGAAAATCTGTACGGCGAAGACAAACAATACGGTATAGTTTTTAAAGGATTAAGTGTGAATAATGAACGGGTGGCAATACAGCCTGAAGCCGAAGCTGCACTCTTACCGAAAAGCCTCAATGCACTTGATCTCCTGAAGCTTACCTACCGAGAGAAGTTATTTTCAATAGATTTTGCGCTTTTAAAATATCCGTTTTCACAGGACGTGAGATACTCGTATTTGCTTGAAGGGTACAGCAACACCTGGGTTGAACTGGGAACTAACGGTCACATCAATTTTACAAACCTGCCTTCAGGAAAGTATAAACTTATAATTAAAGCCGTTGAGCAATCTGGAGCAGCAACCACCCGCGAGTTACCTTTGACCATTACACCGCCTTTTTGGCTTACGATGCCGGCCTATCTGCTGTATTTTGTTTTAGCGGTTGTTCTTATTTATCTCGGGTTTAAATACTATTCCGAACGCTTAAAGCTCAAAAACTCCCTGCTCTTCGAAAAACGACAACGCCAGTTGGAGCATGACTTTAACGAAGAGCGTATGCGGTTTTATTCTGGATTTTCTCACGAGCTGAAAACCCCGCTGACCCTGATTCTGGCTCCGCTTGAAATTCTGGCCCAGGAGCTTAAAACCACACGGCATAATGCGCGGGTAGATCTCATCAGGAAAAATGCGTCTGAGCTTCTGGCTTCTATAAACCGGTTGCTTGATTTTAGAAAAACCGAAGAAGGGCTAAGTATTCTTTATGTACAAACCTATGATTTGATTCCGGTTTTGGATGAATGGATAAACCTGCACGCCAATGCTGCCGAGGTTAAGGAAATAGATCTGCGTTTTGAGTCTGATCTTTCTCATCTAAGCGTCACAAACGATATAGACAAGCTGCAGATTATCTTTAATAATCTGATGAGTAATGCGCTAAAATACACCTTAGAAAAGGGCCGAATCAGGATTAAACTCACCGCAGACGAAAAGGCCTACAGCCTATCGGTAGAAGATTCGGGAGTAGGCATATTGCCGGAAGAATTTGATCATATTTTTAACTGGTTCTACCATTCAAACAGCTCGGTAAAACGCAATGGTTCGGGCATTGGGCTGTCTTTATCCAGACGTTTTGCAGAACTTCATAACGGTAGTCTTCGGGTGAACAGTCGGCCGGGTGAGGGAAGTACTTTTGTCATAGAAATACCTTTTGATTTATCACAAATACCTTCCGATAAAATTAAATACGCCACAGAGCCGTTCGCTTCCGGGACTAAAGCAGGAAAGTCTTCTGCCGTATATATGCGTAGTTATGAGACTAAGACCTATGATAAGAAGGCTATTTTAAATGGGGATAAAGAGCGCGAACTCATTTTGCTGGTTGAAGATAATCCGGATATTCTGGAACTCTTAGATGCTATTTTGAGTGAAAAATATGATTTAATACACGCTGAAAATGGCGAAATAGGAATTGGCATGGCCGGTAAATTTTCGCCAGATCTTATTATTACCGATGTCATGATGCCGGTAAAAGATGGGATAGATTTGTGTCACGAACTCAAATCTGCTAAAGAGACGTCCCACATTCCTATCATCATGTTGTCTGCCAAGGCAGATACTGCCGTTAAGGTAACCGGTTATAAAGAAGGTGCAGACGACTATCTTACAAAACCCTTTGAGCCGGAATTGATCAAGGCGCGTGTGCGAAATCTGCTCGATAGCAGAATGCTGCTGCAAACTTATTTTAAAGGTCTGGGAGATACTCAGGAGCTTAGTTCTACAGAGACCCGCGTGCTTGACAAGGAGAAGGTTTTCTTGGCAGATTTTGAAAAGGCAGTATTAAAGTTTAAAGATTCTGAAGGTTCTATTATTCTCAAGCTCACCCGCGAACTGGGGATGAGCAGAACTTCGCTCTATAAGAAAATTACCGTCCTTACCGGAGAGAACATCAATAGCTATGTGCGCAGCATTAAAGTAAATAAGGCGAGCCAGCTTATGCGTGAGGAAGGCTATAGCGTTTCTGAAGCAGCTTCGGCAGTGGGCTTTAATAATCCCAAGTATTTTCGCAAGATATTTAAAGAGCAGTTTGGAAAGCTTCCGTCTGAGTTTACCACTTCAATTCATAAACTTCTTTAACAAATGCCGGCTCAGAGCTTGCATTTTTAGCAGTTAAGCAGTATTTTTTTCAGGATTTGATAACCAGATGTTAATCTGCTGAAAGGTTATCAAATTTCGTGTTTGTGTCATTATAAAATACGTTAATACCGGGCTTAACCTATGAGTAATAGTTTAATTTAGAAGATTTGTAAGTTTAGTAAACTAAAAATATATGCAAAAACCCAACGAACGTTTAAAAGGTCAGACCGCAATAGTAACCGGCTCCAGCACCGGTATAGGGGCAGCCGTTGCCCTTGCACTGGGAAGAGATGGTGCCAATGTAGTGGTAAACTACAATTCTTCAGAAAAGGAGGCGCGGGAAGTCGCAGCCCAAATCAATAAGGACAATACCTGTGGTGAGGCTCTTGTTATTAAATGCGACGTGAGTAAGGAAGATCAGGTGCAGGCCATGTTTAAGCAAACTATTGAAAAATTTGGGACCGTAGATATCTTGGTAGCCAATTCGGGTTTGCAACGGGACGCCCCGCTTCATGAGATGAGTCTAAAAGACTGGCAGTTGGTTATTGATGTCAATCTAACCGGCCAGTTCCTGTGTGCCCGTGAGGCGTTGCGCGAATTTATGCGCAGAGGCATGCGTGAGGGTGTTTCAAAATCTTTAGGGAAAATTATTCATATGAGCTCTGTGCATCAGATCATTCCTTGGGCAGGGCATACCAATTATGCCGCTTCCAAAGGCGCGCTGGTTATGTTGATGGAAAGTATCTGTCAGGAATATGCACCACTTAAAGTGCGTTGTAACAGCATAGCGCCGGGAGCCATTAAAACCGATATCAATCGCGATGCCTGGGAAACTCAGGAAGCACTTAATAAATTAAATGAACTCATTCCCTACAAACGCATCGGTGTTCCCGAAGATATAGGCAGTGCGGCTGCGTGGCTGGCATCAGACGAATCAGAATATATTAATGGTACGACCCTCTTTGTTGACGGAGGTATGACCTGTTATCCCGGATTTACTACAAATGGTTAAAAAAAATACTCAAGAACAAAAACGCCTTGACGCGCATTATGCACAGGAAGAAGACTGGTTACACTGGGGTCCTTACCTGAGTGAGCGCCAATGGGGAACCGTACGCGAAGACTATAGTGTAAACGGAGATGCCTGGGGGTATTTTCCTCACGATCACGCCCGAAGCAGAATGTATCGCTGGGGAGAAGACGGTCTTGCCGGTTTTACAGACCGGTACTGTAACGTGTGCTTTGGCCTCGCTCTATGGAATGGTAAAGACAATATCTTAAAAGAGCGCTTGTTTGGACTTACCGGGCCCGAAGGGAATCATGGTGAAGATGTAAAGGAGCTGTATTATTATCTGGAAAATACCCCTACGCATTCGTACATGAAGCATTTGTACAAATACCCGCAGAATGCTTTTCCTTATGATGAAATGGTTTCAAAAAACCGAAGCAGAGATCGAAAGCAACAGGAATATGAACTACTGGATACCGGTCTTTTTGATAAAAATGAATATTTTGATGTTGTAACCGAATATGCAAAAGCAGGTCCCGATGATATTTGCATCCGTATTTCGGTTACCAACCGAAACTCAAAAAGTGCTAAGCTGCACGTGCTACCCACATTGTGGATTCGTAATTTCTGGAGCATTCGGGATATGCCCTTTAAACCCCAGATAACACAAAATAAAAAGAGCAAAACGCCTTCGGTACACATTAATCATCCCTATACCGGAGAATACAATTTCTACTTTGAGCAACCCGAGCATTTTCTGTTTACCGAAAATGAAACCAACGATCAGCGACTTTACGGGCAGCCCAATGATCATCCTTACAAAAAAGATTTTTTCCATGATACGGTAATCAAGGCAGACTATAAGCTGGCCAAAAAGAAAACCGAAGGAACGAAGTTTGCCCCGCACTATCAGCGTGATGTGCCTGCGGGAGAAACGGTGGTTTTTAAATTAAGACTCTCAAAAGAAGAGCTTGAGGCAGCCTTTAATGAAGACTTTGATGACACCTTTGATACACGATTCCAGGAGTGCCTGGATTTTTATGAAGGTATCAACGCTATTAAAGATCCCGAAGCTAAGGCAATTCAGCGGCAGGCCTTTGCAGGTTTACTTTGGACCAAACAATATTACAATTACGAGGTAGAGCAGTGGCTTAAAGGTGATCCTAAAGTATCAACACCGCCGCAAAGTCGCACCAGCGGTCGCAATCACAACTGGAAAACCCTGAGAAATCACGACATTCATCTGATGCCCGACAAGTGGGAATATCCCTGGTATGCCGCCTGGGACAGTGCCTTTCACTGCATCACGATGGCCTACATAGACCACGAGTTTGCCAAAAAACAATTACTGCTATTCACCAAGGAATGGTATATGGCTCCTAATGGGCAGATCCCGGCTTACGAGTGGAATTTTAGTGATGTTAATCCGCCTACTCAGGCTTTTGCAGCACTTCAGATTTATAAGATAGAACGGGACAGCACCGGCTATGAGGATATTGATTTCCTCAAACGCATTTTCAACAAGCTGTCGCTCAATTTCACCTGGTGGGTTAATCAGGAGGACAAGAGGCAAAACAACGTATTTCAGGGAGGCTTTTTAGGTCTTGATAATATCGGGGTTTTTGACCGAAGCAGCGGAATCCCGGGTAATGCAACTCTGGAGCAGGTTGACGGAACTTCCTGGATGGCGCTTTATTGCCTCAATATGCTCGAGATCGCGATCAAGATCGCATTGGTTGATCCTTCCTATGAAGAAATGGCGACCAAGTTCTTTGGGCATTTTATTTTTATTGCAGAAGCGCTCAACCAGCTCAATGAGGAGTATGAAGGTACCTGGGATGAAAAAGAGGGATTCTTTTACGACAAGCTGGTTTTTGAAAACGGAAACTTTCAGCCTATAAAAGTACGGTCTATCGTGGGCTTGATGTCTTTGGTAGCCGTGCTGCACATAAGTAAAACGACTTTAGACAGACTGCCTAACTTTAAATACAGTATAAACTGGTTTAGAAAATACCGTAAAGAGAATTTGAAGTATCCTGTGATTCAGGAATATTCTGAAGATTCAGATTTGCTGTTGGCTTTGGTTCCCAAAGAGCGGGTGAAGATTATGCTCAATGCTGTTTTTGATGAAAAGGAGTTTTTAAGCAAGCACGGGCTGAGGTCACTTTCTAAAGTGCACGAAAAGGTTTACAGAATAGACATAGACGGGACAAATTACGAGATCAAGTATGAGCCTGCAGAGTCTGAATCATCTATGTTTGGGGGTAATTCAAACTGGCGCGGCCCGGTATGGTTACCTTTTAATTATCTGTTTATCACGGCCATCAAAGAGTTTAGAGATTATTACGGCAAGAGTCTCGAGGTGGAATATCCTAAAGGAAGCGGAAAGATTATGGGTCTTAATGATATTCGCAACGACCTGATGAAGCGTCTGTTAACTCTTTTTCAACAGGATGAGGACGGAAACAGACCGGTAAATGAGAATTATCAAAAAATGTATAAAGATCCACACTTTAAAGATCTGATACTTTTCTATGAGTATTTTCACGGAGACACCGGCAGGGGATTGGGAGCTTCGCATCAAACCGGATGGACTGCCTTAATCGCCAATATGATTCACGAAATTTATTAATATGAACGCCTTAAAAATTATATTCAATACGGCAGTAATACTTTTAGTTATGCAGACAGCACATGCGCAGCAATTTACCTTTACCAAAGATCATGACGCACTTTTAGTTAAAGACCTCGATAGTGCAGCTGCTTTTTACAGCGAAATTTTGGGATTGAAGGAGATTGATAACGCAGGTCTTGGACCGAAGTTCAGATGGTTTGAGCTGGATAATAAGGTCCAAATTCATTTGATCGAAAGCAGTGAAGAATTCACTCCGCATAAAGGCGTGCATCTGGCTCTTAACGTTAATGATTTAGACGCTTTTATGGAGTTTCTTAAACAGAAGAAAATCCCTTTTGAAAATTGGCCCGGAGAAGCCGGTACTACTAACACCCGGCCGGATGGAGTGCGTCAGATATACCTGAAAGATCCCGATGGATACTGGATAGAAGTGAATACGAATACCTTATAAAAAACCGGCAGTTTTATGGACTTTTACCTCATCTGTACTATTTTAATTGTGCTTTCGGCACTATTTGGCTACGTCAACGTACGTTTTTTAAAATTGCCAAATACCATAGGTTTAATGGTCATAACGCTTCTTTTTACTCTGGGAGCAGTAGGTTTAAGTCATTTTAACGATGCCTTGCTTGAGGCCGAAAGAGAGCTCATTACAAGTATAAATTTTGAAAAAGTCCTGCTCGACGGGATGTTGAGTTTTTTGCTCTTTGCAGGTGCTTTGCACACCAATTTTGAGCAGCTCAAGGTGCAAAGGGGGCCTGTTTTGGCTTTTGCTACCATAGGCGTGCTGACTTCCACGTTTTTAGTGGGAGGGGCATTATATCTCATACTGGTACTTTTGGGGATTCCGGTAGATTTTATCTATTGCCTTCTTTTTGGGGCACTTATTTCGCCTACAGACCCAATCGCTGTTTTGGGCATTTTAAAAAAGGCCGGAGCGCCCAAGCAACTCGAGACCAAAATTGTAGGGGAATCGCTTTTCAATGATGGGGTAGGAGTTGTAATTTTTTTGACCTTGTTTCGGATAGCAGGCTCAGCAGAGCCCGTTACGGCTTTAGATGTGATCAAGTTATTTGGGATTGAAGTTTTTGGAGGGATTTTGTTGGGCTTGATTTTGGGCTATATCACGTATAAACTGCTCAAAAGTATAGACGATTATGATATTGAGGTAATCATAACACTTGCAGCAGTTATGGGGGGTACTGTTATTGCTCAAAAGTTGCATACATCGGCCCCGCTGGCTATGGTAACGGCAGGCCTGCTGGTAGGTAACGATACCTCCCGAAAAAATACGATGTCGCATCTTACCGAGACTTATGTAGACAAGTTTTGGGAACTTCTCGATATTTTGCTCAACACCATTCTGTTTGTGCTCATTGGGATGGAGTTACTCATTTTAACTTTTGAATTTGATGCGGTTGTTGCAGGACTTATAGCCATTCCGGTGGTGCTGGCCTGTCGTTATATCGCTTTGCTACTGCCTATATCTTACTTTGCCAAAAAGCTCGACTTTGTGCCCCGAACAAATGAAATTATGACCTGGGGCGGCTTGCGCGGGGGGATTTCAATCGCCCTGGCTTTAAGTCTGACTCAGGAAATGCACCGGGATTTATTTCTTATAATAACCTATATCATAGTGGTATTCTCCATAATTGTACAGGGCCTTACCGTTGGGAAGGTAATCGAGAAATTTGGTCTAAGTACAAAATCAGAAAAACCTTCAGAGTTGTAGAGGTAAATCGGCTAATGTGTTTTATTAGTCGATTAAAGACTTAATAGTGTATATTTGAGTTCATCTTCAATACAACTCAAAATGCGTTTGAATCCGTTATTAATACTGGTAACATTTTTAGTAACCGCCTGTGCGGTCGAACCCGTATCTCAATCAGAAACTTTTCCTGAAGCTACTTTTGAAACGAGCACAGCCCTGCGTATAACTCTGGAGAGGATTTCAGAAAGTGCCGAAGAAAAAGCTGCCCGCACAAAAAACCGACTCAATGCGTTGTGTTTTCAGATTGTTTATCCTGTTTCTTTAGGTTATAACACGGGTGAAACTATCGTGGTCGAAAATTACGATCGGTTGCTTGAAGTTATTTTGTCGGAAACCCTGGAGCGGCATATTACTTCAATTGCTTATCCATTCCGCATTGTGAAACGTGATTCGGGTCAGGAGGTTTTGATAACTGATGAAGCTGGCTTTATGCAGGTTGTGCAGGATTGCGGTTATGAGGCAATTACCTATACCGATGTGATTACAGAAGCCGGAAGCTGCTTTGAAGTGATCTATCCGCTGACGCTTCTGGTCAATACCAATCCTGTAGATTTTGGTTCAGCGATCGAAGCACAGAAATATTTTGCTGCTCAATACGCCGCTATTCAATCTTTGGGAATCGCTTATCCTCTTAATGTAAGGCTCATTGCTACTGATGAGGAATTGGTGATAGCAGATGATTATGAACTCATTTATCTTTTTAAAGAAACCTGCGGATTTCAATAATCACAGCCATTAAAAGGCTTCGTAGATTAATACAAGTAATTTTTGTAAAAAATATATTATTTTTGAAAATATAACTGAAAATAGTTTAGTATATTTGTAGCACGAAAGATTAAGAGGCCACCAGATCTTTAAATTTTGGTTTTGAAGTGTTAGCCAGGGTGGCCCCTAAGAAAATGTCAGATTGGGTTTAGGGACTAGTTCAGCAATGGACACTTAATTCTGGCAAATAAGCCTCCGCAAGGAGGCTTTCTTTTTATAGTATAAGTGAGAATTTATGTAAAGCCACTATTTACAAGGTCTTCGTAAATATTTTAGCTTTTTTTAAAATCATTCGGCACGTTCAATACCCTCCTCAATGCGTTCCTCAACTTCTTCTTCAGTTTCCTGATCTATTTCGGGTTTTTCAGTTTTTTTGAACTCTTCAAGCCAAAAGGTAAAGTACATCGGGAAGTGATCTGAGCCAATATGCCCTAAACGGTTCATATTATCAACGGTAATATTTTTGGAATGAAACAGGTGGTCAATAGGAAACCTCAGATACCAGTAATCGGCATGAAAAGTGGGGAAGAGACCCCGGCCTATACGAGGATCAATCAACCCGGTGATTCGGGCAAACAATTTACTCACGCGCGACCAGACCACATCATTAAGGTCTCCGCAAACAATAACCTGAGCGTCATCGTCAAGTTCGCGCACTGCTTTACCTACTATTAATAATTCGGCATCGCGTTCCTCGCTGGTTTCGTTTTCCGTGGGGCTCGGAGGGGCGGGATGTACACAAATGAGATGTAGCGGCTTAAAGCCACCATAATGTACTTTGGTGAAAATAGAGGGTACGTCTTTTTCGACCAGGTAATTTACCTGCGTTTCAGAAAGTTCGAGCTTGCTGTACAGGTGCATACCGTATAAATTATCGAGAGGTACCCTTACTACGTGTGGATAGTCTGCTTCAAAAAGCTGCAGGGCCTCTTCCCACTGGCTGTCGGTTTCCATAACCAGAAAGAGATCGGGATCTTTATCCTGAATTTCCCTGATAAGTTTATCATAGTCCCGGTTTGTTTGTAAGACATTGCTGCTTATTAAACTTATTTGTTTTAAAGATTCGGCATTTTTCGGCTTTGCCTGGCTTAAAGGATAATATTTGGAGTACGGGAAAACCACAAATACCTGAAATATAAATGCAGCAATAAGGCTTATTAATGTTGTGTATTCCCAGGATTCCTCGGGAAATTCTAAAATTATTATAAGCAGGATGGTGAGAATTTGCAGAAAAGAGGTTTGAACACGAATAAAATCCCAGCCTCTTACGATCCAATGAGTACCCCGAGTTAAAGGCAATAGGGCAATGACGATCAAAAAGACTGCAAAACTATAGAGAATCATAGGCTTGTTAATTGCTGGTAAGCTCGTGAAATAATTGCTCTAGGGTTTGATTTTTTCGGTTGAGTTGCAGGGTTTTGAGACCGTTATCGTGGGCAAAGTCAAAAAGCGCAGGCCGCATGTCTTTTGTGGTTTCAAAAGTGATTTCATAAACAAAACCCCTGGTGTTTTTGGTCTGCTTTACATGAGGTAATTTTTGAAGCGCTACCTCTTCAACCCGGTAATCAAATTCTACTTCAATAAGTTGGTCTGTAGCTTCGGTAAGCTCTTTAAGTCTGCGATCTGCGACAATTTTACCTTTGTTGATGATGATTACCCGGTCGCACATCGCTTCTACTTCCTGCATTATATGGGTAGAAAGCAACACGGTTTTGTCTTTTCCCAAACTGCGTATGAGCTGTCTTATTTCACGAAGCTGATTGGGGTCTAGTCCTGTTGTGGGTTCATCAAGAATAAGCACCTCGGGATCGTGTAAGAGGGCGGCTGCAAGACCCACGCGCTGTTTGTAGCCTTTGCTGAGTTGCTTTATTTTTTTTGAAACTTCAGGGCTGAGTCTGGTCATTTCTATGACCTCATCAACACGTTTTGCAGGTGCTTTACTCAAATTGGCCATGAGTTTTAGGTACTCCCGCACATACATTTCGGGATAGAGCGGGTTGTTTTCGGCCAGATAGCCCACATGTTGCTGTACGCTACGTGGAGCGTTTTCTGTAGAAAAATCGATCACCGAAGCTTCCCCCGAAGTAGGTTTAAGCAGAGTGGTGAGTATTTTCATCAACGTGCTTTTTCCGGCTCCGTTGGGTCCCAGAAAACCGGTGATTTCTCCCTTTTGAATTTCGAAATTTACTGTGTCAAGAGCCTTCTGCTCACCAAATTTCTTTGAAATATCTTTAACCCGTATAGACATAGCTGTAATTATGCTTAAAGCTAAAATTACTCAATTAGACTGCAGCCTCTTCTATATTAAAACATAAAATTAGCAGGCAGAATAAATACAATCTGTACGAAAACGTTGTTGAATAATGAAATTTCTAACAAATCTCACAAATACGGATGCCTCATTAAAGTTCATTTAATAAAAGTAAAGTTTTATTTGGATATGTGTAAAAGTTGCCCATTCTTCTAGGCGTTCTTAAATATTTAAGTACTTTAGCAGCGTAAAAATCAAGATAATGATCAATCTAGGTTACTTCTTTAATCGCTATTACTTCTTTTTCTTCTGGAGAGAGACGGGACCGCTATAAAGTAACTTATAGTACATAAAGCACTTAGGTCCCGATTTAATAAATCGGGATTTTTTTTTGCCGAAAAAAAAAAGATTAAAAATAAAAAAAAACAGCAGCAACGCATTGAAACATAAAGTAGCCATACAGGGAATACGGGGGTCTTTTCACCACAAAGTGGCACAGGACTTTTTTGGTGAAGCGGTCGAAGTAGTGGCTTGCGGCAGTTTTCAGGATGTGGTGGGCAGTTTGCTTAAAGAGACTGCAACAGATGCGGTGATGGCTATTGAAAATTCGATCGCCGGAAGCATCATTCCCAATTATGCTTTAATTGACAAAAACAACCTGAATATCGAGGGAGAGCGTTATCTGGAAATCAGTCAGAATTTAATGGCTTTGCCGGGGCAAAAGCTTTCAGACCTTAAAGAAGTCTGGTCTCATCCGATGGCTTTGTTGCAGTGCCATGATTTCTTTCAGAATCATGAACACATCAGGCTGGTGGAACAGGATGATACGGCTGCGGCAGCTATGCGTATTGCAGATGCTAAAACCCGGGGGGTAGGAGCGATTGCCAGTAAAACAGCTGCACAGATTTACGGTCTCGAGTTGCTGGCAGAAGATATACAAACCATAAAGGCAAACTCGACGCGTTTTTTTATTCTAAATACAAACGGACGCACCGAGGCTGATGTACCCGATAAGGCATCGGTAAAATTCCTCACAGACCACAAGCGGGGAAGCCTTGCGGCAGTGCTCAATGTGATGAGCGATTGCCGGTTAAACCTAACGAAGATTCAGTCTTTACCGGTAATTGAAACACCCTGGAAATACGCCTTTTTTGTTGATGTTACCTTTGAGCGTTATGAAGATTTTGAAAAGGCTAAAAAACTATTAGAGATTATGGCACAGGAGTTTAAAGTGCTTGGGGAATATAAAAACCGAAAATCATGATTATAGAATCGGCAAACCGGTTAAATCAAACTGCAGAATACTACTTTTCGCGAAAGCTGAAAGAAGTGCGGGCACTGGCAGCACAGGGCAAACCCATTATCAATATGGGTATTGGAAGCCCAGATTTGCCACCGCCTCCGCACGTGATAGACGCGTTAACGAAGGCTCTGGTTGACGGTCCGGCTCATCAATACCAAAGCTATAAAGGTCTGCCCGAGCTTACTGCGGCGATGTCAGATTTTTATAAACAACAATATCATGTTGATCTGGATGCAGAGACCGAAATTCTCCCACTAATGGGTTCAAAAGAGGGTATTATGCACATCAGCATGGCCTTTTTAAACCCCGGGGATGAGGTGTTGATTCCCAATCCCGGTTATCCAACCTACACCTCTGTAACCCATTTGGTAGAGGCAGAGCCGGTTTATTATGATCTGGACGCAGCGCACAACTGGATGCCCGATTTTGAGTCGCTTTCTCTAAGAGATTTAAGTAAAGTGAAATTAATGTGGGTCAACTACCCGCATATGCCCACCGGAGCCAAGGCCTCGAAGGCAGATTTTGAAAAACTGATCGCTTTCGCGAAAGCAAACCAGATTCTTTTGGTGAATGATAATCCCTACAGTTTCATTTTAAACGAAAATCCACAAAGTATTCTGGCAGTCAAAGGTGCTAAAGAAGTCGCTATTGAGCTTAACTCCCTGAGCAAAACCTTCAATATGTCTGGCTGGCGCGTGGGTATGTTGCTGGGCGCCCCGGAATACATAAACACGGTGCTTACGGTTAAAAGCAATATGGATAGCGGTATGTTTTATGGCATTCAAAAAGGAGCTGCTGCTGTTTTAAAGGAAGGAAAAGAGTGGTTTCAATCGTTGAACGAGGTTTATACAAGCCGGCGGGAGTTGATGTGGCAGTTTGCAGAAATCCTGGGTTGCAGCTATGATAAGGATACAGCGGGTATGTTTATTTGGGCCAAATTGCCTGAAGGAGCAGGGGATGCCGAAGCCTTTATCGATGATATTTTGATCAATAAAAGTGTTTTCATTACCCCGGGGACTATTTTTGGATCACAAGGTGCCGGTTACATACGCTTTTCGCTTTGCGTAACTGAAGAAAAAATTAAGGAAGCCATTAGCAGATTTAAATAAGGTGAACGAATTTAAAAACATACACATACTTGGAATAGGCCTTATAGGAGGTTCCCTGTCCCGCGATCTTAAACGCATTTTGCCCGAATCTGTGCTGTATGGTGTAGATAGCAATGAAGATCACCTGGATGAAGCTATTGGCCTGGGCGTTATCGATCATTCGTCACGATTTGAGGCCATTAATCAGGCAGATCTGGTTATATTGGCAATACCTGTTGATCAGGCAAATCTGTTTTTGCCGCCCATTCTCGATGCGTTAAAAGAAGATGCGCTGGTTATAGATGTGGGTTCCACAAAAGGCAGTGTGTGCGATGCCGTAAAGGAGCATCCACGACGCGATCAGTTTTTGGCAGCACATCCTATCGCAGGAACGGAGTTTTCGGGGCCTTCGGCAGCGATTGAGCATCTGTTTAAAAACAAGACGATGATACTTTGCGAAGTAGAAAAAACACGTCACGATTTGCTGGATAAAGCCTTGCAGATTTTTGAAGCTTTAGAAATGAAAATCCGCTATATGAATCCGCATTCGCACGATAAGCACATCGCATACGTCTCGCATTTGTCGCACATCAGCAGTTTTATGCTGGGTAAGACGGTCATCGAAAAGGAGAAAAATGAGAAGGATATTTTTGATATGGCCGGCAGTGGTTTTGCTTCAACCGTGCGTCTGGCAAAAAGTAATCCTGCCACCTGGACTCCTATTTTTAAAGAAAATAAAGCTAACGTACTCGAAAGCTTATCTGAATACATAACTAATTTAACGCATTTCAAAAACGTGCTCGAAGCAGGGGATTACGAGGAGGTTTATAACGAGATGCACAATACAAACCACATAAAATCAATACTTAAAGGATTGTCGTAATTGGCTTAAAGCTGTAAATTTGTTGAATATGGAAAATAAGAAAGAACTTAGAAACTGGTTAGACGCTTTCAATCTGGACCACCCGCTTGTAATAGCTGGTCCATGTAGCGCAGAAACCGAAGAGCAGGTACTTAAAATTGCTCACGAACTCAAAGATACCGATGCAACTGTTTTTAGAGCAGGTATCTGGAAACCACGTACCCGCCCGGGAATGTTTGAAGGAGTAGGTGCTTTAGGTCTGAAGTGGATGCAGAAAGCCAAAGAAGAGACCGGAATGCTTACCACTACCGAGGTTGCAAACCCCAATCACGTAGAACTTGCCCTTAAACACGATGTTGATATTTTGTGGATTGGTGCGCGTACCACGGTTTCTCCATTCAACATTCAGGAAATTGCTGAAGCTTTAAAAGGAACTGATAAAGTGGTACTTATCAAAAACCCGGTAAATCCTGACTTGGCCTTATGGTTAGGTGCAGTCGAGCGTTTTTACGCGCAGGATGTTAAAAACCTGGGTGTGATTCACAGAGGTTTCTCTACCTATGAGAAAACTAAATACCGCAACAATCCGGAGTGGCAGTTGGCTGTAGATCTTCAGAATAAATTCCCTGATCTGCCTTTGATCTTAGATCCTTCACATATTGCAGGACGTCGTGACATTATTTTTGATTTGTGCCAAACCGGTCTTGATTTAAATTATGACGGGATCATGGTAGAAACCCACTATGATCCGGACAACGCTTGGAGTGATGCCAAGCAGCAAATCACCCCTTCTACTTTGGTTCAGATTATGAAAGATCTGAAAATCCGTAAAGAGGAAGGTACTGCTGCAGAGTTTAATAATAAATTGAATACCCTGCGTACCCAAATTGATGTTATCGACCATCAGTTGATTGAAAATCTGGGAAAGCGTATGAAAATCGCAGACGCGATCGGAGAGTTAAAAACCCAAAACAACGTAGCTATTCTTCAGTCTAAACGCTGGAATGAAATTCTTGGGGCGATGATTCTTGAAGGAGAGCAACACAATTTGAGCGAAGAGTTTATTTTGCGTGTGTTTAAAGCGATTCACCAGGAATCGATTAACCACCAGAAAAAAATCTCCAGAATGGAGGAAGCTTAAGATCTTGAGCTTAAAACAAAAAAATAGGCTGCCGTTTCCCGGCAGCCTATTTTTTTTTACTCTTGAACCTGCTTAACCCGTTTAAAAATATAGCGGGTTACATAGATGCCATTCTCATCCCCTTCGCCTCCATAGCTTTCAACTCCGCTATTAACAAAGGCCAGTTCCCAGCCTTCTTCGGCCATGGTGTTAATTTTGGAAGTAACAACTGCATCGTTTGCTGCAATATTTTGAAAACGAATACCTCCGATATTGAAGAAGTTTAAAAGTTTGGTTTCCTCAAAGTTCTTAAGACGAATCTCGCTTCGGTCTGACTTGTTTCTGGAATCATCTTCTTCAGAACGTTCTGAAGTAAATTCTTTATAATCCCGACTTTCAAGGGTAGAGATCATTCGGGATCTTCCCAGACCATTGGGAATAATAGATTCAATTACGGTTACCGTTTGATATTCAAAAACCTGTGCAAAAAGGCTCAGATTTAAGCTTGCAAACAGCAGAAACAAAAACGTAGTTTTTTTCATAATAGGAATTTAAGGTTTAAGGAATTTGATTCGTCTAAAATAAAGTAGTTTTACAAAACTAAAATAGTAAAAATACCATTTGAAAGGAACCGTTTACAAATCAACAGGAAGCTGGTACAGCGTTAAGGCAGAAGATGGCACGTTCTACGATTGCCGTATTAAAGGGCGCTTCAGAATACAGGGTATTAAAAGTACCAATCCTGTCGCGGTAGGCGATCGTGTAGTTTTTGAGCTCGAGCAAACCGGTGATGCCGTAACAGGTGTCATAAAAGATATTGAGAATCGGGATAATTATATCATTCGTAAATCGGTTAACCTTTCAAAGCAAACGCACATCATTGCAGCAAATGTTGATTTGTGTTTTTTGGTCATCACGCTAAACAATCCACCTACATTTACGGCTTTTATAGACCGATTTCTAGTCACTTGCGAGGCTTATCATATTGAAGCGGTGCTTCTGTTTAATAAGGTAGACGCGTTGAGTGATGAGGAGTTTGGCGAGGTAAAATTTCTGGCAGAACTGTATCGGGATATCGGGTACACGTGTATTGGTATTTCGGCTAAAACAGGCAAAAATATAGAAGAAGTAAAGGCTCTGATGCAGGGTAAGACCAGTATATTCTCAGGCCACAGCGGGGTAGGGAAATCCACATTGGTAAATGCCATTGAGCCTGCGCTCGATTTAAAAACCAAAGCGATCAGCGATCAGCATATGCAGGGGCAGCATACAACCACCTTTGCCGAAATGTTTGACCTTGATTTTGGCGCCCGTATTATCGACACCCCCGGAATCAAAGGTTTTGGAGTGGTTGATATGGAAAAAGAGGAGGTGGGAGACTATTTTCCCGAATTTTTTGAGCTGAAAGATCAGTGTAAATTCAATAATTGCCTGCATCTCGAAGAACCGCATTGCGCTATAAAGGCTGCCCTCGAAGAAGATAAATTGTACTGGTCCAGATATCAAAGTTACCGCCAAATTCTGGAAGGAGACGATGAAAACTACCGCAGAACCAACTACGATCAAAATCAATAAAACCAAAAATTCATGCGAGCAATCATACAACGCGTTAGTGAAGCTTCGGTTACTATAGACAATGTGATTACCGGCACGATTGGTAAAGGTTTTGTGGTATTGCTTGGGGTTGAGCCCGAAGATACCGATGCAGATATAGAATGGCTCAGCTCTAAAATTTGCGGCTTACGTGTTTTTGGCGATGCCGAAGGATTGATGAATGAGAGTATTCAGGATCAGGAAGGAGCTATTTTACTTATAAGTCAGTTTACCCTTTTCGCTTCTACCAAAAAGGGAAACAGGCCCTCATTTATAAGGGCTGCCAAGCCTGATGTGGCCATCCCGCTCTATGAAAAATTTCACAGTGAACTCTCCAAAAAATTGCATAAACAGGTGAAAACGGGAGTCTTTGGAGCAGATATGAAAGTAGCTCTTATAAATGACGGACCGGTGACTATTTTTATCGATTCAAAAAATAAAGAATAGTTTTTAACAATATTTTAGTATATTGGCAACTTTCTTATGATGATTAGAACGTTAGCTTTTATTCTACTTGTTACCCCCCTACTAACATTTAGTCAATACCAAGAAGATTTTTCCGCCTTAAGTGTAGATCCTGCACTTTCAGAGGGGGCAGATAGTGTATTGCGGTATGAAGATATTACCCTTGATTTTTCTGATGAAGGAAAATTAAAAACGACTATTGACCGTATTGTAACCGTTTATAATAAAGCTGGTTTGCGGGATGTGCAAGCAGGTGTAGGTTATGATAATAACTCAAAGGTTACCCATGTTGAAGCCATTATCTATGATCTTATAGGTAATGAGACTGAAAAAATAAAAAAGCGTGATTTTAAGGATTATAGTGCGGTAAGTGAGATTAGTCTTTACGAGGATAATCGTGTTCTGGCTCTTGACTATACTCCAACACGCTATCCTTTTACCATTCGGTTTTCTTCAGAAACGGCTTCAGAAACCACGGCTTTTGTAAGATCATGGATGCCGGTTTCTCAATATGACAGCGGCACGCAGTTTTCTAAATTTACAATCATACATAAACCCGAAGACAGCCTGCACTTTAAGGCGACCAATTTTGAGGGTTACGATATTGAATATACTGAAACGCCCGAGCAGACTGTGTGGGTCGCACGTGACATAAAGCCGGTATCTTATGAGTATAAATCTCCGGCGTTTGAAAAGCGATTTCCACGGGTAAAAGCCTATTTCGATAAGTTTTATCTCAAAGGTGTACCCGGGGTGGGTGGTACCTGGGAGGCATTTGGAAAATGGGTATATGATGATTTAATTAAGGATACTCAGGAGCTGGATGCAGCAACTATTCAGGAGGTACAAAATTTGGTGAAAGACTTACCAGACGATGAAGCAAAGGCAAGGGCATTATATCAATACCTACAGGACAAAGTACGTTATATAAGTATTCAGGTTGAAATAGGCGGCTGGAAACCTATGAAAGCATCAGACGTGCACAGATTGAGTTACGGCGATTGTAAGGCCTTAAGTAATTATCTTCAAAGCCTGCTCAATGTTGCAGGTGTTAAATCCTATTACACATTGCTTTATGCTGACGAGGATAAACAGTCTTTAGATACAGATGTTGTTGCCATTCAGGGAAATCATGCCATCCTGGGGGTGCAGTTGGGTGATGAAATTAAATTTTTAGAATGTACCAGTCAGGAAACGCCCTTTGCTTATATGGGTACCTTCACAGACGATCGGGATGTTTTGCTGCTTACGGAGGAAGGTGGCAAACTTGCACGAACAACGAAATACAATCAGGAGGATAATATAGGGAAGATTGTTGCTCAGATTGAACTGGATGCCGAGGGAAACCTTACCGGCACGTATACCGAAACTTCTAAAGGAATTTTCTATTCCTCAAAAATGGGTCTGGAAAATAAAGATCAGAAAGATCTTAGTGATTATTACTACGAGAATTTTTCCGGGTTAAAAAGTCTGAGCGTTTCAGATATTAAACTTGTAAATGATCGCGACCGCGTGGTTTATGAAGAGGAGTTAAAACTAAATGCCCGCAATTACGCTTCCAAAATAGGCGAGGATTATCTGGCGAAAATAAATCCCTTTTCATGGTCTAACGACATGATTCCTCCCCGTTATACAGACCGTAAATCAGATTTCGTTATCCTCCGAGGCTTTATCCGTCAGCACGAGCTTAGCTTTAAAATACCCGAAGGGTACAAGCTTGGCGCAATTGCCGAGCCCGCACTCCTGGAGGAAGAATTTGGAAGCTATCAAACCGAAATACAGGTAAATGAAAATACGGTAAGCTACAAGCGTACCTTCAAATTAAACGAAGGGAGTTATGCCGTTGAAGCTTACGAAAAGTATCGGGAATTCTACAAGAATGTAGTACGCGAGGATAATCAAAAGTTATTTATCGAGAAAATTTAAGTTATGCATAAACTAATACTCTACGCATTTCTCTTGGGAAGTGCATTAAGCTACGGTCAGGATTTCAGATTTGGTAAAGTTTCTGAAGAAGAATTACAGGAACAGGTACATCCTAAAGATTCTGCGGCAAATGCAGCAATACTTTATAAAGAGCAATATTCACATATTGAATATTCGCCTAATGACGGTTTTACTCTTACAACCGAAATTTTTCAGCGTATTAAAATTTATAACAAAGACGGTTTTGACTGGGGAACCCACGTAATTCCCGTTTTTGTAGGCGGAACCAAAGATGAAAACGTATCTAACTTAAAGGCGGTTACCTACACTCTTGAGAATGGGAAGATCGAAGAGTATAAATTAGATAATGACGGTATTTTTAAAGAAGAGCGAAGTAAAAATTTTAATGTCGAAAAATTTACAATGCCCAATTTACAACCCGGTTGCATCGTTGAATTCAGGTATAAATTTTTCTCTCCCTATCTTAGCGATGTTGATGAGATAAGATTTCAGGAAGACATCCCGGTAAACAAGGCAGAACTAACCTTTGAAAGTCCGGAGTGGTTGGTTTTTCAATTGCATCGAAAAGGTTTATTTCCTTTAGATATACAGGAAACCAATAAGGCAGATAAGATAAATTTTACTTCCCGGGTAGGTGCCTATAATGCCGGGTTACGGGGAGGAAGCAGAGGGACTTTGCAATCCCAAAGTATCGATTTGATGAATAAGACTTATTCCGTCAAGGTGCAGGATGTGCCTGCGATGCGGGAAGAAGCCTTCTCCTCTAATATAGACAACTACAGAGCTGCTGTTAGCTTTGAACTGTCGTACACCAAGTTTCCTAATGAGCCTATAGAAACCAGAACCAGTAGTTGGGAAGCTGTTTGTAAAACCATTTATGATTCTGAGGGTTTTGGTGGTCAGCTTAAAAGCGATCGTTATTTTGATGATGATTTAGATGAGATTTTGTAAGGCGTAAGCGATCCTAAAGAAAAGGTTGTTCGCATTTTTGAGTATGCCAAACGCAGAATGACCTGGAATGGGTATTTAGGTATATATGCCGATGAAGGTGCTAAAAACGCATATAAAAAAGGCTCCGGAAACAGTGCAGACATCAATTTAACTTTAGTTAATATGCTGCGTTATGCCGGGCTTGATGCAAATCCGGTTATTTTGAGCACCCGCGATAATGGGATCCCTATTTTTCCCACCCGCAACGGGTTTAACCATGTCATCGCAGGGGTGGTTATAGAGGGCACTGTTTTATTGATGGATGCTACAAACAAGATTGGGGCCGTTAATTTGCTTGAAGAGGCTTTATTGAACTGGAATGGCAGGCTTATACGTGAAGACGGTACTTCAGACTGGGTAAGTCTAAATCCCGGGAGTCATGCTCAGGAAAACACAATGGTTAATGCTGAAATTGATGAAAATTTTGCATTGAATACCAAAGTGAGAAGTCAATTTACAGGTCACTATGGTTTGCGTCACCGCAAAAACTTTGGGGGTAAAGATGAGCAGGAGCAGCTTGAAGCCTATGAGCGGAGGTATTCGGGTATTGAACTCAACCAAATTCAAATAGAAAATCTGGAGAATCCATACGAGCCGGTACAAATAAGTTATGATTTTGAAATGGCAGATGGGGTAGAGCGCGTAGGCGATAAAGTATTTATCAGTCCGTTACTGCATTTAGCCAGTCAGGAGACTCCCTTTAAGTCTGAGCAAAGGCGGCATCCGGTAGATTTTGGTTATCCCTGGAAAGACCGGTATATTATCACCATTAATTTGCCCAAAGGCTATACTGTTGAAAGCCTTCCGGAGAACGGGATTTTTACTTTTGGAGATGATTTGGGCTCGTTTAAATACCTCATTTCAAACACTAACAATACTATTCAGATTTCCACAGAAATGGTAATTAACAGCTCTATAATCACACCAGATTTGTATCAGGGGCTTAAGGAGTTTTATGCGATGGTGGTTTCTAAAGAGAATGAAAAAGTTGTTTTAGCTAAAATATAGAAGATTTGAATTGGTATAAGTTTTACACCGCAGTAGTGTGCTTTGGAGTATTGTTTTCGATTGAAGGTTTCGCTCAAAAAAATCCTTTAGATAAGGTGACCGAAGATCAGTTGAAAATGACCCTATATGCAAAGGATTCGGCTGCACCGGCAATTTATTTAAATAAACACAGAGAGACCTATTTTGATTATACAGATAAAGATGGTTTCCTCATAATCAATGAATTTACCGAACGTATCAAAATTCTGAATAAAGCCGGATTAGATTATGCCACCAAAAAGATATCTTCTTACAAACGCGACGAAAGTAAAGAATTTGTCACCGGAGTCTGGGGAAATACCTATAATCTGGAGAATGGTAAGATTGATTCGAAAGAGTTGGAAAAATCGGCAATATTTGAGCGTGAGGTTTCTGAACACTTTGATGAAACGGCCTTTACCATGCCCGATGCCAAGGTGGGATCGGTCGTAGAATGGGGTTACAAGACGGTTTCTCCTTTTTAAAAGGTAGATGATCTTATTTTTCAGGAAGATATACCGGTTGTCGCTTATCACGCTACCATAAGAACTCCCGGAGCATTTACTTTTAGAAGAATACGCAGAGGGTATTTTAATGTACAGCCGGAGGAGAAAATTGAAAAGCGCACTCTGGGTGTAACGTACAATATGAAAGATAGTTACGGCACTAATACTCAAAACTCCCGTAGCGCACGATTGTCGTTTTCAGAGCTTGTTGCCGTTTACGAAAAAGAAGATGTGCCTGCTCTTAAAGAAGAGATTTATGTGACCAACCCGCGCAGTTACCGAATGAGCGTAATCTATGAGTTGGTTTCTACCGAATTTACCAGAGGAAATAAAAAAGAATATGCAACAACCTGGGATGAGGTAGCCCGCACGATTTTTAAAGATTCCCGTTTTGGAGAGCGCCTCGAGCGAACCCGTTTCTTAAAAGACGTGAAAGAGATGATTTTTCAAAAGCAATTGAGCGATGCCGAGAAGATCGATTTTATTCTAGATCACATCAAAACCCGAATGACCTGGGACGGCGAGTATACTAAATATGCTGAAGATGAACTTGATGAAGCATATGAAAGAGGCTCTGGAAGTGTGGCCGAAATCAATTTAACCCTCATTGCGTTACTTAAGGAGTGTGGTCTCGAGGTATACCCGGTTTTGTTAAGTTCAAAGCAATACGGCATTCCATTATATCCTACTTTGGAGGGTTATAATTATGTGATTGCGGGAGTGAGAAACAAAGGCAAAGTCATTCTCCTTGATGCAACAGATAAAATGAGCAGTCCAGACATACTTCCTAACAGAGTGTATAACTGGACGGGAAGAATGGTTAGTTTTCAGGGTGTTTCGCAGGAAATTGATTTATTTGAAAACATAGCGCCTGCTTCAACCATATTTTTAAAGGCTTCTATTTCCGAAGAAGGTATAATTGAAGGCGATTATAAAGAGCGATTGAGCAGTCTTGAGGCTCTTAATTTTAGGCACAATTACTTTTCGCACGATAAGTCAGAATGGGAAGAGGAGGAGCAGGAAAAATACGCTGTTAGTGAAATACTCAATTACGATCTTGAAGGGGTTGATGCATTTGAAGCACCTATCGTTAGGTCATTCAATTTTAAGGTTGAGCGTGGTGTAGATCGGGTAGGAAATAAGATTTTTGTGAGTCCGCTTGGGTTTTTGCGCTTATCAGAAAATCCGTTTAAATCAGATAGCCGTCAGTTTCCTATTTCCTTTGACTATCCATTTTCAAAAGACATCACCATAAATATGCAGTTGCCCAAGGGCTATAAAGTTTCTTCCCTGCCTGAGAGTACTAATTTGGGTTTGCCCGATGATTCCGGTACGTTCTTTTATTCAATAGCCGAAAATAATGGGATGCTGCAGGTTATGATGCGGTTTAAGCTGAAAAAGCACGTCATTCCGGTGGAATACTACGAGTCTCTTAAAGAGTTTTACAAACTCCGGGTAGATAAAGAGAATGAGAAAGTGGTCTTAGAAAAGGTCTAAAGCTCAAAGATTTCAGTATTTGACAACCTTAATATGGGATAGTTAGGCGCTTTGCTTTAATTTAGCACACCTAAATTAAGATTCCTGTTTTATGAAGATTGACCACGCTCAGAAAGCCGTTGATGACTGGATCAAAGCACACGGAGTACGCTATTTCAATGAACTTACCAATATGGCTCAGCTTACCGAAGAGGTAGGGGAGGTCGCCCGCATTATCGCACGTCGTTATGGGGAGCAAAGCGAAAAGGAAAGCGATAAAAGCAAAGATCTGGGGGAAGAACTCGCCGATGTGCTTTTTGTAGTGCTTTGCCTGGCCAACCAGACCGGAATAAACCTTCAGGAAGCCTTCGATAAAAAACTGGATCTTAAAACCAAAAGGGATCACGACAGGCATCACTCCAATACAAAACTGAAATAACAACCACGTTTTAATACTGCATTTTGATTCTAAAACTTCAGCAAAAACAGCCCAACCTTAACGGAACCGTACGTATTACCGGCTCTAAAAGCGAAAGCAACCGACTTTTACTATTACAGGCGCTCTTTGGCAATTTTGAAATAAAAAATCTGTCTAATAGCGAAGACAGTGATATGATGCAGCAGGCGCTGGCATCTACAGAAAAAACGGTAGACATACACCATGCTGGTACTGCAATGCGCTTTTTAACTGCTTATTTTGCGGCTTATGAAGGTCGCGAAACCATTCTCACCGGGAGCAGCCGCATGCAGGAGCGACCCATAGGTCTTTTGGTTAACGCCCTCAACAGTCTGGGTGCAGATATTACCTATCTTAAGAATGAGGGTTTCGCGCCTCTTTTGATTAAAGGTAAAAAGCTGGAGCAAAATAAAGTGGCTCTTGAGGCTAATGTGAGCAGCCAGTACATTTCGGCTTTGATGATGGTGGGAGCCTCTCTGCCTAATGGAATTGAAATTGAACTTATTGGGAAAATCACTTCGGTGCCTTACATTGAAATGACCCGGTCTTTACTCACCCAATTGGGAATTGACAGTACTTTTGAAGGCCAAATCATTACCGTCAAACCGGTATCTTCGGTAGATGTAAGCGAAATGGTGGTGGAGTCTGACTGGAGCAGCGCTTCCTATTATTACAGTCTTGCAGCACTTTGTGATTCAGCAGCGCTGAAATTGTCAAGCTACAAGAAAAACAGTTTACAGGGTGATTCGGCACTGGCCGAAATCTATACGGAACTGGGCGTGGAAACTACCTATCTGGATACTGAAATCCTTCTGAAAAAAATACAGGAGCCCAAATCGAAACGTGTTGCTTTCGACCTGGCAAACAGTCCTGACATTGCGCAAACAATCGCTGTTACCTGCTACGGCCTGGGAATAGGTTGTGATTTAACCGGTCTTCATACCCTCAAAATAAAAGAAACCGACCGGCTTGAAGCTTTAAAGGCTGAACTTACCAAGCTGGGCGCTGAAATTAGCGTGTCTAACGACTCCTTACACCTGAAACCGGGAACAAATTACCAGGCAGATGTTACCATCAAAACCTATCAGGATCATCGCATGGCGATGGCTTTTGCGCCTATGGCATTGCGTGTTCCTATTGCTTTTGAAGATGCCGAGGTCGTAAATAAATCCTATCCCGATTATTGGGATGATCTGAAATCCCTTGGTTTTGAAATAAACGAGCGCTGATTTTTTCACCTAAAGCCTTAGAATACCTGCTGCTTCAGGCATAAGTCACTGCGTCACAAATTAAACGCTGTTTTACTTGACAACCCCTACCCTGAGGTTGTATATTTGCACGCTATTTTAAATACCTTAAAAAGACCGCTCATGGGAATGAAACTTTCAAATTTCAACTTTGATTTGCCAAAAGAATTGCTGGCTGAATATCCTGCAGAAAACAGGGATGAAGCCCGCTTAATGGTTCTTAACCGCAAAACCAAAACAATAGAACATAAGTTATTTAAAGACCTTATCGATTATTTTGAGCCCGAAGATGTAATGGTGCTCAATAATACCAAGGTTTTTCCCGCTCGTCTTTACGGTAATAAAGAAAAAACCGGTGCCCGCATCGAGGTTTTCTTACTGCGCGAATTGAATTCTGAAACCCGTCTTTGGGATGTTTTAGTAGATCCTGCCCGTAAAATACGTATCGGGAACAAGCTGTATTTCGGGGATGATGAGAGTTTGGTTGCTGAGGTAATCGACAACACCACCAGCCGCGGTAGAACGCTGCGTTTCCTCTATGACGGTTCGTATCAGGAATTCAGAAATAAATTGACTGAGCTGGGTGAGACCCCGCTTCCTAAATACATCAAGCGTGAGGTAGAGCCGGAAGATGCAGAGCGTTATCAAACTATCTTCGCAAAAGAAGAAGGGGCTGTAGCCGCGCCAACTGCCGGTTTACACTTTAGCAAACACTTGCTAAAACGCCTTGAAATTAAAGGAATCAACTTCGCCGAAGTAACCCTTCACGTAGGTCTGGGAACTTTTAGCCCGGTTGAGGTTGAAGACCTTTCCAAACATAAAATGGACAGTGAAGAAGCTTTTATACAGAAACCTGCAACTCAGGTTATCAATAAGGCGATTCAGGAAAACCGAAGAGTTTGTGCTGTTGGTACCACAGTTATGCGTGCTTTGGAGAGTGCGGTAAGTTCAAACCACACACTTAACGAGTTTAGCGGCTGGACAAATAAGTTTATTTTTCCTCCTTACGACTTCAGCATTGCAAACTGTATGATTACCAATTTCCATACGCCTAAGTCTACGCTTATGATGATGGTTTCTGCTTTTGCAGGTCACGATTTTATGAAAGAGGCTTACGAGCTTGCCGTTAAAGAGAAATACAAGTTTTACAGCTATGGTGATGCAATGCTCATCATCTAATTAAACTGATAGTTTTATAAAAATCCCCGGTACGCTGTATCGGGGATTTTTTTTTGGCTCTGCCAAAGGGTATAATGTTCAGTCCCGATTGCTATCGGGATGCTTTAAAATCAAGGCTTTTTTTACTTGGGATGCCTTGTGAGTTTGTCCCGAGATGGTTTATTGCTAAAAGTTTGAAATGAATTTAAGCTAACAGCCTCTTAATTGGTAACTTTGCAGCGTGAAAGACAGCAAGAAAGATATACGGGCATTAACACGCGAGGAATTGCGTGATTTTTTTGTGGAGCAGGGCGAAAAGGCATTTCGCGGCAATCAGGTTTACGAGTGGTTGTGGACTAAAGGTGCACATTCCTTTGATGATATGACCAATCTGTCTAAAGAAACCCGAAGCTTTCTCGACACCCATTTTGTGATCAACCACATCAAGGTAGACCAGATGCAACGCAGCAATGACGGCACCATCAAAAATGCGGTTAAATTGCACGACGGTCTTACTGTAGAATCGGTTTTGATTCCTACCGCTTCACGTACAACCGCCTGCGTATCTTCTCAGGTGGGCTGCAGTCTCAATTGTAAATTTTGTGCCACAGCACGTTTAAAACGTATGCGTAATTTAAATCCTGACGAAATCTTCGATCAGGTAGTGGCAATAGATCAGCAAAGCCGTTTGTATCACAACCGTCCGCTTTCAAACATTGTGTTTATGGGTATGGGCGAGCCCTTGATGAATTATAAAAACGTGGTGGCCTCTATCGAAAAAATCACAGCGCCAGACGGACTGAATATGTCGCCCAAGCGTATTACCGTTTCCACTTCGGGAGTACCTAAGATCATCAAAAAAATGGCTGATGACGGGGTGAAATTCAAGCTTGCCGTCTCGTTGCATTCTGCATTAGACGAAGTGCGTACCGATATTATGCCGTTTAACGAGCAAATGCCTTTGCACGAACTCAAAGAAGCGCTTCAGTATTGGTATATGAAGACTAAAAAGCGCATTACGTATGAGTATGTGGTTTGGCGGGGTATCAATGATCAGGATAAGGATATTGAAGCCCTGATTGATTTTTGTCTTGCAGTACCGAGTAAAGTAAATTTGATTGAATATAACCCTATTGACGATGGGCAGTTTCAGCAGGCAGATCCCGAGGCGATTAATCGCTATGTGGCAAAGCTTGAAGACCGTGGTATTACGGTTACGGTACGTCGCTCCAGAGGAAAAGATATTGACGCCGCCTGTGGGCAGCTTGCTAATAAAAATGGTTAGTAAAAGCAATTAAAATAATAATAGAAATAGGAATTGAAAGTAGTCGAACAAATTAAGCAGCCTATTGCGCACGAAATGGAACTTTTTGAACAAAAGTTTTCGCTTTCGATGAAATCAAAAGTACCCCTGCTTAACCGCATCACGCACTTTATTGTAAACCGAAAAGGGAAGCAAATGCGGCCCATGTTTGTATTTCTGGTGGCCAAAATGCTGGGTGACGAGCGTCTTAACGACCGTACGTATCGTGGTGCTTCGGTTATAGAATTGATACATACCGCGACGCTTGTACACGATGATGTGGTTGATGACAGCTATCGTCGCCGCGGATTTTTCAGTCTAAATGCCCTTTGGAAGAATAAGATTGCGGTTCTGGTTGGCGATTTTCTGCTTTCTAAAGGATTATTACTTTCCATTGATAATGAAGATTTTGATTTGCTCCAAATTATTTCCGTAGCGGTACGCGAGATGAGTGAGGGCGAACTCCTGCAAATCGAAAAAGCCCGCAAACTCGATATTACCGAAGAAATCTACTTCGAGATCATTCGCCAGAAAACGGCAACTTTAATCGCCGCCTGTTGCGCTATGGGCGCCTGCGCGGTTCACGCCGGCAAAAAGGATGTAGAGAATATGCGCAAGTTCGGCGAACTCATCGGCCTGGCTTTTCAGATTAAAGATGACCTTTTTGATTACGGAACGCAGCGCATCGGTAAACCTACGGGTATCGATATCAAAGAGCAGAAAATGACGCTTCCGCTTATTTATGCGGTAAATAACAGCACCCCCGAAAAGCGCAAATGGCTCATCAATTCGGTTAAGAATCACAATAAGGATAAAACCCGGGTAAATGAAGTTATCGCTTATGTGAAAGAAATTGGTGGTTTAGATTATGCAGTCACCAAGATGAAAGCCCTTCAGCAGGAAGCTCTAAACCTGCTCAAGAAATACCCCAACTCCCCCTATAAAGAATCGCTTATTCTGATGGTGAATTACGTCATCGAGCGTGAGAAATAGATTTTTTGAAAACAATTCGTCTCGTAAGTCCTTCCTTTGAAGTAAGGGTTTGTGAAGCCTGTTTTTAGAATTGATACGAATCACGCAGACCTGATCATAGCCAGATTGGTTTTGGTTCAGTATGTTTTTTTAATTTTTTAAAACATAAATAGCTGTATATCAATTTATTTAAAATTTTTTCAAATTATTTTCAAACCTCAGGCAACCATTTCTCAATTTTCTGCGTCTCTATAAATGAAGGCAGTTTTGATAAGGCCGTTTGCTTAAGAAAGCGGTTTTAAGAATTTCAGTCTGACTTAATAAAGAGTCGAACCAGGCAGTTTAAAGGTTTTGTGAAAGTCATTACATTTTTCAATAACGAAAAGCAGCTCATTAAAAAAGCGGCAGGCGGGCATCGCGAGGCCCAGCGAAGACTGTATGAAATTCATGCACCAAAAATGCTGAGCGTGTGCCGAAGATATCTTAGTGATCTCATGCAAGCCGAAGAAGCTATGTGTAACGGCTTTTTAAAGGTTTTTCAGAATCTGGATTCCTTTCGCGATGAGGGTAGTTTTGAGGGTTGGGTGCGTCGCACTATGGTTAACGAGTCTATTTCGTATCTGCGCAAGACAATCAAAATGCAGTTTACAGATTATGAGCAGGAAGGTGATGATCCTACCTACAGTCCGCAGGACAGCAATCTGGAAGTAGCGGAAATTCAGGCGTTGATAGATGCGCTACCCGAAGGTTACCGTGCCGTTTTTGTGATGTATGCGGTAGAAGGCTACAAGCATCAGGAAATTGCGCAGAAGCTTGATATTTCTGAAAGCACCTCAAAAAGTCAGTTGTTTAAGGCACGCAAACTGCTTCAGCAAAAATTAAAAGAATTTAATACCTACAGCTATGGCACCGGTAAAATTTGAAGAAAATATTAGAGAAAAACTGGAGCAGCGCGAACTTAAACCTTCGGCTTCAGCCTGGGAACGCATTGAGCAGGGTTTGGATACTTCCGCAAAGCGGAAAACTAAAAAGGGATACACCGTTTGGTTAGTGGCCGCAGGTTTTATAGGAATATTAATCCTGGCCGGAAAGTTTCTGTTTATAACTCCTGAAGTAAACCAAAACCCGGTTGTAGACGCCCCGGTTGAAGAGCAAAAGATAGAAACCCGTTCTCAGCAGGAGTTGTTTCAGCCCCAACAGGAGCAATTTGAAGAGACGACCCCGGTAGTTTCCGCAGAAAAAGAACGGCAAAAACCGGAAACCGTAAAACCGGTTCCTGCTCAAACTACTGCAGGCAAAACGGCGTCTGTCGCGGTTCAGGAAACAGGAAATCAGCTATTACAGGAGCCTGTGCAGCAAAAAATAGATGCTGAGGTTGAGAAGCTTTTAACTACGGTTACCGAGCAGCAAAACGCAGGCGTAGCCTATTCTGATGCCGAAATTGATAGACTGCTGCGCGATGCACAACGCGATATCATTTCTGAACAACTACTGGCTAAGGACCGCAATACAGTAAATGCTGAGGCACTGCTCTACGAGGTCGAAGAAGAATTGGATCCTTCCTTTAAAGACCGTGTTTTTGAAGCACTAAAAGAGGGGTTTCTAAAAGCACGGGAGGCTGTGGCTTCGCGCAACAATTAACAAACATTCATTCATCAATCTTTGGGAAGCTGCTCTCCGCCTTTGGGGCGGAGGGAGGTGACCTGAAACTAAACCAAACATTATGAGAACTTTAATTTTACTTTTTATCGCAGTTATGGGATTTGCGACCCCTGAAATGCAGGCTCAGAGCGAGACCACTGCAGAAACCATCGAGCAATTAAATGCCCAGAAAGAACAGGTGGTTATCGATGAGAAACAGGCTTTGAAAATTGAAGTGCTTGCTATTAACAAGCGTTTTGAAAATGGAGAAATCAGCAAAGAAGAGGCTGATCTTTTGAAAAAGGAGGCAGCGACCAAACACGCCCGAAATATCGAAGACAAGCTTGCGATCATCGAAAGCAAGATCGACTTGCTGGAGCGTAACGAGGATTCCATTGAAGACGATTCGGTTTTTGGGATTTTTATTGGAAACGAAAAACTAAGACTGGGCAGTGATAAAGAAGAGGTGGTTTACGATCGCCGTACCACATCAGACCTGGTTTTGGGTATCGGCTTCAATAACGCGCTTAGCGAGGGACGTTCGCTAAATGATTCGCCTTATAAAATAGGAGGCAGTCGCTTTTTTGAACTGGGCATCGCGTGGAAAACCCGCGTGTTTGATAACACCAATTTTTTGAGATTGAAATACGGTTTCAGTTTTATGTTTAACGGCTTAAAGCTCGATGATAATCAGTATTTTGTAGAAGATGGCGAGCAGACGGTTTTGGAAACCTATCCTATTAATCTTGATAAATCAAAATTCAGAATGGATCATCTGGTTTTTCCGGTGCATTTTGAGATCGGACCTTCAACCAAGCGTACCGGAGACAATTACATCAGGTATTCAACCAAAAATCAG
Source organism: Leeuwenhoekiella parthenopeia (assembly GCF_020782115.1). Classification (GTDB taxonomy): domain Bacteria; phylum Bacteroidota; class Bacteroidia; order Flavobacteriales; family Flavobacteriaceae; genus Leeuwenhoekiella; species Leeuwenhoekiella parthenopeia. The sequence goes on along the minus strand of NZ_JAJGMW010000024.1, from coordinate 28,451 downwards.
TTTAAATTGGGTTTGGGAGGTTATGCCGGTTTCAATTTGTTGACCATCCAAAAACTGAAGTATGAAGAAAACGGAGATGAGCGTAAAGATAAATTCAAGCAGAATTTCAACACCAACAATTTCATTTACGGCGTAAGTGGTTATCTGGCCTTTGGAGATACGGCGCTGTATGTCAAGTATGACCTGAATCCCATATTTAAAGACAATCCTATTGAAGAGCGCAATTTTTCTGTAGGTCTGCGTTTTGATATGGACTAAGCCCTTATCTCTCTTGACCCCGAAGGGGTAATGTAAAAAAGCTTTAGCAATTTCCCTAGAAGTTGCTAAAGCTTTAGTTTTTTTAAAGCAGCATAGGTGTGATGCTTCAATACGTTAAAACCGCCTTACCTTCTTCGCAAACCACTCCGGTAGGTTCAACAGTTATGGCACAGTCACTGGCAATCCCCCATTTTTGGTTGTAGATGGTTTGAGCCTCTATATGCTCTTCAATTTTTTGGAATAAGAGTTCGCTGTCAATGTCTTTGTGGTAAGCGATAAATCCGACATATCCCCCGCAGGATTTAGTGCCGATACCTGTAAAATCCCACTCCGCAGCATCAGTGCAGTCTTTGCTGTTTGCCAAAACTTCAATTTCAGAAAGCAGCTGATTGAGATATGCGAGGTCTTGCTCCTGTGTCGATTCTTGATCAGGGTCACAAGAACTTAGCATAGCTACAAATACCGAAAACGCGATTAATTTTAATTTTTTCATAATGTGTTGGTTTATTATTCAGATCGCGTTTTTAGATATTGGTTGCGTAAGTTTAGAAAATAATCTTTCAGCAGGGTTCCTGATCGTGCAGGATTTTTTAATGTAGTAAATTTGCAGCCTGTTTTATCTTTAGCAGAAAGCAAACTCCAATTAACAATTAACCGATAACAACTAACCTCAGAATTGATTTCAAAAACCACCATAGACAATGTATTTGAGACTGCCCGTGTAGAGGAGGTGATAGGTGATTTTGTGCAATTAAAGAAGTCGGGTTCTAATTTTAAAGGTTTGAGTCCGTTTACAGACGAGCGCTCACCAAGCTTTATGGTTTCTCCGGTAAAGCAGATCTGGAAAGATTTTTCAAGCGGAAAAGGAGGCAATGCCGTGGCATTTTTAATGGAGCATGAGCATTTTACCTATCCCGAAGCCATAAAGTACCTGGCTAAAAAATACAATATCGAGGTAGAAGAAACCGAGCAAACTGATGAGCAGAAGGAGCTCGCCGGCGAGCGCGAGAGTATGTATGTGGTGTCTGAATTTGCCCGCGACTGGTTTCACAGAACCTTACTAAAAACCGAACAGGGAAAGGCTATTGGACTCAGCTATTTTAAAGAACGCGGTTTTACTGATGAAACCATAGAAAAATTTCAGTTGGGGTATTCTCCCGATGAATGGGAGGCCTTTACCAGTGAAGCGCTGCGCAAAGGCTATAAACTGGAGTTTTTAGAGAAAACCGGGCTTAGCATCGTAAAAGAGGAAAAGCAATTTGACCGTTTTAAGGGGCGTGTTATGTTTCCTATACATTCGCTAAGCGGAAGGGTTTTAGGTTTTGGTGGTCGTATCCTCACTAATGATAAAAAGGCTGCAAAATATTTGAACAGTCCCGAAAGTGAGATTTACCACAAGTCTAAGGTGCTTTACGGGATTTACTACGCCAAGCAGGCTATCGCCAAAGAAGACAATTGCTATCTGGTTGAAGGCTATACCGATGTGATCCAGATGCATCAGCTGGGTATTGAAAATGTGGTGTCTTCTTCGGGTACCGCGCTTACACCAGAGCAAATACGACTTATCAACAGGCTGACGCCAAATATTACGGTCCTTTTTGATGGGGATGCTGCAGGACAGCGGGCTTCGCTTCGGGGAATTGATCTGATTCTGGAGCAGGGCATGAATGTGAAGGTGTGCAGTTTCCCTGAAGGGGAAGATCCCGACAGTTTTTCGCGTAAGCATACCTTAACCGAAGTAGAAGATTTTCTCAAAGAAAACGCTAAAGATTTTATTCAGTATAAGGCTTCCTTACTCGTCGAAGAAGCCGCAGGAGATCCTATAAAAAAAGCCGCGCTCGTCAGAGATATGGTTGAAAGTATCTCTAAAATCCCTGATGTTATTAAGCGTGAAATCTACGTTCAGGAATGTGCCCGTATTATGGACATCAACGAGGCGGTGCTTTTCAATACCCTGGCTCAGATGCGCAATGCGGGTAAAAAAGAGGAAGCTAAAGAGCAGGCGAGGCCCAATAAGGGCGAAATGCAGGTGGTGCAGAAAGACCAGCAGGTCGAAAAAATTGACCGGCAGTTTGTTTTAGAACGCAAACTGATTGAGCTTTTACTCCTTTACGGAAACCGAAAAGTTTCATTTGAGGATGTTGTCGTTAATGAGACTGAAGATGGTGATTTGGTTGAGGAAGCAGTAGTACTGGATCTGGATGTGTACGAAAAAATTTATCTCGACCTCCAGGAAGATGAGACCGAGTTTGCTAACGAACGGTTTAGGGTGCTTTATAAGAAACTCATTGAAGCCCTGATGCAGCAACAGGAAAGTTTTAAAATAGATCAGTTTATAAACAGTGTTGATGCTGAAGAGGGTGCGCTAATCTCAGATATTGTTTTAGAAGAAGAAAAGTACAGTTTACACCGTTGGGATTCACAGGAGATCTACGTTAAGCTTAAGAGCCAGACCATTCCTCAAATGGTGTCTCAAACCATTTTGTACCTGCGTCGTTTTTATATCACGCGTAAAATCGAAGAGCTTGCAGAATCGATTAGAGAACAAAATGAATCTGCACGCGAAATCCTGATGGAAATCAAGGATTACCAGGAGCTCAATAAATTAATCGCCCAGCGACTTAACCGGGTGATCTAAAGGTCTGAAGTCTGTAACAAACGCGCCTGTTGAATTAATTCGGCAAGACTGCCTGCATCCAGTTTTTTGAGCAAACGGGTTTTATACGTACTTACGGTCTTCTCATTGATATCCAGAGTTTCGGCAATGTCTTTGTTTCGTTTTCCTGCAGAAAGCATATTGAGTACTTCGGTTTCCCGGGTAGAAAGCTTCTTATACCGGTAAGCCAACGAATTATTTTTGGAAGGATCTGTGTTTGATAACATCTCCACCAGCGAATTGTTGAGGTAAATCCCTCCGCGAGCTACCTGAGAAAGTGCCTTCAGGACAACTTCAGAATCTGCAGTCTTGCAGACATATCCCATCGCTCCGGCCTTAATCGCGCTCAGTGCATACATTTCCTCGGGATGAATACTGAGCACCATAATCTTGATTCCGGGAAAAAGCTTGCGCAATTCTTTAATGGCAGAAAGTCCTTGCAGATTAGGCATGTCGATTTCCATAATAACCAGGTCAGGAACCTGTTCTTCCAGAGACGGAATCAGGTTTTTTTCCTCTACGATGGTATCGATGATTTCGTGAGGAGTTTCTCTTAAAATATGAGAGAGACCATCAATAATTATAGGATGATGATCTGCTATAGTAATTGTAATCATAGGGACTTTATCATGGGTCTGCGATCAAAAATAGGCTGAAGCTTTCAATCTGCAAATCCTTTTCGCTGTACGAATAAATTTACAGGATAAAAGTCATAATTCCTTCAAATTATCGGGAATAACACAAACCGGTATCGGGTCCATCTTGTGTTTGTTTGCCGTGTTGAAGCGTTTATAGATTTCAAAAACACTGCGCTTATGCCCTTCAAAGTCGGCTGCAGTCTTTCCTTTTTCATCCTGAAGCATCGCCCATTCCAGATCGTCATAAGTGGCTCCAATTTGATCTTCATCGCTTCGGTCATCTCCCCAAAGTCCGTCTGTTGGTTTTGCCTGCTGTATGCTTTCGGGAACACCCAAAGCTGCAGCAATTTTGTAAACTTCGCTTTTCATCAGATCTGCGATCGGGCTGAGGTCAACTCCGCCGTCACCGTACTTGGTGTAAAACCCAACCCCAAAATCTTCTACTTTATTACCTGTACCGGCTACCAGATACTTATGAAGGCCGGCAAAATAATAGAGCGTACTCATACGCAGGCGTGCCCGGGTATTTGCAAGAGACAGAAAAAGATCATTGCTTTCAGGAGCAAGGGGTAATGCAGATTTCAGAGTCTCAAACGTCTCGGTAAGATTTACGCGTACATCAGACACATTGGCAAAGCGCTGTTTAAGCTGCGCGATATGCTCCTGAGCACGGGTAACGTGGCTGGCTGGCTGGTGTATGGGCATTTCGACACATAAGACGCGCAGACCGGTTTTTGCACAAAGGGTTGAAGTGGTGGCACTATCTATTCCTCCGCTGATGCCTACAACAAAACCGCTGATGTTTGCGTTTGTGGCATAGGTTTTTAACCAATCTACAATGTGATCGATGACTTTTTCAGTTTGCATGGGTGACGGGATTTGTGGTTTGTAAATACTACCTTTGCGGCGCAATTTTATAAGTGTGAATTTACTAAAATTATACAGGTTAAACAGCTTGAAAAACGGAGGACTCAGCGTTTTTAGCATATTTTTAGGGGTTTTTCTAATCCTGATGCTTGGTTGTGAGAATGATGTAAAAATACCCGACGAAATTTCAGAAATTTCTGTGAGCCTTTCTGTTGATCGTTTTGACAGGGCTTTTGCTCAGGTTGATTCTGCATCGCTCCCCGATTTGATACAGGAATATCCGTATTTATTTCCCGGAAATTATCCCGAGGGTTTTTGGCAGGAAAAGATAAAAGACACTATTCAACTCGAACTCAATACCGAGGTTGCAAAAGCATTCCCTGATTTTGATGCCGAAACGCTCGCGCTCGAAAACCTCTTTAAGCACATTGCGTTTTATTACCCTAAAACCCCAATTCCGGAAGTGGTGACCGTTACTTCAGATGTGTCTTTTCGTACTCCCGTAATTTTAACCGACAGTTTGCTTATTATAGGTCTTGATAATTATCTGGGTCCCGATCATCATTTTTATACCGGAATTCAGAAATTTTACGCGCAGAATTTCAGAAAGGAACAAATAGACGTTGATGTGGCCAATGCCTTTGCAGTCAAATGGGTGAAGCGGGAAGGCAATCGCCGGTTTTTGGATGAAATGATTTACCACGGAAAAAGGCTTTACCTGATGGAGCGGTTGCTCACCCTGAAGGATAAAAACGAAATCATAGACTACACCCCCGAGCAGTATGACTGGGCGATGGCAAACGAGACCGATATCTGGACCTATTTTGTGGAAAACAAATTGCTGTTTGATACCGATAGCAAATTATTGAGCCGGTTCATCAACCCGGCTCCGTTTTCAAAATTCTATCTGGAATTTGATAACGACAGTCCGCCACGACTGGGTCGCTACATCGGCTGGCAGATCGTGAAGGCTTATATGGATCGCAATAACATACCTTTGCAGATGCTACCCGCTAAATCTGCAGACGAGATTTTTAAAGAAGCAAATTACAAACCCCGTAGATAAATTATGAAAACCGAAATAAAACTCAGCGTAGAATTAGATTCCAACCGTGTTCCTGAAAAAATAAGCTGGGATGCTCCTGATGGTGGCGTAAAAAACGAAGCTGCAAAGGCTCTGATGCTGGCCTTGTGGGATCATAAAAAGCAGGAAGCAGCACGCATTGATTTGTGGACCAAAGATATGCCCGTAGATGAGATGAAAGTGTTTTTTCATCAAACCCTGGTGAGTATGGCGCAAACTTTTAAGCGTGCCACAGATGATGATAAAATGGCGGCTACGATGATGGATTTCTGTGATTATTTTGCCGAAAAACTCGAGCTTAAAAAATAAGGAGTGAAACTCCTGCTGGTCTATAATGCCCGTTCGGGTGGGGTACAAGCTGCTTTAGATAGTCTGCATAAAATCGTAAGTCCGGCTACTTATGCCTGCGATTTATGCAAGTTGACCCACGGAAACCTTACCATGCACAGGCGCTGGAAACAATTTCTGAATCAAAGCGATTTCGAAATCAGCGTCTATCACAAAGATGAATTTCAGAACGAGTTTGGAAACGAAGCTCTCGCGTTTAAGCTTCCGGTAATTCTGGAGCAGAAGGATGATGGGCTGACTGAGTTTATTTCGCAAAGCGAAATTCAAACACTTAAAGATGATGTAGCTCTAATTGAATTGATTAAAGCTAAATCGAAGATTCCTTAAGCTGTAGATTTATCTGCTCAATATAATTGATGATCTCGTCTTTGCCGGTGGTGTTTGTAGCGCTGCTCACAAAATAATTGGGCATTTCGGCCCAGGCGCCGGCCAGTAACTCCTGTTTATAATTCTCAATATTGCGTTCCAGGGCTTTAGGCTTCAGTTTATCGGCTTTGGTGAAAATAATCGAAAACGGAATCTGCTTCTCTCCAAGATACTGCATAAATTCTTTGTCAATAGGCTGCGGCTCGTGCCTGCAATCTATAAGTACGAAGGCCGAAACGAGTTGCTCCCGCTCCTCAAAATACTGGGTGATAAATTTCTGAAACTCCTTTTTTACTTTTTTGGAGACCCGCGCATACCCATATCCGGGTAAATCTACCAGATACCATGATTGGTTGATGATAAAGTGGTTGATAAGCTGCGTCTTCCCCGGCCTTCCTGAAGTCTTAGCCAGGTTTTTGCGATCGGTAAGCATATTGATCAGGCTAGACTTTCCTACGTTTGACCGTCCTATAAATGCATATTCGGGCAGGTTATTTTTAGGGCATTTAGCCACATTAGAATTACTTACCAGAAATTCAGCAGTTTTAATAGACATAACAGCTTGGTTTTAGAAGTTTCGTTTTTTTAGCCACTCGGCTAAAATACCGTTGAATTCTTCGGGGCGTTCCATCATGGCGGCGTGGCCACATTTATCGATCCAATAAAGGTCAGAATCGGGCAACAGCTTATTAAAATCTTCTGCTACTTCGGGCGGGGTCACATTATCATTCCGCCCCCAAATGATGCAGGTAGGCGTTTTCATATGCGGTAAATCCTGTGCCATATTGTGTCGTATAGCGCTTTTGGCTATCGCCAGGGTTTTGATGAGTTTATTACGGTCATTTACCGTTTCGTAAACTTCATCAACGATTTCTTTGGTCGCTACAGCAGGATCGTAAAACACATCTTCAGCCTTCTTCTTGATGTACTCATAATCTCCACGTTTCGGGTAGCTTTCACCCATAGCGCTCTCATAAAGGCCGGAGCTTCCGGTAATGACCAGAGCCTGCATTACATCAGGATACAGTTTGGTATGGTATAAACCTATATGGCCTCCAAGGGAGTTTCCCAGCAAGATCACTTTCTCAAACTTTTTGAGCTTGATAAAATCGTTAAGGTACTTGGCAAAGGTTTTTACGCCGGTTTTAATGAGCGGCATAGAATACAGGGGCAACTCGGGGATGACAATTTTATAACCCTTTTCCGAAAAATAATCGGTTACCGCGTCAAAGTTGCTGAGACCACCCATAAGCCCGTGAAGAACTACGATAGGGGTGCCTTCGCCTGCCTCGATGTAGGTGAATTTTCCCTCTTTTTTTAATTGGTGCTTCATAATTGGTGGCGAGACGCTTTGTGACAAATATAGACATTTAGCCCAAAAACAAAATCGAAAAATACAAACGCCTTGGTGTGGTCTAAGCGTATTAAAGAACAACTGGTTTGAAGACAAGCTTCTAGGGCTTCAATTTGGATTAAAAAAATAAACAAGTGGAGTGATTTATCAACAAAGTGGTAGAAAGTGGGAAAATGTGGTAATAAATTCTATATATTTGAAGTTATAATACCTAAAACCTACTGTATTCGTGCTCAGCCTGATAGGGACATACGAGTGTAAAGTTGACGCCAAAGGAAGGCTCATGATGCCGGCTGCGTTGAAAAAACAGCTTGCAAAAGAGTTGCAGGAAGGTTTTGTGGTAAAGCGATCGGTTTTTAATTCGTGCCTGGAGTTGTGGCCTATGTCTGAATGGCAGGTAATGATGCAAAAGCTGAATGGTCTCAATCGTTTTGTGAAGAAAAACGTCGAGTTCATACGTCGGTTTACCGCAGGAGTGAAGGTGGTTGAGGCAGATGCTTCCGGAAGGTTGCTTATCCCAAAAGATCTGATTGCCTTTGCATCAATAAACAAGGATATCGTGTTGACCTCGGGAGGAAACATCATTGAAATATGGGACCTGGTAGCCTACGAGGCTGCGGTGAGTAATGAAGACGGGGATTTTGCTTCCCTGGCAGAAGAAGTAATGGGCGATCAAAACAGCATACCAGATGGACTATCATGATCCCGTACTGCTGCACGAAAGTGTTGACGGTTTAGCTATTAAACCCGGTGGGATCTATGTGGATGTCACTTTTGGTGGCGGTGGGCATTCAAGGGAAATTTTAAAACGCCTGGATGCTTCCGCAAAATTGTTTGCTTTTGATCAGGATCAGGATGCTTTGGCAAACGCGATTGACGATGAGCGGTTTACCCTAATTCCGGAAAACTTTCGCTTTGCGAAACGCTTTTTAAGGTTTTACGGCGCAGCTCAGGTTGATGGTATTTTGGGAGATTTTGGGGTTTCGTCACATCAGTTTGATATGGCAGAACGCGGATTTTCAACCCGTTTTGATGCAAAGCTCGATATGCGGATGAACCAGAAAGCGAGACTTTCTGCGCATCAGGTGGTTAATGAGTATGAGGAAGGGGAGTTGAGCCGGGTACTGTTGCAGTACGGTGAGTTACGCAACGCGCCCAAGATTGCCCGAACGCTGGTGTCTGTGCGTAAAGAGAAAAGCATAGATACTACCGAAGATTTAAAAGAAGCGCTACAGAGCTTTTTGCCTCGTGGCCGTGAACATAAGATACTGGCTCAGATTTATCAGGCGATTCGCATCGAGGTAAATCAGGAGCTAGAGGTGTTGAAAGAGTTTTTACAGCAAACGGAAGATTTGCTCAAGCCGGGAGGCAGGCTCAGTCTCATCTCGTATCACTCGCTCGAAGACCGGCTGGTAAAGCGCTATATGCGCAACGGCTTATTTGAGGGAGAGCCTGAGAAAGACATGTTTGGGAACTTTAGCGTCCCGTTTAAAAAGGTTGGCGGACTCATTGTTCCGTCACGAGAAGAAATTAAAAAGAATAACCGTGCGCGCAGTGCCAAGCTGCGTGTGGCAGAAAAGATCTAACAGCAGTTGAAAGAAGGTATTTATAACATACTTAAAGGTAAGTTTCTTTTTAGCGATGACGCTATGAAGAACTGGCGCATGATCCTGTTTCTGTCATTTTTGGCCATCATTATGATTGGCAGTTCACACCGGGCAGATAAGAAAGTGCACTATATCGCACAACTTAATGCTGAGGTTAAAGAATTACACAGCGAGTTTGTAGATACCCGGCTTGAGGCACGCCGGCTTAAAATGGAAAGTGTCGTCACCCGAAAAGTAGAAAATATGGGTCTGGCGCCCTCTTTAACGCCGCCCAAAAAAATAAAAGTAGTAGAAACCCCGTAAGTTCAGCATGGCAACCAGTGAAAAGAACATATTGAACCGGATGTATTTAGTGGCAGGAGGTATGTTTCTCTTCGCCCTGCTCGTTGCGTTTAAACTTTGCAATATTCAGCTGGCTGAAGGGGATAAATACAAGGCTCTTGCTGAGGCGCGTACCGAGCGTATGTTTACCATACCTGCAAATCGCGGTAATCTGTACGCCGGCGATGGGAGTTTATTGGCTACATCGGTGCCCAAGTACACCATTCGCTTTGATGCGCTGGCTCCTAAGGAAGAGGATTTTGAAGAAAACGTTCAGGCGCTTGCGCAGGGACTTTCTGAGCAATTGGGTAAGCCTGCTTCGCATTATGTAAGCGAACTGCGTCGCGCACGCCAAAACAAAAACCGCTATTTATTACTGGCCCGCAATCTGGGGTATTCTAAATATCTGGCGATTAAAAAACTTCCCCTTTTCAATAAAGGGCCTTACAAGGGTGGTATTATCACCGAACAGCGTACCGTACGCGAGCATCCGCTTGATCAAATCGCAGAGCGAACCATAGGTTATGACCGTCTTACCGAATACGGGCGTTACAGTGAGGCCGGTCTTGAAGGAGCTTACGGCCCCTATTTGCGCGGAAAGGAAGGCCGCAGGCTAAAACAACGTATTGCCAAAGGCCAGTGGAAACCTTTGGGTGACGATAATATTGTAGAGCCGCAGGATGGTTTTGACGTGATTTCAACCATCGATGTCAATATTCAGGATATTGCGCATCATGCGCTTTTAGCTTCGCTGGAAAAATTTGAGGCCGATCATGGCTGTGTGGTGGTGATGGAAACCAAAACCGGAGAAGTAAAAGCCATTTCCAATTTAGGTCGTACCGAAGATGGAAACTATTATGAGGATCGAAACTATGCGGTTTATGAGTCGGCTGAGCCGGGCTCAACCTTTAAGCTTATGGCTATGGTAGCGGCCCTCGAAGATCGGGTGATTGACAGCAGTACCGTGGTAGATACCGAAAACGGAAGGGTTCGGTTTTACAATCGCACCGTGTATGACTCGCACTGGGGAGGTTACGGTAAGATCTCGGCTGCCCGGGCTTTCGAGCTTTCGTCCAATACGGCTTTCGCCAAAATGATCAATGAGCATTATAAAGATGATCCCAAACGCTTTTTAAAGCGGCTGTACAATATGGGACTTAACGATAAACTGGGACTTGAAATCAAGGGAGAAGGTAGCCCGCGTTTCCCGTATCCCGGTGATAAGAACTGGTACGGTACCACTCTTCCGTGGATGGCTTTTGGATATGGAGTTTCCCTTACGCCCTTGCAAACCTTGACCTTTTACAATGCCATTGCAAATGATGGAGAGATGGTGAAACCCAGGTTTATCAAAGAGATTAAAAAGTGGGATGTTTCCGTAGAGAAATTTGAAAAAGAAGTGATCAATCCGGCGATTTGCTCACAAACCACAATTGATAAAGTAAAAGATATGATGCTGCACGTGGTGGAGCGCGGTACAGCACAAAATATTTATTCCAAAGAATTTTCGATGGCCGGTAAAACCGGAACCTGTCAAACCGAATACTGGTTAGAAGAAGGGAAGTACATCAGTTCGTTTGCAGGCTACTTTCCGGCAGAAAACCCGAAGTATTCGTGCATCGTGGTGATTCATAAACCCAATAAGAAATTAGGCTACTACGGTAATGTGGTTGCTGCGCCGGTTTTCCGAAAGATCGCTCAAAAGATTTACAGCGATACACCTTTGGTAGATGAGGTACAACTGGCTTCGGCAAACGTTCCCAGAGTAGATAAGGATTTTGAAACCTATTATACAAAAGCGCAGAAAGCAGATGTGACCATGCCCAATGTAAAAGGTATGCCCGCTATGGATGCCGTGGCGCTTTTAGAAAACCTGGGTCTCAAAGTGGAGTTTAACGGAATTGGTAAGGTTAAAAACCAATCCCTGCAGGCTGGAAAAAAAATAGCTAAGAATCAAAAAGTAGTTCTCGAACTGTCGTGATCGTATTAAAAGACATATTATTTAAAGTAACCTTAGAGTCGGTAACCGGTAATCCCGGGGTGCCTGTAAATGCAATTCATTTTGACTCCCGTAAAGTGGGGCTTAATGATGTGTTTGTAGCGCTTCGCGGAACCCAAAGCGATGGTCATGCCTTTATCAAAAAGGCAGTTGATCAGGGTGCGATTGCGGTTATTTGCGAAGAGCTTCCGGATGATTTTGTAAATGGGGTGACCTATGTACAAACTTCAGATACGGCTCAGGCATTGGCTATTATGGCTTCCAACTACTACGGGAATCCTTCGGCTAATTTAAAACTTGTAGGTATAACCGGGACTAACGGTAAAACCACGATTGCAACGCTGCTTTATCAATTGTTTACCAAAGCTGGTTTTAAAACCGGTTTGCTTTCAACCGTGAAAGTTTTGGTAGCCGAACACGAGTATCCTGCAACGCATACCACGCCAGACTCCCTTACGATAAATAAGTATCTGGCCGAGATGAACGAAGCCGGTGTGGAGTATTGCTTTATGGAAGTAAGCTCTCACGGCATTCACCAGAAGCGCTCTGAAGGTTTGCAGTTCGCCGGTGGAATTTTTAGCAATCTCACGCACGATCATCTGGATTATCACGCAAGTTTCGCCGAGTATCGCGACGTGAAAAAATCTTTTTTTGACAACCTGCCAAAGTCTGCCTTTGCCCTCTCAAACCTAGACGATCGCAACGGGCAGGTGATGTTGCAAAACACCAAAGCTAAAAAAGTCACTTATGCGCTGAAGTCCTTTGCAGATTACCGCGCACAGATTTTAGAAAATCAGCTTAGCGGCTTGTTGCTTAAAATCAATGATCAGGAAGTTTGGGTAAAATTGATAGGCTCATTTAACGCGTATAATGTTTTGGCAATTTATGCTGCGGCAGAGTTACTTGGCTTAACCCAGCTTGAGGCGCTTCAGTATTTGTCTGAGCTTACTAGCGTAAGCGGACGCTTTCAGTATTTGATTTCGCCCAAAAAAATCACGGCTATAGTTGATTATGCGCATACGCCCGATGCACTTAAAAATGTACTCGAGACGATCAATGATATCCGCACCAAAAATGAAAAGCTCATTACGGTGGTTGGCTGTGGCGGAGATCGGGATCGCACCAAGCGTCCTAAAATGGGCAGAATTGCAGCAGCTTTAAGTACTCAGGTCATTTTCACCAGCGATAACCCGCGTACCGAAAATCCCGAAGCGATTATTGAAGAGATCGAAAAAGGAGTAGAACCGGTTGATTATAAGAAAACCCTGTCTATCACCTCACGGAAACAGGCGATCAAAACTGCCTGCCAGATGGCCGAAGAAAACGACATCATCCTGATTGCCGGAAAAGGGCACGAAACCTATCAGGAAATTAATGGGGTGCGTACAGACTTTGATGATTTTAAGATAGTAAGTGAATTGTTAACCCAACTGAATAAATAACCTAAAACCAAAACGTAACCAATAAAAACCAGATGCTGTATTACCTATTTGAATATTTAGAGCGCGCATATAACTTTCCGGGAGCGAGTCTTTTTGGCTTTATCACCTTCAGGGCAGCTGTCGCGATCATTATGTCTCTGGCGATTTCGACCATTTGGGGTAAGCGTATCATTTTGTATTTACAGAAAAAACAGCTGGGTGAGTCGATTCGTGATCTGGGTCTTGAAGGTCAGGTGGAGAAGGCTGGTACACCTACAATGGGTGGAGTGATTATTATTCTGGCGACTTTGGTTCCGGTTTTTCTGTTGGCAAAACTTGAAAATATATATGTCATCCTGCTTATCATCACGACGCTGTGGATGGGAGCTATAGGTTTTATGGATGATTTCCTGAAAATCAGAAAAAAGAATAAAGAGGGTTTACAGGGAAAATTTAAGATTTTCGGTCAGGTAGGACTGGGGATCATTGTGGGGGCAACGATGTTTTTCCATCCCGGGATAACCGTTAAGGAAGAAAATACGGGATCAGATACCCTTACTGAAGCCGTTGAAACACAGGAACGCGAGATAGCACAGGAAGAAAAGGCCTTAACGACCACCATTCCGTTTGTGAAAGATAACGAGATCGACTACAGCATTTTGGTAAGCTGGTTGGGTGATGATTATGTGAAATATGCGTGGTTGCTCTTTATACCCATTGTGATTTTTATCGTAACCGCGGTATCAAACGGGGCTAATCTAACGGATGGGATTGACGGTCTTGCGGCAGGTTCCTCGGCAATAATCGTATTAACACTGGGCATATTTGCCTGGGTTTCGGGTAACATCATTTTCAGTGATTACCTCGATGTGATGTATATCCCTAATTCGGGCGAGATGGTAATATTTATCACTGCTTTTGTGGGAGCGCTAATTGGGTTTCTGTGGTACAATACCTATCCCGCACAGGTCTTTATGGGTGATACCGGTAGTTTGACTATTGGTGGAATCATCGCGGTAATCGCGATTGCCATTCGGAAAGAATTACTCATTCCCATTTTATGTGGAATCTTTTTTATGGAAACCCTGTCTGTGATGCTGCAGGTAAGTTGGTTTAAATATACCAAAAGCAAAACGGGTGAAGGGCGGCGAATCTTCCTGATGTCACCGCTACACCATCATTACCAGAAAAAGGGAATTCACGAAAGTAAAATCGTGACCCGGTTTTGGATTATCGGCATTTTACTGGCGATTATCACTATTGTAACGCTTAAAGTGCGCTGATGTTTAAAATTAAAAGTTAATGGTTAAAGGGGGTAATAAAATATTTAAAGATGGATGTGGGTGTAAAGAGCTTCAAAACCTCTTACCATTCACTTCTTACCTCATACTTCAAACTTCGTATTTCTTATGAGACTAGTAATACTGGGTGGTGGAGAAAGCGGAGTGGGAACCGCGATTTTGGGTAAAAAGCAGGGGTATGCGGTTTTTGTTTCCGATTTCGGAACGATCAAAACCAAATACCGGGACGTTCTTAAAAATTATGAGATTGAATGGGAAGATGGCGGTCATACCGAAGCCAAAATCCTGAACGCAGACCTGGTGATGAAGAGTCCGGGAATTCCCGATAAAGCACCACTAGTTCAGAAGTTGGTTGCAGCAGGAATACCGGTTATATCAGAGATTGAGTTCGCCTCCAGATATACCAATGCCACATTAATAGGCATCACCGGAAGCAATGGTAAAACTACCACGACCCTGATGATGGCTCAGATTCTCAAACAGGCCGGGTTTAAAAGTGTCGCGGCGGGCAACATTGGAGACAGCTTTGCACGCTGGGTAGCGTTTGATGATCAGGATTATTACGCTTTGGAGATCAGTAGTTTTCAGCTGGACGGGATTGTAGATTTTGCGCCGCATATCGCGATTCTGACCAACATCACTCCAGATCATTTGGATAGATATGAATATAAGTTTGAGAATTACATCCGCTCAAAATTCCGCATAGCGGAAAATCAAACGGAGAACGATTACCTCATTTACGATGCAGACGATCCGGTAGTCACAGATTGGCTCGAGCAGCATCCGGTAAAGGCCAGGTTGATGCCTTTTTCAATTTCAACAACAGTAAAACAGGGAGCATTTTATGCTCAGGACGAAATAACAATTATAACTGACGATACAAGCATGACGATGTCAACAAAATCAATGGCGATCAAAGGCCAGCACAACACCAAAAACGTAATGGCAGCAGCT
Source organism: Leeuwenhoekiella parthenopeia (assembly GCF_020782115.1). Classification (GTDB taxonomy): domain Bacteria; phylum Bacteroidota; class Bacteroidia; order Flavobacteriales; family Flavobacteriaceae; genus Leeuwenhoekiella; species Leeuwenhoekiella parthenopeia. The sequence continues at coordinate 13,277 of NZ_JAJGMW010000024.1, read as the reverse complement.
ACTGCGGCAAAACTTTTAAGCATACGTAAAGCGACCATCCGGGAGTCTTTAGAAGGATTTCAGGGTGCAGAACACCGCCTGGAGCACGTGCTTAAAATAAATCATGTATCGTACATCAACGATTCTAAAGCCACTAACGTCAATGCTACTTTTTATGCTTTGGATAGTATGAGTTCCCCTACAGTATGGATTGTAGGAGGTGTTGATAAAGGCAATGATTACAAAGATTTGTTTCCGTTAGTTAATGAAAAAGTAAAGGCGATCATTTGCCTTGGGAAGGATAACAGTAAGCTGTTGCAGGCTTTTGGAAATATGGTTGAAACTATTGTGGAAACCCAGTTTATGTCTGAAGCGGTAAAAATCGCGTATAAGCTCAGCGAAAAAGGAGATGCTGTATTGTTATCACCTGCCTGTGCAAGTTTCGACCTTTTTGAAAACTACGAAGACCGCGGCCGTCAGTTTAAAGATGCCGTTAGGAATCTTTAAAATACGAAATACGAAATATCTTGCTTAGAGAACAGAGAACAGAGAACAGAGAACAGAGAAGTGAGAAGTAAAGGAAATAAAACGATTCAACGATTCAACAAATCCACGATTCAACTTTTTTTCACAGCTTAAGAAAACCGAAAACCGAAAACCGAAAACCGAAAACCGAAAACCAAACCGTGAGCAGTACTAAAAACATATTTTCAACCCTAAAAGGAGATCGGGCGATCTGGGCGATAACCGCCTTTTTGGCTTTGTTTTCCTTTTTACCGGTGTTTAGTGCGAGCAGTAACCTGGCTTACCTTTACGGGAATGGTGATACTTTTCCGTTTTTGGTTAAGCATTTTATGCATTTGGTATTGGGCTTTGCCATTATTTATGGGGTGCATAAAGTGCCTTCTAATTATTTCAAAGGTCTTTCTATAATTGGTATTCCCATTGTTTTGGTGTTGTTGTTGATCACTCTGGTTCAGGGTACAACTATTGACGGGGCCAATGCCAGTAGATGGATTAAGATCCCGTTTGTAGGCATTACGTTTCAGACTTCTACTTTGGCTTCGGTGGTGCTGATGATTTATATTGCCCGTTACCTGTCGCGTATTAAGGACAAAACCATCACGTTTAAAGAAAGCATTTTACCGCTTTGGGTGCCGGTTGCTGTGGTTTTAGGCCTGATTTTACCGGCCAACTTTTCAACAGCCGCGATCATTTTCGTAATGGTACTGACTCTGGTGTTTATGGGGGGGTATCCCTTAAAGTATATTGGAATCATCGTGGCAGCAGGGCTGCTCACACTTACGTTATTTATCCTCAGTGCGAAGGCATTTCCAGGGGTATTTCCCAACCGGGTAGATACCTGGATGAGTCGTATTGAAAATTTCACCGGGGAAGAAGACGGGGAAGGCGATTATCAGATCGAACGTGCAAAAATTGCCATAGCCACAGGTGGACTCGTTGGCGTTGGGCCTGGTAAGAGCGTGCAGAAAAACTTTTTGCCTCAGTCCTCATCAGATTTTATCTATGCGATTGTGGTGGAAGAATTTGGTCTTATTGGTGGACTTACGCTTCTGTTGATGTATTTGTTATTGCTGTTTCGCATTCTGGTGATAGCCAACAAAGCCACGACGGTTTTTGGCAAACTGGCTGCAATTGGCGTAGGTCTGCCAATTGTTTTTCAGGCGCTGATCAATATGGCGGTGGCGGTAGAATTGTTTCCGGTGACGGGACAAACCCTGCCGCTCGTAAGTAGTGGAGGAACCTCGATCTGGATGACCTGTCTGGCGATCGGTGTGGTGTTGAGTATCAGTGTGAAACGTGAAGAAGCCAGAATAAAAGAGGAAGAAGAAATGAATCCGCTTGATATTTTGAGCGAAACGATTTAGAAATACGAAATACGAAATACGAAATACGAAATACGAAATACGAAATATCTTATTTAGAGAACAGAGAACAGAGAACAGAGAACAGAGAACAGAGAAGTGAGAAGTAAAAGAAATAAAACGATTCAACGATTCAACAAATCCACGATTCAACTTTTTTTCACAGCTTAAGAAAACCGAAAACCGAAAACCGAAAACCGAAAACCGAAAACCGAAAACCGAAAACCGAAAACCGAAAACCCAAAACAACGAATTGAAGACTCATAAATTCATATTATCTGGCGGCGGAACCGGGGGACATATTTACCCGGCGATTGCGATTGCAGATGCTTTAAAAGCAAAGTATCCGCAGGCGGAATTCCTTTTTGTGGGTTCGCAGGATCGTATGGAGATGCAAAAAGTACCTCAGGCCGGTTATAAAATCAAAGGTTTGTGGATTGCAGGAATTCAGCGGAAGCTTACCTGGTCAAATCTGATGTTTCCGTTTAAGTTGATCAGCAGCCTGTTTAAATCGGCGCGTATCATTAAAAAATTTAAGCCTGATGTGGTGATAGGTACTGGCGGTTTTGCCAGCGGACCTTTGCTGGAAATGGCGACCCGTTATCACGTGCCGGCCCTGATTCAGGAGCAGAATAGTTTTGCAGGGATTACGAATAAACTTTTGTCTAAAAAAGTGCAGAAAATCTGCGTGGCCTATGATGGCATGCAGCAGTTTTTTCCGGAAGAGAAAATCGTAAAGACCGGCAATCCGGTACGTCTCGATTTGCTAAAAACCGAAGAAAATCGCGAGGCAGGACTTGCAAAATTCAATCTGGATCCCAATAAAAAAACCTTGCTTATTCTGGGTGGAAGTCTGGGCGCAAGAGCTATAAATCGCTTAATCGATCGTGAATTGCAATTTATTCTCGATCAGGACTTGCAGGTAATCTGGCAATGCGGGCAGTTGTATTATGAGGAATATAAGGTGCATAATGCTAAAGAGCACGTTCAGGTGCTGGCGTTTATAGATACGATGAATCTGGCCTATGCGGCGGCAGATGTAATCATCAGCAGGGCTGGCGCGGGTTCGGTTTCTGAATTGGCGCTGGTAGGTAAGCCGGTGATTTTTATCCCGTCACCCAATGTGGCCGAAGATCATCAGACTAAAAATGCAGAAGCCATAGTTGCCAAAAATGCAGCGGTATTGCTCAGGGAAGGTGAACTCGAAACGCATTTTGAACCGGAGTTTAAAAAACTGATTGACGACCAAAACCGTCAAAATGAATTGGGTGCAAATATTAAAAAGTTGGCTTTGCCACTGGCAACACAGCGTATTGTACGTGAAGTAGAAAGCCTGCTGAAACTGAGTAAACAAGACCTGGAATAGAGAACGAATTGAAGAACCTCGATAACATATCACACTTTTATTTCATCGGCATTGGCGGAATTGGGATGAGTGCGCTGGCACGCTATTTTAAGGCGGCCGGTAAAGCTGTTGCGGGGTATGACAAGACCCCTTCGGGCATTACAGATGCTTTGGAAGCATTGGGTATTGCCATTTCGTTTGAAGATTCAGAGGAAGCAATTCCTTCGGCATTTAAAGATAAAGAAACCACGCTGGTGGTTTATACGCCTGCGGTTCCTAAAGCGCATAAAGGCTATAAGTATTTTGTACAACAAGGATTTGATATTCAGAAACGCGCAGCGGTATTAGGCTTTTTAACCCGCGAAAAGTTTTGTCTGGCTGTCGCAGGGACTCACGGTAAAACCACAACCAGTGCGATGCTGGGGCATCTTATGGCTGCCTGTGATTTGCCGGTTACTGCATTTTTAGGAGGCATAGCCGAAAATTACCAGAGCAACCTCATTCAGCAGGGTGAAGATATCGTGGTGGTCGAGGCTGATGAGTTTGACCGCTCGTTTATGCAGTTGTATCCCAATATCGCAGCCATCACCTCGATGGATGCAGATCATCTGGATATTTACGGGGATGCTGAAAGCTTACAGCAAAGTTTCCGCGATTTTGCCGCGCAGGTGAAAGAAGACGGCGTGTTGTTTGTCAAAAACGGACTCCCATTAGACGGAATAACGGTAGGTGTTGAAGATGATTCAGCTTATACCGCTTTAAAAATTAGAATAGAAAACGGGGCTTACCAGTTTGATTTAAAACATCCCGCTGGCCTTATTGAAGACTTAGTGCTTAACCTGCCTGGTAGACATAATTTGTCTAATGCGATAACCGCTTTGGCGATGGCTTTACGATACGGCTGCCCTGCCGACAAGCTCGCCAAAGCACTATTCGCCTTTAAAGGGGTTAACCGCAGATTTACCTATAGAATTAAAACAGAGACCGAAGTGCTCATAGACGACTATGCGCACCATCCTACAGAAATAGATGCCGTGCACAGCGCGGTACGCGAGATGTATCCAGACAAACGGGTGCTCGCTGTTTTTCAGCCGCATCTGTACAGCCGAACCCGCGATTTTATGGAAGATTTCGCAGCCAGTTTGTCGCAGTTTGACGAGCTCTTGTTACTCGATATTTATCCGGCACGGGAAGAACCTATTGATGGGGTGAATTCTCAAAAATTACTGGATTTGATTACCACTCCGCGTAAGGAGTTGGTTGCAAAACAGGAGCTTCGGGAAAAACTGGAAGCTTCAAAGGCTTCGGTAAAAGTGATGATGGGTGCCGGTGATATAGGTGAAGAAATTTTAAAACTTACTAAAAGTCTAAGCTTATGAAGATCAATTGGTTTTACATAAGGATGGGTGTTTTGGTGTTTGTAACACTGTTTCTGGTGGCTTTTTCGCACAAGCGAAATGCCGCGCGTAAGGTGGAGCGTGTAGAGGTGCATTTTGAAACGGGAGCAAACCTGTTTATCACCGAAGAAACGGTTGATAAATTGTTGATACAAAATGAGAAACCCCTTGAGGGACAGGCTAAAGAAATTCTAGATTTGAGAAACTTAGAGCAGAAACTCGACGCGCACGCAATGATTTCTGATGCAGATGTTTACCTCACCCTTGATGGTGTGGTAGGAGCTACTGTAAAACAGCGAAAGCCCCTTGCGCGTGTGCAGGCTCAGGAACCGTATTACATAGATGAAACCGGGGCAGCGATGCCTTTGTCTTCTAATTATGCTGCCCGCGTACCGCTCATTTCTGGTCTGGATCGCAAACAGATTGAAGAAGTGTATCCGTTATTAAGCTTTTTGCATAACGACGCACTGCTCAACAAGCAGGTAGTTGGGATTACCAGAGATGCCCGTGGAGACTATATTTTAACACCTCGCGTGCTAGACTATAAGATCAATTTGGGAAAGGTTAGCGGCTTGCAGTCTAAGTTTGCCAATTATAAGGCTTTTTACCAGAAAGCCATCAAAGATAACAGTCTCGAGAAGTATAAAACCGTAGATCTGCGTTACAGAGGTCAGGTTATAGGGACAAAAAAATAAGTTATGGAGCAGAAAGACATAGCAGTAGGACTCGATATTGGTACCACTAAGATTGTGGCGATGATAGGTCGTTATAATGATTATCATAAGCTGGAAATTCTGGGCATTGGTAAGTCTAAGAGTCTTGGTGTTCACCGTGGTGTGGTAAATAACATTACCCAGACCATACAGTCTATACAGCAGGCGGTACAGGAAGCAGAAAGTGTTTCCGGGATGAAGATTGAAGATGTAGTGGTGGGTATCGCAGGTCAGCACATACGTAGCCTGCAGCATAGCGATTACATTACCCGCCCTGATGCAGATGAAGTAATAGGGCCCAGAGATATTGATACCCTGTGCAATCAGGTACATAAGCTGGTGATGCTTCCGGGGGAAGAGATTATACATGTGCTTCCTCAGGAGTATAAAGTGGACGGCCAGGCCGAGATCACCCAGCCTATAGGGATGTACGGTGGCAGACTGGAGGCTAATTTCCACGTTGTGGTAGGTCAGGTAAGCAGCATCCGCAATATTGGGCGCTGTGTAAAGAGTGCCGGGCTTAACCTCGATAAAATTACCCTGGAGCCATTAGCTTCGGCTAACGCGGTGTTGAGTCAGGAAGAAAAAGAAGCCGGTGTTGCCCTCATAGATATAGGTGGTGGTACAACAGATCTCGCCATTTTTAAAGATGGAATCATTCGGCATACTGCGGTTATTCCTTTTGGCGGTAACGTGATCACCGAAGATATAAAAGAAGGTTGCAGCATTATTGAAAAGCAGGCTGAATTATTGAAGATCAAATTTGGCTCTGCCTGGCCGGGAGAAAATAAAGATAATGAGATTGTTTCCATCCCCGGTTTACGCGGAAGGGAACCTAAAGAGATTACGCTTAAAAACCTTTCAAAAATCATTCACGCGCGCGTGGTGGAGATCATTGAGCAGGTGTATCTCGAAATAAAAAATTACGGACACGAGGAGCAAAAGAAAAAACTTATTGCAGGTATCGTGCTTACCGGTGGCGGCTCACAACTCAAACACCTGAAGCAACTGGTAGAATACATCACCGGTATGGACACCCGCATAGGTTATCCCAACGAGCACCTCGCCGGCGATAGTGATGCAGAGACGACCAGCCCCTTATACGCAACAGCTGTAGGTCTGGTGATGAACAGTCTGGAGCACCGCAAGGATGTGGTGGTACAACAACAGGATACGGCAGTCGTAGAGGAAGAGCCGGTACAGCCGCAGCCGCAAAATGAAGAAGATATTGAAGAGCCCCAACTTCAGGAGCCCAGGGAGAAAAAGGTGCGCAAAAGCATTTTTGATAGCTGGGCCGAAAAGTTTAAAGACTTTTTAGATAACGCAGAATAAAAAATTGACAACAACCAACTAAAGCTTGCATACCCGTTTGCTTTAGCAATGAAAAAGAAAACAACAGAAACCGGTAAAACGAATATATTATGAGCAACACAGATTTTGAAAACATTTCGTTTGATTTACCCAAAAATCAAAGCAACGTGATCAAGGTAATTGGCGTAGGCGGAGGCGGTAGCAATGCTATTAACCATATGTTTAGTCAGGGTATTAAAGGAGTTGACTTTGTGGTCTGCAATACAGATGCACAGGCTCTTGAAAATAGTCCGGTGCCCATACGCATACAACTTGGCGTGAGCCTCACAGAAGGTCTTGGCGCTGGTGCCAATCCTGAAGTAGGTGAGCAGGCCGCTATTGAAAGCCTTGAGGAAGTAAAGCAAATGCTTGGAACTAACACCAAAATGGTATTTATCACTGCCGGTATGGGTGGGGGTACCGGTACAGGTGCGGCTCCGGTAATTGCAAAAATGGCCAAAGAGATGGATGTGCTTACCGTGGGTATTGTCACCATTCCGTTTCAGTTTGAAGGTAAAATGCGAAACGAGCAGGCTCAGCTTGGAGTAGAGCGTTTACGTTCTCACGTAGATTCGCTTATTGTAATTAACAACAACAAGCTGCGCGAGGTTTACGGTAATCTGGGCTTTAAAGCCGGTTTTAGCAAGGCTGATGAAGTTCTTGCTACAGCTTCCAGAGGTATTGCAGAAGTTATTACGCATCACTATACCCAAAACATTGACCTTCGTGATGCAAAAACCGTATTAAGTAACAGCGGGACTGCCATTATGGGTAGTGCCAGTGCAAGTGGTGGTAGTCGTGCTCAGGACGCCATTAGAAAAGCACTTGACTCCCCGTTATTAAACGATAATAAAATCACCGGTGCTAAAAACGTGTTGTTGCTTATCGTTTCGGGTACCGAAGAAATTACCATTGATGAAATTGGGGAAATCAATGATCACATTCAGGATGAGGCCGGTCACAGTGCAAACATCATTATGGGTGTGGGTGAAGAAGAAAGCCTGGGAGATGCGATTTCGGTAACGATTATCGCAACGGGGTTTAACGTAGAACAGCAAAACGAAATCGTAAATACCGAAACGAAGAAAATTATTCATACCCTTGAGGATGAGCAGCGTGCCCAGCACGATCTTTCCCCAAAGAGTACCGGCAGAACACTTGATTTTTCAGCTTCTGCCAAAAGTCAGGATGCTTTAGAAGAGCCTAAAAAGGAAGTTAAAAAGCCTATAGTACATACACTTGATGATACCGATGATCCTATGGATTTGATGGTAAACAAAACCCAAAATGAGGCTCCTAAGAAGGCTATGGATCTGATCCCTACAACAGATTTGATTCGTGATATACAGGTAGTTTACGAGGAGGTTATTGACTATACGGCTCAAAACGAAATCTTTGAAGAAGAGGAAGACGATGATTTTAATTTCAAAATTGTCAGCGTCGAAGAGCCTAAACCAAAGCAAAATCCGGTTTCAAAATTGAAAGATGAAGAGCAGTTTACGCTTTCTTTTGACCTTCCTTTAAATGAAGAGGAACCTAAAAAACCACAGGTTACCGAAAAGCCAAAGGAAATCGTTTATACACTTGACGATGACATCAGTGAAATAGAAGTAAACAGTCCTATTGAGATTGTTTCGGTTACCGAAGTGAATGAGCACGGAGAAAAGCGTTACAGTCTGGATGATTATATGGAGATTGAGGAGCATTTAAATAATGCAAAACCCGTACAGGCTAAACCTGCCGAACCTAAAATTACACGAGAAGAAGCTATTGAAGTAAAACGTGTTGAGTCAAAGATAAAGCCTGAAGAGAATGTACCTGAAGGCGATGAAGATCCTACCAATACACCAATATCTCAATTGCTAACCGAGCGTGCGGCTGAACGCAGACGTATGATGAAGGAGTTTAATTACAAATTCAGAAACAATCAGTCTCGCATTGATGAGATTGAAAAGCAGCCCGCTTACAAGCGTATGGGTGTTAGTCTTGACGAAAATCCATCAGCTAAGAGCTCGTTATCCAGAACTTCAGTCAGTACAGATGAAAATGAAGAGATGCAGTTGCGTAAAAACAATTCATTCTTACACGATAATGTCGATTAGTTAGTAAAAACCGATGTGAAAGGGCCGGTAGCGTAAGTTACCGGCTTTTATATGTATTGCCAGGGGATATCACTTCCCCCGGTTTGGTTCAAGATAGTTTGGGCTTATTTTTTGAATAAAAAATGGGGGAACCGTCAAAAATAAGTATATTCGCAATCCGAAAAATGAATGCAGGATGAGTTTACAGACCGAAGTAATGACGGCTATGAAAGCAGCGATGAAGGCTAAAGATCAAAATGCTTTGGCTTCACTTCGTGCAATCAAGTCTGCTATTTTAACTGCTCAAACAGAGAGTGGTGCTTCGGGAGAATTAACTCAGGAAGAAGAGGTTAAAATGCTTCAGAAACTGGTGAAGCAACGCAAGGATAGTGCTGCGATTTATCAGGAGCAGGGGCGTGATGAAATGGCTCAGGAAGAGCTTGCACAGGCTGAGGTAATTGAGCAATTTTTACCCGAGCAAATGAGCGAGGAAGAAATTGAAAAGGTAGTAGCTTCAATTATTGAGAAAACAGGCGCTTCGGGTATGCAGGATATGGGTAAAGTGATGGGACTGGCTTCACAGGAACTTGCCGGTCGTGCAGATGGTAAGACCATTTCGGGTATCGTGAAAAAGAAATTGGGTTAGATTTTTGTCTGACCAAAACAGAAACAGGTATCAGTCCTGAATTTAAAACTGAAAAGGGCTCCGTGGCGCAACTGAATAGCGCATCAGATTTCGGCTCTGAGGGTTGGGGGTTTGAATCCCTCCGGGGTCACCATTTAAAACCGTAATTAATTGTAGTTCAGTTAATTACGGTTTTTTAATTTTTATATGTGTCACTGCTTGTGTCACTAATTATTTATTTATTGCATTTCAGCAATAAATAAGATAAATTCAGTTCATCAAAAGTTAATCAAATATTCTATGATAGAAGCCAAGGTTATTATTTCAATTCCAGAAGGAAAACTTCGTGATTATATCGATGGCACTATTCGAGTCGACACGCCTGAAGAATATGTTAGGCAGACCGTTGAAAAAAGATTGATTAATGAACATAAATACTCAAAGGAGCAAATCAAAATTGAGTATGGAGTTCAGATGGGTTCAGGAAAAAAAAGAGCTGATATCGTCATTTTTCCTGAAGGGTCTTCAGATGAGGACATGAAAGACCAAGATAACATTTGGTTAGTAATCGAATGTAAAAAGGAATCTGTTAAGCCTTCAGATAGAAATAACGGGGTTGAGCAGATGAAGTCGTATATGGCGGCTTGCGGGAATTGTGAATGGGGTATGTGGACAAACGGTATGCATAAAGAGGTATGGCGTAGGGTTAGAAATGAACAGGGTAAATATGTTTATGAAGAATTCAATGACATACCTTCAGCTGACGGCACCACTGATGAACACGAAAGACCGAACAGAAATACCTTAATTAAGGCATATGAAGATAACTTGTTATTTACTTTTAAAACTTGTCATAATATTATTTATGTGAATGAAGGATTGCAGAAGCAACCAGCGTTTTTTGAGTTTTTAAAAATAATCTTCTGTAAAATCCATGACGAAAGAAATTTACTGGAACCCATAGAATTTTTCACGACTTCAAAAGAGCGTAATTATAAAGACGGGCAAGCAAGCGTTTATAAACGTATTTCCAAAATATTTGAAGAAGTAAAAAAACGCCACGGACAAATTTTTGATAAAAATGATGAAATAAAACTTGCGCCTAGAACGGTTACTTATCTGGTAGCTGAACTTCAGAAATATGCACTCTTAACAACTAATATTGATATAAAAGGGAAAGCCTACGAGGAAATTGTAGGGGCTAATTTGAGAGGTGACAGAGGGGAATTTTTCACACCTAGAAATGTAATGAAAATGGCAGTCGCCATGATTAATCCTAAGGAGACAGAACGGGTTTTGGATAGTAGTTGTGGTACTGGTGGGTTTGTAGTAACTGCAATGACATCTGTAATTGATTCCCTTTTGGAAAGGATGGAAGGCCAATATGGAGAGGAGGAAGGCTGGAATGCTGATGTAAGAAAGGCATTTAACGACAAAATATCTGAAATCGCTGCTGAAAATTATTTTGGCTTCGATATAAATCCAGACTTGGTAAAAGCTACTAAAATGAATATGGTAATGAATAATGATGGAAGTGGAAATATTCTCCAGCTTAATTCACTTTTGCCACCACAAGAATGGGAGGAAGAAACAAAGAAGAAACTGGCTAAAGCCTTAGGTATTTCGGCAAGTGAAATTCGTAATCATAAAAGTTTAGCTCATTTTGATATTATATTGACCAATCCCCCATTTGGGTCTAAAATCCCAATTAAAGACCAGCAAATTCTTGAACAGTTTGAAATTGCTTATATATGGAACAAAGACAAAAACGGAAATTGGTATAAAACAGACCGGCTTCAATCAAGTGTTCCACCTGAGCAATTATTTATTGAGCGTATTATTCAGCTTTTAAGAGAAGGAGGCCGTACTGCGATTGTTTTACCTGATTCAATTTTAGGGGCACCAGGACTTGAATACATACGTTACTGGTTAATAAAAAACACTAAAATAATTGCAAGTATTGATTTACATGCAGACGCATTCCAGCCAAGAAACGGTACTCAATGCTCAATTCTATTTTTGCAAAAGAAAACAAAGGAAGAAATTACTGACGAAGAAAAGTCAAGGGAAATTATTGATTACGACATATTCATGACTATGATAGACCATATCGGTCACGATAAGAGAGGTGGCAAAATTTTTAAGCGAGATGAAAAAGGTAATATCATAATGATTGAGGTTGAGGAGCTAGTAAGAGAAAAGGATGCCAATGGTAATTTAATTGCTCGGAAAGAAGTGACGCAAGAAAAGATTGTGAATGACCAGACTATTCACGTGGCAGAGATTTTTTCTAAGTGGAAAATTAATCAAGGTATAGCGTGGTAGATAAAAATAATTTAGCATATAAGTTTCAAGAAGTTGAAAATGAAATAGACTATACCTATTTACCAAACGAACTCAACTACACCTCTGTTTCCCTATCAGATATTTTGAACAATAAATTGCGTTTAGAGGCTAATGCCTTTAATCTTGGGGCGAAGGTAGCTAAGGAAAGAATTAGTAAAAATAAATACGGAGTCATAAATCTTTGGTCTAAAAATGGTCTTGTTGAAACTGCTTATCATCGACCGCGATTTAAAAGAATTTATGTTGACCGTAAAGAAATTCCCTTCTATCAACCCTCCTCCATTACTGATGTATATCCTAAACCTTCAAAATATATATCAGCTAAAACTGAAACAAATCTAGAAAGCTTAAAAATAAAAAAAGGAATGCTTTTGATGACTGTTTCCGGTACTATTGGGAAGATTGGTATTGCTGGGAATAAGTTACATAATCAGATTTTTAGTCATGATCTTCTAAGACTTACAGGCAAGGGTAAATATGATACGGGCTATATCTATTCATATTTTCAAACTGAAACTGGCCAACTAATACTTCAATCTAATAATTATGGTGCGGTAATTAAACATATTGAACCTGAGCATTTACAAAATATAATTATTCCGAATGCACCTGAAAGCCTAAAAAAAACGATTCACGAACTTGTAATTGAATCTTATGATTTAAGGGATGAATCAAATGAGTTAATTGATAAAGCGGAATCAATTCTGTACGAAGAACTTCAACTTAAACCAATTGAAGAATTGCAAACGAAATATTTTGATAATTCAGTAGAACTACGAAATTATACTACAAAATTATACTACAAAATTAAGTAATTTGAGATTCCGTCTAGATGGTTCTTACCATATTCCAATTGTTCAGTTGGTAGAGCAAGAAATTAAGCGTAATGCAAAAAAAATAGCCACCATTGGAGAGCTTTCAAAAGATGTAATTCTTGCAGGGGTATTCAAGAGAACCTACGTTGACCGAGAAAATGGAGTGCCATTTCTTGGCGGTAGAGATATAACGCAATTAAATCCAAAAGTTGAGAAATTTTTATCAACAAGCGTTCACGCTGCAAGAATCAAAAAAGAATTAGAAGTATTTGAAAATTATGTTCTAATTTCAGACAGAGGTACAATCGGAAAAGTTCAAATTGTGCCAAAACATTGGAATGGTTGGGCAGTAAGTCAAAATATTATAAAAGTCATAGCAAAGTCAAATGATATTGCAGGCTATTTATTTTGTTTCTTTAATTCTGACTATGGCCAAATCCTTATCAAACGAGAAACTTACGGTTCAGTAGTTGATATGATTGACGATAAGAACGTTAGCGGAATTCAAGTGCCACTTTTAAATAACGAGAAAAAGCAAAAAGAAATTAATGACTTGGTTTTATGAGCATCCCCCCATTTGTAGGGCAGTTTTCAGCTTAAATTAAGTTCCGGTTATATTGACTAAGCTGCTTTTTGTTGTTTGTTTAAATACTTTACCAGCGGTATTTCGTTTTCTATTCCCTGATGCCTTCTTTTTGTATTGTAATAACTAAAATACGTTTTTAATTGTTGGTATAGAT